>NZ_JBEPRI010000028.1:0-76902 GCF_040548265.1 Bradyrhizobium sp. F1.13.3 | reverse complement strand
CATGACAGATTTTGCTATTTAGGCGCGCCGCCGCGAAGCAAGTCGCGGTAGCCGTGGTCTGCCATCCATTTTGCGCGGGCCAGATGACTATCAAACGCATTGCGAGCGCGATCCGGTTCACGATCGGGATCGATGTGCAACACGATCCGGGTCACTTCTTTCCAGTCCGCGCCATCGGCTTCGGCATCAAGAAGTCGCCAATACGTCACGAGGTGCTGCTCATCATAGGTCGTCAGCACCGGCTCATGCGGCGCGACATCGGCGACATCAGGATCTAGCTGCGGCTTCGTCATGACCATCCCAGCAAACAGCGAATGATTCTAACCTCTCTGAACGGCCGAAATTGTTTTAGCGTCCAATTTTAGCCCCATTCCGGGCCGGCCGGCCAGCGAGGACCGAGAAATACATACTATAGGAGATAAACCTCATAGTATGTAAAGACGCAATTTGCGCAAATGGACATGCGCAAGCTGGTCGGCCGAAATTTCGCAAGACTGCGGAAGCAGAAGCGCTTCACGCAGGAGAAATTCGCCGAAAAGTCCGGTTTCACCCAACAGTATATCAGTGACCTGGAACGTGGGCGCCGCAATCCAACCGTAGTAACCTTGTTTGAACTCGCCAGCACGTTGGGCATTAGCCACGTTGATCTCGTCCTCCCGGACGAAGAGGCGCGAAACGAGCGATCGAAGCCTGCCAAGCGAAAGTAATCAGGCCGCAAGAGTTGATTCGGCCAAACGAGACCGGCACCTTCGCAAATCGCGCCTCAGAGATGACGCGCCGGCCTCTCATCAAATGTAGTTGCCCGTCAGCTGCGCAGCAATCAAACCTAGCACAATGGCGCAACGGCCTGTCGGTCGATGCGCGGGTAGGAGTTTAGGAAGCCCCGCCCGGCTGACCGGGCGGGGCTTGGTGGAGCGATCTTACTCGCCGTTCTTGCGGGGGCGCGACCAGAGCAAGGTGTAGCCTTCGCCGCCTTCCTCATCGAACAGGTTCGCGTAGATCGGCGCGTTGAACGAGGGGTCGTCGAGCTTGAGCGAGAGGTAGTCGCGTCCCTCATCGGAGCGCTTCGACCACGCTGCTCCGATCTCCGCCCGGCCCACATAGATGCGGTGGCTGGGAGCGTTGTCGTTGGAGCGGTTGGTCTCGGCGACGATGCGCACGCCCTTGGCCTGCAGGCTCAGGGTGATGATCTCGCCCTGGAAATCGTTGCCGACCTTCTTGAAGGAACCGATGTTAGCCATGTCTCTTCTCCTGTTGTGTGTTTCGAGCCCGCGACCACCGCGGCCTCGATGGCGATCTAGAGGCCGAAGACGATCGGCGACGCACCCGCTCGCGGGCCGCAGCGCAGCGGAGGACGTCGTTGTGGCGACTTTCTTGTCTCGCGAGGAATGGGCGAAGCCCAGGGGAAGAAAGTCGCATCGGCGTTGCGGCTCAGACGATCGAGGCGCAGCCGGTCTTCGGCCAGATCAAGCCATCAAAGAGGCCACGTGGTCTGCGTGCTGAACCGCAATCTTAGGGAGAAGACTTGGCGAATGTCGGTTGTGCTGAACAGAGGCCGGTACGGTTCGGCGCAAAAAGAGAAACAATCTGCCGCAAAGGGCGGTATCGTCCCGGATGGCATGATCGAGCGTGGCGCGCCGCTCCACCGCAGCTATGTGGGCCAGACAGAAATTGGTATGGCTTGCTTAAAGCGCTCCCAGGAGAAGCGCGGCTACCTCTCGCTCAAGCTCGACGTATCCCCTGTTCAACGTGCCGCCCTGTGCGACCTTGCTCGACCGACGATGGCAACGAAGCGTCATCGCTCATGCGTGGTGGCTGTGAGAACTGATCGAGATATATTCTCCACCACCCGGCCCGACTCCAACGGGCGGGTCTCCGCAAACACGGTCAAGCGCGTCCATGCCGTGCCGCCGATGCAAACCGCACCACCGCAAGCGAAGGCCTCGCGCCAGGCCAGCGAAGGCACTCCGATCTGCGACAAGGCAAACACCACATGATAGCCAGCGATTGCCCTAGGGACCGCGAATGCGGCTGCGACCGCGACGCGCAAGGTCAAGGACCGACTGACGGCGACGGCGACCTGACCAGCGGCAAGCGTCAGCGCGCCAGAAGCAATTCCGATCAGCAGTGCGCCGAAGACGCCGGCGCCATCACGAAATGCCAACATCCCGACATTAAGCGCGACAAAAAACGGCAAGGCATACACTGCCAGCGCAAAGATCGCCCAGCAGAACAAGCCGATGCCGAGTGTGTTGATTGAGAACAAGCCCAAGGGCGAGCATGGTGGCTCCCTGTACACAGATGTACCAGTCGCGCCTTCCACCACCACCACGGCGCAGTTTCGGAGGTAAAATCGAAACGAGGCGGAGTTGCGGCGTGCAACTCCGGCTCGGTTGTCTCGATGTCGAGTCCGACGGCGCTCACGCGGCGCCGAACCTCCAAACCGGGATGCCGAGGCGCTTCGCCTTATCGGCGAGGTTGTCCTGTATCCCTGTGCCTGGGAAGTGCATGACGCCGATCGGCAGGAGTTCGAGCATGGCGTCGTTGCGCTTGAAGGGCGCTGCCTTGACATGCTTCGTCCAGTCGGGCTTGAAGGCGATCTGAGGCACCTTGCGATTGGTCGCCCATTTCGAGGCGATCAGTTCAGCGCCCTTCGGGGAGCCGCCATGTAGCAGGACCATGTCGGGATGCTTGGCATGAACCTTGTCGAGCCGATCCCAGATCAGATGATGGTCCTTGAAATCGAGCCCGCCAGTGAGTGCGATCTTCGGCCCCGGCGGCAACATGACCTCAGTCTCGGCGCGGCGTTTTGCTGCGATGAAGTCACGGGAGTCGATCATTGCCGCGGTGAGCATTCGGTGATTGACCAATGATCCAGACCGAGGACGCCAGGCCGAGCCGGTGTGGACCTCAAATCGCTCGATGGCCTGGTCGCGGAAGAGCTCCAGGCAGTTGCGGCGCTCGATCAGCGTGATCCCTTCGGCCGTCAGGCGCTCGAGTTCGACCGATCGCACTTCGGAGCCGTTCTGCTCGCGCTGGCTCTTGTGCTGAGCCTGCTCGTTGTCGTCGAGGTGGCGCTCGATGCGGTCGAGGGCCCGATGGAACAGGTTGACGGTCGACCAGAGCAAATCGTCAAGGTCCGGTTCAAGCCGCGTGTCGTTCAGGGTCGCAACAAGGGCGTCAAAGATATCGAACACGGCGCCGGCGATGATCTTGCCCTCGGGGAGTGGTCTTGGATCGGGCTGGTCGTCGAAGGGACGATGGCCGAAGAGCTGAAATTCGATGAGGACGTGGTCGGTTGGGGAAGAGGCATGCGGCGGTTCGATGTCGTCATGGTCGGTCATGGGAAGAGGTCCTTTGCCGGATCGGCCGCGACCATCGCGGCCTTCGTGGCGATCCTCTGACGGCAGGAGGAACGGGCCAGAACCCGAAAGGGCCGCAGCGGCAGCGGAGGATGGCGGAGGCCGGCTATTTTGCTTCGCGATGCAAAGCGCGCTGCCAAACGCATGATGTGTCTTCACATCGCTGGCGCGCGGCGGAAAATAGCCGGACGCAGCCATTGCCGGCCCGGGCCGCTTGCCGTCCGATCGCCCTCTAGAAGGCCGAGGTCGCGTCCTCTTCCGACAATGGCCTCACCGCGACCGACTTGTCGACGGAAACCAAAGCACCCGTTTATTCCGCGGCTAGCGTCGAGAAATGCAGGAAGCGGACGACATCCTCTGGTGCGAGTTGGAGCCGCAACTCTGCTCGGAGGGCCTCGAGCCCAAAGATGTGCAGATCTTCGTTGAAGTCGCCCAGCCGCGGCGACAGCGCGATCGCTTCAATGCCGGCGTCTGCTGCGCGCTGGCTGAGAATAGCCTGCACCGCATCGCCAGCGGCATCGGCGTCGCGGGCGATATAGAGCCGACGCAGGCCAGACGGCAGCAACATGGCCGAGAGGTGATTGGCCGATAGGGCAGCCGCCATCGGCATGCTCGGCAGCACGTAACGCAACGAAAGCATAGTTTCGAGACCCTCGCCGGCAGCGAGCACATCGTCCACCACGCCGAAGCGAACCGCGTTGCCGAGCAGATCGCCCATGGCGCGTCGTGGCGTATCGATCGGAGCTTTGCCAAGCCGAATGCGATCAAAGCCGTCCGGATCGAGCCAGGTGCGGTGCACGCCGGTGATCCTGCCTTCGAGGTCCGTGACGCAGGCGATCATCGCCGGCCAGGTCTCGGTCGGCAGGTATTCATCGGGCCGATAGTAGCAGCGCGGATGGAAACGCAGACTGCCACCATGGTGCACGCGGGCTATGCCGCGGCTCTGCAAATATGCCTCGGCAATGGTCCCCTGGATCGGGCTGGATATCGCAAAGAGCCGACGGGCCGCTTGCCGCGATCCGATCGGCACTAGGGAACGAACAGGTTGCAGGGCCGTTTGGTGCTGAGCACGAGGGAGCTTGAGAAAGCGCCTCGCCTCCTCGGCGACCTCGCGAAAGTCTCGCAAGGCCAGACTTTCGCGGATGATGTCGAGGAGATCACCATGCTCGCCGGTTGCGGCATCTGTCCACTTGCCGGCTGGCCCTTTTGGCGATTCCTGGAGCCGCACGAACAACGAGCGGCCCGGCGTGTTGTGGACGTCGCCGACCACCCAGTAACGTCCCGCCCGCTTGCCATTGGAGAGATAGTGTCGGCAAACCGCCTCCGCCTCGCGCGCGAGGCGGCGTGCCAGTTCGGAAGCACCGCGGGACATCACGCGGCCTCCCGCTCACCGATGCGCGCAACCGGATAGCTGTCGAGCACCTTCGACAGGATTTCGACGCCGCTTGCGTCCGTCGGCACGAACATGCGCAGCTTCCAGGAGATGATCTCCCCGAAGAGGCCGTAAGCCCGCAAGCGATCGCGCATCGTGTCGATGAAGCCCGAGAGTTCGATACGGTGTGCGCCCATCACCCGGACTCGGCGAAGCTGGAGCCCCTCCGCAAGTTCGAGGACGGTCCGTCCCTGCATGAGCGCGGCAAAGGCAGCGTCCGGCGTCAACACCGGCGCATCCGCCGCGAGGACGTTCGCGACCCAGGTCGCCGAGACCTTGCGACCGATGATGCGCTCGCCCGCGTCGGTCTGCAGCCGATAGACCCGGGTCGACTCGTTCGGCAGACGTTTCCAGATCGGCAGCAGCAAGCCGGCCACTATGTGGATCGTGCTTTCCGTGAACTCGGGTACGTCGGCAAGTTCCGCCAGCCAGGCCGCGGCGAAGCGTTCACGGTCCGCTTGGCCCCAATGGCTTTCCGCCATCATCTTCAAGGGAACGCTATGCTGCTCCATGGGGCGGATCAGGCGGACGCGCCGCTCGATCTCGCCATCATCAAGCATGAAGCTCGGAGCTGCGACCTGTACGGCGGCACGGCCCGAGCGCTCATTGATCATCAAGACAGCACGAAGATCGGAAAGACGACCGAGAGCGTCATCCAGGCTCACAGGATGATTGCGCTGGCGCTGGGTGATCGTGAGAAGCCGGGTCTCGGCGCTAGTGCCGGGATGGGTATAGATTGTGCGCCGGTCGGTGACGACAAAACTCTCGGCGCGGAGCGTTTCCAGCCCGACGTCATAGCTGCCCGATGCGACCGCCCCTTCGATCCGGGCGGTCAATAGCTGCTCGAAGACGGTGAACAAGATGTTCTGAAGATCGATCGTGAGCGCCAGCAACCGGTTCAGGAATGTCGTGATCGGCGGCAGGTCATCCCGGAGTCCATTGGCATCCGTCAGCTTCAGGCCGGTCGCATCCTCAAACCGCTCCAGCGAGCAGCCCTCGACCTTGCCGCGCGCCACCAGCGTGTAGAGCTGACGCAACGCATCACGCCCGTACTGGCTCTCCAGATTGTCCTCCGGCCGGAACAGGCCCTGCCCTCCGGTCTGGCGCTGACCGCGCGTGATCGCTCCCAACGTGTCGAGCCGGCGGGCGATGGTGCTCAAGAAGCGTTTTTCCGCCTTCACGTCAGTCGCGATGGGGCGAAACAGCGGCGGCTGCGCCTGGTTGGTCCGGTTGGTGCGGCCGAGCCCCTGGATCGCAGCGTCTGCCTTCCAGCCGGGCTCGAGCAAATAGTGGACGCGCAGGCGGCGATTCCGTGCCGATAGCTCGGCATGGTAGCTCCTCCCCGTGCCGCCCGCGTCGGAGAACACGAGGATCCGCTTGACGTCATCCATGAAGGCCGACGTCTCGGCGAGGTTGGCGGAAGCGGCCCGGTTTTCAACGACCAGACGGTCTCCTTTGCGAACGATGCGGCGCGAGCGGCCTGTGACCTCGGCGACCATATCGGTACCGAAACTCTGGACCACCTGGTCCAGCGCCCCAGGCACCGGCGGCAGCGAGGCAAGCTTCTCGATGAGGCGGTCGCGGCGAGCGACGGCCTCCCGGCTCTCGACCGGCTGGCCGTCACGATAGACAGGCCGCGAGCAGAGGTTACCTTCCGAGTCGGTGAAGGGCTCGTAGAGCTGGAGCGGAAAGGAATGGGCGAGATAGTCGAGGACATACTCGCGCGGGGTGATGTCGACCTGGACGTCGCCCCACTCCTCGGTCGGGATCTCGGCGAGCCGGCGCTCCATCAGCGCTTCGCCCGTCGAGACAATCTGGATGACCGCGGCGTGTCCAGCCTCAAGATCATGTTCGATCGATCGGATCAGCGACGGCGTCTTCATCGAAGTCAGGAGGTGGCCAAAGAAGCGCTGCTTGGCACTTTCGAAGGCAGACCGCGCGGCCGATTTGGCCTGGCTGTTCAGCGTGCCGGTCTCGCCCGTGATGTTGGTGGCCCGCATCGCGGCATCGAGATTGTTATGGATGACGCTGAACACGCCGGCATAGGCGTCATAGATGCGAACCTGCTCTGGCGTGAGCTGGTGCTCGATGAGCTCGTACGCGACGCCCTCGTAAGAGAGCGAGCGCGCCGCGTAGAGACCGAGCGCCTTAAGGTCGCGCGCGAGCACCTCCATCGCCGCGACGCCACCCTCCTCGATCGCTTCGACGAACTCGGCACGGGTGGCGAACGGGAAGTCGGCGCCGCCCCATAAGCCCAGCCGCTGGGCGTAGGCGAGATTGTGGACGGTCGTGGCGCCCGTCGCCGAGACGTAGACGATGCGGGCATTCGGCAAGGCGTGCTGGAGCCTGAGCCCCGCACGCCCCTGCTGGGAGGCCGCCTGCTCGCCACGCTCGCCCTTCTGGCCTGCCGCGTTCTGCATCGCGTGGCTCTCGTCGAAGACGATCACTCCGTTGAAGTCGGAGCCCAACCATTCGACGATCTGCCGAACGCGCGAAAGCTTTTCGCCGCGCTCGTCGGTGCGCAGCGTAGCGTAGGTGGTGAATAGGACGCCTTCCGCGAGCCGGATCGGTGTGCCCTGCCGGAAACGTGACAGCGGCGTCACGAGCAGCCGCTCCATGCCGAGCGCGGACCAGTCGCGCTGCGCGTCTTCGATCAGCTTGTCGGATTTGCTGATCCAGACGGCACGGCGGCGGCCCTTCAGCCAGTTATCGAGCAGGATGCCGGCGACCTGCCGCCCCTTGCCAGCGCCGGTGCCGTCGCCCAAAAACCAGCCGCGGCGAAAACGGACAGCATTCTTCGCATCGTCCCGTGCGGCCGCGACAACATCAAAGGTCGCATCCACCGTCCAGGAGCCCGCAAGAAACTCGGAATGCGCCTCGCCGGCATAGATGATGCTCTCAAGCTGGGCGTCGGACAGGATGCCATGCGCCGCGACATTGGCCGGCAGATGTGGCCGGTAAGACGGCTGCGGGGGCGCGACTGAGGCCATCGCGGCGGACTGCACGAGTTTGGTCGGATGCGCATGCGTGTCCGGAATACGGATCGCCTGCAGCCCGTATTCCTCATAAAGCGCGTCAGTCAGTCGAGCGCCTTCGGACGGCGTCCATCCGACCGTCTCGTAGGTGAGTTCGACGCCCTCGGTCGCGCCATCTCCCGAAGTCGACGATGGTCGTGGTGCAAAGGCGCCGGTCGGCCGCGACGTCGCAGGGCGCCTGATGACGTCGACCACGACAGGGGTGGCGATGGGCAACCTCGGCGGCACATGCTGGATCACCCAGCCGAGCAAGGTGGCGACATCGCTCGCGATGCCCAGTGAAGCGCCAAAGACCTTCGGGTCTGCGGCGGGCTGCTTGTCGATCACGAGCAGCCTTGTGTCGGTCTGCGTTCCGTGTTTCGCGTAGACCACGCCGTCGATGGCGGCAGAAAACACCACGCGCCCGCATTGCTGGAGGCGAACGAAGGCATCTCGCCATGCCGGATTGTCCGGCGCAAGGCTGGCGCCGGTAATGGCGACGAGACGCCCGCCGTCGCAAAGCCGCGCCAAGGCTGATGCGATATGCCGGAGAGCCGCGTCCGCCATCCGCCGATCGACGTTCGCCAACGCCGAGAACGGAGGGTTCATCAGGACAACGCTCGGTACGACACCCGCATCGAGGTGATCATCGATCTGGGCGGCGTCGAATCGGGTGACCGTAACGTTGGCGAACAGTTGGTGGAGCAAGGCCGCGCGGGTCTCGGCCAGCTCGTTCAGTACCAAGGCGCCGCCGGCGAACTCGGCAAAGATGGCGAGCAAGCCGGTCCCCGCGGACGGCTCCAGAACCCTGTCGGACGGCGTGATGCCGGCCGCGGTGCATGCAGCAAGCCCCAGCGGGATCGGTGTGGAGAATTGTTGAAGGGCCTGGCTATCCTCGGAGCGCCGCGTATGGGTCGGCAGACAGCGTGCGATTTTCGCGAGCATCGGCAGCATCGCGGCCGTTGACCCAGCCTTGGTCCGGAGAGCCGGGCCAAACTTGCGAAGGAACAGAACGGTTGCCGCCTCGCAGACATCATAGGCGGTCTTCCAGTTCCAGGCGCCAGTGGCGTCGGAAGCGCCGAAGGCAGCTTCCATGGCGCCGCGCAGGACAGCGGCATCGATGCGACGGCCGCGCTCGAGATCAATCACGAGCTGTCGCGCGGCCCTGACGGCGGCGCAGGTGAGAGTTGCAGCGGCACGCATCGAGAGCGCGGCGGCGCCGCCGGCGAGAGATTCGGTCATGACCGGGTTCTTTCGGAGAGCAGGAATGGGTCGAACCATCAGGCGCTCTCCTTAAGACCCGACAGCTCAAACCCTTCCCGGCCCCGCTCTCCCTCTCAGCCCTCGCCCAAAAGAATGGGGACCGGCGCTGCACACCGGTCCCCAAGCAATTGTGGAACGACGGGAGCTATCCCGTTCTAGATGTCACTCAGCCGCGTCGAGCTGTTGCGGATCATCGTCGCTCGCGTTGTCCCGATCCTCGTCCTCACCGAGAAATTCGGGCAGCGGGCCCGCTTCACTCTCCTGCTCCCCTGACGCCGCATCGGGATCGACGAGACGCAGCGGCTCCGGCAACCAGCCCGAGCCATCGAGAAGACGCTCGGCCTCCTTGGCCATGTCGGCCTTCTTGAGGTGGTCGATCAATTGCGCGGAAGATTCGCCTCGCGCTTCCCGCACCGCCTCCAGAATGCGAGGCTTGGTGACCCGGCCGAGATAATTGTCGACGGTCGGTCTCCAGCCAGCCTGAACCATGTGGAGGCCGACTGCGCGGGCCAGCACATCCGCCTGGTCGAGTCGGGTGCGGACGCCGTGGGCGGAGACACGGCCCTGATTGTAGCGGGTGGCCGGCTCATAGACGGCGTTGATCGCAAACGAGGCGCAGTGAGCGAACAGGGATGCCTGCGCACCGCCATCGAGGGCCGTGAGGGCATTCCAAAGATCGTTCTCGCTATCCGGCAACCTTGCTTTCCAGGACTCATGCCGCGCCTCGACGGCCTTCGCGGACGCGCTTTCCCTCAAGCCAGGCGCTTGAGCCGGAAAGGCCGGCGTGCGAAGATCAATCTCGAGGCAGCTCCCGGACGATGCGAACCGGTAGAAGGCCGTCAGCACGAAGTTGTGCAGCACCGCCTGGAACGCAATCGCCGGATGTTCTGCCAGCGCATCCCGCAATGCCAGTGTGCGATGCGCCGTCAGCTCCGTGATCAGCCGATCCGGCAGAGGTTTGGTCGCGTCCTCATCATCTTCTTCCGTATCAGTAGCGCCGCCAGCCACCGCGATGACCGTGCGCTGGACGGAAGGACCAGCCGTTTTCCCCTCGATCGACGGGGTGTCGGCGCCCTGCCCGACATCGGGATCGGCTGCCGACAAATCGTCCTCCGGCCGGACGTAACCCCGATCCACCGAGAGGCGCCCTTCGGAATCGATGCTGACGAAGACGCCAGCGCGGGCGATCTCGGCCGGATCGTAAATCATGGGCCGGTCCTCGAACGCGATCAGGGCCGTCTCGATTTCGCCGAGACGCTGATCGATCTCGTCGGGCAACTCGTCGGCATTCTGATAATCGGATTCAAGCCTGGTTTGCTCGGCGTTGAGTGCGTCGATGGTGGCCCGCTCCTCCGGGGAGAGATCGACAGGTTTGCCCTCGATTTCGCGCAGGCCCCCGGTGTGGCCGTAGGGGAATTCGACGGCGAGCGAAATCCACTTCCAGCCTTCGGCTGCAATCGTCTCGGCTTCGGCTTTGAGCTTTTCTGTCACCAGACGGTCGAGCAAAGCAACGTCCTGGAGCCACCTGCCATCATCGTGCTCGAACAGATCCCGCAAAACGCCGCCACCAGCCTGCTCGTAAGCATCCAGCCCAACGAACTGAACGCGGCGATCGGACGCGCGCACGGTATTTTCCGTGAGCATTCGCCGGATCTGATAGGGCTCATCATAGCCGGACCGGCTGACGTTCTCCCAGACCTGCTCCTGCCTGGCGTGGTCGGCTGTAACAGAGAAGGCCATGAGCTGCTCGAGTGTCATGCCGTCTTCGGCATAGACGTCGTGGAGCTTTGGCGACACCGACGCCAACCGGAGGCGTTGCTTCACGACGGCCGGGGACACGAAGTGCCGGGCCGCGATATCCTCGTCGGATAATCCGGCGCCACTCAAGGTCTGGAATGCCCGGAACTGATCGAGCGGGTGTAGCCCTACCCGCTCGTCATTCTCTGCTAGCGAATCGTCTTCAGCGATGCCCCCTTCGCGCACGATACAAGGAACGGCTTGCGTGCTTGCCATGCGCTTCTGCTTCACCAGAAATTCCAGCGCACGATAGCGCCGGCCTCCGGCGGGCACCTCGAACATGCCGGTGTCATTGCCTTCGGTGTCCACAACCGCCCGCACATTGAGACTTTGCAGCAGCGTGCGCTGCGCGATGCTTTCAGCGAGTTGCTCGATAGAAATGCCCGCCTTCACATGCCGGACGTTGGACTGGCTGAGGACCAGCTTGTTGAACGGAATGTCGCGTGAGGGGGATAGCGTGATCTTTTGCACAGCCTTCGTCATATTGATTCTCCACGACAGGCAGCCGAGAGCCTCTCTCTCGGCCTCCAACCCGTCGCGAAAAGCGCCGCTCCCCTCTCACTCTCTTGTTCGAGGCAACAGGTGAGAAACTCACGCCGCTTCCTGGTCCGCTCTCTCGGTTGTCATGCCGACAGTCACTTCCGGCAGGAAGCCAAGGAGATAATCCGCAACCTTGCTGGCCTGCGAAGCAGCCCGCACGATCGCGCGACTATCCTCTCGCAACACGTCAAGCCAGGAGCCGATGTAGTCGG
This sequence comes from Bradyrhizobium sp. F1.13.3, assembly GCF_040548265.1. Lineage (NCBI taxonomy): Bacteria > Pseudomonadati > Pseudomonadota > Alphaproteobacteria > Hyphomicrobiales > Nitrobacteraceae > Bradyrhizobium > Bradyrhizobium sp. F1.13.3. The sequence goes on along the minus strand of NZ_JBEPRI010000028.1, from coordinate 65,282 downwards.
CGTGCCGCACCGTCGGCACGATGCCGAGCGAAGCGCAACTGAACGCCGACGATATCTCCGCGATGAGCTCCTCGAAGGCATACTTCCTGGTACCGTAGGCGCCTGAAAGGTCACGGTTGAGACGCGCAGGATGGCCGCTGGCATGTGCCAATTCATGCAGGGCCGTTCGATGCCAATTGGTCGGTTCGAAATAGGCTTGCGGAGGCGGCACCTGCACATAATCTTCGGCCGGCGCATAAAAGGCGCGGTTACCGCCGATGCGGAAGTCGATGCCGGTCGCCCTGATCAGGTATTCGACCTGCGGCTCGATCAGGCCTGGCGGCGGAGGCGGCGCCGTCGTCGCGATCTCTGGAGGCAAGCCGTCGCATTGATCACAGTTAAAGACGGTAAAGCGCTTGAGGAACGGAATGGGCTGCGCTTCCTCACCGTTCTCACTCGCGCGGCGCTTTTCCTCGGCCGGCACAAACCGATCGGCGTGGACCACGGTGGTGCCGTGCTCGCCCTTGCGGACGTGACCACCGAGCGACAGCGCCTGACGGAATGTAAGCCAGCTCTGACCTGTGAATGCGCGCTCAGTGGCTGCTCCCCAGAGAATCAGAACATTGATGCCGCTATATTGACGGCCGCTCGCGGCGCTTTTCGGCATGGCCAAAGGCGCCTTCGCCGCCGCGGTACCCCAAGGCTGCACCCACGGCACTCGGCCAGCCTCCAGCTCGGCGATGATCTTGTTGGTGATGTCGTCATAAAGGCTTGTCCGGTCCTCACCGGTGCGCGCCCGAGGATAATGTCTGGACATCGCGGATCTCCGCGACGGGGACCGCGAGCCTCTCTCGCAGCCTGTAACCCGTCACGGTAAAACCCGGCCGGCACTCTGACTCTCGCCCCTACCTCTCAGAATGCGAAATCTGCGACGCAGCGACGCAGCCCGCCTTCCATCGGGTGTTCCTGGGAATTGCGTTGAGCTACGTGGGGCCGCAGGCCCGACCAGGCGTGCGCCAGGGGCGCATCGCCTCAAGGGAAAATGGCACCCGGAGAGCGTGAGCATAGCGACCCGAAGGGGCACGCGGGTCCGAGTGCAGCGACGAGACCGGTTCAATAGCGGCACCCGGGAACGGGGCAGTGATAGCGGTCGCCGCAGGCGAGCCCCTTTTCCGAGTGCCCCCGGCGAGGAGCTCCGCAGCTCTTGCGCGAGGGATCGACGCCGCGCGGCCGAGACGCAAAGCGGCTCGGTTTACGAGAGCCCGGTGCGGCGGCAGCTGCACGCGCACAAGCGAACACCCCGCCAAGATTTGAAGGTCTAAATTTCCTCCCGCGCATGCGTCTGCGCGTCATAGATCCTGATCTGAAGCATCGGAAAACGTTTCTTCAGTTCTTCGCCACCTGCTTGGGCGCCGTCTCTGGTTGTAAATTCAGCTTTGAGCCGGCCGTCCACTTCGAGCGCGTAACCAGAGGCCGGCAATTCACGGGTGGCAGCAACCATTTCATTCCCATTGTACAGTGAGGTGACTGGGAACGATGAGTAACGTGAGTCGCCCAAACCACGCCAGAGCCACCTGCCCAAATGCGGTGATTGGCCAACGCCACGTGTGGATTGGCGCCTCGCGGGGATCGCTTCAAGGATGGGCATTTGCATCGTCCGAACAGGCGGAAGGCCTTCCACGTGCGCGGATGCATGCACGATAGAGCCACGGCTCCACGTAGCTGCCCTTCGAGAGACCCTGGCCGGTGCGCTCAGCCTCGCGCTCAGCTTCGTGATATCTGCCCTTCGAGTAGTGAGGCCAATCCAGCGCAAGGCCGTTGCGTACAAGCCATTCACCGAGATCCCTACCCTCGACCGAGCAGGTCGCGACCGTGCGGCCATATGGGTCGAGGCTGACTGGGACACAATTGACGGAACGGCGGGCAATAAAGGCATCAAGGTCGTTTGCGGCCTGCGCACCGCACCGAGATTGTAAGCTGTCTTCGCCGCGGCACAGCTGGCTGCTCTCCGGTGCATCGATGCCCCAAAGCCGGATGCGCACGCCATGCATGTCCAGCGTGTCGCCGTCGATCACGCTGGCGTGTCCGACAAAATCATCGGCCAGCGCCACGCTCGACATAATGGCGAGAATCAATGCGACAGCGGTTCGACGCATTTCCAGTGACCTTGTAGCTACCGCAAACCATGCGGACGGGATTTCAGCCCAATTCTCGAGCGGCTTCAATCGGACAGGTTCTCCGGCCGCTCGTGAAAATGAAGTCCGTGCCGCGCAGCCAGCGTCCTTCGAAGCGAGCGCAGAACCAAGTGAACTCATAAACCTCCAGAGACCCTCGCTCTTTATGGTTTCGCCGATGGGGCTGAATGGGAGGCTGTGCCAGCCGGCAAAGCGCGTCAATCTCGCCCCAGTGCTCACGGATATACCGGCCCTCCAGAGCCACGTGAAGGCGATCGCGGCAGCTAACGCGAACAAGCGTCATAAGCCTAGCCGGATCCATTTCCGGATAGCTACGGCCTGCAATACCAAGCCTGCCAGGGGCATGCCAGTCGCCAGATCAGCAGCTCACGTCATCCGACCATGAGGCTTGAAGATAAAGTGGTTGCCGCGCCTGGGGTGCGCGAACATGTCGCTTGTCCACCGTCAACATCAGTTGAACCCAAGCCGTAGAAGGCGTGATTGGCTGATCATCCCGGCAATTGTCTTCCCGCTGCACTCAACCTGCGCTCAATCTGCTGCCCTCCACGGCGCGGGAAGGCATGAGCGGGTAAGGCCCCCGCGGCCCTGCCCAGAGCCTTCGCGACAAGCAAAGCAGCAACTGCCGCTCTCATGCCGCACGAGCCGAGCACCTCACAGGGGCCAAACACTTGTGAAGTCATTAAGGATCGGGGCATTTCACGGCTGATCTCGCTTTACTACTCGTGCTTGCATAACGTACAAGGCTGCCGACTCGGGGAGGACACATAACCCGGGCCATGATGTTGGGCCCTTCAGATCGATGCAAAGCTCAACCGGCCACTTCGAGGAGGTGCAAAGTCAATGCTCTGGCGGCCCACGACTTACGGCGAGCGTGCATTTCTACATATTTACGAGGCCCTAGGTCGCCATGTGAGCGTCGATGCATCTCAGGGCGTAACGCTGGACTTTCTTGTGAGCGGGCGATCGTTCCAGGAGTTTGCGAAGCTTCATGCGACCATTGAAACGTTCATCCGGTGCGTGCGGGCGGCGGTCTATCTGCAGCCGGATATCGGTCATCTTGCGCCGGCTGAGTACGGCAAACAACTGGGCAGACGTGACTACGTACCGCGCAGCCTTTCGTCCGATCGCCGTTTTTGTGAATTGCTCAAGCAGACCGCAATCATCAGCTCCGAGGCAAAAGCCGCACCGCCTTCCATCGCCAAGGACATCAAACATGAGACGTCACGATGCTATCTATGTGGAATCAAGCTGACGAAGACTGGGCCACAGCATTGTAGACCAACTGTGGAGCACTTGTGGCCTTTGAGCCTGGGCGGCGAGTCGATTGAGGAAAACCTCATAGCTGCCTGCAACGACTGCAACACCAAACGCGCGAATTCCATAACCTGGGCTTGGGGGCCGGTACAATCCACCGATTATAGACATGACCCGAAAATCAATCCCGACGTCCAACTACGCTTATCATTGGCGATGGCCAAACTGATGTTGGAAGCTTCCGGAGAGCGTGGCGGTGGTCGTTGTTCGCTGAAGGAAGCGGCGCTGCGGCTTGCCCCGCTGTTTCCCAATCTCGACATCAAAGATGGACGACATCGGGTCTATTTCGAATTATTCGACGAAGTGAGGAAAGCCGGATGAAGAATCCGTCAAAAGCCAAGACATTTGATTATTTCGCTCTCAGCTACTCGCAACGAGGAACAAAGAACTCCCCGAAGTTCATTATGTTTCACGCGCCAGCGGCTGAGATCATTGAATGGGCTGATGTTGATCGGTTAAAGCCAGACAACCGCTCCGGAGCGCAGCGCCCTCTTCGAGACCTGAAGGTTAACAAGGTCGCGAAGTTTCTCGACGCAGACCCACGTAACACCATTCCGACTGCTGTTGTTGTCGCGCTCGATGCTGACGCCGTCAGCTTCACTGGGAACGCAGACAAGAAGGACCGCGGGCAATGCGGCAAGCTCGTCATTTCACTGAAAGGCACAGACAAGCCGGGCCTCATCATTGACGGTCAGCACCGCGCCTTTGGCGTCGCAAAACACAGCGCCATGCTTCAACTGAACGTGATTGCCTTCATCGGTGGCGACGATGCCGAACGCGCGTTCCAGTTTGTCGTGATCAATAATAGCGCAACGCGTGTTTCCAGAGATCACATCAGGGCGCTCAACCTCGCCTTCGACAAGGACACGCTGAACGACCGGCTGGTACAGAGCGCGGGCGTCACGTTGGGAATGAAGGATGCCAAATTCGAAGACTACACGTTCGTAGATAGCATTCCCCCGTTCAAGGGGCTTTTGGACTGGCCGACCAACAAGCACGGATATATCGCCCCGAACGCAATCGAGAGCGCCTTGGCCGAGACACGGGACAGAGCGACGTTGCTGGGTATCGAAGACCTGGAGCGCGACTTCTTTCTCGCGATCTGGATGCGAATAAAAGAGCGGTTCGGCCCCGCCTGGCGGGCGAACACGCCGGACAAGCCCAGTCATCTTTTGCAAAAAGTCTCCATCATTGTCCTGACCATATACGTCCTAGATAGCCTTGAGGCAGCACAGCGGATGTCCGATCAGCCGCTGGACTTTGCCAACGAGGAGATTTTTGCCAGTTCCGTAGATCGCGTTCTGAAGCGCATTCCGCTCGAGTTCTGGACGGTCGAATGGCAACAGAAAGAACTCGATACCGGCGCGGGGCGCGACGTTTTGCTTGAAGCGCTGAAGACAATCGATTCGAACGCACGCTATGGCCGCCCGTGGTACGACCGCGTCGCACTGGTCGATCCCGGAGACCTAACGGAGCAATATGATCGGCCGCACGCCCCTAAAAAGAAAGCCAAAAAGGCGGCCAAGAAGCGGGCGTAGGATCATATGCCAGAGAGGCCGGGCCTACCGGCTTCTTCTTCTCTACAAGGCAAGCGCCTATGTCGGGACCTGTCGCACAGCAGGCGACAGCGCCAATGGCCTGCAATCGCACTCGGGATCAAGCGCCGGTTGACGTTTGCAGTCTGTAGGCACTCGCCTGCAAACTCGACATGGCGCGCATCGTTCTTCCTACTTTATCAAGGGAGATGCCGCGAACGGGCGAATCCAGCCAACGTGAGGAGGATGTGCCCGATTGAGGGCCGGCGATCTGCAAGGACTGCGGATTATGATTCAGTTGCTCAGCCGGCAACGTGCGAGTTCACCGGTGATCTGCTGTGGCGTGCGAGCCGCAGTTGCTATGAGAGCCCGTCCCTCAAGCAGGCGTCTATCCGACCTCCTCCGCCAGGCTCAGCTCGTGACGACCTCTGCCACAATTTCGTCGAAGCGAGCGATCCGCCGTATGCTGCTCGCATGCATTTTCGTCACCCAATAAGGCTGAAAGCCCCCCGGGAAATAAAATGCCAAAAAGCCGGCCACCGCGGCCGATTGCACATCGCGGTCGAGTTGGTCCCCGACCATAAAGCACCGTTCGCATCCCGCTTTTCGCTTCAGCTCGAGGTAAACCTCGACGCTTTTGCGTACCGAAATCACCTCAGTGATCAGGCTATCAAGTCCATGCTCGGCAAGTAGCGATTGACATCGCTCGGGCCGCTCCTCCGTCACTATGGTTATAGGGACATGAACTGCCGAGATAGCCTTCAGGCCCGCTCGCACCCCCTCCCGAAGAGGCGGTATCCGCTTCAACGATTCGAGAAATTGCCCTTGCACCTGGGCAAATCCCCCGGCGATCTTGGCATCCGGGCGAGTGACATGTTCGACCACCTCCGCGATATCCTTGCCCGCAAGCACCAGGGCGAGGCCTTGCGCCAACAGAGCCGGAGGATATCGCAGATGATCCGGATGAACCGCAGCTATGCGTTGATCGATAATACGCAGGAAGGCGAGCCCTCGATCCTCGTCGTCTGGCGCGTTGTGGCCCGTGCGCCGCTCCATATCGCGTAACATCTCCAGTTGAGCAGCCGCGAACACCGCGTCGGTATCCCAAAGCGTGTTATCGGCATCGGTAAAGAGATGAGCGCGGTTTGCCACGAGACTCACTTTTGTAAAGTCGGTGCGGCTGGCGGCTCCGGCGGAGACACCTGTGGCGCGGCGGGCGTAGCCGAAGGCGCAGCAACCGGTGCCGTCGGCGTAGTAACCGCGGCGGAGACCCCCGCCGGTGCCTGGGGTGATCCTGTCGGATCCGAAATGGGCCCAATCGTAGCCCGGGGTCCGCTGACAGCGTGTGGCGAACCGACGAGCATGACGTTTGCGCCGAATAAGACGAAGAACAGCAGCAGGATGCCCATTGCAACGCGCAGGGCGTCAACTCCGGGACTTAGAAGGCGCAGCTTCTCGGCTACCTTTCCCGCGACAAGATAACTTTCCGCAATATAGCACCGCGCGTAGTATGCCTTGAGATCATCCCCTTTGTCCGTCCCCAGCTTGATAAAAGCTTCGCCCCAATTCGGAGCAGTGACGTCCAGGATGCGTTCGTAGAACAACATGGACGGTGGCAGACCTTCACGGGCCGAGTTCGACCAACTCTTCGGCACTTTGAACCGCGGCTTCACCGCGCCCAAGATGAAGAGGACGGAAGCCGTGACCACAAGAACATATGCAAAGAAGGCCAGATATGCCGCGATGGTCAGGGCCGATAAAACGTTCGTGGCAGGCGCCTGAAAGCCCGGCCAAGGGTAGTCGGTCGCAAAGCGGGTGAAGACCGCTCCCACCACGGCACTCAAGAAGGCAATGATCGTCAGCAGCCGGGATATCTTTCCGTCTTCATACTCGGTGAGAGCCTTTACCTCGCTTAAGCTGGCCTTTGCGCCGTCGTGGACCCGCTCCAGCGCTGTGGGAGGGATCTTCCATGCATGGAGTTTGCGGACCAACTCGTCAAATGCTGCATCCCAGTCTGCCGCGCTCGGAGGTGTACCTTTGATCATCGTTCCACCGTTTCTTAAGGTCATTTGTATGCTGAAGCGATATATCGTTGCACGCCGCCGCTTCGCAAACCAGCAGGCGTCATACCGCCTAAAATTCAAGTCATTCTTGCACCTGATCCGTCCACCTCGGGACCAGGAGTCGGCATGTTTGTGCAGGGCCCCTCGGGTTGAAAATTGCGCCGTTGAGGCCGCGGCGGAGTGAATCGCAACCGCACCGCGTTGGTTTCCAGAAGCAGCCTCCGCTTTCGGTCATTTTCGGATGGCACCCTTCCGCAAGTTCCGCCACCGCACAGTTCGGCCCAGTTGACCCAGGCCATGAACTCGCCTGTCGCAGAAAACGGGTTGATGGCACCGATCCTGGCGCCCGGTTTTGCAAATAACTGCGTCCCGTCTTTTTGCAGTTGATCACTTCCTCTTTCTGCAAATTGCAGTTTGCAATTTCTAAGATGGCGGGCTAGCTAACTTGCCAGAAAGACAATATGTTGCGAATCATGCGGCCGTTTGAGCTTCTATCCTCTGCCGCACAAGGGTCCGCCGGTTTCGTCTGTCATGCGACCGGCCCATTTACGGGCTTGCTGGGGGCACAGTTATTCATGCGAATCGGAGCAAAAAGCCGCTCGGAAACTGAAGGTTCCATAATACCTAACGCCGTTGTGATCACAACCTGCTCCCATCGCAAGTCAGTGAAGCCGACTCGCGCCGCAACCCCCTCTTCACTGTCACGGGCCCATCAGCCGATTGTCGCCACGCAATGGATTACCAAGGTTGACCGCCTCCCGAGGTGGGGGGCTGCAGAGACCTTCTACGCGGGTCGCGCATTCGGATTGGCAAAGGAAGCCGCCAATCTCTCAGCCGCCCGGTTCTACATTCTTTCGGCCGGCCTTGGCATCGTGCCCGCCTCTCGGCCTATTCCCGTATATGGATTGACGATTTCGCCGCGGCACGAACAGTCAGTGCTTCGAAAGATCGTCGGAGACTTCGATCCCCCCGAGTGGTTTTCGAGCCTCTTGACGGGCGTTCATTCCGATGAATGGAGTGATGTCGCCGGCGGCAACTCGGGGCGCATTCTCACGGCGTTGTCACGGCCCTACGCGGAGATGGTCGCCGCCAGTCTCGCCAATGCGCCGCGGAGAATGCTCGAAAGGCTCAGGATCTTCGGCACTTCGCTTGAGACCGCATTGCCGGTCAATTTGCACGCGGCCATCGCTCCCTATGATGAACGCCTCAACGCAATCATTCCCGGCACGCGTACGGATTTCGCGCAACGCGCCATGCTCCATTTCGTGAAGTCCGTGGCGACAAAACCGAGCAAGGGGCGCGAGGACGACTTTGCGGCGGTGAGATCCTCGCTCAAGAATCTGAAGTTGCCGCGGCTGGTCCAGCGTCCGCGAGTGACGGATGAGGAGATTCTCGCGGTGATCAAGAGACGGTTGCGGATGCAGACCGGCGCCGCGCGAATGCTCGCGGCTCTCCGCCACGAGGAAGGGGTTGCCTGCGAGCAGTCCCGATTCGCGCGACTGTACCGCATCGCCGCCGCAAAGAAGGGAATGTGATGACCCGCCCGAAGAAGAGCGACGATCCGGTGCTCGCGGTACGCGCGGTTAGGACCCGGCAAGCCGACAAATCGGTGTATGCCTTCTTCATGGCGGGCGCGGACCTCTTGAAGTTCGCGGAGATCAGCCGCGTCCATCGCGATAGCGAGGGCTCGTTGCACGGCTTTCAACGCAGGGGGATCAGGAGCCACGTGCAAGCCATCACAGATTTTTTGGATCAGGGCCCGGTCCTCTTTCCCAACGCGATCATCCTGGCCATAGCGCCGTCAGCTCGCTTCATCCAATCGCGTGGCGAGCGTCCAGAGGGCGACACCCGGATTTGTCAGTCAGGTACGCTGCGAATTCCGATGCCGCGAGATGGCTCCAAATGCGCTTGGATCGTCGACGGTCAACAGCGCTCGATTGCGCTGTCCCAGGCCCAGAACAAATCCTTCCCGGTGCCAGTCGTAGCGTTCGTCTCAGAAGAACTATCGGTGCATCGCGAACAGTTCATTCTGGTCAATAAAGCGCGACCGCTCGATCCTCGGCTTATCAACGAATTGCTGCCCGAACTGGACGACGTCGTATTTCCGCGCGATCTGTCGGCGCGAAAGATTCCGAGCGAACTGGTGCATCTGCTACAGACATCGCAGAACTCGCCGTTCAAGGGTCTGATCAAGCGGATATCCGAAGACTCGTCCGAAGCCGTGGTAACGGACACCACGCTGGTGAAAGCGATCCGCAATAGTATCAACGGCGCGCTTGGCGCCTTGGCGCCCTATAGGGCGTCCGGCGGCACTCCGGCGGATGTCGATGCTATGTTCCGTCTCCTCGTCGGATTTTGGTGCGCCGTGCGAGACGTGTTCCCTAACGCGTGGGGCCGGCCGGCGACCGAGAGCCGGTTGATGCATTCTGCAGGCATCGCCGCCATGAGCGTACTGATGGATCGTGTGATGTCTCGCGCCGCGCCCGGCGCGGATTTGCGTCGGCATGCGGCCGAGGCGCTCGCGCGGCTTGCTCCGCAGTGCCGCTGGACCTCGGGTCGCTGGAACGAGCTTCAACGCGACTGGAATGAGATTCAGAACGTTAGCAAGGATATCCGCATGCTCGCGGGATATTTGGTCCGTCTCGATCATGCTCACGCATTCTCAAAGGTTGCGTGATGCGCTTTGTATTTGCCGACAGCATCGATACCATTGATCCCCTGTACGACTTCGTTGCTGACCGCAATGGCCTCGGCCGCCTGGTCCATCGCGACGATCAATACCCGCACGAGTTCTTGGAGAAGGCTCCGTACGACGGAATTCTGATCTCGCGTGCGATCGTGGGCGACGCGGCGTTTCCCGGAAAATATTCGGAAGCCCAGATGATGCGGTTCAGGCGGGAGGGAGCGAGAAAATTCCTGCGCTACCCGCTCGCCAAATTTCCAGACAGCATGCTGGTGGGCGATTGCGGAGCGTTCAATTACAGAAATCTTCCGGAGCCGCCCTACCACGCGGACGATACCGCCGAATTCTACGCTGATGCCGGCTTTACTCACGGCTGTTCTCCGGACCACGTCATCTTCGATTTCGACGAGGCGGGCCTCGTACGCCGCTTCCGCGATGTGCCGCAACACGTGCGGCAGCGCTTCGAAATCACGCAGCAGAACGCGGTCGAATTTCTTAAGGTATCCAAGAAGATCGGCAAGGACTTCACACCGATGGGTGTCATCCAGGGCTGGTCGGCTGAGAGCATGGCTGACGCCGCGCTGAAGCTCGTCAAGATGGGGTATCGCTATCTTGCGATCGGAGGCACCGTACCCCTCAAGATCGATCAGATCCAACGGGTTCTTTCCACCTTGAGGGACGCAATCCCCTCACGCATTCGTCTGCATCTGCTCGGTTTCGGCAAGATCGAGGAGCTCGCGGTCCTAGAGCGGAATAAGGTGTACAGCTTCGATACCACGTCTCCGCTGCTGCGTGCATTCAAGGATGCCAAGAAGAATTACTGGGTCCGCAACTCTTCCGGTGAGCTTTCCTACTACACCGCGATACGCATCCCGCAGGCGACCGAGAACAACAAGCTCAAACAGAAGGCCTGCGAAGGCAGTCTCAATCAGGAATTGGCCAAGCGTCTGGAAAACGCAGCGCTGGAAGGCGTCCGCGACTACGCGGCACGCAAAGCGGGTCTCGAGGAATGTCTTGATGCGGTGATGGAGTATTGGGTAGCCCTCAATTGGGACGCCGATCCGTCGATGACAAGACGGTCTCAGGCCGCCCTGCGGCAGCGCGAGGTCTATTCGCGCACTCTTTCCGAGCGGCCATGGGAGAGTTGCGACTGCCGTGTCTGCCGGGAAGCTGGCGTCGAGGCCGTGATCTTCCGAACTTCGAACCGCAACAAGCGCCGCGGCATCCACAATCTCCACGTATTTCACACCCATCTGAACCAATTCCGCGAGGAGCTCGCATGAGCAAGCAGAGATATATCCATTTCGACGCCCTCGCGCCGCTGCAGAGCCCAAACTTCAAAGTCTTCACCTTCGTGGCGCGAGCCGACGAAATATCCAAGATTGCGCGCATCGAGCGCGCTGGCCGGGACGAAGGCGGTGCTCTGCAAGGGTTCCAGCGTCCCCAGATTGCGGGACACATCCGCGAGATCCGAGACTATCTCGAGAAGCCGAGCGCAATTCTTCCGAATCCGATCGTCGTCGCATTCATGGGAAACGCTAAGCTCAAAGGCGGATCCTCTGGCGACCGGCGCCGCGAATTGATCGTCGACACCGCCGACGGCCCGCCCGGCTGGATCGTCGATGGCCAGCAGCGCTTCACCGCACTCTCCGAACTCCGCGGCCGCAGCTTCGAAGTTCTGGTGTCCGGTTTCCTTTGCGAAACGGAAGAGGAGCTTCAGAAGCAGTTCATTCTGGTCAACAATACCCGTCCTCTGCCGAAGGCGCTGGTCTACGAACTTCTTCCGAAAGTCGGCGATCTGCCGCCCCGCATGTCCGGTCGTTCGCAGGCAGCTCTCGTGACAGAGGCGCTAAACTACCGCCCTGGCTCCTCGCTAAAGGGCATGATCAAGCAGCAGACCAATCCCAAGGGCTCGATCCGGGACACCGTTCTTCAGCGCGTAATCATGAACTCGCTAAGCGACGGCGCCCTGCGGCTCTACGCCAGCGAGGATCAGATGCTGCTCAAGCACGGCGTCACCATGATGAGCGAATTCTATCATGCCGTGCAGCACGTGTTCGCAGACGACTGGATCGGCAAGACGCCCAAGACTTCACGCCTGGTTCACGGTACAGGCATCATCGCGCTGGGCTACGTAATGGATTACCTGAACGGAGCGACGGGTGCAGAATCGCGTGACGAATTCGCCCGCGGCCTAAAATTACTGAAAGGAAAGACCGCGTGGAGTTCGGGCGAATGGGACTTCGGCAGCGAGCGCCGCAGATGGAACGGGCTGCAGAACGTACCGGCAGACGTGCGCCAGCTTACCCTGTATCTCACGCAGGTGCTGAAGCGGCGCCTCGCCGGTTCCGTGAAGGCGGCGTGACGACGTGAGCTACGCCGTCAAAGAGATGTTCTACTCTCTGCAGGGCGAGGGGCGCCATGCAGGACGGCCCGCAGTGTTCTGCCGGTTCGCGGGCTGCAATCTGTGGAGCGGACGCGAAGCTGACCGGGCCCGTGCCGCGTGCAACTTCTGCGACACGGACTTCGTCGGAACGGACGGTTTGGGCGGCGGCCGCTTCGATGGAGCCACGGCGCTGGCCGATGCCATCGAGAGCATGTGGGCCGGCGTCGGCGGGAAGCGTTTCGTGGTCCTAACGGGCGGAGAGCCTCTCCTCCAGGTCGACGACGCTCTCGTGTCCGCTTTGCACGAGGCCGCTTTCGAGATTGCGATCGAGACCAACGGGACGCTTCCAGTGCAGTTGCCCATCGATTGGATCACGGTGAGTCCCAAGGGCACGACGAGACTGGTTCAGAAGTCCGGGAACGAGCTCAAACTCGTGTTTCCACAACAGGACGTCGATCCCATCTCCTTTGAAAATCTCGCTTTTGAGCACTTCCTGCTGCAACCGATGGACGGTCCCCACCGCGACTCCAACATGGCAGGTGCGATCGCCTACTGTCTCGAACGACCGAAGTGGAAACTCTCGCTTCAAACGCACAAATACATGAGCATCAGATGATCTACGAACTCAGCAAGGAATTCCGGTTCGACTCGGCGCACACCCTGCATCGCACCGTAGATGTGGAGCCGAGCCTTAGGATCCACGGACACTCCTATCGGGCCGAGGTCGTTCTACGCGGTCAACCGGACGCTAGCACGGGGATGCTGATGGACCTGTCCCTGTTCGAGAGAAGTCTCGAGGAAGCACGTCATGGCTTGGATCATCGGTTCCTAGACGAGATCAATGATCTTGGGCCTGCCACCATGGAAAACCTGGCTGCCTGGATTTGGCGTAAGGTGAAGCCCATTTGTCCCAGCCTTTGGCGTGTCACCGTCCGCCGGGACAGCGACGCCGGCGCCTGCAGCGTGTTCGAACGGGAGGCCGCATGATGCCCGACAACGCTGCCTTGGTGCTCTTTTCGGGGGGGCAGGACTCGGCGACTTGCCTGGCCTGGGCTCTTGACCGCTTCGATCGCGTAGAGACGATCGCCTTCGACTATCGCCAGCGCCATCGCAGCGAACTAGACGCACGAGACGATTTCCGCCACGAACTGGAAGCGATGTTTCCCTCCTGGGCTAGGAAACTTGGCACCGACCGCGTTCTGGATCTTTCCGTGCTCGGCGAGATTAGCGAGACCGCACTGACGCGAGACGTCGAGATCATCGCGGAGGCATCCGGACTGCCGAACACTTTTGTTCCCGGGCGGAACATCTTGTTTCTGACATTGGCCGCGGCCGTCGCCTACCGACGAGGGCTAAAACACATTGTGACCGGAGTGTGCGAAACCGACTTCTCCGGCTATCCGGACTGTCGCGACGACACGGTCAAAGCCTTGCAAGTTGCGCTCAACCTCGGCATGGAAACCCGCTTTGTTCTCGAGACGCCGTTGATGTGGATAAACAAGGCGCAGACTTGGATGCTTGCCCATCGATTGGGAGGCTCCCCCCTTGTTGATCTCATTCGCAAGAGCACCGTGACCTGCTATCAGGGAGACATCGCGACGGTGCATGAGTGGGGACGCGGGTGTGGCGAATGCCCGGCCTGCAAGCTACGAGAACGCGGATTTCGAGAGTTTGCTGAGTCGCCGGTCGATTAGCACTCCGGTGAGCGAGAAGCGAATCTTTGGGAACGTTCTGATCTAGGAGCACTGCGGATGACAACACATGTCAAGCCTCCCCCTCTTGAGTCGCGCACGCGGGCCAGTCCTGAACAAAAGTCACGGGCCTCCAAATTGGTCACCCGCATTGGCCGTACCTACCGTTTCGAATCAGCCCATCACCTTCCGCTCTTGCCGGATGGTCATAAGTGCAAGAATGTTCACGGCCACAACTATCGAGTGGAGGTGGTCATATCTGGCGCTTTGGACACACGCGGTTTCGTGATGGACTTCGCCGAAATGGACGCCGAGATTTTGCCACTCATACGAAGGGTCGATCACCGGTTGTTGAACGAGGTCGAAGGCCTTGAAAATCCGACGGCTGAGGTCATTGCAACTTGGTTTTTCCAGCGGATCACAGGTTGCGAAAGCGTGAGGGTTTATGAGAACGACGATTGTTGGGCCGAGGTCAGGATCTCCTGACTATTCCAGATTATCCAACACTGCTCTCAGGATGCTGGCAGTCCCTTTGCCGAGAGCCCAAATCGGCTCACCCTTGGGTAAGGCATCCTTCACGCAATAGAACGCCTGGTGACTGCTGCTTTTCCACGCAAACACAAACATATCCGAGGCTTTCGCTAGATTGGTCAGCTTTGTCGTGCAGACCAAGTCTGAATTGACCTCAACTCTGCAGCCAGGGAACATTCGCTCGAGCGCGTCCTTCGCGCGGCTGCCCGCGCTCTCAGATAAAGTGTAGATGCCAAGCGTCTTGCCCGCGAGATCGGGTGACCGAGACGCGACGCTCTGGGTTTCGCTTGAGCGCCGAAGGGTATCGAGCGTTTCTGTCGCCATACCATAATCTTTGGCCAGGAACTCCATCGGCAGTAGGTCCTGCGGACGAATTCTATGGGAGAAACCGCGCGCCTGTCCAAGTACTTGGACAAAGAAGCGGAGCCTAGCCTCGCGTGCGGATGCCGATGGGCTCGGCGCGATCGCAAATGACTCGCAAATATCCAGGCTCCAAGGCAGATGCGCGTACGAGCCGACACGTCGTTGCACATCTTCCAGGTCGCCGATCAATGACTGATAGTCGGCCTCAGACAGCCCGATTTCGAGAAGACGATCAAGCAATTGAGCGAGCAAGTCGAGGTCCGTGCGACCGAGGGCCTCCTCCATGGCGATGAAGAGAAACAGAATCTGAGCGATCGAGCGCAAAGCCGGTGTTGGCGTACTTTCCTGAGAAAAGAATGCGGCCATGAGATCCGGTACAGTCCGGCGGACCAGTGCGGCCGCATCCCCGCTAGCACCGCCTATCAATTCGGCAAACGCGTTCGAGAGCTTTTCGTCCTCGCGGAATGGCGCTATGTCCCAGCGACTCACGGCATCACGCGCCTGGAGTTCGGCTGCGTCCAGATCGCGACCGCTGGCGATTTGTTTCGCCCAGCGCATCCAAGCAAGCGGATGCTCATCGGTCGCGGCGGTAGGCGACTTGCTCGAGCGAAGGTCCTCCAACTTGGCCTGAACCGCAGGAGCGAGATCGCTGACAATGGCTGGAGCCGCATCGATGACTCGAAGCAAGCGGCTCTTTGCCTCTTCAGTATCTATAAAAGAGACACAGAAGAGAAGCCGGCTGACCAATTTTCGACTGAGAGGCAGGACAAGAAAGAACTCAAAAGCTCGGTCATACTGCGCATCATCGAAAGCCGCTTCAGCCTCGGCTTCGCTGATGCCGGCATCCGCAGATACGTCTGATGCTGACGATAGCGCTTGCGCCCAGAGACCCTCTCGGTCGGTGTGCGGGAGAAGAGATAGAAGATGACTGAGGATATTGATGTCGGGTCGGGCTTGCAGGCTCTCGTGTAGTACAAAGGCCTTGATAACGCGCGGCGTCCGGATCCCGCGGCGGGACGCGAACAGCCGCGGATAACGACCAGCAATGTGCCGTTCGAAAGCGTGACGGACCTGCACCATGGAGCAACCCGTCTCCACTTGGTCAATATAGGTGCGGTAAAGCGCCTCAATAACATCAGCGAGAACCTGAGGCGGCAAAGCGAGGTCCGACATCGTCGAAACCAGCCAGTGATCACGCGCGATCTGCGGCCAATAGCCAAGCCCTGCCTTGAGCCGGATATCGAGATAGCGCATATTCTCTTCGTTGAGGCGCCCCGTTGCCCGAAGTTCGGCAATTATCAACTCGGCGCGCGATTCATCCTGAGCAAGCAGTGCACGATCGAAATCTGCACGGATGCTGCCGATCGGGCGAATAGTTTGCTTGACCATCGGAGGGCGCAATTTTAGCGTTTCGCCATAATCGGCGATCCGTGCTGCAATCCTCTCGTTGCTCTGAGGATCGGGCCCGGCAAACCTATAGACCGTGCCGCCGGATAGACTGCGCATCGCTTTCGCCATCGCGTCGTTCGACTTAACCGGCACGACATCGAAGGTGCTTAAATACGCCGGGCCGAGCCAAGCCTTTAGCTCTGCGCCCAGTTCGAGGCCGCCTTCTGCGGTTTGGGTTGTTGCGTACCAACCAGCAATTTTACCCCCACGAACGAAAGGTAAGAGAATGGGCGCGCGCGGATCAACTGCGAGTTTTTGAAGCCATGGTCGAATGTGATTGGCGATGGCGACCGGAGCACTCCCGTTTTGAAGAGCCTCCCAATCGATCCCATTCGGAACGGTAAAAAACAAGCGGAGCCAAGCGAGATCTCTGGGAGATAATCCTTCGATCATGCGCCGTCCCCGGCATAAGATTCAAAATTCAGCCGCGCTTCAGCGAGGCTCTTCAAGCTGGTGTCATAGACGACCATCTCGTCGTTCAGTTCAAGTCCGTTGTAGGTTAGATTCATCGAGCCCGACAACAGACCGCGCTTGAGAAGCACGCCCTTCGTATGCAGATGCTGACGGCGCACAATCGTGAGCTTGCCGCTCAGGCCCGCTTCAGCGGCGGCATCGGAGATTGCGGCGATCAGCGTGTCATTGTGCTGGTCGAAGCTCGTTGCAATACCTAAAGGAGACCCGCGCGCCATCAAGTCTACCGCAACTTCGACGAGTCGGATCGCGCGATTACCCCAGTCGGGATTGACCGCGTCAAAGCCTCCAGCGCGGTTGTCAAAAAGCACAACGTTGCTGATCCACGGGCTGACCAGCCACGCCCTGTCGCGATCTGGTGCAAGCAACTCGCCGAGAAACATCAGTTGTAACAGCTCGCGAATAAGGTTCTGGCTTGTTACCGCGCTCTTGAAGATGCGGCGGGTCTCGAAAATCATTGAAGAGCCTCCGCGACATCGAGGTCGACATGAAGGCTATCCGCCACACGTCGCACGGCCTGCACACGTGCGAAGACCGATAGATAGTTGGCTTGAACCGGATTGGTTGCAATGAAGCTCAAGGCATCAGCGAGACGCATTGAAGAAGCCGTGGGGCACGATAAGGTCACCGCACCGACATCGGCGAGTCGTTCAAGGCATCTCTCTTTCCAACCCACTTGGTTAACGTCGATTGCATGCACGCCTTCTTCTAGATAGGACCGCAGCAGGAGCGGTTCGGGTAATGGGAGGTCGACGTAGGGCGAGTAGAGCCGAAGGCCTGATTGCCGAATCTGCGCTCCGCGTGGCCAAAGCAATCCGTATATGACGCCGAAGCGCCATTGATCAGGATTTATGGTCGGTGCATCTATACCTGCAAAGGCGAGCGCGGCATCGATATCGCCCCGTCGAGCAAGTCGATAGGCGATGACGCGTGCATCCAGTTCGACGCCAAGGCGTTGCTCCTGCGTATCCCACTGCCGAATGGCTCCAAGGAAGAAGGAATCGCTTTCGGAACTCGATCCCGGCCGGAGAACTCTGTTCGCGAGCGCCACGATGAATGCATGAAACGTAGCAAAGCCCTCCTCCGCGAGAGATTGGCGTAGCGCCGTGAAGGCCCTGTAGCTTTCGTCCGCACCGTAGGCGCTGCGAAAGGCCTGGGCGGCCAAGGACACGCCACCATCGGTATCATTTTCTACAACAGTCTCTAAATATTGGCGAAGTTGAAAATCACTTAGTGAGAAGTCGTTGTCTCGTAACGCCGCGGTCATGAGGTTGAAGAAGCGACGGGGGTCCTCTGCATATTGACGAACCGCTTCCTCGATGTGACCGTTGCCTCCCGGTGCGAGTTCGCTGATCCACACTTCCGCGCTAGGCTCGCCAGCAAAGACGTCATCCTCCTCCCGCGGTCCTGCGTCGATGTCGACGACCAGAGCATCACCGTCAATCTCCGGGCATAAGCTTAGGATCGCGCTGAAAGCGGCCGCTCCAACCGTCGCAGTGAAGCGCTCGCGGAGCCACGGCTCCCAATCGGCAACGATGGGAGTCCATAGAATCGCGGCTAGATCAAACAGGCCTGCATTGACTTTCGGATCGGCAAGAAGGGCTGCAAGGTCCTGCCGCAATCGATCTTGAACATTGGCTTGTGCATTGATGTCGTCGACCACGGCCGATTGAAAGAGGATATCGAGGGTCTGCTGTAGGCTCAACTCAGCAGTGCCTCCGGCCAGATTAGCCATAGCCGCCTGCAAGCTGATCGACTTGGCGATTGCCTCGTTGCTGAGCGAAGCCAGCAGCAGATGCGCCAGCCATTCTCGGGCGAACGGGTTGTCCACCATCTCGAGGTACTCACCGCGCAAAGCTTGGTCGTGAAAACGAGCCGTGCGGATTGCGCGGTAGCGAACATTCGATTCGTCACCGAGATCGGACCACATGGCTTGTGGAAAGCGCAGTCTGATGCTTATGGCATCAACCGCCAAACTAAAGCCCAGCGCAGCCGGCGCCTCCGCAATTTCAAAACTAA
The DNA here is from genome assembly GCF_040548265.1 of Bradyrhizobium sp. F1.13.3. NCBI lineage: Bacteria > Pseudomonadati > Pseudomonadota > Alphaproteobacteria > Hyphomicrobiales > Nitrobacteraceae > Bradyrhizobium > Bradyrhizobium sp. F1.13.3. Next base: position 46,603 of record NZ_JBEPRI010000028.1, on the reverse strand, counting down.
ATTCCTTTAGAAGGGCGGACCCATTTTGAAAGTTGATTGTGGCGTCGCTAACGAGCGCCATGCGCCTCAGTTCGACGGGGCCGAGGCCCTGGTGAGTGTGGAATCGCACGTCCGCAACATAGCGAACCCACTGGCTGCCCTGCGGCGCCTCAAGAACGAGTCCTGCTTGACGTGCGACGATCTGGGTACGCCAGCGCAATCTGGCGTTGGAGGTATCGACAATGTTTGCAGGAGGAGGCTGCACCGCGATGACCCGGGGGCGGTAGACCGGAACACGCTTTGGGCCCTCAAATGATTGAATGAGCCAATCGCCGAGTAGATCCGCCTGCACGTGAGGATCGAGCGCAAATGTTTGGGCACGATTCTGATCAGGTTGGGGGCACAGCCAGTGACGTTCGCGTCCATGGCTAAGGCCGAACCGGCGAGACACCCGGCCGGCCGCAAACTCGCGCATCGCCTGGGTGATCGGCATTGTGACCGGATCCGGCAGCACACCTCCCGCGCGGGGTAAGGCGATCTCGACCTCAGGAAGATTCAAATCGCTAAAGAGATTAGCTGGCGCGAATTCGGGAAGTGGCGAATTCCGGATCTGGTAGTCTTCACCGGCTTCTCCGTTGGCGCGCCAGGCGGTCTCGAGTCGGCGAAGCGCCGTTGGCAGGACTTGCGTGAGCAGCGGCCGTGGGTGATCCCATAGCAGTGATTGCACCTCGTCCCGATCGAGACGCAACGCGTTGGATATGTACGTCGCAAATCGCTCCTGCTCAGGAGCATCGATGAGGATACGCCGTATGGCGTTTGCCAGACGCGCCTGCCTATCGCGTTGGTTCGGCGCTGACGCCGGCCCCGACAGATTTGTCCAAACACTACCCCTTATGCCCGAACCGATCGTCTGACCGAGATAGTCGAGCGTTACGTAAACACCCTGAATTCGCTCGACATACCGATTACCGATTGGGAGCGTCCGGACAGGAACTTGGGGGTCAAACAGAAGGTCATAGGCTTGGTATGCGATACGGTCGCGACCGTAATCAGATAGAACCGCGACCGTCCAGGGCCGCATGCGCCGCGATCGGCCCGCGCGACCTTTTCGCTGCAGAAACTGAGCGACGTCGACAGGCGCTTTATGCTGAATGACGCCGCCGACGCGAGGATCGTTGAAGCCCACTTCAAGGGACGCGGTGGCGACGATGATGTCGAGATTGTTGCCCACCCCTGGGTCCATGGCCATGACCCGTCCGACAGATTTGCGATCACTCGGCTGGAGAGTATGACCGATCTCGACCGGCACTTCCCAGTCCTGCCCATGGAGCTTGCGCTGTTGGCTCGACATTGGTCTTCTAAGAACGGCAAGACCGCCATTTGGGTGGCGGCTCATGTCAACCACACCGGTGTTCCGCCGGCCTTCTGCGTCAAGCATCGCGAAATACATTCGATTGATGACGTCGATGTTGTCAGCAAACAGGAACAGACGCTCGCCGAGAATACCCCGGCTCTTCAGTGTATCGGGCGCATCTAGTATGCGTGAAAGCAGCATCGCGGCTTGGATCGTGGTCGAGAGCAAAGCTGTGCGCGAAACCGGATCACCGCGAAGCGCGATCAGGTATTCTGCGCCTTCCGCAATCATATCACCAACGCTCGGCGCGATCTCAAGGGAGGCGTGTTCGCCAAGCCCGGTCAGCCGTCCGAAGAAACGCGCGCCATCGGTAAGCGTAGCTGAAAGGCCAACAAAGCTCACCGGTCTGCCGAGCAGGTGACGCCAACGGCGAAGTAAGTAAGCAACCTGGGCGCCAGAGCCGCCGGCATAGGTATGGACTTCGTCGAGAAGCATCATCTCGACGGGCCGTTGGCAAAGATCGCCGAGCCCAAATAGATGACGAATCCGGTCGTCTCCCATGCGTTGGTTAAGCATCTCCGTCGTCGTGAACAGAATGTCGGGGCTTTCCCGCTCAAGCCTGACACGTGTCAGGATGATTTCGTCGCTCTCAATTCGCCTTTCGCACTCAACGCAAGACAGGCGTTCGGTTCCCACGCGACGGTCAGCCTCGCGCCAGAGCATCTCCCCATTGCAACCATCGCGGGGGCACCGCAGATACTCACAGACAATGCCATTTGCGTGCGATCGCCATCCCTTTGCCTCACTAGCGGTAGCACCGCTATAGGGGGTCGGCCCGAAGAATGTACCGATCAGAATTTTGCGAAGGCCGCGCCCGACGAGAGAGCCATCGAGGCGCCGTGCCTGCGCATAAACCTCCGCAAACTGGTCCTTCAGCAATTCGTTGCGCGGATAGAGCGCGAGGATTTTGACCCAGCGGCTCGTCGTCGCGTCTCGCTGGATGTGGGACGCGACGCGAGCGAGCGCAGGCAGATAGAACGCGAGTGTCTTTCCGCTGCCCGTTCCCGCGCTCACCAGCGTCGCAAGAGACCTGGGACTTTCGAATCCGCCAAGGATGCGGGCCGCAGCAGCAACCTGAAACCGAGCAAGCTTAAATTGGGCCCCGTAGCTCTCTATCAGCGAAGCGATCGCCCGGCGGGCGTAGGCATTGGACGTGGCCGTGCTGATCGCTGCTAAAGCATCGCTGGCATTGATCGCGCGTTTTGGATACCGGCGGCGGCGCCAGATAAAGCGAAAGTCTGCTACCAACGTTGGTGCGTTTTGCCACCCTGTCAACCCGCTGTGCTTTGGGAAAAGCTGTCGCAAGCGGAAAAAGAGTCGTACAGCCTCCGCCATGCGCGAGCGGTATCGCGTGCCGGGCGTCTCACCAACATCGAACAGCAATGCTCGAGTTTTGAGCACGTCGACCACTTCAGACGCGCGAACGAAGCCGATTCGGTCAACGTATCGAGGATCGTCGAGCAGAGGATCTATGATATCGGCAATTTCCTCAGACGTTAAAAATCCGTCGACCAGTCCCCAGGTGAGGAGACGCGCCTCCCGCTGCTCTATCTGATCGAGCGCTGCGAGGATGATGGTTTCATCGGCCATCATCCGCGCCCCGTCGCGCTTACGCGATAATTGTCAAAACTATCGTTTTCTTTGAGCCACTTCACGACCTCCGGCGTGAGCAGCGCAAGCGGCGCTCCGCTGACCGAAAGTACGGCCTCGAGAAACTGCTTTACCTCGGCGGGCACCGCAAAATCAAAGTTCTGCGCAACGGCTTCAAGATCCGCCGCCAATTGTTTGACGCGGTCGATAGCTGCGCGATCAGAGGGTAGTGTTTCGAACGCTGCCTTGAGCCGATCGAACAGCCTCTGATACTCGCTGAAAGCGGCATCGTTCGCCTTTGTCCGGGCAAGACGCGACCTAATGACTGCGGGGGCGTCGCCCGCGAAAACATGCTGACGATATGTCCGCCAAGCGGCTATAACTGCCGAAGCGAGATCGCGCGATGCCGTATCAATTTCATCGAGCATCGACCTCCAGGCCTGCACTCTCTTCAGAGTTGCTGCCTTGGGCTGCACGCGAAATCTTTCAAGGATGCCTCCCGCTCGTTTACGGGCGGCGAGCAAAGAAGCCGGCGGCGGCACTGCAATAGCCAAATCAACTAGCATAGCCTGATTCTTTACATGAGTGTTCAGCTTCTCGGCTCGTCCAGCGAGATCGCCGCGCAAACCTTCAAGATCACTTGCTTCGGCAACGCTTGAGCCCAACCTATCAAGCCGAACAAGTCGCTCACGGAGTGCCGTTGCCCGAGCCGGCAGTGTAGTTGTCATTGGGCGGTCTCCGCAGTTTGAACAGAACCGCTGACAACTTCGAGCAGGGTCGTAATTTCACTGCAAAGCGTCGCGGGGTCAGCCTGACTGCGATCGGCCTCCTCACGAGCGACGCTCTTTTCGGCGGCGGCAATGAGCGTGTTGGTGGAAGCGAGAAATTCCATGGTGCGGCCGATGAGGCCGAGATCGAGCGAGCCAAGTGCGTTCAACAATTTAGGAATTTGCTCGCGATCGGCCTCGTCAACAATTGTGGCGGCCTTGGTAACGAGATCAACGATTGGGCTCGCCTGAAACTCGACAAGGCGCCGTTCGAAATCGCGCAAGTTAGTCGGCCAGTCGGACGGGAAGCTTCCTGTCGCGCTGAGCAATCGGATAATTTCCTGAAGGTCCGAAACGAAACCTGGTTTGTCAAACTTCTCGTTGAGGAACTCGCTAATGTGAGTTCGAAAATCGCGCAACCTAGCGACGATATGCGTCAATTGCCCCCAAAGGCGCGACTCACCCAGCGGACGCATGAAAGCCTTGACTTCATCAGGTAAACGATCGACAGCCTCCGGAACAGCGTCTTCGGCAACGACGTCAAGAAGGCGGACGATATCAACTGCAAAGGCTTTGCCGCCGGTACCCTGGAAGCTCGCCACACGTTCCAGCAACTCGGATTGAAGGACGTCGCGGGCAGACCTTGCACCGATATAACCGAGTGCGGCGTCTCGGACCTTGTCCCAATTGTCTTCGAAAGCTTGCCTTTCCTTTGTCTCTGGCTTTGCGAACAGAGCCGCGAGCGTCGCATCGGCGCCTGAGGGGCGGAGAGGTGGCGAGAGCCCGGCGATGCGCGATTGAGTAACTAGTGATCGAGCAAGCGCGGCTGCTTCCGCCTTGGCGTCCTCAACCATTGGCGGCGTCATTTGCGCGAGGAGATGATCGACAAGAGCTGCACTTACAATATAGTCGTCATCAGCTCCTGGATAAGTCCAACGCTTCTCCTTGGCGAAGCGGATAGCACCAAGAATTCCGGCGCGAACGGTCCCATTCTCGTCGCGATGATCTTCGCACAGCTTGAGTTGTCGACCGGATTGCGGGTTACTTCGGGCATTGGGAATTGTGATCCAGCTTGCCCGCAAATGCGGCTCGCGCATGCGCAGACTGGGCCAATTCATTGCGTCCTTGATCATCGCGAAGAGGGCACTACGAACATCATTAGCTTCCTTCTGCGGGAGTTGTGTACCCGCGGCCCAAGCCTCGAGCCTAATTCGCCATTTCTCCATTTCGGGATCGACGGTTGGGACAACCGGGCTTGTCCGCACGTCGCGTTCTGCTTCCAATGGTCTAATCGGATTGGATCCCGGGACGTCGACTCGAGCCGGCTCGGGTACAAACGGAATATTGGCAATTTCGGCCGGCGTTGGCAGTCTGAAAGTCGTAAAGACTGCCGGCGGAATATGACCGATCGCCGCGACGTCTACAGGGTTTCCACCCCAAACTGCCAGCAAGGTAGCAAGGCGCCGGCTGGTCTGCTCGGCTTGGTGGCTCTGACGAATCCAGTTAGCAATGGTGGCATTGGGACGGAAATCTTGGAAGTCCGAGGGCGGAAAACGACCTGTCTCATAGGACTGACGCATCAGCAGCGTGTGACGCAGAATTTCGTTGATGACACGACGCGGATTGAAAATGAGCCTGCCGTCTTGAGACAAATGCCGCTCTGCGAGTTGTTCTATGGCATTCCGATTGAATGGAAACAGGGAAACGCCGTTGGCGTTGAAGCCGAATGCGGGGACAGCGTCGCTGCCCTCCTCGCCTAGGTCTTCATCACGCCATACGGGAATCCAATCCGCCATCGATCGCTCGGAGCCGCGTTGCTTGAATAGCCGCCGCAACTCCTGTTCGCCCCAGCGTGCGGCATTCAAGTATGCGCCGACCATTTCGATCACGCCAGCTTTGATGTCTTCATCGCTCTGCGCGTGACTACCGATGACCCATTCTCTCCTAGCGCGGGTTAAAATCGTGTCCCGGAAGGCAAGATAGCCGTCCGTGAGAGCGATTGCAGTTCGCATGGTCGCACGCACCTTCTTTCCTTCATATTCGCCTTCCTGAATGCAGACCTTAAGAAGGACATCCTGAATGCCTGCGAGCGCTTGAAAATCCTCAACCAGCAACACGAGATCTTTGCCGTCCTCGAACAGGATCTTGCGAACCGCCAGGATGATGTCCTGAAGCGTCATTCCCCCGGTGCTCTGTTCGAGTTGGAAGACATTGGCGATCGCTGGGTCGACCGCATCGTTCAGGAGGTCTACAATTGGCTTCAAGCGCTCGGCTGGCGCGATCGCGATTTGCACCTGATAGTATTCTCGAACCTGCCTCGCTGCCTGGTTGAGATCAATCTCTCGTGGCAGTATCAGATCTTCGGCGGTAAATTGAGACAGGGTCTCATCGTCGCTCTCGGAGCGACCGCCAATCGCTCGAGAAACAACCCGAGTTAGAACATTGGCTATGAAATGTTGATCGAGCGCCGCATCGGAGAAGAGACGGGGTAGCTTTTCCGCATGACCGATCAGCGCCTTGAGATGCGTACGGTTCGGGTGTTCACGAAGTTCGGCGATCATTCGTTCGCGCCGCGCGCTGAGCGCGTTCTCGAGATGCGCGCGGAAAGTGATGACCGCGTCCTTTACGTTGACCTCGGCTACCGCGCGGTTCAGGTCTGCACTCTGTTTCGCATATCGAGGATCGTTGGCAAGCGGTGCTAGGATCAGCTCAACGACGGTACGCAGACTAGCGCTCTTTGGAATCCGGATTATATGCAACTGCTTGCTCTTCGGGGAGCGATGCAGTTGGGCGTCAAGCCAGCGGATGATATGCGACTTACCGACACCGGATGGTCCGGTTATCGGCACTATCAGGGCTCCCCCAGGCACATCGTTCGTCAAAAAGGCGTCGAGCAGGTCTTTCTCGGTTGCCGGCGTCGTGAGGTTGGTGCCAGCGTTGCGTTGGACTAGCGCTGAGGGTTGATGGACAGCCAGCAACACCGAGATGTCCGCGGTCTCAGCCTCATTCTTGATGCAAGCATTGACTGCGGCGGCTTGAGGCCAATAGTTCCTGAGCATCAGTTGCCCTTTTTAGTCTGAATTCGGCGAATATGCGTCATGCTGCGCCAGGGCCGCTGATCCACGCCTGTCAGCATGATGCCCTCCTCGCTGTCGCTCTTCTTCTCAGCTGCAATGAGACCTTCTCGGTCCAAGCGCTGGATGGCGCGCGAGAATGCGCTCGACAGATGCCCCTCGCTCGGGCGCGTCCAGTTCGAGTCCTTTAGTACCTCTTCGATCTTTAACCGGTATACACCGCCGTCCAATACAGGCAGCGAGGTTGCGGCGCGCTCGACAAAAATAGGCGCTGGCAATGATTCGTCTCGTCCGAATATGCTAGGAAGCATGTCACGGACAGCGTCCGTCGGATCGATCGTAATCTGTGCCCCGCCGCGGGCGAAACCCAGATAAAGCATCCAGGTGCGGAGCCCGTTCCAGCGGGTGTCATTCTGCAACATGCGCTTGGCATCATCGGCGACTTGCGTGCTTTCGAGCGTAGCAACCCTTTGGTGGGAACTCGTGTCCAGCGCATAGACGTCTTGTGCCAAAATCCAGGAGAGACCACGACTGAAATCCGCACTTCTATTTTCTTCGGCCTCCCAGAAGCGAGCGTTGTTGTCGGGCGCAAGAGCTATTTCGCGTGCGACTTTTGGAAGCCGCGCCTCTGCGATATCAGCGTCCCTGCCGAGCAACGATCGATACGGCTCACGGACCGTAACGAGGCCATCATCAGCCGAAAACAGCCCAAGTTCGGTCCACCTCGTTAGCGACTGGTTTAGGTGCTTCGGATCCACCGCATCCAGTTCGGCCCCGCACGCCTTGAGGAGCTCGCTTCGAGATTTCGGACCGAGTCGCACCAGCGCGCGCGTTAGAACAATCAAAACGTTGAACAGCCCGTCGCTCGGCATATTAAGTATGCTCACGTTCGCGCCCCTAGCTTGAATTGGTCGAAGGAAAGAAAATTGGTGCCGGTCTCAGCAAGTTTGCGACCGGCGTGCAAAGGATCTGGTGTCGACGCGGGCGCCAATATGACGTGCAGCGGTCGATCGAGGAGAAAGACGTACGACGGAACTGATCCGCCGCACAGCAGGGTGGCGCGTGGAACTCTATAAGAGGATGGGCGAGAGGCTTCCTCCTCGATCGACTGCATGAACAGCATTCCATCGCTGGTCCTTGTGTGGAGCGATCTAAGTTCAGGGTTGCCTGTCCTGAAAGCGTCAGGTGCGGCGATCTCGCGGACTCCGAAACTCGCAACGAGATCGCCGAGAATTGCCACCATCGAGGATGAATCCGCGGGTTCTGGGACCGTCAGAATAATAGGCGCAGCAATATTGAGGTGCGGAAATTGCTCGCGGAAAAAACCGATATCGCAAGGGCCGACTCGTTCGATGCCATAAGCCAAGGGCTCCAAGTAATTGAGATCTTTACTTCCCGATTCACGGTGCACTGGGCAGCCACCACAGGCCGTGGAGACGATCAGAGTTCGCCCCGGCGTATGATTACGATAAAGCTGGTCGAGCAGATCCGATACTTCGATCTTGCCGCCAAGCAAACCGTCGAGGAGTTTGCGGTTCAAAGCGGCTGCATCGAACGAGCGGGAGCGTTCATCACGAATTTGCTGATCGAAGACCGATTTGTTGCGGTGTCCCGACTTGAGCACGCTGACGACTGTTTGCCTGAAATACCGTGCCCAATGTTCCTCATTGCGGAGGTCAAAGGCGGCCTCCGTCTCATCTTCAGTGCGCGATATCATCTCGGGCGGCCTCGATTCCAACTCGATCATCTTGGCTCGGGCCATCATGATCAAGGTCCGCATATTCCAGGAGGCATTGTAGTCTGATTGCTGGCGCAGTCTTGGGGGCACGACGTCGAGATCAAGCTCGAGGAGATTGCCCATCGCGTCCAGGCTTTTCGCGTGTGCGAACATCGTCGACCATCGTTCGAAGGCCAAATCCTCGCTAATGAGAGCGGGAGCGCTCAAACGGTCTGCTATCTCGCGGTCGGTTTCTGAATAAAGCAGGATGGATGCCGAGGGCCGGCCGTCGCGCCCGCCGCGGCCCACTTCTTGGTAAAAGCGGTCGACGGTTTCGGGCACCGCGGCATGGATGATTGTGCGCACATCGCGCTTGTCGATGCCAACGCCGAAAGCAGAAGTAGCGACGATCCCGTCGATTGCGTTGCGTGACCACTGATCGATGATCCGCCGCCGGTCGGTATCGCCGGTCTCGCCGTGAAAGCATTCGGTTCGCGAAAAGCCTTCACGTCGCAAAATCGCCAGCCACCGACGCGCATCGTCGCGCTTGGTCACGTAGAGAATGAAAGGACGCGGTGCGTGACGGATTGCCTCAAGGACCTTACGGTCCTTGATCGCATCGACATTTTCGCAGTGGACCCAATATTGCGGTTCAGGACGCAAATGAATAGAGGCGACCATCTGGACCGCGTGAGACGGGCCGAACAGCGCGTCAATGGTGTCAACGGTGTCCGGGCTCAGCGTAGCTGACATAAGGATAGTTCGGAAGCCAGGACCCTTGCAGGCATTGAGCAGGCCGCGCCGGACGCCTGCAACCATCTGGAAGGCGGGCCGGAAGCCGTCGCCCCATTGGCTGACGAGATGGGCTTCGTCCAAGACGAGGTAAGAAAGCAGCCCGTTTCTCGCGGCGTCGTAGAGCGCAGGCAGCAGCGCGCCAGTCATAGCTTCGGGTGAACAATAAAGAATGCCCTGCCGACCTTCGCGGATTGCCGATTTGATGTTCAAGCGCGCGTCGGGAGTCAGATTGGCGTGCCACGCAAGCTCAGGAATCTCACGTCGTGGGTGGCGCGCCCTTAGCAATTGGGCCATCTGACGCGCTTGATCGAGAACAAGCGCTGTGGTTGGCACGACGCAAATAGTCAGGCCGCCTTCAAGGCCCCGAACCAGCACTGGTGCCTGTGCAACGAAGCTTTTTCCCGATCCTGTCGGCAGTGAGACGATGAGCGTTTCGCCACAAGGAAGCAGGAAGGCGCTACGCACAGCTTCGCGCTGACCTGGCGAGACGTATGTTCCAAATCCACTAGCTTCGGCGAGAAACGGGTCGATCGGCCGTTGCCAATCGAGCCGCACGTCGGCCTCGCCGAAAGCGTCCTCGAACAATGGGGTGTCAGTATCAGCCATCCAAGCGGGTGACCAAGGCAGCGCCTCTATCAGGCATTGGCCGGTTGCGACGGCTTGCGCGCGAATTCCGAATTCGGCCCAGCGATCGCGGTTCGGCCATTCGCCTGCCGAGGGGACGCGTAGCCTCGCCACGTTCATTGTCTGCATCGAATGCCGGCGCAGCACATGCCGGAGCAGCGGCACGAGATCTCCCATCTGAACTCGCTCGCCGTCAGAGACCGCAAGGTCGAGTATCTGGCGAATGCGATCGAACACCCCGTCCGAACTGCCGGCCGGCGGGGCTCGGGATGGCCACGCGGCGAGGGTGTCGTAGAGCGTCTCAAAAGTGAGCATTTGGCTCACGCGCTGCATCCAGGACGGCACTGGCTGCCCGATTACCTGAAAGAAAACAGGCAAGTATTGCATCGACGCGAATACTTGGTTCGCGGATGCCGTCGATGAGATTTTGCGAAAGGGATCGTTCGAGCGTCCATTCGAGGCTGTCCGCGGCGCTGTTGGCTCGTTCGGCACGGGCGCGCAGTTGGCCGAGGCGGGCCCTGTCGACCTCTATGGCATGGCCAACGGCGATGTCGAGGCTCGCGGTAAGGGACGGAAGATCCCGCAAATAGGCCTCCGCGCTGACGCGAGCCTTGGCGCATAGGTCAGCCCAGTGCTCCAGCTGTGGTACGTCGAGCATACCCATTTGTTGCCAACGCTTGGAGTTTAGGTTGAAGTCGCGATCGCCGTTTTTATCCGCCTCAGGACGATAGGCCAAGCCAAGCCGCTCAAGCGTTGCAAAGTCCAGAACGGGGTTAAGCTCTTGATCAAGCCAGACGGTTCGAAAGAACGGTGGGAGAAGCATGTCTCCGCGACGAACGATGGAAGCGGCGGAGGCATCCGTCAGCCGATCCACACCGGCGAGAACTTTGCATGAGCGTTCAACATCAGCCTCTACGAAGAAGTCGAACCGAAAGAACAGGTCAGCAGTTCCGTCGCTCCGGTAGTCCGACATCTGCCGCCAAAGGCCGGTCGAGCGGCCACGATCATCCGCTTGCGCTATCTCCCACATCCCGGTGAAGAAAGGGTCCCCATAGCGCAGCAGGCGCGTGCCGCCCGCACGACCCTGCCGACTAAGCGCCGTTCGCCTGCGATAGGTAAATGGTACCGTCCGCACCATACGAGCGAGATGCGCGGCCGGCGAGACATCTATGGAAGACTGACAGCTTTCATAGAACGTCTCAAGCGGAACGAGCGTGTGGCGATTCGACGTAAGGTAACGGTAGCGGAAGAGTTCGACACCTTTGCCCTCTGTAGGCTCTGGTATTCGAGCAAACTGTAGCGTCGCCTCAATCCAAGACGAGGCATCGCCCTCGATCGCCTGCCAATCATCATCGACGTCGGTCAGCGTTTCCAACATGCGACTTGGTGGGGTACCAAGCGCATCGAGAGCGTCTTGTTCATCGATATTGCGAATCTCGCGCTCGGTGACACCGTCTTTGCCGGCACTTTGCGCCGTGAGATCCACGAGTGCTTCAGTACCTTCGGCGAAAAGCGATTCGGCCAGCCTGCGAGTCGTGCCCTCGATAAGATACTGAAGGCTCGCGACAGAGCGGTCGAAGACGCGCAGACCGGTATTCAGATAGTCAATCCAGGCCCCCTCTATTGGATTGTCACAGCAATTTAAAACGATCGACTTGACCGCATCGCCCGAACCGTAGCGATCGGCGCGGCCAAGCCGCTGCTCGATCCGGTTGGGATTCAGAGGCAAATCGTAGTGAACGACGATCTTGCGCCCACCTTGGAGGTTGAGCCCCTCTTCAGCGCGATGATCGGCGACCAAGATCGGACGGCTCGGATCAAGATTGAAGGCCAGCCAGTTATCGTTTCCCGGATCGTGACGATCGACCACGACTTTCAACCGATTTGCCAATGCTAACGCGAGCGCATCAGCGGTGCTTACGTCGGAACAGAAAATGACAAACTGCTGTCTGGGCGCGAGAAGCTCTTGCAACTTCTCTACCAACGCCGCGCAGCGCGCCTTAAAATAATCGCCGCTTTCCAAGCGCGACAGCACTAATCCAAAGAGATCGGGTCGGGCGGTGATCTGGGCGTCTCGCCTGAGCAGTTGGACCGCGCCCCCGCTCTCATTGGCATACTCAAGTATCTGGTTCAGGACTCCATTAAAGACGCCCACCCGATCGTTGCGGACGGGATTGCTCTCGGCGCCGAATACGGCGCTCACTTCGGTGATTCGCCAGTCTTCGAGTGCCTCGAACAACCAGTGTACTTCCGGAGACGCATAGTTCACAACCGTTGAGCCTGAACGATCAGGCGTTAGCCCGGCGACACTGCGGCGCCTATGCCGCAAGATACGTCTATGGAGGCGATATGACTCGCTGAGATGAGCCCTCAGGCGGCCTACCGCCTCGACCAAGGCGGGGTCATCCTCAACCGGCATCTTATCACTTATGGCGCGGAGCGCTCGCGATTGCTCCTGCAGCAAGGTGTCATCGGGAAACATCTCCGCCAAACAATCGAGCGGGTGATCAAGATAAAGCACGTTTTCGGGTGTGAGACCCGCGACAATACCGGCGAGGGCCTGCCGATTTTCGATGCGAAGCCGAAATCCCTCCTGATCGGTTAGCTTGTAGGTGTCGTGGTCCAGGAGATGAAGCATCTCAAGAAAGCCGCGCTCATTATGGAGCGCTGGTGTGGCCGAGAGCAGGAGAACACGTTCGATCTTCGGGGCCGCGGCAGCAATGTCGTCATACAGGCCACCCGGATGATTCGCTGGATGATGGCCGGTCAGGTGGTGTGCCTCATCGATGACCAGCATGGCGGCCTTGCCAAGAAGTGGCTGTATTCTGTTCCTCTCCTTGAACCCCAAGACATGTATTGTTCTGTCGAGAGAGCCCCCTAGGAAAAACTTCGATTCGAGCTCTGATCGCCATTGTGAAACGAGAGCTTCGGGCACGATCACCAGAACAAGCGCGCGCTCGCCTGCATCTAGGATACACTGACGGATCAAAATCCCCGCTTCGATCGTCTTGCCTAGGCCGACTTCGTCGGCGAGTAGGTAGCGCTGTACTGGATCTTGCAAAATGCGCCGGACCACTTCGATCTGATGTGCCTCAAGCTCCACCGAGGACGAGGCCAGCGCCGACATCCCCATAGCAGCAGCGCGCTGAGCGATCGCGCTCCGGACAAATCTCCTACGGCCTTCGACAAACCGCGGCGTTTCGCTGATCTTGGCGCCGAGAAATGCGGTCGGGTCCTCGATCGCACGGCGACACCGCACGAACACCTCCGATATTCTGAGATATCTGGAAACGCCATTCGGGAACCGGATAAACTGCTTGTCGCCATGATCGTCAAGAAGACGGCCGATCTCCCAAGCACCCGACACATCATTGAAATGGTAAATGCGAGTCTGCTCGGGTAGGGTCACGGCTTCAATAGCGCCAACATCCAAGTCGAGGACAATCGGCTTAGAGACCGGAGCATCAAAATACTCGACCGAGCATCGTTGCCCGTTTGTATTGAGTTTTTTTCCGATGCCGAGCGACGCCCCCTCGCCCTCCCGAACACGTACGAACACAATTCCCCCATGCGCCTTCTATCTTTTGCTGTTTATACGTGAGTCGAGGGCCTAAGCCAGTCCAGCAAAAGTCGTAAGTCTGTCAATATAGGTCCGAATTTGGCACCGCTTTGCAAGCAACTGGGCAGAGTCCCGGCCTTGTGGCGGCGACACTCGAGGCGCCTCGGCTGTTGCTCTTCGTCGAGCGCACGGCCTTCGTAATGGGGGCCGACGAGTTCATGATTGAAGGTGCGGTGCGGGAGCCTTCCCGGACCTGCCGCCGAGTTCGCGCCCGATCCGCTATGCGCGGAATGACCTGGAGAAGCTGATCCAGGTCCCATTCCGGACCCCGCACTTGGCGCCGCCGAGACGCGGGTCCAGCCATTCGGCGGACAGGAACGATTCGTCCTATTTGCACGCCACAGCTATCCAGCCACAATATCTGCGCTCTCGATCGTTTCTTGCTTGAGAAAACTCGAACCTCATGCCCTGGACCCGACGACGGTCCAGGGCAGAGGCATGAGCGGCAAGGGCGAAGCGACTCGGATCGAGGGATTGCAGGCGCGAGATAGTTTGGAAAGGCCGCTCGCGGCAAAGCGCCGTCGCAACAACGGCGGCATGCCGCCCCCCCCGCGCGGTTCGATGTCGATACGGGGGGCTGGTCCAACTTGACCGCATGAGAGGCGGCAGCGGTCATCTGGCGCACACCCGGTGCACTCGAGCAGTGTGGAGCAGTGGCGGCGCGAGCCGAACCACCCGCTTAAATGGCGCTACGTCGATGGCCGGCTCTATCGTGTCGATGCGGTGCGCGACGATCACCCCGGGCTTTTTCGGTTCTCGGATCAAGAGCGGTCGCCAACCTAATCAGGCTGAGAGCCTGCGGCACCCTCCGGATGCCATTCTCGCCGATCGATGCATCGGGCGTCTCCAGCCGCCCAATTCCGAGTGAGGGCTCAGATCCAACGCGAAACGATACCGCCAATGTTGCCGAATCGCGACGCCATCGTGAATTTCGTCGCCTGGCAGTGCCGAAAATCTACTTTCGGTTGATTTGTGGACGACGCACGGCTTACCATCGGAGCCAGTTTTTTCGCATAGTTTGTTTTCTGGAGGATTGAATGAAAAGGGCCATCGCCGTTTTGGCGACAGCAGCCGGTACATTGATTTGGTCATCGACCGCTTCGGTCGCCTGCCACAAGATCAAGGTCTGCGATTACACGGAGGCGCCTCCCTGTCACTGGAGTTGTCCCGACCTCTTCATCGGCAAATCCGGCCCGGCTTATTCGATGACCTTTAAACGCCTCGATCCAAAAGCAGCCTCCGCAATCGTCAATCAATTGAGCGGCACTGGCTCGGCTCAAATCAGCGGATCCAGCGTTACGATCAAGGACTTGAGAAGGTCGGACATTCCGAAGGTACTCGACAAGTTGAACATAAGCCCGGGGGCGGTCCGTGTTCCGCAGTAGCCGGCCAAACCGCCGAGGGGCCCTCGCGCTCGCCTCTTGTCTTCTGCCTACGCTGGGTGGTTGCGGCACTTATGTTCCGCAGCAGCAAGAGGTTTGGGAGGGGCCCGACATCACTGGAAACATGGCGGTAGACATCAAGAAGCACATCTTCTGCGAACTCGTGCACGCCATCAAATTCGTCAACAAGAACCTGCGGATCAACGACGGACCGAGCATTCCAGACTCCTATGGAGTGCAGATGCAGATCACCCTCACGGTCGAGGAAAACAGCGCTCTCGGCGCGGGCCTCGTCCTCAACCAGGCGATCCGAGACGGAACCCTTGGGCTCGGAGGTAACCTGTCCTCGACCGCCACGCGCACCGACACGTCGTATTCCTTTTATAACGTCGGCAAGATAGCCGCGCCGGCAAAGAACCAATGGTGCGATACGCTTGAAGTTAGCGGTGGCTCACTTCTGATGTCTGATCTTGGGATAGGTGCGTATCTGCTTGAAGCGGTCAAGGCCCAGGCCGAACTTCATTCGTCCGCGCCGGCAAAGCCGGATGGACTCAAACTCGATGTGCTGTCATACGACGTCAAGTTTGTTGTGGTGTCGAACGGCAACGTCACGCCGTCGTGGAAACTGGTCAGCCTGTCCGCCAACTCGGGCGGGTCGCCCTTCCTTGCGGCCGGACGCACGCGCACCCACGATCTAATCCTCACGTTCGGACCTGGCGATCCCAACAGTCCGACCTACTACGCTGCACTGCAGACCCATTTCACACAGCAAATCGTTCAGGCCAACCAGCGCAGAGGCAATTGACGCGATTAAGCGCCTCAACAAACTAAAGTCCCGGGCCTCCTAGTCGGATTGTCGTTCCAGAGGCGTTCATGAAGTCCGATGCTATCCTCGAGCGAATGCGCGTGCCGAGCCACGAAAAATTATTCGTGCTCGGATGCTTTGAACGGCCAGCGACGCTCTATATGCAGCAGGTGCGAGCGCTAAATCTCATCTATTCGCTGAATCAACGGAAAGGTGAAACAGAGCCTACCCTGGCGGTGATCGGAGCCGGAGGTGCAGGTGTCACGGCGGCCGGCGCTGCCGCAATCTGCGGCTGGACGGTTTCGATATTCGACAAAATTGATGGAGACATCCTGAGCTTCGCCGGGGCGGACACCACCAAGCGCTGGCTTCATCCTCATATCTACGAATGGCCCGCCCTCGGCAAAGAAATCCCAGATGCCCATCTGTGCATTCTCAATTGGTCAAGCGCTCCTGCCAATCGGGTAATCCATACACTACGTCAACAATGGTACCTGTTGCGGGACAAGCATGGCATTGAGGAACATCTTGGAGCACAGGAGATTGCTGTTGAGCGGCTCAACGAGCAGTACCTCGTGAAATGGAACGGCGCGCCTCCGAAAAGTCCGCGCCAGACTTGGCGCGAACGCTCGCGCCGAATGAACGTCGAGCTGTTCGATATCGTCATCATCGCCGTGGGCTTCGGCAAGGAAGAGCCGAACGAAAACTTCCCGATCGTCAAATCCTATTGGGAAGCCGATAACATCGATGCGTACAGGCAGACTGGAATGACGGCTCCAACTGTCCTGGTCTCAGGAACTGGAGACGGCGGCATTATCGATGTCTTACGTTTTTCCTTTCGCGAGTTTCGGCATGACAGGGTTCTTGAGCAGCTCGAGAACGAATGGCTAGGCAGGCCGGAGTTCAACCGAGTACGCCAAGAACTCGCCGTTGCGGAGGCGCAGGCTATCGAATTGCGGAAGCAAGGGCGTTCTTATGCTCCTCAGCTTAACCTCGACTTCCGCAGGATCGCGGATTCAATACAGCCAAAGCGCCAGATCCCGCTTCGGAAGGATGTCGTCCCGATCCTGACCGGGACCAATACTTTGCCACTGTCGCTTGAAGCAGCACCGCTGAACCGCTTCCTGTTCTGTCTGACCGACGCTCAATACATTCAGGGACCGCTGCAGAAAGCTGAGAAGCTTTCGAAAGAGACGATCGACGTTCATTTTGCCAGTGGATTGAAGGCTTCTTTCCAAGACGTCGTCATTCGACATGGACCGACATCCGCAATCCGAACGTCGTTCAAGGAAATCTACGCGCAATGCGCCAATCTCGAGAAGGAAAGCCGAACGACACCCGATCCGTCCCGAGAACCAATTTTTGATCGTGCATTCTCAGACTTTCTTCGCAGCGAGTCCGGGGCGGCGGACGCGGCTGCTTCCCCCAGCGTGTCTCCCGAGCACTTGCAGTCGGCCGTCACCGCCGCGCGGTTCGACCAGGACGCGGACGTTTCTTATCATCTGTATCAGCAGACCCTGCACGCCGCGCTGGCCGCAGCGGTGCCTGCCGAATTGACGGCCTTGTTGCCGACAAGGGTTGTGGTGCCTCTTTCAGGACTGACGAAGGACCAGCCTCCCCGGACGGCCGGCCCGGAAACCGTACGTCTGGAATGGCTGCGCTCGAGGGAGCCGGCGACGTTGATAGTCGCCGAAGCCGGTGCGGGTAAGACGACGCTGCTGAAATGGCTCGCAGTTGAAGCCGCGACCGAAGGACGACTGTTTCCGCTTTACGTCCCGTTGTTCGGGACCGCTGAGTTCGACGAGAATTCTCTGTTCGCGAGCATGTTTGCCCAGGCGGCTGGATTGGGCGAGCTTTCCGAGCCGCAAATCGCCTCATTGAAGCGGCTCTTCACGAGACGGCTCTTCCAAGGCCGCGTGCTTCTCTTGCTCGACGGTTTCGATGCCCTTGTGCCCTCTCTGCAAGATCGGTTCGCCAGAGCTCTTCAAAGACATCTCGTAAGCGCGGATCGAAACAAGATACTCGTAAGCTCGAGGCCAACGACGTCTACCTTGCCCAGCTACCGCCTTTTGCCGTTCGCCCTGCCGGACATTCTGGATGTCCTCAAGAGCGCGACGGTTGACGATCCTTCGGGCGTCCCCATCATTCCAACAGAACTTCTGATCCGCTTTCCCGCCCTATTTTCCGCCGCCATCGAAGGAAGGAGTTTCCGGGGAGCGCCTCCTGGCGTTGGCAAGATTGCGCTATTGCACAGGGCAATCGTGAAGTTGCTAGGTCCCTCTCCCGAACGAGGCCCGATGCTCCTGGCGCTTGCGTCGCTGGCGCTGCAACGACGGACCGAGGTGTCGTTCTCACGATCAGATCTGGAAACGGCCCTCGACGATCAGCTCGAGACCAAGCCCGATGATTTCGATCAGCTTGTCTCGAGCACGCTCTCGTCTCGGCTCGTCATGCAGGCCTCGGAGGAAGATCGCTTCGCATTCGTGCACAGATCGATCCAGGAGTATCTCGCCGCCGTCGCCATCGCGCATGAGCCCGAGCCGCTGATCGCTATTGCCTCTATCGCGTTTTCGGACGACGCAAACTTCGAGATCGCCGCCATGGCGATCATCGAGCTGGGTAACATCGAAGCCACCCTCGACACCATCAAAGCCGCTCCCGACTCTTTCGATCTGGTGCTGCTCCAACTGCGCTCACGGGTTGCCGCGCTGGCCGCAGACATTTCGTTGTCCTATTGTGAGCGCCTGTCAACGGAGATTGCCATTCTGGTCGCCTCACCCTGGACTGCGGCCGAGGAGCCGCTGCTCCAGGTCGCCAGCTCGCTTCGTGGATCGGGCCAAGCACTTACCACGGCCCTCACTAACAGACTTGCGAAGCTTGCGGCGTCTGACGATTGGGAAATCGCCTCCAGGGCGCTGCGCTTCGTCGCCGCCTCCGGTCTTCCGGGTAGCGCCACTATCGTCTATCCAGCGCTTTCATCGGCCGAGAAATATGTCCGCCAAATCGCGGCAGAAACGCTGGGTAGCTTGGGCGATCCCTCCGCAATTCCGGTGCTGCTTCAGAGCTATCTCGATCCTTCGCATGATCTGGTTTTTGCTCCCGCAGTCGATGCGATCGCAACCATTGGAGGTGAGGCAGCCGAACGCACGTTGACGGGTGTTCTCTCGGACAAAACGCAATACCGAAATATCCGTTGGCCTGTCGTTCACTCGCTAGCCGTCATCGGGAGTTCGAATGCCAGGCTCGCCATAGAGGCAGCGGCTCGAGATGACGAGGAGATTGTCAGGTCGAATGCGCTCACAGCCCTGGGACAATTCAGGGATCACGCGTCCCTGCCTATCATGCTGGACGCGCTGAGCGACACATCAGACGATATCCGATCGAGCGCCGCGGAAGCTCTGATCGAAATTCCGGATGCTCAAGCTGTGGACAAGCTTCAGCTAGCCGCAGTCGATCGAAACCCCCGCGTACGCGAAAATGCCTGTCGGGCGCTTGCGCATCTCGATCAGGCCAAGCTTGTGGATATACTCAGGAGCTGTCTTGTCGACCCCTATTGCGGCTGGCGAGGACAAGCCGCGCGGCTGCTGGCGGAGTTTCTCGGCTCGGACGCGTTCGAAACCGTATCGTTACTGTCGAGCGAGCAGGATGAGACTGTCCGAGAGGGCGCCGCCGAGGCGTTGAAGATCATCCCATCGGAGGCATCCGCCGAGCTTCTCCTTCGGTTGACGGACGACGATTCGGAACAGGTACGTAGCTCGGCAGTTTTGGGGCTTCAGCAGCACAGGTGCCTGAGGGCGATTCCCAGGTTGTCCGAGCTAGCTGAAAGAGACAGCTCGAATTTCGTCAGGCTCGTCGCGATAAGAGCCATTGGCGAGTTAGGCGACCGCGCCGGCCTATCCGTATTGGTTCGGCTTCTCGAAACCGAGGACACTGGTCTTTTTGACTACGTCGCACTTAGTCTGGGCGATATTGGAGATGACGCTGCCATACCCGCACTTATTTCGGCCAATCGGCGAAGTACCCGAACCGACGCCGAACGATACTTCGCCGTCGCGTTAGCTCGGATCGGCGGAAGGACGGCCGCGAGTGCTCTGGCAACGATGATGAATTCCAATCAGGAAAGCGCGCTTTCCGTCACGGTCGCCATTCGTCAGATGAAAGACGAGTTTGCGGTGCCTTTGCTGCTGAAGGCGCGGAACCTCGCCTCACCGATTTCCGCCCGGGCACTGGAGGTACTCGCTTCAATGCCAAGGCGTGTCATTCGAACGGGCCTGATGCTCGCGCTTGCGGATGATGATGCGGAAACGCGTTCTTCGGCAGCTCAGTCAGCGGCCTTCTATGCTGATGGCGAACTCTCGATGGAACTTCAATATCTCGCCGCGGCGCCTTTGCCGCAGGTGGCGGAGGCGGCGAGGCAGGCGCTCGGGCTGATCGAGAGTAAATCGTTCAAGACACTGCCGAACGCTGGGCCATAATCTCGTTGAGACATGCTCCTGGTTGACCGCGAGGGTCGAATTGGACGGCAAAGCTGGTCTCTTCGCTCAAGGGGCGGAGCAACGCCCTCACCTGCACGGAGCGCCTCGACAAGGTCCATGAGATAGACACGATGACGGGCCTGCTTCGCCAACAATCGGCCGGCAGCGTGTTTTTCTCAAAAATGTCCACCGCAAGCCGTGACTCGGCATGGTCATCAGCCATAATCTGTCCGTCGCATTTCGCCGTCAGATTTCATTGGATTGCCGGACAGCCGAGCAACCTGTGACCAGGCGTCCAAGGTTAACCCCTTAACCGTTTGCTGGATCAGTATCTTGGTTCGCCGATCGGCGTCGGGACCTCACGTCGATTTACAGGCTAGCCCAAGTTTGGTTCCGCAGTGCCAGGCGATTCGGCACCGCCTGCCGGTCAGCAAGTCCGCCTC
The DNA here is from genome assembly GCF_040548265.1 of Bradyrhizobium sp. F1.13.3. Lineage (NCBI taxonomy): Bacteria > Pseudomonadati > Pseudomonadota > Alphaproteobacteria > Hyphomicrobiales > Nitrobacteraceae > Bradyrhizobium > Bradyrhizobium sp. F1.13.3. The sequence goes on along the minus strand of NZ_JBEPRI010000028.1, from coordinate 25,919 downwards.
AAATTCTAGACTAGCTCTCGCACAAACATCGAGCTTGCGTTCTCAATCGAAAAACGCGGGCCTGTTGACGTCAGTTGCGAATGCGAAAGCCGCTTCAACGTCACTCTCGATTGTCCTGCCTCGCGATAGTGGCGGCAACTGATCTCTTGGAAAAAAGACAGCCTCGCTAGTCTCCGATGTCGGCTGCACCTTCTGACCTGGGAGCGGGTCGCAAAGGAAGAACATCTTGTAAAATTCACGGGCATCAGGCGAGTATGAGGCGTTGGCCTTGTGTCGGACACCATAGAGACGGGAAACAGACACTTTCAATCCAGCTTCTTCGTACAATTCCTTTTCAATGTTGCGGGCCGCAGAGAGGCCGACTTCTGCAAAGCCGCCGGGCAGGGCCCAAAGGCCATCGCTCTTCTCGCGCACTAGAAGCACCTTATTCCCCTCCACTATCGCTCCACGCACATCCACTTTCGGAGTTGCATAGCCGCGCGCGAAATCGGAGATGAGTCCGTCTATCCTCTCGATGGGAACGTTTCCTAATTTGGCAAGCATCTCATTGGCTATGAGAGCAATTTCCTCGTATCGTTCTCGATCGAACTGATCTCGCGCAAAATGAAGCCCGCTAGAGGCAATAGCTTGCAACCTTTTGCCATACGTAAGCCACTGAGGCTCCATGGTGCCACTCCATTTCTATTACGATGAGATCCTAACAAACGATGGCTAAGGACGAAAGCACATGCCAGCTCGTGCAATACGCTTGGGGATTTGGTCGAAGACCGCGGGGATTCCAGAACGGATTGCACCATTTCAGCTACATCAGAGGGAAACGCGCCGTTTTTTCAGCGAAAGGCGCATATAGCGTGCGCACCATTGGCAACGCCAAATTGGTAGACTCGAGAGGGGGCCTCAGCCCGCTGGTCGGGGCAAGCCGAGCGAATCGCGCAAGGTCGAGCCGTCGTACTCAGTGCGGAACAGCCCTCGATGTTGCAGCTCCGGCACGAGGCCGTGGACCAGCTCCTCCAGACCGCCTGGAAGATATGGGACCTGCAACATGAAGCCGTCGCAAGCCCCCGCCTCGAACCACTCCTGCATGCGATCAGCCACCGTGCTGGGCGTGCCGGCGAAGCCGCTCGTGGTTCTCCCGGCGCCGTAGCGCTGTCCGAGGTCAGCAAGGCTCAAGCCGGAGCGCCGCGTCAACTCGGCGACCTCACGGTAGTGCCCTTCGACGCCGGGAACATCGAGATTTTCAGGCAGGACCTGGTCCTGAGGGAAGCGCGAGAGATCAACGCCAAGATGATAGGACAAAGTCGAGAGACCGGACTCCGGATGCGACAATTCTTGGAGCTGGTCGTGTAGCGCCTTCGCCTGCTCGTCCGTGTCGCCAATGACCGGGACGATGCCGGGCAACACCTTGACTGTATCAGGGTCGCGACCGAAACGGACCGCACGGCCGCGCAAATCGTTGCGGAATTCGACAGCGACATCGATCAGGCCCGGCGTCACGAAAATGATCTCAGCCCATCGCGCAGCGAAATCGCGGCCACGATCCGAAGCGCCGGCTTGGATGAAGACCGGACGTCCTTGCGGGGGCCGGCTGACATTAAGCGGGCCGCGCACATTGAACCATTTGCCGGAATGATCGATCCGGTGCACCCGCGCAGGGTCGGCGAACAATGGCGTCTGGCGATCCCGGACCAGCGCCCCATCCTCCCAGGAATTCCACAGCTTGGTCACGACCTCGAGAAACTCGTCGGCGCGCTCGTAGCGGCCCTCACGCGAGAGCTGCTCGGTCAAGCCGAAATTGCGCGCCTCCGCCTCCTGAAACGAGGTGACAATGTTCCAGGCGGCGCGGCCAGCGCTGAGATGATCAAGCGTCGCGAGCGCCCGCGCGAGGGCATAGGGCTGGGCGTATGTCGTCGAAATGGTCGCGCCAAGACCGAGATGCTTGGTCGCACCTGCGATGATCGAGAGCACCACCAGCGGATCGAGCCGCAGCGCGCCCAGCGCGCCGTAGCGAAGCTGGCTGTCCAGGCTGCCGCCCAGCGTGTCCGGGATCGCGAGGATGTCCGCGATGAACAGAAGATCAAACCGCCCCTGCTCCAGCAGCCGACCGATATTCTGGTAGTAAGCCGCGGACAGCAGGTCGCCGTCCGCTTCCGGATGCCGCCACCCGGCATGGCTGCCGGAAACGGGACCTGCGGAGACAAAGGCGGCAAGATGCAGTTTCTTGTCAGGCATAGATCAGCTCACAGTCCAGGAGATCTCGACGGGACCGCCACGCTTCAGCGTGTTGTAGATCGGGCAGTTGGCGGTGAAACCGGCAACAAGCCGCTCAGCCTCGCCCGCCGTCACGCCGGACAGGCGCACCGCGATACGAATCCATTCGTACAGGGTCGGATCGGTTGCGTGACGCCGGAACGAAACCTCGGATCCGGCCTCGCGTAGCGCGATCCCCTCTTCTTTCGCCGTCTTCTGGATGAGGCCGAGTGAGCAACTGCCAAGAGACGACAGCAGCAACTCTCCGGCGGTAATCGCCTCGCCGGGGCCGCCGACCGCCACACGCTGATCGGAGATGAAATGGTTCGTCCTTGCACTGAGCAAATAGCGGCCAAACTGGCCAATCGTGGCAGAGGTGATCGACACCGTCTCGGCGGTCTGAGCGTTCATCATGATTTCTCTGTTGTTGGTTTAGGCGTCGCCGCTTATGCGCCGAGCTCCAGCGCGACGGCCTTCTTCGCGGCATCGAACTGCGTGCCAAGCAGGAACGATCGAACATCGACCTTGTTCGGCAGAACGCCGAGCGCTTGGAAATTGTCGGCGAGATCCTGGGTCGATGCGGCAGCCGCCTCATCGATCGGTTTGAGCGCGACCGCGGTCGACTCGGACAGCCTGGCATCGCGGACAAGCTTCTCGTAGACGGCCTGCTCGGTCCCGTTCGGCGGAAAGCCGCCCTGCAAGGCCCAAAGCGCAACTGAGTCGGCCGGATGCGCGAAGATATAGGCCTGGGTTTCCCGGATGATCTTCACGAACTTGGCGAAGAGCTGCGGATACTTCACAGCGACGTCACTTCGCGCCACGTAGAAGGCATAGTCGTAGGTTTTCACGTTGGGCAGCAGGCGCGCCTTGCCACTGAGCTTTGTCAACGCGAGCGCCGTGGCCGGCTGCCAGTGAATCCAGCCGTCGATGCTTCCTTGCGCGAATGCCGTGAACGCATCTGCCCCGCTCAGGCTGACGGCTGCGACATCAGACAATCTGAGGCCGGCGGTCTCCAGATATTTGATCAGGCTGTAGGTGCCCGTCGTGCCGTTCTGATGGGCGATCTTCTTGCCCTTCAGATCGGCCGCCGTCTTGATCGGGGAATTCGCCTGCACCAGGAAATCAACTTCATTGACGGGCAACGGATAGGCCGCGAGCGGCACGATCGGGACACGCGCCGGAACGGCATTCACGACCGCGGTCGCGGTTGCGAAACTGAAATCGACCGAGCCGGCCTTGATCGCCTCCATCACCGGGAGCGATGCCGTGAAGCCCGGTTGCCAGACGATCTTGGTTCCGAGTTCCTGCTCGAGATTGCGGCCACCCACGCCTGCCCGCAGTGATGCCCAGACGCCGGTACGGCCGTCTCCGATGACCGCGACGGTCAGTTGCGGCGGCGCCGCATCGGCAGCATTCGCGCGCGGCAATCCGCCGACGCCTGTCGAGGCCACGGCAAGCCCTGCGCCGACCGACAACACCGTTCGCCGCGAGATGCCATTGCGATCGCCCGTCGAGCCACCAAAGGTCATATCGTCTTCCTTTCGTCTTATGCGACGGCACCCAAGTCGCGCTCGGCCGTCAGCAGACCGTCGAGCAGCTCTTCCTTCAGGGTCGCCAGCCCCGGATCGGCGCGATGCCGGGGACGCGGCTGATCGAAGATCAGGTCGCGCGCGATGCCGCCATCCTTGACCAGGAGCACACGATCGGAGAGCAGCAACGCTTCCTCGACGTCGTGCGTCACCAGCACGACGGTGCGTGGCCGCGCGACGAGCAACTGCTCCAGCAGCAACTGCATCGCGGCCCGGGTGATGGCATCGAGCGCCCCGAACGGCTCGTCGAGCAGCAACAGGCCCGGCTCGTGGATCAGCGCCCTCGCCAGCGCCACACGCTGGCGCTGGCCGCCCGACAGCCCGATCGGAAACTCGCTTTCGCGTCCCTGCAACCCGACTGCGTCGAGGATGCGCCCCGCGTCCTGCTTCCTGCCCTTGATGCCCAGTAGCACATTGCCGAGGACGCTCCGCCACGGCAGCAGACGATCCTCCTGGAACATCAGGCGCACGTCCGCCTTACGGCCTATCGCGCGAAGCTCGATGCGGCCGCGCGAGGGGGCGTCCAGCCCCGCTACGAGGCGCAGAAGCGTCGACTTGCCGGCTCCGCTTGGCCCGATGATCGAGACGAACTGGCCGGAGGCGATGTCGAGATCGACGCCGTTCAAGACCATGCGGCCGGCGAACGATTTGCCGACCGAACGCAGGCTGACGCTGGCTCCGCTCATGCCTTCACCCGATCCGCATAGTTCGGATGCCAGCGCAGCAGCCGGCGTTCGATCAAGCGCGTGACGAGATCCGACAGCCAGCCCGCGATGGCGTAAAGGATGATGGCCAGCACGATGATGTCGATGCGCAGCAGCTCGCGGGCGTTCTGCACGAGATATCCAACCCCGTCCCGCGACGCGATCGTTTCACCCACGACCAGCGTGAGCCAGGCCACGCCGAGCGCATAGCGCATGCCGACCAGGATCGGCTGCAGCGCCGCCGGCAGAATGATCGACCAGACCAGCTCGGCGCGGCCAAGGCCGTAGGATTTTCCGAGTTCGACCAGCTTGGGATCGACGTTGCGGATGCCCCCGACCGTGTTGATGTAGACCGGGAAGAGCGACCCCATCGCGACGAGAATGAGCCGCGGCTCCTCCCCGATGCCGAACCAGAGGATCATCAGCGGCACCAACGCCAGGTGCGGAATGGTCCGGATCATCTGCAGCGACCGATCGAAAAGATGGTGCAGCGGCTCGAACAGCCCGACGGCCAAGCCGAACAGCAGTCCACCGAGGGCGCCAATGCTGAAGCCGATGGCAACCCGGCGAAGGCTGACAAGGACGTCGTGCTGCAATTCGCCGCGCTCGGCAAGCTGCCGCGCAGCGTCCCAGATGTCGGACGGAGCCGGCACGATCGCCGTAGACACAATCCCCGTCGTCGAGAGGAATTGCCAGACCAGAAGCAGGCCAAACGGCAGAAGCCAGGGTAGAAAAAATGAGCGCCATGCCAGGCCGCGCGCGCGCGATGCAGATGTCTCCGACGGTCGCGTAACGTCGGCTACCACCGTCACCACGGGTTCGCCGGCACGGGGGAATGGTTCCGTGCGACCGGCCGCAGGCGACGCTGTCGCATCGACAGGCCTGGAAAGTAGCGACGCATCCGTCATGAATTCGACTTTGCTCCGTCTCACCTGAGACGGCGCCACCTTCGCAAACTCCGGCGCGCAATTCGATGGTAGCAAAATTCATTTTTCGCTCATCGGCATTGTTGCCGTTCTACCGAGCTCAGGACTTTGCAGAATGTCTTTTCAATTGATGATGCGCCGCGCGACTTAACGCGCGCGAAAGGATTGTCTTGGCTGAACTCAAAAGAACGCGCGACCGAGGCGGCAATCGATGGGTTTCTCAGTCAACGGATAACCGCGATCGCGCGCATCCGCGCTGGAGACAAAACGGCTGTCGCGCTCATTGCCCCGATCCAGAGACATCGACAAGCGAGCGACGTTGTCGGTCTGACTTTCGAGAGCGTGAACAACTGACGAGCGAGCGATCCTTCCGGTCGAAACGTCTGTCGCCAGTCACTTCGGCATCGATTGTCTGTGCCATTGCTGTGGGACATCCCGGACCCGGCAGTGTCGATGACACGCGCACCGAGCGCATTTGCCCCGTTCTTGAAGCAGCATGAGCGTTCCGTCGCGTGCAGCATGAACCAGCGCCGCGTCACCGGGTCTGCAAAGCCTCCGCATCACCGCAACGATCCTGCCAGCGCCTTGCTGCCCGACATTTTCGTCGATCCGGAGGACCCGCTGCCAAGGTGGCGGCCGACAAAGGTGGCGAACGCAATCGTGATCGCCCTCACCCACCGACCCAACGAAGAGAAAGGCGAAGCAACGTGAAGGGCCGAGTGGTTCAGGAAACGAACAGGCGTCCAGTGCGTCTACCCCCATTCAGAGATTCGGGTCTCCGAGGCTCTGGCCGGCGGATTCAGACTACTCTCCCCCTTCGTAGAACAGCTCGAGCGGCAGGCCGACCAGCGATTTGCCAATCCAGTCCCGAGCAATCACGTTAGACGGCCCCATTGCGATGGCTGCGCGCGCGTCGCGGAAGGAACGCTCGATCGGCCCGCGATGATAGCCATACCCTCCCGTCACGGTCAGTGCCGCTGCTGCGACCTTGTTCGCGACCTCGGCGGCGTGAACCTTGAACTCGGTCAGTGGGATCAGGATTTCGCTCTGCGGCTTGCGGGCTCGCCATAGCTCGTCGAGCTTTGCTGCCAATTCGAGCCGCCACGGCCGTAACGTTTCGACCAGGACCTTAGCGGCGCCGAGCTCCTGCCGGATTGCCTGATAGTCGGATAGACTCTTGTTCCGATCCTTGTGCACGAAACGCGTGGCGTGCTTGACCGCCTCATTCAAGGCGCCGCGGGCCACCCCTTCCCAGACAGCGCCGAGCCCGATCAGATAGACCGGAGACACCCCATCGTAGATGATCTCCTTCCCCTGCCCTTCTGCGCCGAGCCGATCCCGCTGCGGCACACGCACATTGCTGTAGCGGATCGGACCCGAGTGATTGGCGCGCACACCGAGCGCATCCCAGGGCTTGGATTCGATACCTGGAGACTTGCCGTCGACAATGAAGAAGATGATGTCGGCCTGGTCTTTGGCGCCAGGGGTGCGGGTCTGCACCACATAGAAATCGGCTTGACCGGAGCTTGTCGTGAACGATTTCTCGGCGTTGAGCAGATAGTTGTCGCCATCGCGTGATGCTTCGGAGAGGTTATACCACCAGTGTCCCCCGGTGGCGCGCTCGCTGGTCGAATATGTGCCAAGCAGACCTCCGTTATTCGCCTTGAGCCAGCGCTCCTTCTGGTCATCGTTACCAAACAGATTGATCGTCTGGGCCGCGCCGACATGCATGACGTAGATGAGGCCGGTCGACGCATCAGCCTGTCCAATACGGTAAGCGGCTTCCGCAAAATCGACATGAGCAAGGCCAAGGCCGCCAAACCGTGTTTCATTCAAGACGCCGGTCCAGCCGGCTTGCGCCAACGCCTTCAGATTCTCTCTCGGAAAGCGGCTGTCCAAATCGTTGCGATCGGCGTTGACCTTGACGGTCGCATCGATCGCGGCATCCAGTCGGGAATAGACGTCTTCATCGATCTTGCGCACCAGATTGGGGGTTACCATGGTCAGTCTCTCCTGTGTCGATCAAAGTCCAGCTACGGCATGGATATGCGGCTTCTCGCCGACGTCACTTTGCGGCGAGCCGCCGAGGTAAAGCGCCTTGATATCGTCGTGATTGCGTAACGCGTCAGACGGCCCGGACAGCACGCTGCGGCCGTTCTCAAGGACGACGGCATGATCGGAAAAACGCAGCGCGACCCTCGAATTCTGTTCCGCAACGAGGATCGAGAGATTCTGCTCGCGGTTGAGTTGCTTCAGCGCCCGGAAAATGCCTTGGACCACCAGTGGCGCTAGCCCCATCGACGGCTCGTCGAGCACCAGGAGGCGCGGTCGTGACATCAGGGCGCGGCCGATTGCGGTCATCTGCTGCTCGCCACCCGAGGTGAGCCCGGAGATCGACCCGCGATGATCCTTCAGCTGCGGGAACAGCTCATAGACCTGGTCAAGATCAGAGCGAATCACGCGAGATCTCGCGTCCCGGCCGATAGCACCGGTGATAAGGTTCTCTTCCACCGTCAGCGAGCGGAAGCAATGCCGGCCCTCAAGCACTGGAACGATCCCGGCTCGGACCAGCTTCGCGGGCGACGCGGATGCAATGTCGTGGCCATCGAAGACAATACGCCCGGCAGCCACTTGGCCGCGCCGCGCCGGCAAGAGCGCTGAGACCGCCTGAAGTGTCGTCGACTTGCCCGCGCCGTTTGCGCCGAGCACAGCGACGATCTCACCGCGCCGAACCAAGAACGAGACGTCGTTCACGGCGCGGATGGCGTGATTGTAGGTCGCGGCCAATCCCTCGACCGAAAGCAGAACGTCACTCATGCCTGATCCATCCGTCTGAGACCTGCGGGAGCCGACGGCGCCCGCAGGTAGGGAGCGTTGCGTTGCGCTATTGGCTCACGGGATCATCGCCGGAGGTACGGATTTTGATGCCATGCTCCTTGGCATAGGCAGTCGACGACTTCTCGATGATCGGCCGGAGGAACGCCCAATCCGGCGCAATCCAATCCGACACAACCTTCCACTTGCTGCCGTCCCACTGTTGGAAGGTGACGCGGCCGTCGCCCTCGTGATTGTCCCAAGTGACATTGATCGAGTGGAACAGGCCTTTCGCGCCCAGTGCCTCCACCCGGGCCGGATCGAGCTGCAGGTGCTCAAAGCCCCAGCGGACTTCGTCGCCGGTCAGGGCGCGCTTTCCGAACTTGGCCTGCGCAATCCGGATCGCTTCGACATTGAGGATACCGTTCACGATTCCGAGGTTATGATAGACGCTGCCGATCCGCTTCTTGTCATCGAGATTGCCTTTGTTCGCGCCATAGACGGTCTTGATTACCTCCTGCAGCACCGGATATTCGGCGCCGGAGGCCTGGGTCGTAATCGCGATATAGCCCTTGGCCGCATCTGCAGCGGGAATGACGTCCTCCTCGGAGTTGGACCAGACGTTGCCGATGATGTGGTCAGCGGGGAAGCCGACCTTCTGCGCGGTCTTCAACGCCACCGGATTCATCACGCCCCAGCCGCGCAGCACCACGTAGTCCGGCTTCGCCCGACGGATCGAAAGCCATTGCGATTGCTGCTCGTTGCCTGGATGCGGGACCTCGATCTGCTCCAGGCTGAAGCCGTACTTGTCTGAAAGCAGCTTGTAGATCGGGATCGTCTCCTTGCCGTAGGGCGAGCCGTGATAGAGCACGACGATTTTCTTGCCCTTGAGTTTGTCCGGACCGCCCTCTCTTGACGCAATGTAGTTCACGATGCCGGACGTCTCGCTGTAGGGATTGAGCAGCAGCGGAAAGACGTAGGGGAACACGCGGCCGTCGGTCGAGTCGGTACGGCCATGATTGATCGTGATCAGCGGCACCCTGTCCTTGGTGATGCGGTCGATCATGGCATAGGCAATGCCAACCGACAGCGGGTTCCAGGCCGCGATCCCGGGACGGCTCTTCATGCGCTCATAGACCTCGACGCCGCGCTCGACCTCATACTGGGTCTCGCCTTCGTCCCAGGTCAGCTTTACGCCGTTGACACCGCCATCGCGGATGTTGATCAGATTGAGATAATCGATGAAACCGCCGAAGAAGCCGGTGCCACCGGCAGCATAGGGACCGACGCGATAGCTCTGCAGCGGGAAGAATTGTTCGTCGGCGTGGACCGCAAGCGTACTGGCAAGGCCGACGGCAAGTGCCGCGCCCATCGTCACCTTCAGACGTCTGAACATGTTCATTGCAAGCTCCATTGGGTTAGGCAAATTTCAAGTCGGTATCGCCGGGCGCCTGGCGGGCCGAACCGCCGACCAGGCGCGGTCCCACGGGGCGATCAGCCCGCGTGGCTCGGCGATCAGAAAGACGATGATGAGTGCGCCGATTACGATATGCTGGCTCATCTCCAGCACGCCGGAATCAAACACGCGACCGAGCAAGGCGGCGCCGATACGCGACAGCAAGAGCGGAAACACCACAATGAACGCTGCGCCGATAAAGGAGCCGCGCAGCGAGGCGAGCCCACCGATGATGATGATGATGAAGAAGATCTGGAACGAGCGATCGAGATTGAAGCCGGCCGGCTCGACCGTGCGCAGGTACGCAAACGCCCAGAGCACGCCGGCCACGCCGATGAGGAAGGAGGACATTGCGAAGGCCAGAAGCTTGGTGCGCAGCAGCGGCACGCCGATCACCTTGGCCGCGATCTCATGGTCACGGACTGCGATGAAGTTGCGGCCGGATTGGGAGCGCAGCAACCGTAGCGTCAGCAGGGTTAAGACAACCACGATCGTAAGCGAGAAGACGTAACGTTCCGCGGCGGTGGTGAATGAGACACTGCCAATACGAAGGACCGGCGCATCGATGACGCCGGATGGATTGTCGTTGGAGAACCAGCCGAATTTGGTAAGCGCCCACTGCACGAAGAATTGCGCGGCGAGCGTCGACACCGCGAGATAGAACCCGCGTAGCCGCAGACTCGGCAGCCCGAACACGATGCCGATGGCCGCCGCGATGCCGCCGGCCAGCACCACATCGACCAGCAGGGGCAATCCCGGGACGCGGAGATGAAGATTGTACGCGGCGTAGGCGCCGACCGCGAGGAAGGCCGCCGAGCCTAGCGAGACCTGCCCGGCATAGCCGGTAAGAACGTTCAGCCCGACGGCGGCCAGCGCCAGCACCAGGAATGGCGTGAGCACCGCATCCAGCAGATAATCCGAACCGGCGAGTGGAACGACGCCATAGGCGACCACGATGCCGATCCCGATCCACAGCGTCTCGGCGGTGGGCCGACCCGTTTTGGTGCGAGCCAGAAGAGCCATTGGCTACACCCTCTCCACCAGCTTTTGTCCAAACAGACCGGATGGGCGGATCAGCAGGAACCCGAGCGCCACCACATAAGCTGCCCAGACCTCGATGCCGCCGCCGAAGAATGGTCCGACATAGACCTCCGCCAGTTTTTCGATTGCGCCGACCAGAAGTCCGCCGACGATCGCGCCGGCGATCGAATCGAAGCCGCCCAGCACCAGCACCGGCAGCGCCTTCAGCACGACGAGCGACAGCGAGAACTGCACACCGAGCCGCGCGCCCCATAAGAGCCCACCGACCAGAGCGACGATCCCGGCTGCCGCCCAGACCGCGCCCCAGACCCGCGGGAGCCGCAGGCCGACCGCAAGCGCTGCAAATTGATCGTCAGCTACCGCACGAAACGAGAGCCCGGTGCGGGTGTAGCGGAAAAACAGCGCAAACAGAGCGACCAGACCGCCTGCGACCGCCGCCGCGAACATATCGAGCCGGCTGATCAGCACGCCCGCGACTTCGAACGGAGTATCGCTGATCCCGATATCGAGGCCATGCACCTGCGTGCCCCACAGGAGCTGAGCGGCACCCTCGATGACATAGGAGAGCCCGAGGGTTGCCATGAATAACGTGATCGGCGGCTGGTTAACCAGCGGCCGCAGCACCGTCCGCTCGACAGCGATGCCCAGCACGATCATAATCGCCAGCGTTGCCGCCAGCGCCGCGGCGAACGGCGTACAGCGCTCGACCAGGCTCACGAAAGTCAACGCCGCGAACAACAGCATCGCGCCTTGCGCGAAGTTGAGCACGCCAGACGTCTTGTAGATCAGCACGAACCCGATCGCGACCAGCGAATACATGACCCCCGAGAGCAGGCCACCGATCAACACCTCAATCAAAAACTGATAATCGAACATCAGACCGCGAGCTCCGTATCGTCCTCATGCGCGACGCCGAGATAGGCATCGATCACCGCCGGATCGGCGCGGATCTGGTCTGGCGTGCCGTCGGCGATTTTCCGCCCGTAATCGAGCACGGCCACGCGATCGGATAGCCCCATCACGACGCCGATATCATGCTCGATCAGAACGATGGTGGCGCCAAGGCTGTCGCGGGCGTTGCGCACATGCTGCGACAGCTCCTGTTTCTCAGCCAGCGTTACGCCGGCAAACGGCTCATCCAGCAGCAGAAGCTTTGGCCGAGCCACCAGCGCACGCGCAAGCTCGACCCGCTTCTGCACGCCATAGGGCAGCGTTCCGGCAAAGCAGTCTTGAACGTCGCCGAGATGCAGGAAGCCTATGACCTCTTTCGCCGCCGCGCGGTTCTCCTCCTCGATCCGCCGCGCCAGGGGCGTGCCCATGATCTGCCGCAGAAATCCCGCGCGCATGCGGTGCGCGAGCCCCATCTGCACATTGTCGATGACGGAAAGTCCCTTGAACAGCGCGAGATTCTGAAACGTCCGTGCCACGCCATGGGCGGCAAGCCTCGCAGTCGGCACCTGATCGAATGAGTGCTCGCCGAACTGCACTTGGCCCCGGTCGGGCCGGTAAAGCCCGCTGACGATGTTGAGCAACGAGCTCTTGCCGGCGCCGTTTGGTCCGATCACTGCCCGGATCTCGCCCCGCGCAACTTCCAGGTCGACATCGCGCAGCGCAGCGACACCGCCAAATGTCAGCGAAATCCTTGCCAATCCAAGTGCTGGACTTGCGAGCGTTTGGGCGGCACGCTCCGTACGGCGTTCTGTGGCGTTATCGCGTTCTCGGGTCGATTCATGAATCTGTTCGGCTGGAGGACCCTCCTCCAGACGAAGCACGCCCGCCCCTGTCGCGATCGCAGACACCTGGCTGTTTCTCCTTAAATCTATTCGGCAGCTTGGACGCGCACGGGCGCCTTCGCCTCGAGCTCGCGGACCAGCGGGATTACATGCTTGCCGAAAAATTCGACCTCTTCCTGGAAATGCAGGAAGCCAAGCAGGATCAGGTCAGCGCCGGCACGCTTGAGCTCGATAATGCGTTCGGCGACCTGTTGCGGCGTGCCGATCAGGTTCGAGCGGAAGCCGTCATTGTACTGAACGAGATCCTGGAGGGTGGACTTGGCCCAATTGCCCTCGCGCTCGGGGCTGGCGTTGCCCGCATTCTGGACTTCGTGGTGGAAGCCGCGCACCGCGTCCGGGATCGCCTTGTCGAGGACCTCCTGCAGGACGTCCTTGGCTTCCTTCTCCGTCTGGCGAACGATGCCGAAGGCATTGATGCCGATCTTGGTTCGCCAGCTCTTGCCGAAGGCTTTTTCCTTGGTCCTAATGTCGTCGACCTGCGCTTTCAGGCCGTCTGGCGTATTGCCATTGGTGAAATACCAGTCGGACACGCGAGCAGCCATGTCGCGGGCTGCCCGCGAGGAGCCGCCCTGGAAGATCTCCGGCAGCGGATCGAGCGGCTTCGGCTTCAGCGAATAGTCGTTGAGCCGATAGAAGTCGCCCTTGAGCGTGAAGCTCTCCTCGGTCCAGATCCCGCGCAACGCGTTGATGAACTCTTCCGAGCGGCGATAGCGCTCGTCGTGATCGAGCCAGGGCTCGCCGATGGCATGGAATTCGCCGCGGAACCAGCCCGACACGATATTGACCGCAACACGCGCATTGGTGAAGTGGCTGATGGTCGCAATCTGCTTTGCTGCGAGCGCCGGAGTCCAAGGCCCGGGAAGGAGAGCCGCGATCACCTTGAGCTTTTCGGTTGCCGCGAGCAGCGCGTGCGAGAAGCTGACGGATTCGTGCTGTTTGTCAGCTCCGTAGCCCGCCGTGAAGCGAATCTGGCTCAAAGCGTAGTCGAATCCGGCCTTCTCGGCGATCTGGGCAAGCTTGCGATTGTAGTCGATGTCCCAGCTGGTGCGTTGCTCGATCGATGAAATGACAAGGCCACCCGACACGTTCGGCACCCAGTAAGCGAATTTGATCGGATCGTTGTTCGCAGTCATCTATTTACCCCTCAAGAAGTCGGTCTGCGGCGAAATGGACGACGACTTGAGGCAGGCAGCAACATCGGCGCGCGCCGCTCAGCACAGACGCGCGCCGCTGCAATTCAAGCCGTCGCTTAGGCTATTGACTTCGGAGAGCTACAGCGATCTTCGGTGCGATCGCGTCCGCGCATCTAGCGCAGCGTCAACAGGAGGACGAAAACAAGTCATCGACAAGCTCTGCGCGTAAGCGAACCATTCACCTTGTCGAAGATGTTGTTGCGCATCATGAGTGTCCCTGACCGGCATCATTGCCTGATGATCAATCCTCTCAGAGAATGTGCGAACCCGCGAGTCTAAGACGCACTATTTTTCGTAGTACGGAGATAATCAATTTTTCTTATTTCGCAGCGAACGCATTGTTTTGTTGCTGCGCGGTGAGAAACAGCGTGTACGGGACTCGTCACCTGACGAGTTCGTGTTCGCTGAGCTCGCGATTGAAAGCGAGCGTCGTTCCTGTTCATCCGATGATAATTGTCCACCATCCTGTCAAACTGAGTTTGCAGCCACCACCGTCGCGAGCCCGCGTGTCGCGGCTTCATCTATCGTTCATTTGAACGAATTGTGCATGCAACTTCGTCGGCTCGGATCTGTTTCCAACTCTCGCCGACATCCGCAACACGCGTCATGTTGTGCTGGCTTCCAGCGAGCGCTAGAGGCACGCGCTCCCGAACAGTGGCGATCGAACGAAAAAGAACGTCCCGCTACGCGCGATGCGGAGCCGGGCCGTCGCCACGCTCATCCCACAAGGTGATGATGTCACAGCTGGAGGCCTTCTCGCGGCACCGATTTTGGCGACAACAGAGAATAGTCGGGCAAGCGCGTCCCATCTCGGCAACATGTTTCGGCTTGGAAACGAACCACCGTTCATGGAAGGCTTTTACACGGTTAGTCGTCGGTGAGATTCAGTTTTCAACTCAGTGGTGGCGTTGAGAGGCAACATCTTCTTATTTTCGCGCTGCGCTTGACCCGCAAGCAACACGATGGCTGGATGCAGTCGCGACGCCGGTGATTGGATAACGTTCCACCGCCGCCAACTGCGTCAATCTTGGTCCATCAAAGCCATTCGGGCTTTGACAACGTACGGTAAGGCATGAACGGGCTGGACCTATCCCGCGAGACGGATGACATAGGACGCCAGTTTCGGTCCGCAATGCGCCGCCTCGCGGGCGGCGTCAGCATCATCACAGCCGGCAAGAACGATGAGATCACGGGGATGACGGTTACCTCACTGACCTCGCTCAGCGCCGATCCTCCGAGGCTTTTAGTCAACATCAACAGGCAGGCGTCGTCATTTCCACTGATTGAGCGCCACGGGGTCTTCGGGGTCAATATTCTCGGCGCGGATCAGCGAGATGTTGCCGACCGCTTCAGCAACGGCCGCCTCAAAGGCAAACAGCGCTTCGAGGCGATCGCCTGGTCCAGAGGCAAAAGCGGCGTACCATTGCTTGGAGGCGCACTCGCTGCCGTCGAATGCGAAGTCGACGAGATCATCGAACGATACTCTCACGGAATGATCGTTGGGCGTCTTATCGCTGTCGAACTGTCACGGCGGCTGTCAGGCCTAGTGTACTGGAACTCAGAGTACCTTGAAATCAGCCACGACATCGACTTGGAGGTGATTGCCGATGTCGGCATTCCCCTGTCTCGTGTTCGGTGAGAGGCGGTTCGTAACGAACCGAACTCGCTGCAGACTCAAGGGCCGACGGCAGCTTGCCCTTCATCATCGCTCTCACAAAGCACGCGATGTCGTGATTCAGCAGAGAGGTCCGGATAGCGCTCGCGAAGCAGGTCGAGGCACGGACGCAGCAATGGATGGCAGTTGACCTGCCGCCAATATGCACGGAAGCTCAGTCGCGTCGGACCCTCGGCATTGTGCACCTCGCGGAAGGTGACAACCGTATAGGCCGCTACTCTCACGGCCGGCTGTTAGGGTCTCTACGAGTAGATCTCGCCGTAGGTGATCGGTTCCGAGAAGTGTGCCGTGGAAGGTGCCTCGAATCGGTCGGCCCCATAGCGCAGGGCCGACCTTGCATTGATAAGAGAGGGTGCCACCAAAAGCAGAAGCGAGAAGATCGTGAAAACGACAGTTCTCATATGCGGCCCCGTGTGACAGAATGCGCAGGCTCGAGAGGGGTAACGGATACATCTAAGATGTCGAGGAAGTGATAAGATGTCGAGGAAGTAAGTTCGCGGAAGCCGGGTACGGGTGGGGCGGTGAACTTCCAGGTGACGGTTCTCAAGGTACTAGTCAGCTATCCAGACGGGTTCGCTGCCATGGCGGACCTTAAGCGCGATATGGCGATTCTGGCGACCAGCGGCCGGGACTGGGCCGAACGCACGAAGCGATTGGCAGCCCGCGTGCCCGACTTGGATATCTTCTCCCAAGGTCTCATCGAACGGATGAACGGCGGCTGGCGTATCACCGACAAGGGACGCTCGGTTCTCGCGACCATGGAGGCACGGCCCACACCCGCCCAAGCAATGGAGCCAGCTCCCATCCGCACGGTCGAGGAGCCGACGCAGGCCACGACTCTGTCACCGATGCCTTCGATAGCTCCAGTTCGGCGCAAGCGCGACCGAAAGCGCCGCCAACGGGACACTGTACGGCGAAGACAGGCGAGCGCGTCGTAAGGAAGGTCGGTAGCGACTGGCAATCTCGACCTTTGAAGCGGCGCAGTTCGCTGAAGATAAACTATTGATTCGCATGACCTTGGCGTTAGCTAGATGCGCGACACAATCGATAATTGCGCTGCGAAGCTTTCGAAATGGTCGTGGCTACAAAAAACGTCTCGCGTGAAAACTGGCAACTAAGCTCCCCGCGATCGGCCCCACGCGATGGTTCATGCGACGGTCCGGGCGCGGACGTCGTGCACACGCCGCCAGTTAAGCACTTGAAAAACTTTAGCTATTTAATCCATCCAACTGGAAGCGGAAATCGCGTCTTCGGATCGCGGTGCACACGTCACGCAAAACCTCCTCCGACGATCGCTGGCTGAGGCAACGCTCGGCTGGTCGTTTCCCCACTAAACTCCGGGTCGCGCGAGGTTCACTGGCGACGTCAAGAGTGAGTCTCAATATGTGGGCATGTGGATCCGCCGGACGCATTCTGCGCGTATCGTGAGCTGGATGGTCTCACCCATCGAGACTAGAATTGGGTCATGCATGAGCCCGAGGTTGAGTGGTCTGCCGATCTGATCCACCCCAGGAGCGTCGCCGGAACGGCGCTTCTGGGCAAGGCTTGCGATATCCTCGAGCTGATAGGCAGATCTCCCGGATCGCTCGACCAAGCGCTTCTTGCCGACCAAACGGGCATCCCCAGAGCGACGCTCTACCGAATTCTGGGCGCACTGATCTCGCGCGGTCTGATCCGGGCCGATCCTCGCACTCAAACCTATACGCTCGGCTTCAACTTCCTCGATCTCGCTCAGAACGCTTGGTCGTCATCGGATCTGGCGTCAATCGCTTCCGCGGAACTGAGACGATTGCGCGATCTGACGGGCGAGACTGCTTATCTCGCCGTGCAAGAGGGCAGCCACGTTCTGTCCCTTGGGCGCTTCGAAAGCGCCCATTCGGAACGCTCGAATGCCAAGCTCGGCGCACTGAAGCCAATGCACTGCACGAGCCATGGCAAAGCCATACTTGCTCATCTCTCTGAGACTCAACTCAGCCTTGCCCTGCGCGGCGAGCTGGCGCGGTTCACGGACAATACGATCTGCGACCCCTCACAATTGAGGGCCCATCTCTCGATCGTTCGCGCCCGCGGCTACGCCATCGACGACGAGGAGATCGTTCTCGGCACGCGCTGCGTCGGGACGGCTATTCTTGATCCCGGCGGGAAACCGCTGGCCGCCATCAGCGTGGCAGGCCCGACATTCCGCATCACCGCCCTTCGCGCAGAACAATTGGGACGGGAGCTCGTCGACGTCGCCAAGCGGATCTCCGACCTGCTCGCGCCGACGATCAAGAGCGCCCGGCGCCATGATGCTGGCGGTTACAGGGTATGGTCGACGACCGCCGCGTTTGTCGGTGCGGCACCGCGTTGGGATGCGCGCACGCAAACCTTGGTCTGGGCAGATCTGCTGGCGCCGGCGATCCGGATGGAAGGCCAAAATCCGTGCACGATCGCACTCCACGAATTGTCCGAGAGCATCAACTCGCTGTGCCTCTTTGAGAACGGAGCCGTTTTCTCGGTCGGCAGCGACGTCGTCATCGACAACCTTTCCGGCCTGCGCGAGCGCATCGAGGGAAAGCCGGATCTTTCGCTCAAGGTGCTGCGCGCCTCCCCCCAACACGAGATTTGGGCCGCGGCATTCGATGTGGAAGCTAATCTGAGCCGCATCGGCCCGTGGCGGAAGCAATCGGGTCTACAGGCCGTCTTTGAATTGCAGGGCCACGTTACCGACATCACGTTTGCGGGTGATGCCGGATTATTTGCCGCATTGCCTTCCCGCCAGTGCGTTTATCTGCTGGAGCTGAAGACCGGTCGCAAACGAAGGTTCGCCGACATCCCCAGGGTCGCGGGCGCGCCCTGCGCTCTCGCGGTCGACGAAAATTTCGGTCCGTGGGTCGGGTTGTCCGACGGCTGGAGCGTGGTCAAGCTCAACGACAGCGGGGAAATCGAGCGAACCGTCGCACTGCCGGTCCCAAGCCCGACGGGGATCGGTTTCGGCGGGGCAAACCTGAGTGAACTGTTCATCACGAGCGCACGGGCCGGCCTGTCTCGCGAAAGCCTGGCGAAAGCTCCCCTGTCCGGTCAACTGCTGTCGATTGACATCGGTGAACGCGGCTTGGCGGACACCATCGCTAAACTCTAGAGGAAAATCATGCCAGCTCCAGACAACAGCAGCACCGCGCCGAAGATTGTCTCGCTCAAGACCTTTCCAGTGCGAATTCCGTTCGCCGATGGCGGGTCAGGAACAGGCGGAACGCCCTCGCGATGGCATACGCTCGACATGGTTCTGATCCGGGTTGAGGATGAAGCCGGCATTGTCGGCTGGGGTGACGCTTTCGCCTATTTCTGTCTGGACGCAGTGAAAGCGGCCGTCGATCACATGATCGCACCGTTCGTCACAAATGCGAGCATTGACGATATCGCCGCATGGAATCTGGACGTCCAGAAAAGGCTGCATCTTTTTGGGCGCTACGGCATCACCCTGTTCGCCCTCTCCGGGGTCGATATCGCGTTGTGGGATTTGAAGGCTAAGCGAAGCGGTCTGCCGCTGTGGCGCCTGTTGGGCGCTAATGCCCCGGCGCAGCGGCAGGCCTATGCTAGCCTAGTGCGATACGGCGACAGCCGCCTCGTCGCCGAGCAGTGCGAGCGCGCCCTCGAGCTCGGCTATCGCCACATCAAGCTGCATGAGATCGATCCGGTGGTCATCAAGCATCCGCGCGACGTCATCGGACCTGATGTCTCTCTCATGGTCGATGCCAATTGTGCCTGGTCGATGCAGGAGACAGCGGCGCTACGCGATACGTTCAGAAGCTGCGACGTTCTATGGGTGGAGGAACCCGTCTTCCCGCCTGACGACTATCGAAGCATGGCCGAGATCGAGAAGCTTGGACTTGCCGTGGGGACGGGAGAGAATGCCAGCACCGCCTTCGATTTCCGTCGGATCATCGAAGCCGTTACTTATCCGCAACCAAGCATGACGAAAGCGGGAGGCGTTTCCGAGTTCTCCCAAATTCTCGAGGCCTGCAAGCGTGCCGACAAGATCGCGATGCCGCATACACCCTATTTCGGGCCCGGCTATTTCGCGACGCTGGCGATGTTGCCTCTCATGCCGCCGGGAACACTGATTGAATACCTGTTCGTCGAGCCGGAGGCGTGGGTTGCCACGACCCCGCAGCCAATGAAAGGCCTCGTGGGCGCATCGAACGATCTCGGTATCGCGTTTGAACCCGACCTCAATGTCATCGCGCGGTATGCTGTCCGGGCATGATCTCACGATGTGAGACGCCTTCGTGCCCCGCTTCGCTCGCGGAGCTTTCTCCCATGGCGGTGAACGCTATGGTACTGCCATCGAGGCCGTGAGACGCGCAACAGCGCGTCGTTCCAAAGCAGACAAACTTCGGGGTGGAGACATGGAGATCTTTGTATCCGGCGCAACCGGCCGCGTGGGCGGCGTGCTGTCTGCCGCCTTGATGCAGCGCGGTCACAAGGTTCGTACGATCGCGATTGCCGGCGATGCCAACCGGGCCGCAACCGAAGCGGCAGGAATCAGGTGCCACACCGGAAGTCTCGCCAACTTCGAGGACGTGGCAAAGGTCGCCGATGGCGTCGATGCCGTCTTCCACATGGCCGCGGTCATATCGTTCCAACCCACCGCGCGCGATCTTCTCTGGGACGTCAATGTTGTCGGAACCTACAATGTGCTGCAGGCTGCGGCGGCAGAGTCGCAGAAGCGCCAGGTGCGCATGGTCTTTGCATCCAGCGACCAGGTCTATCCGACACGCTTCGCCCGCTACCGGCCGACCGACGAGAACCACCCTAGGGAACCCTACGCATTCTATGGATTGAGCAAGGTCCTCGGTGAGGACATGGTCAAGTTCTACCACCGCACCGAAAAGTCGCTCGACATCAGCACGGCTGTATTCTCCCACACCGAGGCCGCAAGAGAGCTCATCGACCCCAACGGCGAGTACGCGGGTCCTGCGTTTTACGTTAACAGTCGGGTCCGTAGCCTCAAGGCCAGCAGCACGCACCATGCCGGCGCCACTTCCAACAGCGAGCTTGCCCAGGTGCTCGCCGTGCTCGAGCCGCTGGTCAGTCCCGATGAACCATTGCTGCTGGCAATGGACGCGAACGGTATACCGCATACGCAAGAACTGGTGGACGTTCGCGACATCGTCCAGGGCCTGCTCCTGATCTTCGACAAGCCAGAGGCGATCGGCGAGACCTTCAACCTTGCCCCGACCAGCCCGGTAAGCCTCGGCGAGTTCATCCCATATCTCGCGAAGAAAACCGGCCGCCGCGTCGTCGAGGCCACAATTCCGGTTGAACTCGGGCGGACCCACGGCAGCGGTGCGAAGGCACGCGCCCTCCTGGGCTATGCACCGCGCTATTCGATGTTCGACATGGTCGACGAGGCCGTCGCCGCCGCTTCCTGACGTTCCAAACGCAGACTGACCTGGAGAAAATCACGATGCCTCCGATTTCATCGCAAACGCTGGACAAGCTCAAGTCCTGCTCGACCGCGACGCTGACCACGCAGTTGTTCAAGCGCAACTATCGCCAGCAGTTTCTCGTCGGCGTGACGCCACTCAATCCGAATGCCGGTTCGTTCGCCGGCGAAGCATTCACCCTGCGCTTCATCCCGTCGCGGGAGGACAAAGACTGGGATCTGTCCGACTTGCGCAAGCGCGGCGAGGACAACATGCAGTGGGAGGCTGTCGAAGCGATCGGCGTGGGCCAGGTCCTGATGATTGACAGCCGCAACGATCACCGCGCGGCGTCCGCCGGCAACATGCTAATGACGCGGATGATGCGCAAGGGCGTTGCTGCCGCAATCACGGACGGGGCATTCCGCGATGGAAGTGAGATCGCCAAGATGCCATTCCCGGCCTACTGCACGGCTAATACGGCATCGACCCGGCCGGCCTATCACCGCGCAGTCGACATGCAGTTGCCAATCGGCTGCGCCGGCGTCGCCGTCTACCCCGGTGATATCATCGTCGGCGACAGTGATGGCGTCGTGGTGGTACCGCGCGCGATCGCCGGGGAACTGGCCGACGACTCCCATGAACAGGAGTTCCGCGAGAAATTCCTCTTCACGAAGATCGATGCGGGTGCGCCGCTCTGGGGGACTTATCCTCCGAATGAAGCGATGATGCAGGAATACGCCGAATGGCGCGCCCGGCAAGCGGCGGGGTAACGCAATGAAAGCACAGCGAGCCGAAGCGCTGATTCGACGCTATTTCGAGGCCTGCAACGACGCCGATCACGACGCCCTCCTCGATTGCTTTACCGGCGACGCCGTTCACTACTTCCCTCCTGGCCTACCCGGCGCCCCCTGGCGCGGCGCCAAGGCAATAGCGGATGGCTGGGTGGGGTGCGTTAAGAACATGGGCTCCCGCTGGACGATCGAAAAGGTGCTCGCAAGCGAGAACGGTCGCGAGGCGGTGATCGAATGGACCCATTGGAAGACGGCCATCGGTGAAGTGCTGCGCGGCGACGAATGGTACATCTTCAATGAAGACATCACGCGCATCGCCGAAATCCGAGCCTACTACGCTTCCCCCGTCAACAAGGCCGAGGCCATCAACAAGCTGCACGGCTTCGACTACGCGGCGAGAGGCTACGCCATGGCGCCGCCTTCGCCGCCACCCAAGATTTCCTGAGTCCATCGGCGACGGCCAAACATCGTCGGCCGCCGACATCGCAGGATACATCCGGTGCATGCTCAGGCACCCCAACCCATTTGCGGATCTGAAAAATGCCTCTCACGGGAAAGACACGGGTTCATGCGCTGATCGGCTCGCCCATAGCGCAGGTTCTTGCCCCGGGTTGGCTGACCGAACGGATGCAGAAGGCCGACTACGACGGCGTGCTGGTTCCCCTGCACATTGAAAGGGCAATCTCGACTCGGCGCTCCCCGCTCTCAAGGCGATGCCCAATATCGACAGCATTCTCATCACCCTGCCGCACAAGTTCGGCGCAGTCATGCATTGCGACCACCTCTCGGACCGCGCGCGTGTGCTCGGGGCCATCAACGCCATGCGACGTGAAGCGGACGGCCGCTGGTTCGGTGACAATTTCGACGGCGCTGGTTTGACGGCCGGCTTGAAAAAAGCGGGACATGCCATCAAGGGCACGAGCGTGTTCATGATCGGTGCCGGCGGCGCCGGCTCGTCGATCGGCGTCTCGATGCTCGAGGAAGGTGCACGTCATCTGACGTTCCACGACGTCAACGCGAACAGCCAGGCCGCGCTGCTGGACAAGCTCCATAGAGCATATCCCGGCAGGGTCTCGGTAGCTACCACTGTCCCGCCGGATAGTGACATCGTCGTCAATGCGACCTCGGCAGGTTTGCGGGACAGCGATCCTCTGCCGGTCGATCCGAACCAACTCGCCCCGCGCATGGTCGTTGCGGACGTCATCACCGACCCGGTGCCGACGCGGCTCCTCGTCGAGGCCACGAAGATTGGCTGCCCGACGAGGGACGGCACCCACATGCTGGATGGGCAAATCGATCTGCTATTCGGCTTTATGCTCGGCAAGCGCTGACCTGTCGGGGAGCTTATCGGCGTAGGTGCCGTCGCGTTGCGACAACGCGGCGGGCGCGCCGTCATTTCCCGTTTCGAGAAATCCGGTCAGCGCGATCTGCCGTCAGAGTCTCACAACGTGAGACGGTACCTTTCGCCAGGCGATCGATCCGCTTCTCATCGCAAACGGTGCTCGGTAACGTCGCGCATAACGAGAACAAGCCGTATTCCATGGGAGGACGAATTGGCCCGTTTCGCCGACATCATCACGCAGGTCGCTTCAAGTGCGATTGTCGCATGTCTCTGCCTGTGCACGACGCCGTGCAAGGCGGATTTGCTCGCCGACATCAAGGCGAAGGGCAAGATTCGTATCTCGATCGACCCTGCCGCGCCGCCCTATTCGATCGTCGACGACGATCGAGTTCCTCGAACAGTTCGCGGCGGCCTCGTCCCCAGCTACGCAGTGGTCGATCGTTCAGTTCGACAAGGAGCGCGTGGATCGCCTCATTGAGGGCGGCGAGCGAGAAGAAGCGGCGGTTGCGCAAGCGCGCCAGAATCCATCGCCCGACGATTTGGACCCCGACTTCGACCTTGGCTTTGTCCCTTGGCCGATACGGCCGCGCCGGGAGGATGGCGGTGCGGTAATGGCGGGCGAGATCGGCATAGGTCCGGTTGACCATTGGCTCGTGAAAGCAAGCCCGGGTGATGCCGGCCTTCAGATTGTCGCTAACGGTCTGTCGGGCCACGCCGCCGAAATAGGCAAATGCCCGAACGTGCGAGGCGATCCAGTCCGGCAGGCTTTGGCTGAGGCTGGCTTCGGCGTAGGTGTAGTTCGAGGCGCCGAGTACGGCGACGAAGACCTGCGTGCTGCGCACTTCGCCGCTGAGCCCGTCAACTACCTCCATCGTATGGCCGGAATAGTCGACGAACAGCTTCTCGCCGGCGACATGGACCTGGCGCAGGGTCGGCTTGAGGCGGCCGGCCCATTCCTTGTAGCGTTCGCAGAACCATGAATAACTGAAGCCGTCGGAGTTCGCATCGCAATACTCCTCCCATCCGATCATGATCGCGTGGAAATAACGATCACGATCGGCTGGAAACGGTGATCACGATGCTCTGGAATGAGTGATCACGATGGCCTGGAATCCGTGATCACGATCGGCTGGAACACGCACGCTCACCTGCTGCCGGTGGATCCGCAGCGTCTCAACCGCTGCCGATCGGGCGCGAACGAGGTCGCGCATCGCTTCGTGACCTTCATCGGGAACCCACACAGCCGTCAGCTCGCCGGCGCGTAGCAGCCGCGCGAGAGAAACGGCGTCCCGGCGGTTCGTCTTCACACGATCGCCCGGCTTCCTTGGAATCAGCGATGGCGCCACCACCGTGCATTGGTGGCCGAGCGACCGGATCAGGCGATAAAGACCATACCCGGTCGGGCCGGCTTCGTAGCAGAAATGTGCACGGCCAAACCGGCTCGCGATCTACCCTAAGACGCGGCGCATGTTGGTGGCCGAAGCATCAACCTCGCCGAAGAACCGAACCTCCCCCTCCCGGCCTGCATCCGCAATCGCGACGGAATTTCTCAGCTTGGCCACATCGATTCCGACGAATGCTTCCCTATAATCTGCCACGGCTCATCCTCCTGTGATGAGGATCGGCTCGGTTCGCCCGAGCAACCCTCGGACGCGCAGTGTAGGGCGAGCCACCTCATCGGCAGAGGCGGACATACGGTCTTACGGTGTTGCTCTCGTGCGCCGTTGAGCTCTTCGAACACTTCGGCGTCGATCAGAGCGGGCGGGCGGTCCACATACGGACCGCTTCCCAACTTGGACCGCCGAGCCGCTTCCCGACTTGTGGGTATTTGGGGCTCGAGACTGACCTTCGAACCCAGAACCTTTCGGAGAAAGTTCTTTGGGTCTATTTAAGAGTCTCGATTAAGGCCGTTGAAATGGCTCGAGCCAGAACTTGGCGGTTTTCTGGATTGCTCACCATTGTCGCGTGGTTGCCTGGAACCGGTACCGCATGAATGGCCCCCGCATTCAAGACCGGGTCCCAACCCTCCTTTGGCAAGTTTGCCCCGCGATATAGTTGTTTGTCAGGTGGTACCCAACGACTGATGAGAGGCTCACTGGCATAAAACTGATGTATCTCAATCGGGAGCGACGGAACGCGATACGATTGTAGCGCCTGGTGAAATTTCGCGGCCCTTTGATACATCGAAACGTCACTGGGGAGATCGTGATCTGGAGGTAATGCTCCTATTTTTTGCGCCTTTTCAAGCAACTCAGAAATGGAACATTGTTCAGTGTAGCGTTCCAAAACCTCGCCGTATTCATCGCGCAAGATTCCACAACGCTCCAAAACAAATTCTCGCGCCAAATTGATAAGTGATGCGTTTGAAGAATCTGCAGGTAGACTAACATCGATGAACGCCATGAATGACACAACTTGGTCGATACTCAGTAATTGCTCGGCAATTGCATAAGCCAGGATTGCACCTGATGAGTATCCAGCAAAGCGGTATGGGCCCCGTGGCTGGATCTGTTTAATCGCAAGGATCACCTCCGCGGCCATCGCCTCAAGAGTCGGTGGACAAACGTCATCGAAGGGCGGCCATGGCAGAGCGTAGACGGAGCAGTCTGCATCCATTTCTGCCGCCAAACCGAGGACATACGAACAATCTCCAAAACCTGTGGGGACAAAGAAGAGCGGTGGCTGCGATCCGGTCGGTCGAGCGGAAATCACTGCCGGGCTACTGGGCTGCGGCTCCAAATGAATCTTCAATGCAAGTTCCTTCAGAACAGGGGCTTGGAAGAGGTCGGTGGCGCTAAAACTCAGCCCAAGATTTAATGCTCGACTGAGCACCTGCACGACCAGCAGCGAGTGGCCGCCCAGTTCGAAGAAGTGGTCGTGGCGCCCGATGCGCTCGACACCGAGAAGCTCGGCCCAGATCCGCGCCAGCGCCGTCTCGAC
>NZ_JBEPRI010000027.1:0-80301 GCF_040548265.1 Bradyrhizobium sp. F1.13.3 | reverse complement strand
TACGCCATCGGCGCGCTGTTCATGCCGCGCGACACCGCCTGGCGCAACGTCATCAAGAGCATCATCGCCGATCAGATCAAGGAAGAGGGCCTGACGCTGCTCGGCTGGCGCGACGTGCCGACCGACAATTCCTCGCTCGGCGTCACCGTGAAGCCGACCGAGCCCGCCTGCATGCAGGTGTTCATCGGCCGCAACGGCACCGCCAAGACCGAGGACGATTTCGAGCGCCGGCTCTACATCCTGCGCAAGTCGATTTCGCAAGCGATCTATCAGCGCCGCGACCGCGGCCTCGCCGGCTATTATCCCTGCTCGATGTCTTGCCGCACCGTGATCTACAAGGGCATGTTCCTCGCCGACCAGCTCGGCAAGTACTATCCCGATCTGCACGAAGAGGACTTCGAGAGCGCGCTCGCGCTCGTTCACCAGCGCTTCTCGACCAACACCTTGCCGACCTGGTCGCTGGCGCATCCCTACCGCATGATCGCGCATAACGGCGAGATCAACGCGCTGCGCGGCAACGTCAACTGGATGGCGGCGCGCCAGGCCTCGGTGAGCTCCGAGCTGTACGGCAAGGACATCAACCGGCTCTGGCCGATCTCCTACGAAGGCCAGTCGGACACCGCCTGCTTCGACAACGCGCTCGAATTCCTGGTGCAGGGCGGCTATTCGCTGCCGCACGCGGTCATGATGATGATTCCGGAGGCGTGGGCCGGCAATCCCTTGATGGATGAGAAGCGCCGCGCCTTCTACGAATATCATGCCGCCCTGATGGAGCCGTGGGACGGCCCCGCTGCGATCGCCTTCACCGACGGCCGCCAGATCGGTGCCACGCTCGACCGCAACGGCCTTCGGCCGGCGCGCTATCTCGTCACCAAGGACGACCGCATCGTGATGGCGTCCGAGATGGGCGTGCTGACGATTCCCGAGGACCAGATCATCACCAAGTGGCGCTTGCAGCCCGGCAAGATGCTGCTGGTCGACCTCGAGCAGGGCCGCCTCATCCCCGACGACGAGATCAAGGCCGAGCTCGCCAGGAGCCATCCCTACACCGAGTGGCTGGAGCGGACCCAGATCGTGCTGGAAGATCTGCCGAAGGTGCCGACCACCGGCGTGCGCTCCAACCTGTCGCTGCTCGATCGCCAGCAGGCGTTCGGCTACAGCCAGGAAGACATCACCATCCTGATGACGCCGATGGCCTCGATTGGCAAGGAAGCGGTCGGCTCGATGGGCAACGACACGCCGATCTCGGCGCTGTCGGCCAGGGCCAAGCCGCTGTTCACCTACTTCAAGCAGAACTTTGCGCAGGTCACCAATCCGCCGATCGACCCGATCCGCGAGGAGCTGGTGATGAGCCTCGTCTCCATTATCGGACCCCGGCCGAACCTGTTCGACCTCCCGGGACTTGCCACCACCAAGCGCCTCGAAGCACGACAGCCGATTCTGATCGACGCGGACCTTGAAAAGATCCGCTCAATCTCCGAGGTCGCTGAGTCACACTTCAAGTCGCGCGCGCTCGACACCACCTTCCACGCCGGTCTCGGCGCGGCCGGCATGGACCCGGTGCTGGACGAGCTCTGCGCGCGCGCCGAAAGCGCCGTGCGCGAAGGCGTCAACATCATCATCCTGTCCGACCGCATGGTCGGCACCGACCGGGTTCCGATCCCGTCGCTGCTGGCCTGCGCCGCCGTGCATCACCATCTGATCCGCACCGGACTGCGCACCTCGGTCGGCCTCGTCGTTGAATCCGGCGAGCCGCGCGAAGTGCATCACTTCGCCTGCCTGGCCGGCTACGGCGCGGAAGCGATCAATCCGTATCTCGCGTTCGAGACCATT
The DNA here is from genome assembly GCF_040548265.1 of Bradyrhizobium sp. F1.13.3. Classification (NCBI taxonomy): domain Bacteria; kingdom Pseudomonadati; phylum Pseudomonadota; class Alphaproteobacteria; order Hyphomicrobiales; family Nitrobacteraceae; genus Bradyrhizobium; species Bradyrhizobium sp. F1.13.3. Next base: position 78,468 of record NZ_JBEPRI010000027.1, on the reverse strand, counting down.
ACCGCGATGAAGGACCGCCTGCCCGGCTCGCTCGACGATTACGAGATCGTCAAGCGCTACATCAAGTCGATCGGAAAGGGCCTGCTCAAGGTGATGTCCAAGATGGGCATCTCGACCTACCAGTCCTATTGCGGCGCGCAGATCTTCGACGCCATCGGCCTGAAGGCGGAATTCGTCGGCAAATTCTTCGCCGGCACCCACACCCGCGTCGAGGGCGTCGGTCTTGGCGAGATCGCCGAAGAGGCGGTGCGCCGTCACGCCGACGCGTTCGGCGATGCGCTCGTTTACAAGACTTCGCTCGATGTCGGCGGCGAATATGCCTATCGCAGCCGCGGCGAGGACCATGCATGGACCGCCGAGTCGGTGGGGCTGCTGCAGCACGCCGCGCGTGGCAATTCGCTGGAACGCTACCGTGCTTTCGCGAAGATCCTCAACGAGCAGTCGGAGCGTCTCCTGACGCTGCGCGGCCTGTTCCGGATCAAGAACGCGGACGAGGAGAAGCGCAAGCCGGTGCCGCTCGACCAGATCGAGCCGGCCAAGGACATCGTCAAGCGTTTCGCCACCGGCGCGATGAGCTTCGGCTCGATCTCGCGCGAGGCGCACACCACGCTCGCGATTGCCATGAACCGGATCGGCGGCAAGTCGAACACCGGCGAAGGCGGCGAGGAAGCCGACCGCTTCGAGCCGATGCCGAACGGCGACAGCATGCGCTCGGCGATCAAGCAGGTCGCCTCCGGCCGCTTCGGCGTCACCACGGAGTATCTCGTCAACTCCGACATGATGCAGATCAAGATGGCGCAGGGCGCCAAGCCCGGCGAAGGCGGCCAGTTGCCCGGCCACAAGGTGGACGCGACCATCGCAAAGGTCCGGCACTCGACGCCGGGCGTCGGCCTGATCTCGCCGCCGCCGCACCACGACATCTACTCGATCGAGGATCTGGCGCAGCTCATCTACGACCTCAAGAACGTCAACCCGGACGGCGCGGTTTCGGTCAAGCTGGTCTCCGAGATCGGGGTCGGCACGGTTGCCGCGGGCGTCGCCAAGGCGCGCGCCGACCATGTCACCATCGCGGGCTTCGAGGGCGGCACCGGCGCTTCGCCGCTGACCTCGATCAAGCACGCGGGGTCACCGTGGGAGATCGGCCTCGCCGAAACCCACCAGACGCTGGTGCGCGAGCGGCTGCGCAGCCGCATCGTGGTCCAGGTCGACGGCGGCTTCCGCACCGGCCGTGACGTCGTGATCGGCGCGCTGCTCGGCGCCGACGAGTTCGGCTTCGCCACCGCGCCCTTGATCGCGGCCGGCTGCATCATGATGCGCAAGTGCCATCTCAACACCTGCCCGGTCGGCGTCGCGACCCAGGACCCCGTCCTGCGCAAGCGCTTCACCGGCCAGCCCGAGCATGTGATCAACTACTTCTTCTTCGTCGCCGAGGAGGTCCGCGAGATCATGGCCTCGCTCGGCTTCCGCAGCTTCAACGAGATGATCGGCCAGGTGCAGCTGCTCGACCAGACCAAGCTGGTCGCGCACTGGAAGGCCAAGGGCCTCGACTTCTCGAAGCTGTTCGTCAAGCAGAAGGAAGAGAAGGGCCAGAAAATCTATCACTCCGAGCGCCAGAACCATCATCTGGAAGCCGTGCTCGACCGTACGCTGATCGAGCAGGCGACGCCTGCGCTCGACCGCGGTGCGCCGGTGAAGATCGAGGCCAAGATCAACAGCACCAACCGCTCCGCGGGCGCGATGCTGTCGGGTGCGGTCGCCAAGATCTACGGCCATGCCGGCCTGCCGCATGAGACCATCCATGTCAGCCTCAAGGGCACTGCCGGCCAGGCTTTCGGCGCGTGGCTGGCGCAAGGCGTCACCTTCGAGCTCGAAGGCGAAGCCAACGACTATGTCGGCAAGGGCCTCTCGGGCGGCAAGATCATCGTCAAGCCGCCGGCCAACAGCGGCATCGTGCCGGAAGAGAGCATCATCGTCGGCAACACCGTGATGTATGGCGCCATTCAAGGCGAGTGTTACTTCCGCGGCATCGCCGGCGAGCGATTTGCCGTGCGCAATTCCGGCGCCGTGGCGGTGGTCGAGGGCGCGGGCGACCATTGCTGCGAATACATGACCGGCGGCATCGTGGTCGTGCTCGGCAAGACCGGGCGCAACTTCGCGGCCGGCATGTCCGGCGGCATCGCCTATGTGCTGGACGAGACCGGCGACTTCGACAGGCTGTGCAACATGGCGATGGTCGAGCTGGAGCCGGTGCTGTCGGAAGAGCTGATCAACGCCGGCACCTATCACCACTCCGGTGACCTCGAGGCCCACGGCCGGGTCGACGTGTTCAAGGACCTGCTCGCCTCCGACGTCGAGCGCCTCCACGTCCTGATCACGCGCCATGCCAAAGCGACCGGCTCCCGGCGCGCCGCCGACATCCTGGCCAACTGGAAGGACTGGCTGCCCAAATTCCGCAAGGTGATGCCGGTCGAATACCGGCGCGCGCTGCGCGAGATGGCCGCCAACGCCGACGCCGAGCCGAATCGCGATTGAGCTCCGGAAGCTGAGACAGTACCACCGACATACCGAACACCGCACGCGCCCGATGATGATAAAGCGCTAACACCGCTCCCACACGCGTCCGGCCAGCGCACCCCGAAGCAGATCCTCACGAGAGGGCCGGCTGAGACGTTCCTGCCTCGTGATCACGCGAGATCGTTTTGACGTCCGCTACGCGTCGTTCTGAGGAAGGTACGGGATCGGGGCGCCTGGAGCGCAATGACAGTGAGGGTTGCAGGACAGCAGGTGAGGGCTGCTATACGCTCGCCGTCGCCTGGTCAGTTGAAGTTCATCGAAGATCGGCAAAAAGCCCGCATGATTTCATCGTCACTGCCCTGCTGATTGCATCAATCAAGATCAATTGTCCCTTACTGTAGGCAATCCCGACGAAGGCGCTTGGAATAGCGCGCCGCTTTTGCCACGGAGGCGCACACCAGGGTCACACTCTGCGCCGGTGGTCCGTACATGCCACAAGCATCGCAATTGGCGACCCCGCAGTTGAACTGCGAACTGTGTCGCGGAAATGGAAGATAAATGCGGGGCTGCCGGCAAACAGCGCTTTGTTCTAGGAAGTGCGTCAACCGCTTCCACGCGCGGCGTGAGGCCGACCACAAATGGCTTCGCTTCTTGCGAACTGCTTGACGCGTGGCACCCGAATCGCTGCAGCCGCCGCCGTGCTCTCGCAAGATGGACGCCGGCAGAATAGTTCTGCTGCAACCATGGACACAGGCGTGACGCTTTCAAGAGTGAGTGGACGAATCAGATGAAGACCTCGGCAACAATCATCGACTTCACTGCTTACAGGATGAAGCGCGCTGCGGCCAAGCTGTCATCCGACACGGTCGGCTCGATAGCGCCATACGAAGCGGTCGGATCCTTCTATTTCTTCTGGTGCTTGCTAGCCTTGATCCCGTTTGCCTCGCTCGATCTGCTCCGCATCGAAACAGCAACCTTCGTGAGCAATCCTTAAGGACGCCGCGGATGGCCGCAGCCGAGGCTGAATGAGAAATCCACCCGCCTGCGCGACCTCTCGCGCGTGCTGTGGATTACAGCGGCGGGCACTCGGGCAGGTATCTCCGATCGAGTCCAGCACCACGACCAGTTCAGCGACAGCTTAGTCCCCCGACACTCCTTGCGGCGGATCTTGCCGAGCGATTTCGCAGGCACGTTGGCGCGCATGCGGGTCGGCGCGGTCCTGCGTCCAGCCGTGCACCTCGCACTCGCGGATGGCGCTGGCTTTCCGCAGCACGGTGATCGCCCAGCCGCTGGGCATCCCGATCGCCGGCAGTCATTCCTCGAACATCAGCACAGTGATCGCTCCTCGCGCGACCTCTCAGCGCGGCTCAGGCCGGCAAAGGCCTGGAGCACAACGCCAAAGCTGATCCATACACCGTCGATCAACCCTCTGAAATATGACCGCGAATAGGAGCCGATCATCATTGGAATGTTCGGATCCCAATGGACGCAGCCAGCCGGACCCTCGCGGCCAGCCGCCCCTCGGTGTAATTGACGACAGTACTCATGGCCAACACACACCTACCAGAGCAGTCGTGTGATCTCCCAAACGTAGGCCGAGAAGTCCATCACGAGGATGTCAGAGCCAGTCCCAGGCGAGGCGGTACTGTGACTCGCTCTGGGTGCAGTGACTCCCTCTGCGGCAGACTCGTCGAGTTGGCGAGGGGGCCTGAGGCGATGCCTCAGACTGGGCGGTTTTCGCCTCTGTTCTTCACCGGCTCCATTTTGGCCAAACCGTCCTCGTATGAGATCTCACTGTATGATCCACCGATGTCCTTGGCCGCGTCGAGCAAGTAGTCGAGCCTACCGGCCGTACCGAACTTCTTGATGTCATTCTTGTCGACGCCGGCGAGGTCCATCATCTCCTTCCACACAGTTGATTCGTCGCAAGGCAGAATGCGGAAGGTGATGTCGCCTATCTTGACGCGGTACTTCGCGAGCAGATCGATGTTGTTGCAGAAGATGAAATAGCTGCCTTTGGGGCTCAGCCTGCTATCCAGCACCTTTGCGGCCTCGGGTAGATACGCGAAGGAATGCAGATATCCGGCAAGGACTGGGATGGTCGGCTCGCCTTCCTGCGCGATCGCAAGAACTTGTTCGATGGAATAGTCCGGGGGTCGTTTTTCGTCGGCCAGCTGAGCTTGGAACTTCAGCGCGATGTCCCCCCGGAATCCAAATCGCCCCGACTTCGTTGTTTCACTCTTAAGCACCGCATTCAATAGCCGCCCCTCCTTGTCCAACGGGCCAAGAGCAGTGTTGTCAATCGACGTCATGGAAAGGCTCCTCATCAATGCGTGGTGTGCACGCGTCGCGCAAAGCGACGTGTCCGCTACGCTTATGCAAGTTGTTTGCCGTCACGCTATCTCCGCGGCGTAGGCGGCAGCTTGGCGCTATGGGCATGGATACGTGCTGGCACCGTCGCGAGGTCTTGGCCGGATGACGCGGCGGCCGGGAAACCTCGTGTCGAAAACCCGACACACAAGTCGTGAATCGAACAGTGGCCGCACGCTAATCCTTCATTTCAGCTGCATCTCGACTGGCATGGGATTTGCGAAACGTGCCTTGCGACAAGACCTGAAAGCGAGTCAAAAATGATCAACCTAACGGATAACGCCATCAATGCATTGAGGGCCGCAATCTCCACGACAGGGCAGCCGGCGAGCGGCCTGCGGATCATGGTTGATGGCGGCGGCTGCGAAGGGTTCACATACAAGATGGATCTCGCGCATGGGCCGAGCTCAGATGATGCCGTGGTCGAGCTAGACGGCATCAAACTCTTCGTCGACAGCGCGACCCAAGAGCATCTCAACGGTACCACGATCGATTTCGTGCTGTCGCCCGAAGGATCGGGGTTCCGATTCGACAATCCAAATGCCAAGTCGAGCTGCTCCTGCGAGAAACCGTGCAGGTGAGCCTGTCCTCGACCATCCGCAATAGAAGGGCGTCGAAACATGGGCATCAAGGTTGCACCAACGAAGCAGCCTCCGATTTCTGAGCCTTCCGATTGCGAGCAAATTGTCGGAGCCGTGCTCGACGAGAATCGGGCGAGCCTCAGGCGGGATCGTGGAGATCGTGAGCTCATCGTCAGGCTGACCGGCGCCTGCATGTCAGGCAAGCTTGCGGGCACGACGCTCGCGGCCATTCAGGCGCGTCTGATCGAGCGGCTCGGCGAGTTCGTCCGCCTGATCCCGCTCCGCGGAGCTGCCAAAGGGCGACATTAAGTGCAGAGCGGACAGTCCGTGCGGCCGATCTACCTGGATAACAACGCGACGACCCGCGCACATCCGTTGGTCGTTGCGGCGATGCTGCCATTCTTCTCTACACAATTCGGCAATGCGTCCTCCGCGCATGCATTCGGCAGCGAGGTTGCGCCCGCATTGAAACAGGCGCGCCGGAACCTGCAGTCCCTCATTGGCGCTGCATTCGATCATGAGATCGTCTTCACCTCGGGCGGGACTGAAGCCGACAACACAGCGATCCTGTCTGCGCTAGCCGTGCAGGAGGGACGCGACGAGATCGTCACAACGGCCGTTGAGCATCCGGCCGTGCTGTCCCTTGCCGAGGAGTTGGGTCGACGAGGAATCAAGACCCATATCATTCCGGTAGATGCCAGCGGCCGACTGGACATCGAGACTTATAGCAACGCATTGTCGAGGCGCACGTCAGTCGCCTCGGTCATGTGGGCCAATAATGAGACCGGTACGATCTTTCCGGTGAAGTCCCTCGCCAAGATGGCGCGATCAGTCGGCGCGCTCTTTCACACCGACGCAGTCCAGGCGGTCGGCCGAATTCCGATTGACCTGAAGGCTACGGACATCGACATGCTGTCGCTCTCCGGGCACAAGTTCCATGGTCCGAAGGGGATCGGCGCGCTGTACGTGCGCAGGGACGTCAAGTTCCGGCGGCTGCTTTTCGGCGGCGTACAAGAGCGGCGTCGCCGCGCTGGTACCCAAAACGTTCCGGGTATTGTTGGACTCGGCAAGGCGGCGGAACTCGCTGCGGCAAACCTCATACAAGACCAGATGCAGATTGGCGCCCTTCGCGACCGGCTGGAGCAGGGCATTCTCGCTCACGGCTGTTGCATCGTGCTTGGCCATGTCAAGAACCGCTTGCCAAATACGTCCAACATTGCTTTCGAGCATCTCGAAGCAGAGGCCATCGTCCACCACCTGAACCACAACGGAATTGCCGTCTCACTCGGTTCAGCCTGCGCGTCCGGCTCGATGGAGCCATCCCATGTCCTGCGCGCGATGAGAGTACCACCGGCCTTTTTGCGCGGCGCGGTTCGCTTCTCGCTGTCGCGCGAGACCGCGCCAGATGAGATCGACCGTGTCCTGCAAGTCATGCCGGACATCACTGCCAAACAGAGAGCCTTGTGGCGTGCGTGTCAGGAGCGCGCGGGCGAGAGCTCACAACGTGCGGAGCTCCCATGAAGGTTATGATTCGCCGTTCGCCCGAGACGGGCCTTTCGATTTATGTGCCAAAGAAGGATCTTGAGGAGCCGATCGTCGAATGGGAGCACGAGACGCTGTGGGGCGGTTGGATCAGAATCGCGAACGGCTGGGTGCTCGACCTACCCGCGATGGCGAGTGACACCACCCTACCAATCACTGTCAACGCTAAGAAGCGCGGCGGCGAAGCAACCGAATGATGAATGCTGCGGTTCCACAGAACCTCGCCAACCGGCGGATGCGGAAGCTATTCTTGGCGGGGCCTTCCGGCACCTGGGAGGAACGCGACACCATTCCCCTGGCTTGGGCCTGGCGTGACCGGCCACCCGCCCCGCGTTTTGCCAAGGGCGTTGGTGAAGCAGCGAACTCGTCGTCAAAACAACGCTGCCAGCGCTCTTGTGATCGCAATCTCTGTCAGCTTTCCAACATGAGTTGATAAACTGACATTCGAGCGAGCGTTACCTAACTACTTGAAGCAAACCGCAAAAGTCGTTTCGGGCAGGCATGGCACGCCAGTTGCTCTTAGCTTTTCGGAAAACGACTCTGTGGATGCTTGCCGGAAGGGTTCGGCTTGCGAATAGAATTGGAAAAATGAGTACTTCAGCGCAACACCAGGTATCCTGCGGCGGCGGCGAGATCAGCGAGACCATGCAAGCGGTCACTAAGCACAAGGGCTGCGGTACCATCGGCGCCAGCGGGAAGGCGAGCTGCGGATCTCAGACCGGCATCAGCAATCTGCCCGATGAGATCTGGGAAAAGGTGAAGAACCATCCCTGCTACAGCGAGGAGGCGCACCACCATTATGCCCGCATGCATGTCGCGGTCGCACCCGCCTGCAATATCCAGTGCAATTACTGCAATCGTAAATACGATTGCGCCAACGAATCGCGCCCCGGCATTGTCAGCGAGAAGTTGACGCCGGAGCAGGCCGCCAAGAGGGTGCTGGCGGTCGCTTCCGCGATCCCTCAGATGAGCGTGGTCGGCGTTGCCGGCCCTGGCGATCCGCTAGCGAATCCGGACAAGACATTCAAGACGTTCGAGCTTGTGAACAAGCTCGCGCCAGGTATCAAGCTGTGCCTCTCGACGAACGGTCTTGCGCTAGCCGATCATGTCGACACGATCGCAAGACTCAAGATCGATCACGTGACGATCACGATCAACATGATCGATCCCGAAATTGGTGCGAAGATCTATCCCTGGATCTTTTACCGCCACAAGCGCTACACCGGCGTTGAAGCTGCAAGCATCCTTAGCAATCGGCAGCTCCAGGGCGTGGAGATGCTCACCGCGCGCGGCATCCTGTGCAAAGTCAACTCGGTGATGATTCCCGGGATTAACGATCAACATCTGGTTGAGGTGAACAAGGCTGTGAAGTCGCGCGGGGCCTTCCTGCATAACGTGATGCCGCTGATATCGTCGCCCGAGCACGGCACCGTGTTCGGTCTCAGGGGGCAACGCGGTCCGACCGCACAGGAAGTGACAGCGTTGCAGGATAGCTGCGAAGGCAAGATGAACATGATGCGTCATTGTCGTCAGTGCCGGGCCGACGCCGTCGGACTGCTCGGAGAGGACCGGGGCTCGGAGTTCACCGTGGAAAAGATCATGGCGATGGACATCAAATACGACGAGCAGCCCCGACAGGCATATCAGGCCGAAGTCGAGAAAACGCACATCGCAAAGCTTGCGGCCAAGCAGGAGGAGCTCACGGGGCTCGACAGCGCTTCCAGCGAAATCAAAGTACTGGTGGCGGTTGCAACCAAGGGCTCGGGATTGATCAACCAGCACTTCGGTCACGCCAAGGAGTTCCAGATCTACGAGCTCTCGACTTCAGGCGCGAAATTCGTTGGTCATCGTCCTATCCATCCCTATTGCCAGGGCGGCCATGGCGAGGACAGCAAGCTCGAAATCGCCATCGGCGCTATCAAGGATTGCCACGCCGTATTCGTGTCGAAGATCGGCGGCTGCCCGAAGGCGGAATTGATCAAGGCCGGCATCGAGCCGGTCGATCAGCACGCCTGCGAGTTCATCGATGCGTCGACGATCGCCTGGTTCAAACTCTATCTCGATAAAGTCAATGAGCGGAAGATCAAGCACCTTGAGCGGGTCGAACCGGCCCGCCACAATGCGCTGATTTCCGCCGCCTGAAGAATGGGTTCAGACAATGCCGTTCAAGATCATCGCCTCGCAATGCACGGGCTGTTCAGCGTGCGAAACGCAATGCCCAAATCTTGCTATTTCCGAGGTAGCCGGCGTTTTCCTGATCGATTCGGAGATATGCACCGAGTGCGCCGGCTACTTTGACGAACCGCAATGCGTGTTGGTTTGCCCAGTTGACAACACATGCGTGCTCGACCCAGCACTGCCACGCTATCGGGCGCCCGCCTGAGGACCGCGACATGGATGTCACCACGACACGAACGGTTCAGAAACTTGAGAGGATGACGCTTCGCCTTGACGAGGTGGCGACCGCGGCTGTCGCCCTCTCAGACGACGGCTCGCCCTCGTGGCCGACGTTTTCGCCAATTGCTAAGCCATGTTCTGGCGACGCGAACGTCGAGGGCAACGCGCTGCCGGCCCGAAGGCTGCGGTCTTGAACGTCGAGGATCGATTTCGCCGATGGGTCCACCAAGAGCGGACTCGTCTTCCGCGATATCAATCCAGTCACCTGCGGCCATCTTTGAACAGGCGCCATTCATGCCAGAGGCCTTCTTCAGTCGGTCATCCGAGCGAAACGAGGCGTCCTCACCCAGCCCTGTGTTGGTCGCAAGGTGTCGAGCCGGTCGATCATCATTGGAGGACGGCAGGGTTATCCTATCACCTCGATGAAGACGCAGAAAATCAACCTATGTCAAGCCAAGGCGTTCGTGATGCGGATATGATTTTGCTGCCGACCGGCGCGGTGGTGCCACCAGCCCGAATTCGGCTGCTATGAGAGTACCTCACGTGGGTCTTGCTATTATCGCTCAAGGCTTGTTGCCCACTGGGAGAGGCGTCTCGGGCAACTCGAGGGAGGGACGGCGGTTGCCGAGAGACTGCTGGGCCGCAGTCCCGCGCACAAGATTGGCGCCAAGGTTTGTGAGGCACGCTCGAGCGGATGGGCGGGACCATGAGTGATGTCATCCACGATGCCCCCAGTTGCCGGGGCAATCAGGTCGATTCTGCGGCTGCGCGTGTCGCGCTGAACCGCACTTCTTGCTGCCGGCTCAGGTTCGTTGCGTCAACGACGGACTCGCGTGCAGCATCGGCGGCTTCCTCAACATCAATCATGGGCTCGCGGATCGCCATCTCAAGCATCCGTTTTGGGGTGCCCGGCGTTGATGTTGACGCATCGTCATCCCCGTCGGCTCATCCAATACGTGGTCGCAAGCCGCGCGGCGGTGCGGGAATCGACGGAGTTGATCGAGAATCATGATAGGGCGGTCCGTAACGCCGGGCGCTCGCGAAGCGCCGCACAGTTGAAGCATGGAAAGAGACGGCAGCATGAGCAATATCGCCCGTGATAGTGACATCGTCGAGTTGACGGACGTGCCCTTCTTTGATTATGGCGACAAGGTGCGGGCCAACCGCACCATCCGAAACGACGGCACCTATGTGGGCAAGGAGATCGGTGAGGTTCTCGTCAAGAAAGGCGAGCTTGGCTATGTCGTCTCGATCGGTACGTTCCTGCAACAATTTTATATCTATGGGGTCGAATTCCTCGCTTCAGGCTATCGCGTCGGCATGAAACGCAAAGAGCTTGATCTAGTCACGCGAAGCCACGGAGGCGAGGAGCCTTGCTTGTCAGGAGGAGCACCCTGATGATCGAACCAAGGTTGCCAAAATACCGCTCAGGCCAACGTGTCGAGGCGGCAATCGATCTGCTCAACGACGGCTCCTTTCCCGACGCCTCGGCGGAAGAGTGTCTGGTCAGCGTCGGACGCATTGGTGAGATCGTCCAGGTCGGTCTCCATACGGAAGCGAACCTACCCATCTATATGGTCGAGTTCGGCAAGCAGTTGGTGGTTGGCTGCCTCGAGGCAGAGATCTCCGCAGTCCAGGACATCGCGCAATGAACGCCGCCATCATCAGACAACATCATTCGGGATTGCCTGCGCATCCCAACGAGCTCGACCGGTGGCGGATCGTGCGCGCGCTGACCGGGCGCGAGCGCTACCGATATGTCTCGCCAAAGGTGACACCGGTTGCTGGCGGCTATCTTGTCGAGAGCCTGTGCTGCTCTGGCAATATCGATCCGGAGGGAGGCCTCGTCGATGTCGCGCTGTTACACCACGATAAGACTGCGGCGGCATGGTGGCTGTTCCGCAAAGATCACGGCAAGGGCGTCTGGGAGTGGCATTCTACCCATCAACGGCTTGGCTTGGCGACAGCGGTTCTGAACGCCGACCCTGAACGTTTGTTCTGGAAATAGGGATTATGGAGATGGTGCTCGCTGCAGGCGAATTGACGAACATCGAGCAGACGCTCGCCGCTATTGATACAGCGTCTGAGCCCTGCCTCACGCTCCGGCAGAAATTTCCACATCTCGCCTGGATTTGTTGCGAGGCCTCGGACATGACGCAGAGTCCGTTCCGCCGCGTTGGAGAGTTCGACCTGCATCTGCTCGACAGTGGCGGTCAGTGTGCACAGATTACGGATGATCCGCAGCGAGCCACCGGCATTGTGCTGGCCAGGCGCTCTGGCAACTCATGCTCAAGTAATCGCCTGCCGGTGCCAAGCTCACCCAGGACGGCTGGGCCCGCGGGTTGATTACCATGCGGTAGTGACCAGCCCGGGGAGTATCACGACGCTCGTTCGTCGGGTCCATGAGAGGGGGGCGGCGATCGTTCCTCACAGCGGAATTGCCTGGGTATGTCAACGTTGCTAATTAGGTCAACAATACTGCGGCAGATCAATTAGGACGGGCGAGCCGTGCTCGATCAACCGACGAGGATCTGGTATCGCAAGATTTTCCTTTGTGAGAACTTTCAAAAAGCCGCTTTCCTTCGGAAAATAGGACAAGACGTTTGTTCTTCGCGCGGTAACGCCGTGCACTCGCCGTGGAGGCCGGTTAATGATGCGCGCAAGTGAGGCAGTGCGAGTGTCCCGGCCGATCCAGCGATACTTAATACTGGCGTCTAGTATCATTCTACGAACGTCTTGGTGAGCTGAGGTCGGAGCATTCAAGCATGAAGCGCTTTTCGAGTTGTCTTTCGAACACGCATCGAACGTCCCTTCTCTGTGGCTTGCTTCCATGTTGAAGCTGCGTGACGTGCATGTCGAAAAGCGGGTTTGTCACGCAGATAAAAATGGAGGGAGGACAAATTCGCGTGTAGTTCCGGTTCTTATCACGAAGAGAAAAATCGGCCTGAATAGTTGTCGATGACCATTGATATGGTAATGGGAAGCAGTTGCGTCTTCGCCAAAAACAAGCGCTACAGGCAAATGTGCAAAGCGAAATCGGAAAACATCACGTGGCAAAAGCCGCCAAGCGCAAAGGGTGGCGCACTCAAAGCCCCGCACCCCTGTAGCTAGGGTTCAAAGCTGATGAAGCGATCCGAGGGGTCTCTACGACAGAAAGCACGTACCTTGGGGACTGGCTTGGTCACCAGCGCTGAGATATGTTTCAATTTCGGAAATTGACCGGCTTGATGGTGCCGGCCAGGCGGCTTACGACCGCCGGGCCAGCTGATCGTTTCAGGTCCATGCGTCCGAGGGTCAGCTCGCGCGATGAGCGAGCTGACCGGTCTGCCGATAGACCGGCTCACTTGGCCTAGACCTCATCGATTGTCATGGTTTTTATCAGCGACTGATAAAGCAATTTGAGAATATAGAGTTCCCACCCGGAAATGCGGTCCGCGAGCGTGCCGGCGGATCATCAGCTCGGCCGGCAGACGTCATTCGGCGCTGAGCTGTCTCTCGCCGCTAGGGTCTGTACCTAAATAGCGCCACGTGATTCTCTTGCCTCCGTGTTCTTGGTTCGGGGGCGAGGGAATGCGCGGGTTTGTTTTAGTTGAATGACAGGCAATGGGCTCTTATCGAACCTCATCTGCGGACGGGATTGACGGGGCCGGATCAGGGGCGACGATCGGCGCATCATCAGCGGTATTGTTCACATGCTGCAATCAAGTGCGCGATGGCGTGATTGTCCGCGCGAATACGGTCCTTACACGATGATCTACAATCGCTTCAATCGCTGGGCCAAACGCGAACGATGGTGCGCAATCTTTCAAGCACTGGCCAAACCTGGCAAGGATGCCGTCGTGCGGTCGTTCGACTCGACTTCGATTAAAGCTCATCGGTGTGCCTCCGGCGGAAAAAGGGGAGCACAACCAGGCAATCGGCCGCTCGCGGGGAGGCCGTACGACAAAAATCCATGCGCTGAGCGATCCGCTCTGCCGACCGGTCGTCCTGCATTTGACCCCAGTCAGGATGCCGACATCGCTGCCGCGCCCGATGTTCTGGCGCTCGCGCTTCTCGCAGACAAAGGGTACGACGGGGACAACCTTCGCGCCGAAATCGCTGGTCGCGGTGCCAAGCGCGTCATTCCCAATAAATCCAACCGTGTCGTCATTCATCGTTTCAACAAACGCGCCTACGGAGGCCGAAATGCCATCGAACGCTGCTTTTGCCGGCTCAAGGACTTCCGCCGCATCGCCACATGATACGACAAGCTCGCTCGAATTTCTTGGCCGCTGTTCAGCTCGCCGCTCTCGTCGCATATTGGCTCAATTGAGTCTGTACCCTAGTTTGCTGTGTAAAGCGCGGCGTGGACCGTGAAATCCTCTTGTAGCAGTTGGCGGTAGCCCATCGCAAGTCTCCCAGGGCGCCGCGCGCATTGCCAAAAGGGAATTGCCTTCAACCCGGATCAAGTCCGTGGGGCAGGTCCGGATGCGTCAGCTCCTCGATCCTTGTCCGCTTTCTGACAGCGGTGCACAAAGCTCTGAGATTCAAAACACCGTGCGCCGTTTGCGCATCGCGAACTGTTTCAAAGCACAATCAGACGCTTAGTGCGCGCGAGGAGCGTTGGCACGGCCCTTGCTGTATCTCGCCGTAGGGCAATAGGCGCCAATCGGTGCGATTGCTCAAATCCAAATGGAGAAAAGTGAATGCGTAAACTAATAATCGGCGTCCTCGCGCTGTTCATTTCAAACACTACCGCGTTCGCCGGCTCCGGGGCCATCGCATACTCCAAACCAGATGACGTGGTCGGTGTCTCGCACGGGTGTAGATCACAAGAGCACGCTCAACGGTGGGCCCTGCTCGACTGTCGCCGCGAGGGCGGCTCGGATTGCCAAATCGAAGCTCACGAAAACAACGCTTGCGCCGCCATTGCCATAGGCAATGGACGCGGGCTGGGGCGTGGGTGGTGGTCCCACCCACTTGGTGAATTGGAAGAGGAGCTATCGCAACAAGGCGCGGTGGCCGGATGCAATGAGACAGGCGACGAGGACTGCAAACTGCGGGCCTGGGTTTGCCACTAAGGCCCCTCAGTAAGCCAAGGCCCTAAGGAAGGAGGTCAGGCGAACCCAAATTCGTAGCAGACATATACAGCCGAACTCCGCCACTGAAGAGAGTTCTGTGCGTCGCCTGATCTTCAATAGCTTCGCCGGCCTTGGCCTGAAGGCCGGCGGCTCCTCCATCTCGACAGCCGATTTCCTGCGGCCCGGCCGGCTCGCGCAGGTCGGTCTCGACGCGTGGCACCCACTGCCCGATGATGGGCTTCACCAGCTTCTTTGCGAACTTCGTCCAGGTTGCGGTCCTGATGGTGTCCGGGCTCCTGGTCCTGATCGCTTATTCATTCTGGCGGTGAAGCTATTCGTCACGTTGATCGAGTTCAAGCTGACAACGCTCGCGGGCGTCATCCTCTTTCCTTTTGCCCTCTTCAACACTGCCTTTCTCGCCGAGAAGGTGCTGGGCAATGTCGTCGCCTCCGTGGAGGTGATGGTGCTCGCTGTCATCGTCGGCATCGGCACCGGACTGTCTCGCAGTTCACCACCGCTATGGCGGCTGCCAGCCGATGATCGAGCAGACGCTTTCTGTCGTGCTCGCCGCACTCGCCATGCTCGGCCCCGGCGCCGGGCATCGCCTCAATCGTTGCTGAAGGATGAGTGCGGCGGACCTCGTCTCCTCCAAATCAAGCGTATTTCAACGGGCATTTTCGTGTTTCTCCCGATGGTGCCCCAATGGCTGCCCTATCACCCAACTCAGCCGAGCCCGCTGATGCTGCTAATCGGCGCTCTGGTTGCGGAGACCCGGACACATGCCGGCACTGTCAGGGTGAGGCGCTACGCCTTCAAAATGCCCTGACCAATGTCCGCTGTCGGGGCAAGGCGGAAAACATGTACTCGCATTGAGGTTTTCCGGTTTTAACCCCAAGCCGACCCGGACGAGGTCGAAATCCCGCAGCGCAGCAGGCGCTGACTTGATCCTCGCAAATCCGCTATGCTGTCCGATGCAATTCCGTCAATTGAAACGGCGCGAGGTCACCACGCTGCTCGGCGGCGCGGCAGGTCACGGCGGCGGGGCAGCGTTGATGCCGGTGTCCGGGATCGATCTTGTGTGATGAACAACCCTGTCTCGACTGACGCGGAGGACCAATTGCATATAACGACTGAAGCTCAATTCCTGGCGCTGATGGAGGAAGTGGATCAGTCCCTCAAAGACGATCGCATTCCCATACCATCTAGGCCTTTGTACGCCGTATTACACGTTGCCCGGCTGACCAAGAACGAGAATTGGACGCTATCCGGCAAGGCCGTAGCCGGTGTCTATGAGGGAGCAAGTCTGGATGGACATATAATTCACTGGTTCACTACGCGATATGGCGATCGGTTGAAGGTAGACCGCTCACGCGGCATCTTCCCAATCTTGATTCGAGGGGACTTATATTTGGTTCGTCTTCCCGAGGAAGTAACACTACAAGCAGATCAAATTGTACAAGCATATCCATTCACTGCGCGCGCGGCCGCTCGCTGCGATCCTTTGGATTTCGTGGTCGGATTAGCGGCCGGCCTCCGAAAGGTCCTCACCGATCAAGAGCGCAACTACATTTCGGAAGCCTGCGTCGAAGCGCTGGAACAGCTCGAAGAATGGCTGAAGGCATGGGAGATGATTGCCGGTCGCATGCCAGTAGCCGCTAGCGAGGCGGCACGGCGGGCGAACGGGTGGTTTGCTGATGCCACCCACCTTGATCTTCGATTGAGTGCTACGCTCGCGGCGGAAGGTGAGTATGGTCTTTCGCGGTGGCATTCGCTCCAAGCGTCTGAGAAAGCGATTAAGACTTTCATCTGCCATCGAGGACGCGAACCAAGTAAAATACATGACCTAAATCGGCTTCATTTGGAGGCGCTAGCTTTGGGATTACAGCCTCTTGAGCAGGTGGACATTGATATGGTCCAGTGCGCTCCGGCGGTCCGCTACACCGGTGTCGGCTCCAACCACATTAATGCATACAATGCAAGCTGGGCGGCGCGTTCCATTTGTACGTGCATAGCAATCCAGCTCCCTTAACGCACTTAAGGTGAGACGATCCGAGTGCTTTGCATCCCTTGCAACGTCTCGACCGAGGGTCATAGACTTCGCTGCGATTGCTCACGACCGCTCGTGGCCCTTTTCGGGCATGGCGCGATGTCCGACCGAGTCCGTAATGCGATCAACAGCAGACATGATCTGACTCGTGCCAGTACCCAAACGTTGGTGAAGCATGGCTTGGCGGAACCTTCGTCCGTCACTTTGGAAAGCAAACCGCTGAAATCGATCGGTTATTTTGACCAGTCGGCGCGGTGCCCTAACAGCGGCCCCAGCGCCGCCCAGCGCGTTTGTGCGCGTCCATTTAGCCAGGGCCCACTTCGACGGCCACTCGCTTGACGTTGTAAGTCGACACTGTGCCAGGGACGGCTTTATTGGGATCGAACAGAGCCAAGTTAATGCCATCGCTGACAGAACTGCGATAGACGACTCCATCGCGACCAGCCTTTTTTATGAATTCGCAAAGATACTGGCTTGGGATGTAATCGATAGCGGCCCCTTGAGGCAGAACAGGTCGCGTCAACTCCTCGCCCAACCGCTCCAGAAAAGGAATGTCGGCTCGCAGCTGACCAATTCCACTAGCCTCGGCTAGCAAGAATGGTGAGACCAGCTTGCGCGGGTTTCTCAAGTCGATAGCCTTTAGTTTGGGAAGGGCAAAATCGGCAACGCATGCGACCTCGCCGGTATGTGGGCGCACCTCGGCAACTGCAGTTTCCGGTAATGAGCCAAGATAGAGGTAGGGAATGCCGGGCGGGTTCGCCCGGCCGTGTGTCGCCAGTCGCCTCGGAGGCGCTCCCATTTGATCTATCGTGTAGGCAGTGCCGTCAGCCCGAATGCGCGCTCGATACCACTGCGTCGGCAAGTCATCCGCTGGTAAATAGTCCAACAGATTCTCTAACCGATCCACATCGATTACCTCATTCAAGAACCATCGGTTCTTGTACATCAGCTCGTCGCGAAGTGCCTCCCACCCGACAAGCGCCTCGCTGTGGTAAGTTGTCGAAGGCGAGAACCGTTTTCGAACGATGTCACCATCGTCCAAAATGTCGCTCAGCAATTCCTTCGAGTGAGCGACGTCCAGCCTTGGAAACAACTGCCAGTCATCTTTCATCCACTCGACCAGCGGCTTTCCGCTGCTATCAGGCTCATAAATGCTGATTAGAAGCTCAAAATAGTTTGCAAGTTGCCCCGGCTCGACCAAATCGACGTCGGTGGTGCCACAGTAGGCGCAATTTCCCAGGATGGGTCGAAGCGAGGGAATGATGTCGTTTCGCAGACCACGGTCATCAAAGCAATGGGCGCAGCATCGGGCTGGCATTGGGCGCTTCACTTAAAATAGTCGGCGAGCGTCTCGATGTGGTGCTTCATCGAGAGCCTCTTCACATACCCAAGACCCGGAAAGTGGCCAGCGGCATGGAGTTCGCGAAACTCCGCGATGGCGCTCGACTCGAACAGCTTGGAGTTTCCGGAATCCAGCTTTTTTATCAGCTTGTTGAGCGCCTCAGCAAACTTGCCGGCAGGGTCCGTCGGCGTGTCCCTTGTAGTCGAGACAAAATGATAAATGAACATCACGTCGTCTTGGTCAGGATCGATGAACGTCAGATGGATTGCGACGGCATAAGCCGGGCCACCGCTCTCAGTATAGTCGTCACCAACGATCAGGAAATCCCCGAACCCATCCATGCCTTCTTCTTCGAAGGTTACGTGCAGGTCTGAGAATAGCTCCAATTGCGGATGATCTGCATTCCGGCGGCGGGTGAAGCCGTCCTTCAAGAGAATCCTGGTGCTGCCTTGAAAGTGCTTGCGGTAGAGCCGTCCACAATGCGCCTCAAAGAAAACGTTGCGTGTTCGGGGCAGCACCCTGCCCAGTCGCTCAGCGAGACCCTTCGCGTCGGTGAAGCCAGCGTGGATAAACGTAGTATTCTGGTGCTCATGCTCGGAATAGAGATCGAAGACCTGCCCGATAGGCATGTCCTTCTTGAGCAAGATGCCGGCTGCGATTCTATTTTGATGATTGCTAAAGCCGTTGCGCAACAGCTCGGAAATATTGACGCCGTCCTCGCTATGATCGCCGTGATACGGATTGACGATCACAATCGCGCGTGCGTCGGCATCGCATATCGCCTTAAGAGTACGTTCGAGGTTGCCCAGTGACTCTTTCACGGGCTCAATGATCGGAACGAAGTCACGGGAGGCGAGTAGACTCGCAGTCTCCCGAATGGCAATCAGCTCATTCTGCTTGCCGCGAAAATAGGGATGATACATTTCGGTTAAGCCCACGCCATCGCGGCGCGAAGCGGCGTCTCCACCGCCTGAACGAGACGCTCATGGTCGGCACGCCGCACCGGGATAGATAAGGCCGCAGCGTGCAGCGATGCAGGTAGCCGTTCCACAAGATCAATGAGCGGCGCTAAATCCCGCGTCTGCTTCAACACCTTGACCATTGTAGTCTGCACGTCCCTCGGATCAAGTTGGCGGAAAAGCTCGCGCATCGCGCTGTGCAATTTCGTGTTAGGGAGCTCGGGAATTGCGACCCCAAGTTCTCCAAGCACTGTCTGGGCCTCGGCCGATCTCAGGGATTCGAAAATTGCGACAGGATCGATGTGTCGCGAGCGATCTGCTGCCTCGCGCATAGCTGAAATCTGATAGCGCTTGGACAGCTTCAACACGCCGACGTCTTTGGGCACGATCTGCAAAACCTTCTGCACGTGTCCTTCGGCAGCGATGACATAAATCTTCGCGAAGACCTTCTTGTAATTACTAATCTGGTTGACGAGACGATCCAACGAATCGCGTTCCGATTTGATCTCGTACACGGTGGCGGTACCGTTCAAAATCACCAAATCGGCTTTGCAGGTCCCTGCCCTGAACTCGTTGAGCATACAGGCGGTGTTCAGCGAATGCTTTCCCATAAGCACCTTCTGGGTCAACGCTGCTCGGTAGATGTATTCGTCGCGCAGACCGCTGGTCTTCAGGACCTGGAACGCTGAGTTGAAGGCGTCCGCGACGGTCACCTCGGCCCCGCTAGGCAGTATTTGAGTCTGTCCCAGGAGGCGGGTGAACATGGCGGAGCGGCCTCTCTTCGCCATCTCGCGGAAGACGGCCGAGGAGAAGAGACGCGTCATCGCCGCAAGCTGAGAATTGTCTAGTCCCACTGTCCCACCGGGGCCCGCCCCGCCCTTTTTCCGAGAATCTCTTACCATAATACGCCTAGAAGGAGAACTTCGTCATGGCCCAACTCCGGGCGATACTTAACGGTTCGATGCCCGGGGGTCTAGCGCGGGCCTGGGCGACCTCCTGCGGCCGTTTCGTCCCACCGGCCTTGGACTGCCAGCCCCGGCATGGGCGGTGCCAAAGAAGGCTGCCCTAGCACAGGCTGGTCGCGCCTCGTTTCACGGCGGCTGCGTCGGCGGTGGCGCTGGCGAGCGCGGCGAACTGCGCGAGCGCCGCGCTGGGCGGATCCACCGTCCGCCGCATCTTGACCCCAGGACAATGAAATCAATCAGCAATTCTGACGGGTCGGCACGGGTGCCCTAGCGGCCGCCCCAACGTGGGCAGCGGCCCGCCATAATCGGCCCCATCAGGATGAAGGCCGCCGCTAGCGTCTCCTCTGGATTTCCGTAGATGCGGGGGCTTGTAGGGGGGCTCCGCAACGCCTGGCCCGAAGAAACAATGTGATTCGGCTTCTCGCGCTGATCGCCGCCTCTGGCGTGCCTGCGGGAATTCCAGCGCGGCACCTTGATGGTTCTGGCGCCCCGTCATCCGTGGATCCCCCTGCCTGGCTCGACCGGAGGCACGCCGTCATCGGTCAGCAACCAGGCGTCATAAGCGGCAAGCGCTACATCGTTCTGCGCCTGCGTCTTCGGGAGACCGCCGAGAACTAGCAGTGTTTCTTTCAGCGCTCGCGCAGCGGCGGCCGCCCGCTCGGCGAATGCTTCAAGCTCTTCGCCAGGATCGGGAAACCATTCGTGAGCCCCGGCAACCGCCCATAACGGGACGCCCGGAGGCAGCCCGCCGTACACCACCACGACCTTCAGCGGCGCACCTGGGCGTAAGGGCTGCTCCGCGTTCAAGCGTCTCTCCAATGCTTCGAGACGGCGTGATAGTTCATTGCTCATTTGAAGCGCTCCTCTAACGCGTGCAGCCGGACTTCAACATCTTGGGTTTCGATCGCGCGACGCGCAGTTTCGATAACGGCGGCGATCTCGACAGCCTCAGCCGGAGAGAGCTGACCAGCCGCCATGGCAGCAGTGACAGTCGCCAGCGCGCCGACAACATCGGTCGCGGTTTTGATCGGCGGCAGCGGGAACGGTGCGGCGCGACCTTTGCGCGGCGGTTCGATCCTGTCGACAATCAGCTTTTGCGAGGCTCGATCTCCTCGCTTGGCTTGTTTGATAATCTTCTCGACGATGGCCGCGCGATCGTCCTCCGACATGCTCCCAATCAAGAGCGTGGCACGGTTGCGGTGCCGGCTTGCGGCCTGACGGGTTTTCGGACGTCCCCTTCTGGAATTTGCCGCCGCCTGCTTTTGACCTGTTATTTGCAGGTGCTGCTGTCACGTGGAAGCCCCCAAACAAGACCATCAACGGCGAATCCGCCGCCGATGACCAGCGCGCTTTCGTTACCCCGCGACGTGCACCGCGACCTGCACCGCGCCAAACGAGCGCGGAAAGCATGTCGCCAGTCACGTCCCTTTAGTTGCGCGTGCCGATGAAGGCAACGTGTCGAACAGGGCGCGAAAGCTGCTTGAAGACGGCGCCAGTGCCGTGGAAGGACTTGACCAGGTGACCTCCCGGCATTTGCTGCGTAATTTCGCGATGCTGGAACTCCGGCAGACCTACCGGGTTCATGCCGGCCTGTAGCGCGTCAGCACGGATTTCCGCCAGGACGTTCTCGAAAGCCTTGCCGTCCGCAGCGATGATCCCGAGTTCGACGCCCTTCCACTTGGGAGAAAACTTCTGCATGCCGCGATGCTGGCGAATTTGTAGGCCACGATGTCTTCACCGGCCATCGGCGGCTCAGCTCTTTCATTGTGCGTACGCATCACCGCGTCTGCCTTTGCCTGCACATCGGCGAACGCGTTCAGATCGGCCTGCGGGCGCGGCACCTTCTTCCGCAGGTCAGCGACCTCCCGGCACAAAACGGAAAACTCAGCGGAGCCCACGCCGTCGGCTGCAACGCGTTCGGCCATTGTCCCGTCGATGCCCCGATCGCGCTCGCCGGCAGTTTCAGATTTCCTGCTCGCCTTGACATCTTCGGCGATTGCATCGCATCGCTTGCTGATCGCATCGACGCTCCCGGTGATGCCGGTGCGCAATTCGTCCAGCGCATCCATGAAGGCTTTCAACTGTTCGGGATCCATGTTCAGTAATCCCCTGAGAGGTTTGTGGCTGTGGTACGCGGTCCCTGTGTCGGCGACCATAATAGCTCGTGCGCAAATTGCCTATAAAAACAGGGGTCCTTGTTACCCTGCGGGTAACAACGCACGCGTGTTTGAATTTGATTTCGTCGCGCGCGTGTTGCATGGTGCGCGTGCTGTGATCTCCTCCTAGATGTGGCAGCGCCCTGTGACCCGGCCGCCGCGATTGTCCTTCGCTGGCGGCCGGGTTTGTTTTGAGGCTGGCACGGATGTACTGTCGGCCACGATTGCGGCCTCCGGCGTTGTGCAATTCGTCGGAGGCCGTTTTCAAAAACGGAGCACGCGCGATGTCGACGAAGCAGCAGAGCGGCGATAAGCGCGAAGTCCGGCTTGCCGACAGGCGCCGGCTCGAAGCGGTAGGGCGGCATCAGGAACGGTTGTCGATGCAGGCCCGCCGCAATGGCGACGTTGACGCGCTGGCGCGACACTCGGCCGCCGCGATGGCTGTGAGGCTTCGGCAGCGTTAAGAGCCGGACCGTCGTTGCCCTGGTCCTGCAATCTTCATGGCGACGCTGTCGACGTGGTCCCCTGCACATTCGTCGCGATCGCGTTGAACTCGGTGACCCAGCTATAGGCGTCGTGCTGGCGGAAGTTGCCGTAATGGTGGACGGACGTGACGAGGAACGTACCTTGTTGCGCGGCCTTCTGCTTAATCAGCGAACCCTGTGCCTGCGCAGTATTTGCAATCAACGTCTTCGGCATCTGTACTTCGTCATTGAGCGCAATGTCGGCGCGCATCGCGCATTTGAACGCGATCGTCAGCGGCCCGATCCATGTCGGCTGTCCGATCAAGTCGACGAACGCGACCTGCTGCACCGTGGTGCTCGGCTGCGCGGCCAACCCTGTCAGACCGGGAGCGCGTGGCGCCGTCGTATTCGGCTTGTCGTAGACGTTGATCGTGTTGCCATCGAACGCGATATTGACGCCCTGATAGTCCGGCCTGTTGATGATCGACTTGCTGGCCGACAGCAAATAATCGGCCCTAGCCTTCGGGGGTGCGACGTGCGGCTGATCTTCCGGCGCAACCAAGTTGTCGTTGAGGTTCACGTTCATGATCATGCCGGGATAGCCCACGCTAAACATCGAGTTGATCGCTTCCGAAAGGGGCCGCCCCTTCCTCCAATTCAGCGACAGAGTTTTCGGTGGCGCGTTGACGTGCGCCCCCGCTGCAGGCGGCGGACCGGCTACGGTGATCAGGTCGAGCGACATATCGGTGCCCTGCCAGTTGCCGAAGCACTGGAAAATGTAGCCTTGCACGAGCAGTCCGGCTTGCTTGGGATTGGCCAGCGGTAAGCCCTTCTGAAAACCGCCGTACACCTTGATCGTTTTGAAGGCGAGGTCCTTTGCCTGACTGATCATCGACAGCGGAATGCCCCACACCTTCACGAAGGCGCCGGCATTGCCCGGGGTGTGGAACGCAGCAACGGGAATATCCAGCTCTACCTGCAGCGCGCCGCGGAGGTTTTGGCCATTGAGGAAGGACGTGAAGACGGTGGAGCCGCCGTCAATTTCAATTCGGTAGTAGCGCATGGTCTACTGTTCTCCTGTTGGCTTCGTCATTGGATCGTCTCCCTCACGGCAACCATGCAGCCCTTTGCAATGAGCCGAGAGAGCGCGCCGTAGAAGCGTTCATCCGACCAGCTTCCGGGGGGCATGTCGCGGCGCATTTCGTCCCCGCGCAACTCAAATACGCTCTCGCCGTGATCGAAGTGGCACAGCTCCAAGAGCACAAAGGCGTCGGGGTCTCGCAAGCGCAGCTCTTCGGTGAGGAACGTGGCATCGGGGGTGATCTTCATTCGCATGATCAAGCTCCCTGCATCGGGTGATGGCTGATCGCGGGCACGCGCTGCGCCAGCAGCGAGACGGCGGAGTCGTCGTCCTCCAGATAGCTCTCGAAGTACATCAGGAAGTCACCGAGGGCTGGCATGTCATGTGCCGGGGTCTGGCGGAGAAACTTCCAGGCGAAGTCAACGATGTCGTCGGCCGCATGCCCCTTGCTAAGCAACGCGTACCAATGGGTCAGCTCGTCCTCGCCCCAGATGGTCTGCCATCCATCCAGCCGCGTAATCTCGTTCCATGCACAGGCCGCTTCCGCCGGGCTTTGCCGGTAAGTTCCAGGACGTCGCTCCCGATCGCTCGGCTCCACAGCGCGAGCTGTGTGAGGACTGTTATCTTTCTTGGTTGAATCGGTACTTGGTAAAAGATCAGTACTTAGTAGCGACCTGTTTTCAGGCGACGGTGTTTCAGGCAGCGGTGCTTCAGGGGCCGGAGCGTCGGGCAGAGCGAGAACGTCGTAGCCGGCCGCGCTCCATCGTCCTGCAATGCGCTCTTGAACCTTCCGGATGTACCCGGCCGCGATCAATTCATTAATGGCGTTGCGAACGCGGTCCCTGCCGGCCTTGAAGCGCCGCGCAAGTTCCGTCTGCCTCACGGTCCAGTCGGACGGCTTGCTGCGCAGATAGGTGAAGATGGCAAGCGCCTCGAAACTCAGGCGCCCGTCGTTGAAGCAGACGTTGTCGATAATTGTGAAGTTTGCGGTGTGGGTGTGGGGCTGCGATTGAGACTTTTTGATCCTCGACTTGTTGATCGAGGAACGATCACAGAGCGCGCTTGCCTTTCACCATCGCTTGGTGCAATGATTCGGCGTGTGCGAGGTGCGGCCTGTAACCGTTCCTCATTTACTTCGCGCCCGCCAAGTCTGTGAACCTTGGCGGGCGTTTTCTTTTTGCGGCATCAGATCGCCACGATCAAGATGAAGCAAAGTGCTTGTTAGTTGCTGCTTTCATCATGAAGCAAAGTTCTTGTTACCGACATCACGCGCCGCGCGTTGCTCATGGTTTCACTTGATGATGCCGCGCCAATAGCGCTCCTCCGCGCGCGCTCGCTCCTCGTCGAACCTCACGCGCTCGATGGCGATCCGCTCGCGCGCCGCGGCGTCGTGGATGCCGTCGGGCTTCGCTGGGATCCGCACCACCTCCGGCGCGATCGGAGCGATGGGCGCCGCACGCGCGGCCGGCGCGACGGCAACCTGCTTCGCCTTCGCGACTGCGGGACTATGAACACGCGGGGGCCGCGCTGCGAGCACGGCAACCGGCTTCGCTTTCACCGCTACGTGAACATCAACGCGCGGCGGCAATCGTTCGAGGACGGCGGCAGCGGTGGCGTCGACGGGCCCGATGGCCTCTCCTTGCATGAGCCAGCGCAGCATATCCGCGCTTCGCAAGGTGGTGTGGGTGCACCAGGCGCCGTCGACCAGTTGATCGACGCACCACGTTCGGCTGCGCCTGGTGACGCCGTCCGACAGCAGCATGACGCGCCAGCGCCCGTTTAGCTGCGCCACCATTTCAGATTCGCTCATGGCCCTCGGCACCGCCGTTTCTGGGTCGCCGATGTGCGGGCGGAGCGGGTCTCCGCCACAAGGCCCGCCAAATCCCGCGAAAAGTCGCATGTCTGCCGAGCCTGCCCCAATACCTGCCCCAACATCGAGTGCCCGCTTCCTCAATTTATGGAATCCGGAACGCGTCGATGCTGTCTGCCGTCAGATCTTCGATATGGGCGGCCGGACCGTGGATTCTTGTATTCGAAGATCAACGCGCTCCGGCAGCGCATCCAGGATTTTCGCAGCGGGCGCGTCGATGCGCCCGGCATGAACACGCGCGAGAGCGCGGAGCGCTCCCGAAGTGCGGACAGCGGCACGGTCGTGCCAGGGCATCGTCGACGAGGTGCTGAAGATGCCAGGCCCGGCGACGCCACGTGTCGGAGTTGGAAACGAGAACGATGCGCTAATGCTCATTAAGCTGCGCGATCAGATTGCTACTGGTCACGATTTCAAGGGCGCTTGGTCGAAGGAATGATGACCTTCTCCGTTGGAAGGCTTTCCAGCCACTGCTGAAGGTCGTCGCGCAGTATCAGGTTTTTTGCGCCGTTCTTGCGCGCGCGCAGGGCACCTGACTGGATTGCTTCATAAAGCTTGGTGCGCCCGACACCTGCAACCTTGCAGGCTGCGGGGACCGAGAACGCCATCTGCGCTGCTGGCAGCGGCGCTACGGGCTGTGGTTCTTGCATGACGTTGCCTTCCGACCCGGTCAAACCCGAATCATGGACGGCAAAGCACTTTCTGGACGGATACGAACTAACCCAAAGACCAACCCGCAAGCTAGTCTGTAACAAGCTCACAATCCCGTGGGCGGTAACAAGCCGTAGCCGCAGCGCCCCTCACCGCCGCCGGCCTCGTCGCTCTCGCGAGGCTTCACTTCTGGCTTCGTCGGCGGCTTATGCTCATAGCGTCACACCGGACGGTTCGCGTCAGGCCACTGACATTGGTCCGGTGCACGCACAGTGGCTCAATGAACTCTGATTACAAGCGGCAGGCGGAGTTCAGCAGCACGTTCCGCCTGATCTCTCGCGCGGAACTCCTTTCCTTCCGCTCAAAGTCGTCCAGCTCTTTCTGAGCCGCTTCCAGCGAGCGAGTGCGGGATGTTAAAGTTGTGTGCTCGGTCATAGAGTTCCCCATTGCGGGCGATCTTTACGACAATGCCGGGCTAGCTGGGAGGGTTCGGCAGCATAGATTGCAAATTTATGACGTTCGTCGGCGCGGCTCAGAAATAGGCGCGGTGCCATGGAGCTGAAGGATAGCGCGGCTTCACCGCCGCGGCTCATACAGGTGGCAGTCGTTTTGGCGTCAACCAGTAGGCCACCAGCATCAGTGCCAGGATGGCAACGTACCTAGCTTGAGATGGAAGAACGATCTGTTTCCGTCGCATAGCCACAGAACGGCTGGTACGCGCGGTCGTTCCAAAACGAAAGAGCGCTCGTCCGGCGCAAACGCCGATCACAGATCCAGGCAGATCCACTCCCTCAGGATATCGGCTCACCCCCTTCAGGAGCGCGCATCGATGTATCAGGAGCGCTTTTCGGTGCGAGATCGCGAGACTCGTGTGCTGAGCGGTGCGGACGGAGCCTTCTTCTGATTGAGTGCCAGTCTTAGTCTTTTCCTCAGACGAAGGATTTCTGCATATTCCCGTGCGATCTTTGGATCGATGCGGAGTGTTTCTAGTCGCTGCTCGTGCAGTTTCAATAATGCCGCAACATACGAATTTTGAATTGGCGGGATACGCATGGAAAACCCTTCAAGGAAGGAAATGCGCAAAAAAGGTCGCTCTGAAACTTGTTTCAATGCCAAAACTTGGAAGGTGACCTGCGCTAACTTCCAAGTAGCCTGTCGAACCACCCGGCAGACCAAAAGAGCCGGCCCGCTCCCCGCACAGCTTGGCCATCTAGGCCGAGACAGCGGGGAGCTGGCGCGCCGATCCCCCGTCGTTGGACCATGCTAAAAATGTGCCATGACAGGCCTATGAAGGGGGCTTGCGTTCAATGAACACTGGCCTCAGCAGAGGGCAGCCGCAGTTCCGCAGCGCGTTCCACCTGCGGAACTCCTTTTCTTCACTCCCTCAGGGGCACACACCGGAGCGCCCCGTCCTGCGGCGGGGTACGGCTCCTACGACGCGTTCACGGTAACGAGATTCTCCTTCAGGAAGCTCGCAATGCGCTGGGCCTCCTCGTAGGAGGTTCCGGGGCGAAGATCGAAGCCGACGGTTTTCTCGAAGAGCGCGAGATTGTCCCCGTCGAAGTTCTCCATGATGATCCACGCTTGGCCGTTGGCAAATTCGCCAACCCGGAAATGTGGTCTCGCCCGCTTCGTTGTAGCCATCAATGCCGCCCTTTATGTTTTGCGTGCTTACACCTGGTGGTCGTCCTTAACTGCTGCGACCGCCGCGTCAAACGAAGGAAGTGGCACCATGCGACCGGAGATTCCTCCGCTGGCATATTTGACGTGTGCGGTCCATTTGCCTGCGCTTAGCTTGAAGATGATCTCGTCGCCGTCGCTCAGCTTGGTGTTCTGTTTCTCGGTCATAATTCTCTCCCGACTTCTCCGCGTTCTCGATTCACAGGCCGGTCAACGTTGGACAGGCCGCACATATGATTGCAGATTGTCCTCAGCGGCGCGGATCTCTCGATCAAGATCCTCTTCGTTCAACCCGATTTCTTGCTGCCAACTCCCTTCCGATTGCTGGCGGATGAGGATCACTCTTGCTTCCCGAAAAACGGTCGGCGCCAGCAGAAAGCACCGGACGTCACGACGTCCGTCCTGAATCCGTCGCCGCAGTCGGTGGGTGCCATCGATCAGGTGAACGCCGTCGTCTGCGAGGATAAAAAGGACCGGCTCATCCCGGCGGGAGACGGTCATCGCGTCGACCAGCGATTGGTCGAACTCGTAAGACGCAATGTTCTGCTTTAGCCTATCATCGATGGCAGTAATTTGCGGAGCGCCGCCTTCGCGCTCGATTTCGTCCCAACATTTGGAAATATTGATCATACCCCAGCGTTCGTGGATATGGCATTCGTCGCCTGGCATCGTGCCGAGGAAGGCGCATCGACCAGTCGGAGAATCGAAATAGTAGCCGCGATTTCCCTCGACCGGTTTGTAGCCGGGGAGCGCTGCCAAGTCTGCTTTCGAAAGGGCTCTTCGCCGCATGTTTGATGGCACCGTCAGGTTGATTCGCGAAAGATGAGGATGCCACTGTCGAAAGCTGGCAGCGTTGATTTACCTGCACGACGTGAAAAAAAGTCTGCGCCATCGCGAACCCAGGCTCATGCCCCTGTGCTAGACTGGCGCTAGGGCAGACTTTCTGATTTCGCGACAATAACGAGTAATTACAAGGGATTATGAGTTTTTTCTGGCGGAAAGGGGGGCCGTAACTTCGCGGCGTCACGAGCGCTCACCAACGTTCTAGACCGCCGCTATCGCTTTGACTATCCACAAGTTTAGCCGATCAAGAGCAATCAGGAACAGTCGGGATCTAAATGCGGTGGTGAGATCGATTTGGTGAGTGACTAGCGTGGCGACTAACCATTTTCAGGACGCCAGCGAATGCATACCACCACGATGCTTCGCATTCTTCCAGCCATCCTTGTGATGCGAGATGTAATCGCGCGCGACTTGTTCAAATGTTTCGGTGTCTACGCGGTTGGCCGTGGCAATCACCTTTCCCGTAATAGCGTCCCGTTCGGCCAATGGGTCACGTCCGGCCTTGATTTGCTTTTGTAGGTCCGCCGCCCGCGCTTCGATAGCTTTCAACATGGCGGTGTCAATCGGCTCGTATGTCTCCAACGTCATCAATCGGCGCTGCCCGGCCTTCGTGGAGTATCGGAGCGCCCAAAAGGCTGATCCGCTCTTGGCGATCACGAGATATAGGCCTCGCTCGTGCGTCCACATTCCCGGCTTGGCGGCTTTGACGAGACTTTCTATTGTGCGGGGGGAAAGGCCCCGCCGTCCGGATTGAGGACGGGCCGGGCTCTTGGCGGCTCTTACGATAGTAGTCGCGTCAGCAATGGGAAAACACCCTTACCACCTACGTCTATCCAATCATCTGGAATAAGCAGCCACACGAGATTACGACCGATGACGTACTGAAGGTCTTGCAGCAAACTCATGAGCCCGCCGAAAAGAAAGGAACGCTCTGGACCAATGCACGCGAAACAGCGTCGCGCACCCGTATGAGAATTGAGACCGTCATCGGCGCTGCGAAGGCGAAAGGCATAACCAATCCTGAGACGCGCGAAATTTGGATGAACCATCACAACCCGGCGCAATGGAAAGATCACCTTGAACATTGGTTGAACGGCAAGCATCGAGGGGCCATTTCGACGCGATGGATTGGAAGGACGTTCCCGCATTCGTGATCGAACTACGGGAGAAACCCGATTACAGCGCAAAGGCGTTGATGCTCACAATTCTCTGTGCGACGCGCACGAATGAAACGCTGAATGAGGAGCGGAATGAATTTGATCTAGATAATGCCACATGGACAATCCCGAAGGAACGCATGAAAGCCGGGGTTGAACACCGCGTCCCTTTGTCGGATGCCGCTGTTCACCTATTACGGACGCTGCCAACGATCGACGGCAATCCATACGTCTTCCCGGGCGTGAAACGCGAACGCCCGTTGAGCGATATGGCGATGCTCGAGATGCTGCGTGGAATGCGCGAAGGCTTCACAGTACATGGCTTTAGATCATCGTTCCAAGATTGGGCGGAAGATACAACTATGCATCTGGACGTGGTCACCGATATGGCACTCGCACACACCATCAAGAACAAGACCAAGCGAGCATACCGACGTGGTGATGCATTCGATCGCCGCCGCGATCTAATGCAACAATGGTGCGACTATTTGTTCAGCGCCACGCAGAGCCTATCGGCAAAAATGGGCTCGCCTGATTGCCTGATCACCGCAACCCATCGTCAGCATCTAAGCCCGGCCGTCGCGCCGGGCTTTCTTTTAGTAGATAAACGTTCCGCCGATCGGACGGACCGCGTGTGCGCTCCAACTCACTTGTGGAAAGCTTTGGATGCTTCCGTGCAGAAACGTGCAGAACTGTGCAGTGCGGGTTTTCAAAGCCTTGCGCGCGCGCCGCAACGCGGTGAACGTTGTTGCGCATAAGAAACCGCCATTAAGGATCAAGAGCCATGTCGCTTCACTTCCTGCGCGCCGTGCCTGTGCGTTCGATTGTCTTGGCTGCCTACGCCAACACGGTGCCGTCGCTTCTCACACCCGCCCAAGTCTGTGAGCGGCTCTCGATCGGTGATGCAACGCTGCGACGATACGCCAAGAACAATCCGCACTTTCCGCGCAAGGTGAAGCTTGGGCCGCGCCGCGTTGCCTACGTTGCCACCGAAATCGAAAACTACATCGAGGCAATGAAAGAGCCAATTCCGGTGTAATTGCGGCGACGGCCGCTCGGATAATGTCTTAGCAGACATCGATCCTGTATTATTAACGCGAATCAGACGCCCCCCACCCCTGGCCAGCATCAATTCAATGAAGGCAAGAAGGAAAAGAGAATGTTCGGCAAGAATTTGGATACGTATATTAATCCGCGCCACGTCATTAGAGCTAGGCGCGCCAATAAAAACGAACACGGGGCTGAGCAATCGACGGTGCATCTGATCGACGGTACCTCCGAAACCGTCACCGGGGACATCTTTGAAGTTGCTGATGAGTTCGCTCAAATCATCCCGGCCTTTCCGGGATTTGAATACATCTACGCGGCCGAAGACAACGGCGTGTTGGTTGAACTCGGACGCGAACCAATCATCGCATGGCGCTGTAATGGAACGGATGAACCAACGCCGATCACCGCAAGCGGAATTGAAAGAAGT
Source organism: Bradyrhizobium sp. F1.13.3 (assembly GCF_040548265.1). Lineage (NCBI taxonomy): Bacteria > Pseudomonadati > Pseudomonadota > Alphaproteobacteria > Hyphomicrobiales > Nitrobacteraceae > Bradyrhizobium > Bradyrhizobium sp. F1.13.3. Next base: position 47,315 of record NZ_JBEPRI010000027.1, on the reverse strand, counting down.
CTCAATTCCGGTGTCATCCTCGATCCGAAGGGCAACGTCATTCGACAAGGCATCCAAACGTTCGATAGCGTCGAAGATTGGCTGAATGCCATGAATGACGATCGAAGGTCTGCTTAGCAATCATCGTTTCAGGTCATCCTAGTGCGTCAAGGGGAGCCCGGCCATTCGCGCCGGGCTTTTGCTTTGCCGAGCATTGCGACCGCAGCAGACGCCATTTTGGCTAACGGTCGTGGTGAATGCCGGGAATTCCCGAGCGCCTTCAACGAAACGGACGGACGCTTACTCCGTCGAACCCAATTTTCCACAACTCTATTCGATCGTCCGATCGTTCCTGACTGCTCTTGATCGCAGCGGCGATTGGACTGGGTAAGGCGAGGCACTGATGACTGTTGTCACCGTGAGCTAACACCAACGGAGGACCCATGTCAGAGAACCGGAACAGTTATTTTCGAGAGTAATCAAGCGCGTCGGCGCACCCAAAGTCAGGCAAGCAAGAAAGTCGCCCTGGCTGCCATTGATACGATGCTGGAGCGCGCCAGCGTGGCCGGGCCGGAAGTCTTCCGGAGCGTCCTTGAAGCCGCCCACACCGCGCGCAAAGCCCTAGAGGCTGCCTGAAAATGAAGAGGCCGCGCGGTGTCGCAAACCGCGCGGCCTTTAAGCACTTCAGATGCCTTCCGATCAAGAAAGACCGAGCATGTTTACAACGTCGCAGCAATATGAGCAAGCCTTCGCGTTCGTGGCCGCGCTGACACAAGGTGATCCCAACACGATTTTGATCGATGCGCGTGCGATCCATGATCGTGACAAGACCGTTGCAGCCGATCCCGAGACGCGGGACGCTTCCGCACGCTTTCCAGAGTTGTGCGCGTGGAATGATCTTGGATACGGCATTTTCGCGAACATCTCAGAGATGGACGGCATCGGGCGCGAGATCGCGAACGTCAAAACAATACGTTGTCTGGCTGTAGACCTCGACGATCTGAGCGCCCAACAGAATTACGAACGCGCAACGCAATTCAATCCGCCGCCATCGTTCGCCGTCCAAACCTCACCCGGCAAGCTCCATGTGTATTGGCAAACGCATCAACACCTTGACCGCGACCGCTTCGCGCTATTGCAGCGGAAGTTAATCCAGCATTTCGATAACGACAAACGCGTAACCGATCCGTCGCGCGTCCTGCGATTGCCCGGCTTCTTTCATCGCAAGGCTGAACCGCACCTAGTTACGTGTTGGGCGTTGAACAACTATGGCAAGCCAATCGATCCGGGCTTTCTCGAATTCGCATTGGCAACCGCGGATGTCACCAACATAAGCGGCGGTCGGCATGAGCTAGGTGAACCATCGTTGGCCGCTCCGGGCAAGGATTGGATTGCTTACGCTCTCAGCTTACATGATCCGAATGCAATGGATCGCGGACAATGGATTTCGTTTATGGCCGCGATCAAGCAAGCCGCTTGGAGTTGGTTTGCTGATAAGAGCGAATTGCGAGACGTATTTCTGAGATGGTGCGAGCGATACGACCGCAACAATCCAGCCGAAAACGCGAAACACTGGGCTAGTCTGCGCAACAGCCAAATCGGATGGCCCTCAATCGAACGCCGTAACGGTCATCTGCACACATTGCGATTGTTTAGCGAACGAAATCCTACGCCGTCATTGCCCATGTCGGATTGCCGGTGCCACAACTCGGCTCGCTGCTAACCGCTCAAGAGCAAGCCGTGTATTTCGCCGAATGCATTCTGATCGAAAGTCGTGGCGAAATCCTCACGCCTACCGGGCGGTTCATGAACCAAAGCCCAACATGCGGTTCGTGCCGACCAAGACGAACGAGCAACAGAGCTGTCTGATGCTTCATCGCGTACGCCATCTCTTCATTCGCCAGCAGACTGCTGTCATCAACTCGATCCGTGCATATCTTGCCGAGTTCGGGATTGTTGCCCCCGTCGGGCGCAGGGGTGTCGAACAGCTGTTGGAAGTCGTCGCCGATCCAGCTGACCGCCGGGTCCCGGAGGTGGCCCGCGCGTGTCTTGCGGCTCTCGGCGTCAGTTGCGGATACTGAAGGCTCAGATCCTGGAGTTCGATAAGCGCATTATTGCCTGGCATCGATCAAACGCGACGAGCAGGCGACTGGATGTGATCCCTGGCGTCGGTCCACCTTCCACCACGCTTCGGACCATGGCCTCTCGACCTTTGGGCGTCAGAGGCGCATTCTTGTGGATGTTCATCTGGTCTCTCCTTGGAACACTGAAGCTTCGCAACCTCAGCTTCCTCGGTTCAGACCAGATGGACAACCTCCTGAAAGACCACACCTAGTGCTGGCGCCCTACCGCAAGGGAGGAACACCGTGACGAACCTAAAGCTTGGCCCCTTGAAGACGACAAGCCGGTCAAGCTCACGATTTAGCTGCCAGCAGCGGTCTTCAGGGACCTCAAAAGCTATGCCGAGATTCTGACGCGTATCGGAAACGCGACAATCCCGATCGAGCTGGCCAGTTTGATCGCGCCGATGATCGAGCCTTTCATGGCAACCGACCGCGCCCTTGCGAAGGCGCGGCGAAATGCTGCTCAGCCCGTACCTGCGTCACCGGAAAGATCCGGATAGCGCTCGCGAAGTAGGTCGAGGAACGGACCCAGCGATGGATTGCAGTTGGCCTGCCGCCAATAGGCGCGGAAGCTCAGCCGCGTCGGACCCTCGGCATCATGCACCTCGCGAAAGGTGACACCCGGATAGACTGCGCCAGTCGCACTTTCCAACATCAGTAGAATGCCCCAGCCCACGCCGACCAAGGAGAGGAGGCGGTCGAGCACGACATCATGGCGAAGCAGCAGGCAAGGGTCGGAGGATCCCAATTTGCTGATGAGGAGCTTCAGGAATTCCGGTCCCGGGCCTCGCTGTGACATTAAAAGCGATTCGCGCCTCAGTTCGCCCCAGTGAATTACGTCACGGCCCGCCAATGGATGGTTCGCGGGGAGGGCGGCAACAACACGCTCGCTCCAGAGCAACAATGACCTGTCACTCCATTTCGGGTTGGGCTCGACCACGAAGGCGACGTCAACGGCGGAGCTGGCGAGATCCGAGATCAAATGGTCTCTCGAGCCGTCGACCAGTTGCCTATCGACATCGGGGAAGCGGTGCCGGTGCTCGAGGAGAGTGGCCCGGAGATTGCCGGCTGAGAGGGAGGTGTGGATGCCGATGGTCAACCGACCGCTCTCGCCACGCGAGCGGGTCTTGAGACGAGCGGTCATTGCATCAGCTTCGCCCACGACGCGCCTTGCGGCATCGAGGAATTCCTGACCTTCAATGGTCGGTCGCGTCCCGCCATTTGTGCGCTCGAACAGAGTGCTGCCCAACTTGCATTCGAGATTGCGCAGGCGGCGACTAAGAGTCGACTGCTTGATGTTGAGCGTCTCCGCCGCTTGCCGCAGGCTTCGGTGCTGGGATGCGGCGATCGCCCAGCGTAGATCTCGAAATTCCACAGGCGCGGTCGAAGCGCTATGGCGAGTTGCCGGTGACAAAATTGTTTCTTGAATGGGTCACTCCATTTGCTTGCGCTTCTTCAGCACCCCCGCCAGCGAATTCGTTGACTACTGTGAGGTGCGGTCAATTCGGAATAGCTAGGATTTCGATTCCGGCGTCGACCCAGACGAGGACACCACCGAAATTTTGGAAGCTTTGATCTTGCGCTTGAGCGCCCGCCTTTCATGGTAGCCGTCAATCAAGCTTTCTCAGTCCTCTCTTTCGATGTGTTCAGAGGTGGGTTCCGAACCGATAGCCTCAAACTGGACATGCTGCTCTCCTTCATTTTCCTCATATGTGTCGATTGAGGCCGCAGCCCACCTATTGCCTCCTATCGCGAGTTGAGTGGACTTCCACGGTGGCCCTGCCTCTCTTGGCCGTTTAAATCAGTCAGCCCTCTGGAGGGCAGGCGCAATCGATGAGCCTCTCCAGAGCAGGGATCTCGTTATCTGGCCTCCATTGTGCAGAAAATTCGAGCGTCTCGGCCCGCGGAAGTGTTCCTGATCGCTCAGCCGTAGTCAGGTCGATTTGGGAATCGTTGCCTGAATTCAAGCATGGCGCACGCAGATTTCTGGCGCTGAGAGACCTCCATGTTTTCGAGTATGAACCGCGTGACACGGAAAAAGTACGACTTGCGGCTGTCGACGAATGCCAGCGTTCGACCGCTCAAAAATCGCAATACCCACGAGATGCTCGAACTGTCGTATCGAGCGGCTAAGCGTCGTTTGCTTGACAAGAGGTACGTCAGTCGCCTGTCGGAGACTTCCGAAGTCCGCGGCTATAACAGCATAGCGAAGTTGCCGAGGATCAAGGTTCGGAATTCGAGGTGCTTCGATAGACAGTCGCGAGCCTGGATCATCCATCGCACACTTACCAAATTGATCGAAGGTAACGAAGCTGTGCGCATTGATTGTGACGATTTTTAGTTGTGTGGGACGGTCCGCCAGCGGCCGAGCTCAGCCAGATGACCCACCGCGGGTCCCCCGGCTTTGCATGCTCAGCACAGGCTCACATTCGGGATTGCGAAAGATGGGTCCAGTCGAGATCAATGCGCTGCTCATGATCGACCGACTACGCACAAATGCTTGAGAGATTTGATGCATTTGCGAAGCTCTAAGCGCTCCCCTGTTACTGTGAGAGGGTCGCCGCTCAAGGCGTCTCACGGACCTGCATCGGGCTTACGTCATCGGCCGCTGCCATGCTGCAAGACGCGCTCAGATTGTAGCCCGAGCCCAACGAGGGCGGATGTCATCCATCGCAAAACCAGGGCGTTTCATCAAATGATTCGATGTCTGTTGCCCGATGCGAGATCGTGAATCTAACTATCGATCAGGGCGGATGCTTTGAGACACGCCGTCCGAAGTTACGCGCTGATCCGGGTATAGCCGGAGCTGTCGCGCTCACGTCGAGCTAGGCGCCAACAACCGGCGCACCTATTTGGTTTGCCTTGCGCCAACGAGGGAGTTTCCACCGTGCTCGAAAATCCGCATCTGAGCGCCGGAGATCAGTCCGACAAGGATGAGAGCATGCGCGCTTCCTGCGTTTTGGCCTTCGCGATTACACGAGGCGTTGCGCGTTGCGCCAGTCCGGCGATGTTGCGTCATCGTGACTGAAGCGCTCGCGCGCTCGCGGGCTATACACGCGCCGAAGCGTTTCCTGCGCGTTGCGCGGCGATCCGGCTTCGTCCCATTCGCGTGTCGGAGCGGCGCGCTCCGTCACGCTTTTGCGAAACCTGATTAGACTAGCTAGATCAGAGTCCAGCGGTCGATGGGCCTTGGGCGCGGCGAGCTCGTGATTGGTGGCGCAATCAGCTCTTCAGCCGTCCAATAAGTCGGATTGGAGATGACCATCTGGAGACCTCATGCGATATCAAGCGGCTTCCGGAAGGGTGGCTTTTTTACAAAGGCGGACTAGCCAACGGCAAAACGCACGAGCGAGTTCGGGATTGTCACAGCGGTCGACGGCATAGGCCCGATAGTGCATGCCGCTGGGAGCACGTGATCCTGGTATCACATGTAGTGCGCCCCCGCGCACCAGATCGCTGACAATGATTTCGGGCGCCACCAGAAGGCATTTTCCCGTCATAACCGCTGGCAGAGCCAGGTAATTGTGATCATAACGCGCCCCCGAGCTTATGTCTTTAGTGGTCAGGTTCATCGCCCGCAGCCATGTGGGCAGTATGTCGGGCCTGGATGTGATATTCAGAATCGGCATTACGCGAACAATCGAGAGGCCCTTACCATCGACGTGACTTGGAGAGCCCACACAGACCAGTTGCTCGTTGTAGATTTCCCAATCGTCGGCCGGTTCGACGATGGAAAGATCGCGTGTAATCAGGATGTCGAAATCGTCGGAGGATATCGGCAGCGACAGTGAGCTGATCACATCCACGATGACGCCGCTCATTTCAGCGGAGAATGCCTGGAGATTCGGAATCAGAAGAGAGTACGCGAAGGTCGAAAGCGACGTGCGGACCACAAGCCGATTGACGTCTGGTCGATCCCGCCGGCGCATTCTCTTAGCGGTGAAGCACACGGTGTCTAGCGGCTCGGCGACTGTGTTCGCAAAGAGCCGTCCGAATTCCGTCAATTCGCTCCGCTTGCCGCGTCGTTGCATGAGGTCTGTGCCCAGATGGTCCTGCAGCACGGCCAGATAGCGGCTGACGGAGCTCTGGGTCATTCCCAATGCGTGAGCCGCGCGCGTGACGCTTCCTTCTCGCGCGATCGTCACGAACACGCGGATCGCGTTGAGGGGCACTTCATTGTCTTCGGTGGCCATCTTCTATTCCAGAAAATTGTCGCCAGTTCTTACTGGCAGCAGGCCACGACAAAATGAAAGTTCCCAGCACATTATTCGATGGTTATCGCCGGATTACTGCTTATGAACGATATATCGCGCGCAAAAACGGCCTAAGCCAAAATGAACGGCGTAATGGCCTATCGCGTTGAAAACCTCGCCATTCGCGGCGCGGGCTGGAACGGCTCAGCAAAGGAAGCGAGATTCGGCTGATTTAATCTCGTCCATCCTCTGAAGTCTAAAAATGTCCTCCACCGGCAGAATGTCCTTGTGAACGTTCTGGACGCCGCCATCGGCGATGATCCGGCGGAAGGTCTCCTGCATGCCAGTTGCAGCAGCGCGGATCCCGTAATTGCCGTAGATCGTCATGCGAATATTGCCGAGTGCCTTGACACGCTCGGCATTGAGTTCTGGGTAGGCGTTCGGCACGATCGCCAGCGGCACCGATCGGGTCCAGGCGCGTGAAAAGCTTTCGATCTCGGAAGGATCCGTCTTTTTCGAATGGATCAAGATCATGTCGGCGCCAGCCTCCACATAGGCTTGCGCACGCTGCAGGGCTTCGGTTTCGCCGAGGCCTGCGATCAGCGCTTCGGTGCGGGCAATCACGAGAAAATCCGGATCCTGTCTTGTCGTGACGGCGGCTGCGATTTTGCCCTTGAACTCCTCAACGCGCAGCAGTTCCTGGCGCCCACCGGCAACAAGGCTCGTCACTTTCGGAAAGGTCTTGTCTTCAATGACGACGGCGCTCGCACCGGCCCGCTCGTATTCGCCGATCGCATGGATGACATTGATTGCGTTGCCGTAGCCGGTATCGATATCGGCGACGATCGGCAGCGTCGTGCGTCCGGCGATCGCCCGCAGCATGTCGAGATGCTGGGTCATCGAGATCAGGCTCATGTCCGGCAGGCCGTAAAGCGCCGACAACTCGAAGCCGGAGGCCCACAGGCCATCGAATTCGGCTTCTTCGGCGAGGATCGCCGAAAGCGGGCTGTGGGCGGCCATGATGTGGACAAGGCTGGTCTGGGCCATGCGAGCGCGAAGGCGTTTGGCAGGGGACATTTGGAGATCTTTCAGGACAGGGCTGCGCAGGCGGCGATGATGCGGTCGCAGGCGCGGGTGAGGTCCTCGAGCGATGAGGCGTAGGAAATGCGGATATAGGGCGAGGCCATAAATCCGCTTCCGGGCACGACGGCTACGGCGAATGCGTCGAGCAGGTACATGGCAAAATCGGTGTCGGTTTCGATCACCTTGCCGCCCGGTGTGCGCTTGCCGATAACACCCGCGCAAGAGGGAAAAACGTAGAAGGCGCCGTCCGGCACGCGACATGAAAGCCCCGTGGCCTGGTTCAGCTTGGCAACGACGAGGTCGCGGCGCTGCAGAAAGGCGCTCGCGAATTCCTGGATATGCTTCCGCCCGCCGGACAGCGCCTCGATGGCGGCGTATTGGGAAATCGAACTGGTGTGCGAGGAGGTCTGGCCCTGGATGAGGTTCATGGCCTTGATCAGCGCCAGAGGCCCCGCGCCATAACCGACGCGCCAGCCAGTCATCGCGTCGGCCTTGGACACGCCGTTGACCGTCAGCGTGCGCTCGTAGAGGTCCGGCGCGACCGCCGCCATGCTAGCAAAGCCGGCGTTGTAGGTGAGCTTTTCATAAATATCGTCGGAGAGCACATGGACATGGCCATGGCGGCGCAACACCGCAGCGAGCGCGAGCAATTCGCCTCGGCTGTACACCGCACCGGTCGGGTTGGACGGCGAGTTCAGCATGAGCCACTTGGTGCGCGGCGTGATGGCAGCTTCGAGCGCCTCGGGGCGTAGCTTGAAGCCATGGAATTCATCGCAGGCGACGAGAACCGGCTTGCCGCCAGCAAGCGCCACCATATCGGGATAGGAGACCCAGCAGGGTGTCGGGATCACCACCTCCTCGCCCGGGTCGAGGGTGGCGAACAGTGCGTTGAATACGACCTGCTTGGCCCCACAGCCGACCGTAATTTGGTCGATGTCGTAGTCGAGCCCGTGATCGCGGCGGAAGCTCTCGCGGATCACTTTGCGCAGCGGCTTGATACCGGCGACCGCGGTGTATTTCGTCCGCCCATCGCGGATCGCCCGGATACCGGCTTCGCAGACAGCAGACGGCGTGTCGAAATCCGGTTCGCCCTGGCTGAGCGTGATCACATCGGCGCCCTGATCTTTCAGTTCGGAGGCGCGGGCGGTCATGGCCTTGGTTTCGGAGGGACGGACGACATTGAGCCGTTCTGCAACGAGAGACAAGATAGAATACCTGCGAAGTTCAAAGCAAAAATTCCCGACGACCTCTACTCGCTCCTCGACGGGTTAACCAATCAGAGTATCGCATTTTCAAATGAAAGCATCGAGAATTACGATACTTTGCGCCCGTCGCGGCGACATGCCCTTCTTGCAGGCGCGCCATCCAGCGGTCGAAGCCGTGAGCAACGAGTGCGTCTAGAAAAACATTGTGAGAGAGGTGCGCACGACAATGCGGTTCGCTTCCGTTTTGTCGCGCCGATGCATGCGCTCCGCAGTAGACCGGATCGCTGTGCTCGCTTAGCGAGGCCGACCGAAGTCGGTCGATTCGCTGTTCGGCTGCCCCGATCGGTGAGCTTTGACTCGAGATAGTTTTCTCGGCAGCGAGGATGGCTGGCCGAAACTCCGGGCGATACCGAAGCCTTTGCCACCCGCGTCACGCCAGGTCCGCGAGACATTTCCACCAAAGTGCGCACCGCACTCACCGAATGCAATTACTTTCCGTCATTCTCCCCAAAAGCGGAACACGTCATCGCATCTGCGGATGTACATATCGAATTATTCGATGAGCGTCATCCGACTGTAGCAGTACGAGTTTCTAAGGTCTGGCACGCCAGCGTACACGTCCAGACGAGATGGATGATCTCAGTGCCGTGCTCCGCAAGGGTTTCATGACGATGTGGAGGTGAGGGCGATGGCATCCGTATCGATTGACGGCATCAATAAGAATTACGGGGCCACGTCCGTCTTGCGTGGTGTTTCGCTGTCGATAGCGGATGGCGAGTTCCTGACGCTGTTGGGACCATCGGGGTGTGGGAAGTCGACGCTGCTGCGTATCCTCGCAGGTCTCGAGGTGCAGGATGCAGGTTCGCTCTCGATCGGCGAGCGGGCGGTCGACAAGCTCAGGCCGAAGCGCCGGGACGTAGCGATGGTGTTCCAGTCCTACGCGCTCTATCCCCACATGACGGTTGCCTCCAACATGGGCCTGCCGCTTCGAATGCGCCGTCTCTCGATCTTCCAGAGGCTTCCTCTTCTGGGCCGCCTGCTGCCGGGAACGGCGCGGATCGCTGCCGAGATCGACGCGGAAGTCACCCGTACGGCCAAGTCCCTTGGCATCGGCCACCTCCTGGCCCGCAAACCGGGGCAGCTCTCCGGCGGCCAGCGCCAGCGCGTGGCGGTCGGCCGGGCGATGGTGCGCCATCCGGCTGTTTTCCTGATGGATGAGCCGCTGTCCAACCTCGACGCCAAGCTCCGTGTACAGATGCGCGCCGAGATCAAGGAACTGCACCAGCGGCTCGGGGTCACCTTCGTCTATGTCACTCATGACCAGGCCGAGGCCATGACGCTGTCGGACCGCGTGGCGGTGATGCTCGACGGCGAGTTGTTGCAGGTCGCTCCGCCGCAGGACATCTATGCCGATCCCGACGACCGGCGCGTCGCCGAATTCATCGGTTCGCCCAAAATCAATATGCTCGAAGGCGTGGTGCGCGAACGCGGCCTGATCGATGTCGCCGGATCGACGCTTCCGATCGAGGCCGATGCACTCGCCGGCGCGCATCTCACCCTCGGCATTCGCCCGGAGGCTTTTCATCTCGCCGACCACGGCGGGCAGGGTGCACTGACCGGTTCCGTGCGCATGATCGAGCATATGGGCTCCGATCTCTTCGTCCATCTTGATCTGGCGGGCATCGATCATCCGTTGATCGCAAGGCTGCTGGCCGAACGGGCGCCTCATATCATCCCCGGCCAGACCTTGCATGTCGGCGTCAGGCCGGACCGCGTGCTTCTCTTTGCCCGTGACGGGCGGCGTTTGCGCCGGGACGTTGAATCCGGCCACGCATCGGTCACGCCGATCCGGGAGATCGCCCGATGAGCGGGCCTCTTGCTCTTTCGGTCGCCTCCGACGAGCCGTCCCTGGTCCACAGGCGCGCCTTCACGGAAGCGCTAGCGGCCTGGACGCTGGCCGGTCCGGCAGTCTGCTCTCTGCTCGTCCTGTTCTTCATGCCTGTGATCGGCGTCTTCGTCATCGCGCTCACTGACTGGCAGTTCGGCGCACCGACACTCTCCTTTGTCGGCCTCGCCAACTTCCGCGAGCTCTTTGCCGACAACGGGTTTAGAACCTCGCTCCTCAACACCGTGATCTACGTTCTGATCGTCGTGCCGGGCACTCTCATCCTCGGTCTTCTGATCGCGCTTCTGATCGAGAGCGGAAAGTCCTACCGCTCCTTTTACCGCGCCATCCATTTCCTCCCCTTCATGGCGACGCTCACGGCCATGGCGATCGGCTGGGAGGCACTGCTGCATCCCACGATCGGCCTCGTCAACCAGACGCTCTCGGCGATCGGCCTGCCGACCGCCAACTGGCTGCGCGACGAGAATACGGCCCTCCCGGTGCTGGCCGTCATTGGGATCTGGCAGAATCTCGGTTACGCCATGGTGCTGTTCCTGGCCGGCCTGAAGAGCATCCCGCAGGATCTCTACGATGCTGCCGATGTCGACGGTGCTGACCTTTGGCTCGACCGGTTGCGCACCGTCACACTGCCGCTGCTCGGGCCAGTATCGATGTTCGTCGTCATCGTCGTGGCGCTGAGGGCATTCGAGTCTTTCGACACCGTGAAAGTTCTTACCCAAGGCGGTCCCGGCCACGCTTCCGAAGTGCTGCTCTACACCCTCTACCGCGAGAGCTTTGAGTATCTGCGCACCGGATATGGCGCCGCCGTTGCCGTCGTCTTTCTCGTCATCGTCGTGACCCTCACCCTCGTTCAAGCCAGGCTCATGGATAGGAAGGTGCATTACCAATGAGCGCCAACATGCACCCCAACAGCTTGTTGCAGCCGTCTGTCATCATTCGCCATGCGGTTCTGCTCACCACCGGCGCGCTCATTCTTGTCCCCTTCGTCTGGATGGTGTCGCTGTCGATCAAGCCGCCGGGGGAGATCTTCCGCGCGTCCTTCTCCTTCTGGCCTTCGCAATTTTATGGCGTCGAGAACTATACGAAGGCGCTGACCGAAGTGCCGCTGCCGCGCTATATGGGCAATGGCCTGATCGTCTGTGCTCTGATCCTGGCGCTACAGATCCTCATTTGCGCCCCTTGCGCCTATGCGCTCGCCAAGCTTCGGTTTCCCGGACGCGACCTGCTCTTTGGCATGGTGCTCATTGGCCTGCTGCTGCCGCACCAGGTCCTCTCACTGCCACTCTTCATCCTCGGTTATCAGCTCGGCATCCTCAACACCTATGCGGCGCTCATCTTTCCCTACGTGGTCTCGCCTTTCGGCATCTTCCTCTTCCGGCAGTTCTTCAAGACTATTCCTGATGATGTGGTCCATGCCGCGCGGCTCGACGGCCTCTCCGAAATCGCGATCGTCTGGAAGATCATGGTGCCGATGGCGCTGCCGGCCGTCATCGCCTTCTCGATCTTCTCGGTCGTCGGTCACTGGAACGATCTTTTCTGGCCGCTCATCGCGGTGCGCGACCAGTCGCTGATGCCGCCGCCGCTCGGCATCATGGCCTTCAAGAACGAGGAGGCCGGCAACGACTACGGCCCCCTGATGGCCGCATCCACTCTCGTCGTGCTGCCCCTCGTCATCGCGTTCCTTGCCGCGCAGAAGTGGTTCGTAGAAGGAATAACCGGGGGAGCCGTAAAATAACCGGGAGATACCGATGCCCCTAACGCGCAGAGATGCCCTTATCGCGGGCGTCGGTTTGGCGGCCTTGCCAGGCGCACACCGCTGCCGCCAGCAAGGCGACATCGAAGATCAGCAACCCATTCCGCTCCGACCAGAAGATGCTTAATGAACTTTTCGCCTAATCCACCTCCACCATCCCGATTTCGCTCCTGACCGACAACACAGTCAGATTATCAAGATGATGGTTGATGCAACTTTGCAGATGGTTGCGCATCTGACGAAACCCGACGCCGATCTCGCCGACATGGCCGAGCATACCCGCAAGCCGCTCAAGGCCTGAGCGGCAGCCTATTCTACCCGGAAGATAACCATGACCACCTCGCTTCAATCGAACGCCGTCCTCCTCAACATGAGTGGCAATCTGCCGCCGAAGGTTCCGCAGGTCTTTGACGACGCCTACCGAGTTGCGGTCCAGCGGGTGCTCGCCGACTTCGAGCCGAACGACCTCATCGGCGCGCACCAATTCCGCGGTAGCGAACGCGGCGCGGGCGCCCGCTTTGTGGCCCACCGTTTGCCGGAGATGCCAGCGCCTGACCGAATCGTCGTCGCCAACGGCACGCAGAGCATCCTCTTGATGCTGCTCGCCGGCCTCGTCGGCAGGGGCGGACGACTGGCGCTGGAGTCGCTAAGCTATCCGACGCTACGTTCGTTCGCCGACCATCTCGGCTTCAGCCTCTCGCCGGTGCCGATGGACGATGAGGGCGCTCTGCCCGACGCCTTCGAGGCGGTCTGCCGCGCCGATCGCCCGGCGGCCTATTACGCCATGCCAACGCTGCAGAACCCGACCACCGGCATCATGAGCATCGAGCGGCGTCGGGCCATCGCCGAAATCTGTCGCCGCTACGGCGTCGCCATCATCGAAGACGACATCTACAGTCTGCTGCCCCGGGATTTGCCAGCGCCGCTATCAACCTTCGCGCCGGAGCTCTCCTGGTACGTCCTCGGCACCGCCAAGTCCATGGCGGCGGCACTGAAGGTCGCCTATGTCGTTGCGCCGAGCGCGGCGGCGGCGGCCGAGCGATTCTGGCCCGGGGTGCGCGCTACTTACTGGATGTGCGCGCCGATGAGCGGCAGCGTCGTGTCGACGCTGATCGAGACCGGCCACGCCGACCGGATCATTGACGCGGTCCGGGCGGAGACACGCGAGCGACAGGCAGTCGTCGCCGAACGCCTTTCCGGCGCCGACATCCGCACCCGGCTGGACTGTCTGCATGTTTGGCTCTCACTGCCCAACAGTCGTCCGGCGGGTAAGTTCGTCGCGGAGGTGCGGTCACTGGGCGTAGAGGTCAGCGCGAGCAGCACCTACGCCATGGGCGACATACCGCCGCCCAACGCCATCCGCTTCGGCATGGGCACGCCGCGCGACCGGACAGCTTTCGCGCGCGGGCTCGACGCGATTGCCAAAGTCTACTGTGCATAAGGAAACACGAGCTATGACAGAGTTATCAAGGCAAGCTTCCAGGATCTGGACTGAGCTTGATTTCGACGCGGTCGGCAAACAGGTTGGATACCTTAGACTGCCACTCGCGGTTTATGATCGCTCCGGCGACGATGTAGGCTATAACTATGAGCCGATCCCCATCGTGACAATTCGCAACGGTGAAGGGCCGGGCGTCTTGCTGATGGCCGGCAACCACGGCAATGAGTACGAGGGGCAGATCATTCTAATGAACCTGATCCGCACCTTGCGTACTGAGGACATACGCGGACGGCTCATCATCCTTCCGGCGGCAAATGCTCCTGCTGTTCGAGCCGATCGCCGCATTTCGCCGCTCGACGACGGCAACCTCAACCGCCAGTTCCCGGGCGACGCGGAGGGCGGTCCAACGTCGATGATCGCCCACCTCATCGAGAGTGAACTCCTTCCGCGCGTTGACTACGCGTTTGACCTTCACTCGGGCAGCCTTAGCCTGGAGTATTTGCCGTGCGCCGTAATTGCGCGACCGCCCCAGCCGGATCGGCTTGAAGGCGCCGTATCCCTGCTACGTGTCTTTGGCATGCCGATCGGCATGGTCGTCGAGCATTCGACCGGTGGTGATGGAGCATTGATCGGCGCCTGCCGGCGTCAGGGTGTCCAACATCTGTCGACCGAGTTAGGTGCTGGCGGCACCGTTTCGCACTCCGCCGTGGAAATGGCCCAACACGGACTTGTGCGTCTGCTCCATCACGTCGGCGTTACAACTCGTGTCCTGACAGATCGCGCACCATCAGAATGTCGCCTGCTGCACCGCGTACCCGCCCGCCAGTATGTCTATGCCGACACAAGTGAGCGGGGTCTGTTCGAGCCGCTTGTTGGTCTCGGGGACGAAGTTGCTGCCGAGCAGATCGTTGGCAGGATTCACTTTACGACCACTCCCTGGCGAGAACCAGAGCCAGTCGTCGCCAAAACCGGGGGCATTGTGCTTTGCCGCCGGATCCCTGCGCGAACCGGTCGCGGCGATTGCGTCTTTGTCCTGGGTCGCGACGGGCAACTGCCCTAAAGGCCCGAAGCCGTCAACTTCAATGGTTTCGATCCACAACTTTGCCACCTGCACCCGCCCGATCTTACAGGCGGTTGCCGCTATCGCCGATGCTGCCGAGGCGCTATCGCACTCGCGATTATTCGGCCAATTGGAGATCCCAACGGTGTTCAAACGACGATCATCGCTCTCATTGTGCCTGTTTGCCATCGCCCTGTCCGGTGAGGCGCATGCAATAACCATCGAAGTCCTTTCCGTGCCCCTTGCGGGGCAATCTCAGCTCATGGACGCATTCAAGGCGGATCATCCGGAGATCGATCTGAAACTGCGTCCGCCGGTGGTCAATTATGATGACCTAATGCAACACCTATTGCGCGACCGCATTTCCAAAACGATGCCTGACGTCATTTTCCAAGGCTTTAACCATTCAGAATTGACCGTTGAGCGTGGTCTCGCCATGCCGCTGTCGCCCTTCCTCAATGCCGACCAAGAGTGGGCCCACGATAGCTACCGCACGAATTCCGACGAGCTTTGCCGGCACAACGACAAAATCTACGGTTTGCCGTTCATTATCTCCGTGCCCATCCTCTATTACAACGCTGATCTTGTGCGTCAGGCCGGCGGCGACCCCGACCACCTTCCGCAGACATGGGAGAAGATAACGGCTCTAGCCGCAAGGATCACGGCATTGGGCGGCAATCGCATCGGCGGCTTTTTCGACTACGCGTCTGCCGGCAACTGGACCTTTCTTTCACTAGTCGAGAGCCAAGGGGGGCGGATGATGTCGCCGGACAATCGGGCGATCGCCTTCAATGGTTCGGAAGGTCGACGAGCGCTGGACATCATCCGCGACTTCGGCAAGGCCGGTCAAATCGACATGCCGCGCGATCAGGCCTACCAGGCGTTCTCCGCTGGAACGGTCGGCGTGATCGTAACTTCGAGTGGATTCCTGAAAAACCTGATGAGGCAGGCGAAGTTTGAGGTTCGCACCATGGCGTTGCCGATGGCCGACAATGGGCGGCTGTCGGCCGGCGGCAACTGCATGATGATGCTTGCGCAAGATCCCGAACGGCAGAAGGCCGCCTGGACATTCATGAAGTACATGGCGAGCCCTGCCGCGCAGCAAGCTATCGCCGAATCAACCGGCTATCTGCCGGGTAACAGCCTTGCCATAGCGCAGCTGGAACGCACGGCCACCCTGGACGACCCACGGAACGCATCCATACGTGCTTCGGCAAAGGTTGGCGAATGGCGTTCTTTCCCAGGCGACAACTCACTCAGGATCACTGAACTAATTCAAGGAATGCTTCAGGAAGTTGTAACGCTTCGACGCACGCCCGAGCAAGTCATGCCGCAGATGACCGAAATCGTCCGCGGACTCCTACCTAAATGAAGTGATCACGAGAAAAACGCCACTGCATGTTCGTCTTCTCAGCCTCGCGACTAACCAGACCGTTCAAACCGGACTCTCGCAAACTCCCGAATCGCTCCCTTAAAGGTTAGGTCATAACGTCAACTTCGGGACCTTCTTACGTCTTAAAGGCTGTCGAGAAACTCGCACCGCGCGGCCGAACGCAATAATCACTGCTAGAAGGCTAACCTTCATGACTGACACTCTCTACAAGATCCGTTTTCACGGTGTTGCTGCCTATGAAATCATTGCCCCGGACGGCCGACGCATTTTACTTGACCCGTTTTTTTCCGGGAATCCTGCGTGCTCAGTCACAGTCGAAGCGTTTGATCGCGTCGACCTCATTTTGGTCACTCATGCCGCGGGTGATCACCTTGGCGATACGCACACCATAGCCAAGCGGACAGGAGCTCCGGTCGTGTGCGGGGTCGAAGTCCAAGCCTATCTCAAGGCGATGAATATTCCTGCATCTCAGATAAGGCCGACCGCCTGGGGAATGCGTCTTGAGGTCGGTGGGTTTAAAGTACAGACAGTGGAGTGCCGACATTGCTCAGGTACAATGATGCTAGATGGTTCTTTTGTTTCCGGTATCCCGCTAGCATTCATTGTTGAACTTGAAGACGAAATCCGTTGGTACCATCCGGGAGACACATCATTGTTTTCCGACATGCGACTGCAGGGTGAGTTGTACCGGCCTACAATCGGATCTCTTGGCATTGCCAATCCCACCGGCATTTCTGATTCTCGGCCTGGCCGAAAACTAACAACAGATCTTTCGCCGCGTGAAGGCATCTTGGCCGCACAGTGGCTCGGACTCAAGACGGTGTTGCCTTGCCATTATACGGATCCCGATGATCCGTTGGTTACTGAATTCCAAAACTGCCTCTCTGAAGCCAAAGCAAGAGGTGAAATCGTTCCGCAATCGATCGTTCTGCACGCAGGAGATTGGATCACGATTGATCCGACCGGTAACGTGCGCCGTATCTAACCGAAAATCGGCTCTGAGAGAAAACTCTTACGGTTACCAGTTTGCCTGGCGCAACCAACAATGAACTTTCGATCTCCAGCCCAGTCTACACAACGATCCTCTTCGCTCGCCTCGAAGTCCTCCTTATTCGGATTGAGGCACACATAGTGATTGGATCTAACTGAAAAGGAGTTCGTCGATGTTAACAGATCCTTCACTGGATCCTCACATGGCACGTGCGCTCGAAATGCACGCCAACCTGGTTGAAGCCGATGGCGGCAAGCCATCGACGATAGCCTCTGATCGCGAACAACAAGCAAGGCTAGCTCAGTTCTGGAACGATGGTGGCCCGGAAATTGCGCGAGTCCAGGAAGTCGAAGTGCCGGGGGCCGAAGGGCAGCTTGGCGCGATACTCTATGAGCCGACACAGGAGCCCACGCCCGTCATCGTCTTTCTCCACGGCGGTGGATTTGCTCGCGGAACGGCCTATAGCGCCGACGTAACAGCGCGGGCGCTCGCGGCGACCAGCGGCATGGCGGTGCTGAACCTCTCCTATCGCCTAGCACCGGAAAGTCCTTGGCCTGCGGCGCTTGAGGATGTGGACGCGGTCCTGGACTGGTGCGCGGCCGGCGACCCGCTGCTCAAGTCGCGCGACTTCCTGCTCTCAGGCGCGTCAGCAGGAGCCATTCTAGCACTCGGAGTCAGCTTGCGCCGCCGGGATCGAGAGAAGAAGGCCGCACTCGGCATGGCGCTCTTTTATGGTGCCTATCAGTGGGGAGGCGATCTGTGGGAGGTGGCGCACAGCCGTGTGGCCTTTGGCGACGGTCGTTATGGTCTCTCCAAGGCGCGATGCAAAGACTACTTCGCATGGCTAAAGGCGCCGCCGACTGACCCTTACGGATCGCCGCTTCGTGCGATGTCCTTGAACAACCTCCCGCCGATCTGGCTCGGCGTAGCTGAGTTGGATGTCCTACGCGATGACAATTTCATGCTCGCCGACCGACTCAAGAAATCGGACACGCCCTTCGAGCTGGTCCACTATCGAGGTCTGACCCACGGGTTTGGCGGTCGGCTGCGCATGGTCCCGAGAGCGAGGCGCGGCGTCGCAGACGCAGCTCACTTTCTGGCGCGCTGCACGGCGGGAAGGATGAGTGGGTATCTCGAGCGGGAGGATATGTTTTCTCTTCGCGACGACACGTAGCTTCGAGCTACTCCACTCACTCGGAGTCGAGATGAGCGCTTACGAGCTGGACCGGAGACCGCGCCTGGCGGCCTAAGCGTCATCAACAGCAAGCGCAATCTTAGAAACAGGCTCACACTGTTCATGCCAGATTTCCGCGCCGGAAATTGCAATCCTACAACCGCGGCAACCGAACAGCTACCAAAAGACGTTCAATCCGACCACCGCGTTCAGAGCGTTGCCAGTTGTCGGAGTATAGGTAACGCTGGTAGGGTGATCTACATAGCTCAAGCCCAAGCTCCCATAGACACCTCGTGCAAGATGAGCACTGTAGCTAAGCGTTATTGCCTTACTGTCTGTGTGAGCTAGCTTGTTGTTGAGCAGCGCTTGCTCGACCAAGTATTTGCTAAAGACCGTATCCGTCAGGACCAAGGAGATCATGTCGTCTGGGCGGCTATTGAGTAAGCCCTTGCCGTACAACCGGCCCTCATAATACAGGCTGATGGTGTTGAGCTCGGGCGGCGCGTACATCACGGAAAACCCGGCGTAGATGCCACGGCCGGCGGACCCTTGAACGGGAACATTCTGCCAAAGTTGGCGATCGACCAGAAGGTAGGAGAAGCTATTTCCTTCCGTTCTGGTTCCGGGAATCTCCTTATTGTTGTAATTGCTCGTGTTGTACGCAGCGCCGGCCCGTACCCACATTTGAGGCGCGAATGGCGCCGCGTCACGTTTGTAGCCAAATTCGTTGAGGTAAAGGACGCCAGCGTTCGGTACCGTCCAATCCACAGCATTCAGATTTGCCTTGACTTCAGCAACTTGGCCGTCAGGACTTACGGAGCGCTGCGCAGTCGCCTTATCATAGAAATGGTCATCAATATTGTATTTGAAGATCACACCTGGGGTAGGTACGTTCGCATTATTCTGCCCTCCCTGGTAAATGATACTCCCTGCTGGCCCGAACACGCTTGAGGCCAAGCTTCCGCCAACGTTAGCACCGACGAATTCCCACGCGTTGTCGATATAACCCAGTTTCAACTCGAAGGTCCGATTTAGGAACGTCTGATAGTAGGTCGCCATGGTGAGTCCGAATCGGCTGGGGCCACCGGCATTCCATGTGTAGTCGCTCTCCCCAGCGGCGACAACGATCTGACCATCAGGAATCCCGAATCGACTGAGATCGTATGTGACGAACATGAAATTTTGGGAGCTCGCAGTGAAATTCTGCCCATTGTATAGTTGTTGAGCGTGCGTGGGCGCGAAAGCATGAGGCAAAGTATTATCGTAAAAGTTATTTAGACTCATGCCTATGTAGCCAATGCCGGCTTTCGCAAGCTCAGATCGAGCGCCCCCAAGGTCCGGATCAATGGTATCTGTGGGGCCCGGGAGACCGATGTTCAATCCCTTTATGCCGAGAGATTTGGGGTCAACCGGTGCATCTGTTTGGACCTGCAACGACGGCGAAGCGACCGATCCGTTGTTGTTACTCAGTATGGCCGCATCGGCGGCGTACGCAGACGTCGTTCCGCCCATTCCTACTACGGTCAGAAACGCCGCAAAGGAAAGCGGCCAATTGATACTCACGGATTTACATGCAAATACCTGCGCGGCAGATCGGCTCTCGCATTTTGCCTGCGCTAGAGCGGTAGTCGTGATCCATCGCGATGCGACGAACTTGCCGGGTTGCCGCGGCCGCGCACCGTGAGATTTGAGATGGCAAGGGATTGGTCCGATCGTCCCTTCTAGCATTTAAGTCTCCACAATCCACAAGTACGCAAAGATAGATCGCCATGTTTTTCAGAGGGGGATCGATCGAACAAACCCGAAATGCCACAGGACAGGTGTCCGCAGACCGACCGCGCGTTGGCTAGTTCTTCTTTCTCGAGTTTGACGAATGGTTGTCCTGCTAGTGTGCTCGTGCGCCTACCATGCCCGTGCTCAGTTCGCCGCCCTGCACGGCGGCAGCAAGGAGGCAACGGCGGCGGCACGCTTTGGCATGGTTTCTCCGGCGCCGGCCTTGCCGGCGACGGTTGCGTCCACATGGTCCTGGATGACCGAAGAGACCTTCAGCCCAGTACCTATTCTCGCGTTGACGACCTAGAAGAATACTGACGTAGACGCCGAGAAGTTGAGAGCATGTCCCGTTTGCGGTGTGTATGTAATGCTTGTCGGATGATTGATGTATGACACCCCTAAGTTGAGATACACTCCGGGCGCGAGGTGCGCAGTATACGTTCCCGAGATCACCTTACTGTCGCTATGGACGTGATTTCCTGCAGCCAAGGCCGTCTGCACTGAGATGTTGCTCCAGACGGTGTCTGTGGCGACGACAGCGATCTGATCGGTGGGCCGGCTGTCAAAAAGTCCCTTTGCATACAGTCGGACTTCATAATACTGCGTGACCTTGTTCAGGTCAGGCGGAGCCCCCATTACCGTGAACCCACCGTAGATACCCCGTGAAGCCTTGCCCTGGGCGTCAATTTGCGAGAATTGCCGGTCTGCAGCGACGTAGTAGAAGTCATTCTGATCGGCTCGTGGTTGCTTCGGATACGCCAAATTCGTGTAGTTGCTCTGATTATAGCCAATGCCGGCTCGCAGCCACGTGTTGAGTAGACCCGGTGCCGCTTTCGTCTGGTAACCCGTTTCATCAAGGAAAAGAATGCCCGAATTGGGTGTGGTCCACTGGAAGCCAGTAGGATTTTGAGTTACTTCCGTAAATACACCATCTGGACTAATCGATCGTTGGAACGATGCTTTGGTGTATAAGCGATCATCAAAATGGTACGTCAGGTTGAGCGCTGGCGTCGGCGTAGCATTGCTGCTCATGCCGCCCTGGTAGAGGACATTCGACGAGGGGCCGAAAACGTTTGCTCCGGCGTTTCCTCCGACCTGGAGGCCAGCGAACTCATTTGAATTTCTGAGATAGCCGACCTTGAGTTCGAGCTTCCTGTCGAAAAATGTCTGATAGTAGGCAATCTCATTGATACCCCATCTGTCTGGCCCTCCGGGCTGCCATGTCCAAGCTTGTTGCAGGGTCCCTACGATAATCTGACCATCGGGAATCCCGTAATGGCTGAGATCATAGACCACCATCATGTAGGTTCCGGTGTTAAACGTTGGATTCTGGCCGTTGTACAGTTGTTTGGCGATGGTGCTTTTGGCCGCGTCCGGTAGAAGATTGTTTGTGAATGTGTTTTGTGTCCAGCCGATATACCCGATCCCGACGTCTGCCAGTGCAGATCTTACGCCGCCTTTATCCTGAGTAACCGTATCGGCTGGAGCGGGTATGTTGAGCTGCAATCCCCTCTCACGAAGGTTTTGGAATTTTGCGTATGGGTCGGTGAGCTTTTGATTGTTTGCTTTGACAACTTGATCTGGAGCACCACTTCTTGGGTTATGCGTATTGGCCGTTTGTGCCGGTGCTGACTTGGCGACGAGACTTGCGGCCCGCATTTCACGAAGGTTTTTGACCTTTGCGACCGGGTCCTTCTTCTTTTGAATTGTTCCCTTAGTAACCGCATCCGGAGTGTCGCTGTTTGGGTTAGTCGCGTTGGCACTTTGTGCCAGTGCCGAGCCTGCGACGAGACTTGCAGCGAGGGACAATGCGATGACAAGCCCCCTTTGTTTTGTAGTTGGTTGAAAACCGAAAACAGAATCTTCGGCTGCGTGTAGCAGCTTCATCTGATGATCTTGTGGAACGTGTGCACTGGAAAGATCGGTGCTGCTTGTCTCAACTCGCATAGTACCCCCTGAAAAGTAGACGCCTCTTGACGCGCGATCCATCGCATTCAGATCGCAACAGAGGGATGACGCCCATCGAATAATTCGATGATTGATCCCGTAAGATACGATGATGCGTGAGGCTCCGTGTAGAAGGCGATGTCGCGAGGTGAAGAGCCGTCACTCAATGTGCCACCCTCCAGGTAGTCTCCGCACCATCTTTGCGAGTGCGCAAACTCTCAAGTCAGCACTAACAACCTCACCACTACGTTCGATCTGATTGAGGGCGCCTCCGGCAAGGGAGAACACTCCGTCTCGGTCGAGGCCTATGCGGCCGCGTGCCGGACTCTGCCGGCAGATCTGGCCTTTTGGAGCAATTGCTGGAACAGGCTGAAGCGCTTCTGGCGCTTTCCTGACTCGAGCCAACGACGTCAAGTCGATCTCGATGCCTGCGACTTCTCCGGTGGTAGAAGTTCATAAAGCGGCGCCTGCTTGTTGGGTACGGACCGATTCCGCAGGGAACTGCACGCCATAGGTTGGTTGATAGCGCTGTGCGAAGGCCATGATGTCGCCTTCGTGCGAACGCGCGGGTCACCGCGAGAGATGGCGCACATGATTCATCGAGCTAAACGACGAGAGATTGGTAGAGCCCAATGCAAATTGAGGAGGGGAGGCCCTTGAATAGCCCTCGGCCCTCATGCGTGGCGCACGAGGATCGAGAGTGCATAGATCGACGTGCACGCCTTCCGCGTCCGCCTTAAACGCTTCAAATGCATCGAGGCAAATATTAGGAACTTGGACTCGCGGACGACGGCTACAGATATTCCGGTCTCTGCGTGGAAAGACTGGCGGAGATGACGACTGCGCGCGGCTTGAAGTCAACAGGGTCGCTGATCACACCGTTCCGGATAGCCTCCGTCGCCAAGCTAATCGTATTCCGCGTGTCGTCCGACACCGTCGTTATCTTGCTAGCCGAATGAAACGCCGCCAGTTCATCGTCGATGGTTTCGGTGCGGACCGGGGTCGAGCATAGGCCCTTTACCGCTAGCATCTCGCTGTGTTTGAGCGATTTTCACAAAGGTGCGCATTGCATTAGAGCGGTAACAAGTCCTCTTCCAACATCATTCTCCCTCGGAGCACCATACTTCATCGCATGATGTGCCAGTTAGCATCAAACTATTCGATGAGTGTCATCCGACTGTAGCAATCCAAATGTCTAACGTCTCGCACAGCGCGAACACGACTAAACGGTGCTCGGCCAAGGTTTCAGTGGAAGTAAGGGCTATGGCATCCGCGTTGATTGAACCATTCGAATGCGCTCGCGAAGCTTTGGTTTTTGCGATCTGCTCCTTCGACATGGTGCTCATGGCCTGCTGTTGCTCGCACAACGGCGAAGGGCGGGGCGTCTTTCTGATGCCGGCAACGAATATGAAGGGCAGGCTTTGCTATGGAGCTAATCGGTGTTTTTCGTACTGAGCCGCCACTTCCGAGCACCCATCGATTGCTTAGGGTAGAATGAAAACGATGTTTGATTCCAAGCGCCGCATTCTTATCGTCAGCTTCGACGGCCTACGTCCGGACTTGATTGACCCGGAACTGACTCCCAACCTTTGGCGCCTGAAGGCGGCCGGGTTGACGCTTGCTAACCATTGCACGGTCTATCCGAGCGAGACCCGTTCGGCTTTCCCCAGTCTTGTCACCGGCGCCACCCCGGACCGGCACGGCATGGTCGGTAACAAATACGTCGATCGCGCCGTTACCCCGGCGCGCTACATCGATACTTCAGACGCAGTTCTGTTGCGCCGGCTCGACGTCGAGAGCGGCGGGCGGCTTTATTCGGCGCCCTCGCTCGGCGAGATCTTGGCGGCTAGCGGGCGGAGCCTCGCTGTCCTCGCCACGAATACGCCCGGAACGACCCGGCTCTTCCACCATAAGGCAGAGGATCTCGGCCATGTGCGCCTCTCCGGTCATTTCCGCGAAGCCTGCACGCCGAACGATGTGCTCGCCGAGATTGAAGCACATATCAACCCATTGACGCCGGCCCCGCCCAGGACTGAGCCGGACCGCATCGGGCAGGACTGGATCACGTCGGCATTCCTCGACGTCGTCTGGCCGAAATATCGTCCCGATGTCACTATCCTTTCTTATGGCGAACCTGACGTCACCTCGCATTTCCACGGCACGGGCGCGGAGGCGACGCGATCCATCATCGCCCATTGCGATCAACAGTTCGGCCGTGTGCTCGACTGGTGGGAAGCGGAGGGAAGACAGGCCGGCGTTCAGATTGTCGCGATCTCGGATCACGGCCATATCACCGGCCATACGCGTGTATCGGTGGCCGACAGCCTGCGTGCGGCCGGCTTCAGACCCGGCGTCGCACCCGCTCCCGATATTGACGTGGTGGTAGTGCCGGGCCAGGTCGGCGCACTCTATCTTGTCGATCCGGATGAGGCGAACATTGCCCGTTTGGTTGCGACCATTACGTCCGAGCCGTGGTGCGGGCCAGTGTTCACCCGCGCTAAGGACGAGGTCAACGGCATTGCCCCCGGGAGCCTCTCAAACCGCCTCGTCTTCGCTGATCATGTCCGTGCGCCTGACGTCGCTTTTTCCTTCCGCGCCGACGATACCGTCGACCCCTTCGGCCTCGCAGGTGGCACCTTCTATGACAATGATCGTCGCACGGGCCTCGGCGTCCATGGCGGGCTGCACCCCAAGGAACTGGCGGCCGTGGGCATCGTCGCCGGCTCTGCCTTCCCTGCAGCAGGTTCCGTCTCGGCGGTGCGGTCCGGCATCTGTGACGTGGCCCCGACCATCCTACAGCTGCTCGGTGTGGCTGCGTCGCAGAGTATGACCGGACGGGTGCTCGGCGAACTCATCGCGCCAGCAGCCAAGGATGGTCCCTCGATTCGCGAAGACGTCTTTGACGCGCACCTTGGTGCCTACGCGCAGGTGCTTCGCCGCATACATGTGGATGGCGCCTGCTACCTCTCGGGTGCTTGGGTCAGCTGATCCGCGCGCTCGTATCTGGAGACCGAAATGCCAAGCGCGGTTTCATTTAATCAAAGCATTCGATGCTGGCTGCAAGGAGAGAAAAATGCCCAAAATGCTGAGTGAAGCCCAGGTTGAGCAATATCGCTCAGAAGGGTACGTGTGCCCGATTGACGCTCTTTCGGTCGAAGAGGCTGCAGAATTCCTTGCGCGCATGGAAGATCTCGAAAGTCGCGAGCCAGACCTGTGGGCACGATCGAAGATGAAGGCGCATCTGCTGATGATGTGGATGAATGATCTTATGAGAAATTCGAGGATCTTGGATGCGGTGGAGGATGTGCTTGGGCCAGACATCTTGGGGTGGTCAACCGGCCACTTTGATAAGAAACCTCACGATCCGAGCTTTGTAACGTGGCATCAGGATGCAACGTATTGGGGTCTTTCCGAACCGACCGTTGTTACCGCATGGGTGGCGTTGACGCGCAGCGACCGCGAGAATGGATGCATGAGAGTGATCCCCGGCAGCCACCATCAAGGCCAATTGCCGCATAGGGACACCGACAATAAGGACAATTTATTGAGCCGAGGCCAGGATATCGAGGTTAATGTCGATGAAGCTCAGGCTGTCGATTTAGAGCTTCGACCTGGCCAGATATCTCTTCATCACACCATGCTGATTCATGGCTCAAAGCCGAATTTCTCCGATACGCGGCGTTTGGGGATCACCCTTAGATACGTCGCTGCCCACGTTGGTCAGACGAGCGGGTTTAGGGATAGCGCGACCTTGGTTCGCGGAACTGACAAGCATCGGAACTTTATCGCCGAGCCACGTCCGCGCCGGGATTTTGATCCAGAAGCTGTTGAATTCTACAACGAGATAGTTGCCGAAAGCCGCAGACGGAAGGATGCAGTCGCGGCTGACTACCAGAACAAGCAAAAGCTGCTCAAAGCAAAAGCTATGTTCTAAGCCTCACCGGCATAGTTGGCTTGAGGACATCACATTGGATGACATGTGCGGGGGAGCCAGTGTTGACCGGATTTCAAGCTGGCTGATCTCCATCCGGTCGTAGCTTTCCTTGATTGTCAGGGAGCTGACTGTCGGTGGGATTAGATAAGCTCTCAGGGGATTTACTCGATGCGCGCTACACGTAGAGCTTTGCTTCTGACAGGTGCATCCGCAATCGGGGCACTAGCAATCCCAGCAATCAGCCGCGCCGCCAATAACATCAAGCTGACGATCAGCCACGGCGCGCCGCCGTATGCGAAGATGCTGGCCGAGTTGGGACAGAATTTCTCCGGGAAGCATCCGGAGACGCAAGTCGAATTCATCGCAAACGGCGACAACTGGGACCCGCTCTTGCAAAGCACCTTTCGCGGAGCGCTCGTCGGCGATTTGCCGGATGGTACGTGGCAGTCACTTACCTATGCGCGGATACTCGCAAAGCGCGGAATCTCACAACCGCTCGATAAAGTTTCCGGAGACGTCGAAAAGCTTGCGACGATGGGACTCTCCCGCCCATTGATCGATGCAACGCTGGTAGATGGAAAGAACTATTCACTGCCCTTCGGAACAACGATTCCGGTCGTTTACTACAATATGAACCTTTTGAAACGGGCGGGGTTCTCGGACGCTGAGCTGCCGAAGGCTTGGGACGAGATTGTCGAAATTGGAAAGAAGGTGGCTTCCCTCGGCGGAAACGTCAACGGCGGATATATCGAGTATACATCCGGAAATGCATGGATGTTTCAAAACATTCTTGGAACGCTTGGCGGGCGCATGATGAACCCCGAGCAGACCGATATTGCATTTGATGGGCCTGAAGGACTGCAGACGCTCGAGATCTTGGCGAAGTTCGGCCAGACCAATTTCGATGTGACGCTGGATCAGGCCCGGCAGGCCTTCAACTCTGGAATTAGCGGCGTGCATATTCGAACGGCCAGCGGCATCAATTCGGTCGCGAAGGCGGCGTCTGGTCAATTCGAATTGCAGGTAGGCCAATTGCCCCTCCCAAATCCGAATGGACGGCTTATCGGAGCCGGTCACGGCTTCTTCATGTTCGCCAAGGATCCAGTTCGTCAGAAGCGCGTCTGGGACTTCATCAGCTTCGCGGCGGGGGCCGATGGTCAAGCCATTCTAGCCAAGCATACCGGATACCTGCCCATCAACATGATCACCCTGAATGACCCGAAGTTCCTTGAGCGGTATTTCGCTGCGAATCCCTATCACCGGTCCGTTGTGGAGCGCCTGCCCATCACCGGCGATCAGTTTTCCTTTCCTACCGACAATACGGTGAAGATCGTAGACATGATGGCCGATGAGATGCGCAAGGTAGTCACTCGACGGTCGGAGCCGAAACGAGCACTGGCAGCAATGGCCCAACAGACACGAAAGCTGCTCTAGGGCCGAGCTTTCCGCGATGACTTCATCTCCATTGGAAATAGGCCTTTGGCCGCACTGGCAACAACAATTGCAGCGTGTTCCACTGACAGCCCCAATAGCACGGGCTCTTGCCCGACCGGAGCGGCAATCTGCTGCCAATCGCGGAGCGGCTGCGGCATCGCAGATTCAATGCCGTGACTATGGAGGGGTGGTAGGAAGTCCGCCGGCGTCCACACCGAATGGAAGAGCAAATATGGGGAGCAGGCATCCGGTTGAAGCTTTCGGCCAGTCAACCGCGCGCGAGCTCGTAGCACGGGTTCGCTCCCGTGGGATCGAGATCACCGCAACCGGCAACCACTCTTACGGCAAGGATGAGGTGCCGAACGGTATCCGGTTCGGCACCAGCACGGTGCGGGATCGTCGGGTGTTCGAGCGCGAGCTTGATTCTATCGCCCGGACAAACATGCCTAACACCACTGCTCGAATGCGAGGCCCTGTATGAATTCCCAGCACCAGTCTATCCAGGATCGATCTGCTCTTTTCCCAGCCGAGTACTGCTCGAAGATCGAAAGCGTGCCGCTCTTGGCATATTGCAGACCCGGTGACGTCAAGAAGCCGCTCGTGCTTTTCCTTACGGGTGGTGGCGTCCTAGCGCGCGTCGCCTACGGTCATCCAGGAGGCAACGAGAAGGATTTCCTGGACTATTGGCTCGATAGACAAGGTTGGGGCCTGCTCACGGCGACATATCCTGGAGACCATCCGGTATTCACAACGCCAAAGGCGGACCTCGGTCTAGAGGCCTGGGCGTCGACGCTGGCAGCACTTGTAACGGAGACCGTTGGCGAAGGCAGCAAGCGTCCGATCATCGCCTGTGGTTGGAGCATGGGCGGCAGGCTCGCTTTTGCCCTGACCCGAGCGTTGCGGCTCCGGGAACACGCGCTTCAATACTTCGTCTCCTTCTGCGCAACTCCGCCATTCCCCCGGATTGACGGCGGGTCGACGCCACCCGAGAGCCTTTTGTCGAATGGATTTTGGAACATCTCGACTGCAACCAGGGATGGTTCGACGAGAGACGAGCGCTGGCTGGATGAGCTCTTCGCTATCGCGGAATTGGAAGGCCACAGCGTCATCGAGCCGCAAGTCTTCCAGGATTTTTATCGCTCGAATGTACCCGTAGGACTGTGGGGACCCGAGCTGGACCCGTTTTTCGAAGGAGAACCGCCGCAAGACGTTTCTCGCGCCCTTCGCGGGGCCCGCTCATTTTCTGGCGATGACTATCCGATTTGCGCGGCGATCGTTCCGGTGGATGCGCGGGACTATCGACATGCTTTGGCGGATGAGGCGGTCTGGGGCAGCATTACGGTCAAGAGCCTGCTGCACAACGTCCTGCCCAAGCTGGCACCATCCCGACTTCCTATCCATGACTGGGTACGGCTGCGAGCCTGTGTCGTCGATGTGCCACGGCGTCTCACCAGACATCTACCGGGCGGCCATTTCTTCTTTGTCGGGGCCCGCGGTGCGAGAGCCACCGTGGCTCATCTCATTGAGCTTCGCGACGAGGTGCAACGTCTCGAAGCCGTTTTCGGCACACTCAATTGCCACAGGAGCTGCTCATGACGTCAAGCTACCGCAGCAGAACTGTGTCAGAAGTGTCGATGTAGTGGCGTGACGTGACGATGCGGTCGACGTACTGGTTGCCCATTTAGCGGAAATCGCTCCTGAACTAAGCGCGACCGGGGCGCCAATGGGCCACCGCGTCACCGTACAACTCTGCGCGGCGCTTGAGCACCAGGCTGTCGACTTCATTCGATCCACACATCTTCTACTGCGAGACGATCACTTACGCTCGCTCGCATCGGCGGAGCTACAGTCAGCGACGGCAACAGGGCCGTCGGCTGCAATAGCGGACCAACAGGATCTTTGTCGCGCCGAACGTGACTCTCGCTAAAAGCGCTTGCCGGCCTCTTAGTTGACTTCGCGCCCGATCGGGCACGTATCTAAGGAGCACCGAACGAGACGCCGCAGTTGCTCACGGATGTCTCAAGGAACAATCACCTCAGAGTTCTCAACAAAACTCCTAGCTTTCGGAAGAGCGATATTCTCGCGCCAGACATGGAGGACGTCCGATACAGCATAGCTTTCCACGCGCTATGCCCTACACAACTCTTCGAACAGACCTCCAAGACGCCGCATTACTGTGTTCCGCCAGTTTCACGGTCACCTGGAGGGCATGATTGGTCGGAGTCGGAATGCCTAGCTCTGCGCCTTTCCGCACGATGTAACCGTTCAGGAAGTCTATTTCGCTTGTCTTACCGCGCGCGAGGTCCTGCGCGGTCGATGACATCTGGTTGGGCATCGCTGCGGGAATTTTCATTATCTGCTCCAGCACGTCTTCTGGCATCGATACGCCACAGGCACGGGCGACCATCAAGACTTGCGCCGCGCTGATCACGACATCCTTCGTGCCTTCGACCTGTGACATCGGTCCATAAGCGATGCAAGCAACGGCAGAAAGTGCGTTATAAGCGCAGTTCGTCGCCAGCTTGCTCCACTGGATGCTTTCAATATCGTCTGCAATCCTCGTCTGGATTTCGGCTGCCGTCAACGTTTCCGCCAATATCTCGCTCTTGGGAGATGCGCCGATAACTAGCGTCCCGCCTCCGTTGTGCTTGACGTGGCCAGGACCGGCCATTTCGGTGCCGACATAGACCACGGCGGGGATGGCAGGGTGGCCCGTAACGGCGCTGAAGCGCTGTGGATTGTCGACACCATTCTGAAAACTGAGAACTGACGTTTCGGAGCGTAAGCGGTTCGCCAACATCCGACCGGCTTCCTCAGTATCACCCGATTTCACACAGACGAGAACCAAGTCTGGCGGACTGAGCAAGCTCATGTCCATAGCGGCCTTGGCGCGCACGTACCCTTTGAAGACTTGCGTAGCTAAGAGAAGGCCATGCGTGTTGATCGCATCGACATGGGCCGATCTGCCGATGAACGTCACGTCATGACCTGCTCTAGCGAGCAGCCCCCCATAGTAGCACCCGACCGCTCCAGCTCCGAGGACCACGACCTGCATTTGTTAGCTCCTGTATTAGGGGTTTCCCCGAGAGTTTTGATATAGGGTGAGCGGCGTTGCGCGCCTTGCGCCGTCAAGCTCGAGGTCCCGGCTCACGTAAAGGAAAGCAACGTCATGAAGAAGACTATCACTACAAACGCTAGCGATGCGTACGGCAGATCGTGGAAGCGGCAATCGACTGTTAATCATATCGGCCGGTTGCGTGTGGGACAGATCGAAAGTGTCCAGACAAGCTCGCGCGATATGGACACTAGATCCCAAGCGCATCAACGCGCGTGTCATCGCATTGTTTGCCACATGCTCAAGCAGCCGATGCGTTCGGGAGAACGGAGCTAGCGAAATCACGCTGCTCGCGCACTCGTGCGCGGGCGTTCATTCCCGTCCGGCAAGCACGTCTACGTCTTCAGCTAACGGTACCTCGTCCATTCGCTCAGAAGAAAGCTGAGGACACTGATTGGCCTCGGCTATCGCGACCACGTCTCTCCGCGTCCGTTTCTACGGCCTTCCCGAGAGCCAGATCAGCCGCTTCCGTGATCGACACGATCATCAACCAGCTTTGCCAACATCGGAGCCGCATTGCTGGTGCGTACGATTGCGTCGTCACCTTTAAAAAGGTCCGCAACGAGCTCCAGTCCAAGGCCGGGACCGGCAGAAGGCAGCAGGAAGCCGTTTTCAAGCGTCGTCGGCGCATCAACATAGTCGCGGTACCAGCCGAAGTAGAAGCCACGCGCGATCTCTTGCTCTCTTACATTCGGACAAGCAATTGCGAGGTGAGCGCAGGCCGCTAGCGTTACCGGCCCAGAACAGTCGTGGAAGGCAATCGGCCGCGCAGTAGCCTCGGCGAGTGACGCAACTTTGCGTGCGACAGTGATGCCACCACCCCAACTCGGGTCGATGATCGGCACCGATACGCCACGTTGCATAAGCTCGCGAAACTGGCCGGCCCCACCTAGTGTCTCTCCAGCGGCGACTGGCGCGCGCGTCGCCGACGCTATCGCCGGCAGGTGGTCTAGCTGATCCATCCAGATCGGGTCCTCAATCCAATCAACTTCGTAATCGTCGAGCGCGGCGCAGATTTTTCGGGCGGCGGCGGGACTCCAGAGCCCATGTAGCTCCGCCTTGATCCGCATTGCCTCGCGATGTTCCTTGCGGATCCGTGCGAACGGTGCGAGCGCGATTTTGAGATCCGCCGTGGATATATCGAGGCCATCGCTGGCGCCCTCGGCGAAGTCGAATGGCCAGATCTTCATCGCCGATATACCCATTTCTAGCAACTCAGCAGCGACCGCCTCCGGCCTTTTCATGAACCCGTTAAGGTCGTCAAACACATGGCTGGTCCGTTCGCTGGCGTCTGTCAAACCGAAATTCTGCGGTCGGACGTCGGACGATGCGGCAAGATATTCTGGGCCGGCGCAGGTGTTATAGTCCGGAATACGGTCGCGCGCCGCGCCGCCGAACAGCGCATAGAGGGGCTGGCGTGCGCG
This sequence comes from Bradyrhizobium sp. F1.13.3, assembly GCF_040548265.1. Classification (NCBI taxonomy): domain Bacteria; kingdom Pseudomonadati; phylum Pseudomonadota; class Alphaproteobacteria; order Hyphomicrobiales; family Nitrobacteraceae; genus Bradyrhizobium; species Bradyrhizobium sp. F1.13.3. The sequence goes on along the minus strand of NZ_JBEPRI010000027.1, from coordinate 15,387 downwards.
CTTGCCGGCGAGGTCCCATAAGGCGATGTCCACCGCCGAAAGCGCCCGCATCTCGGCGCTGGTCCCTGCGAAACCGACATAGGGCCGCATTTGCCGATTTAGCGTCTCAATGACCGAAGAGTCGCGCCCCAGCAGCGCGGGGGCTATCCGTTCATGAATGTCCGCTTCAACTGCAGCGCAGCCGAACCAGGTTTCGCCTAATCCTACCAATCCGTCGTCGGTGTGCACCCGGACCCATATTACGGTCGTGCGCGAGCGGAGCCGCACTGTTTCAATACCGATGATCTTCACGCTTGCTCCTGCGTCGTGGTACCGGGCCTCATGTGCCATGGTCCGATAGGTCCGCCGCGACCGAATCGCGGCGGCAGAACCAGATGTTGACGATATCTTCGCTTAGGAGAAACAGGCGCCTGCGATCGCATCAAGGCCACGCTGAAGCATGGTCCGATCTCTTGCCTTGCCAGTTCCAAATCGAATGCGATGGGGGGCTTCGCCGCCGGCAATCAGAAACGTAGTTGCAGGGCCAACTTCCGCACCGCGACGCTTGCAGTCCTCAACGAAATCAGAGAGGCCCCGATTGGCAGGAACTTCCATCCACACGTGCAGACATTCCGGTGACGTCCGGAAACACGCGCCTTCCAGCGTTTCACGTACCATTTTTTGTCGCGCGCGGGTCTCGTCGCGGACAGCCGAGATGATTCTGTCTGCGCCACCATTGTGGATGAGCTCCGTTGCGACTCCGGCATTGGCGGGCGCGATCATCCAGTAAGTCATGCCGCTACCCGGCCAGAACAATCGAGCCGGATCAGTTTCTCTCGGTGTGACCAGATAGGCTGCTTTAAGACCTGCGCCGATCGATTTGGACGTGCCGAGAATGTAGTAAGTGATGTCTGGCGCGAGTTCGGCTAGTGGCGGGGGCATATCCTCCGGCAAAAGCGAATAGATATCATCCTCGAATATCACCACGCCGTGTTTTCTAGCGATTGCCACTATGTTCTTCCTACGCTCTAGGCCCAAGATGCCGGTCGTCGGGTTTTGCAAGGTTGGCAGGGTATAGAGTGCTCGCGGCTTATGCTCTTTGCATACTTTCTCGAACGCGTCGGGCAGCATCCCGTGCTCGTCCAGTTTTACGCCGACAAGGTTGAAGCCCATCTGCTTGGCGAATTTCGCCATCGCAGGATAGGTCAATTCCTCGACTGCCAGAACGCCATTCATTCCCACGAGTGCGCCGCAGAGAACGGTTAAAATTGCTTGTGTCGAGTGGGACAGAACAACTCTGTCCGGATCAGGGCTCATGGAAAGGCGACGCGTTACAAACTTGGCGCCGGCCTCACGATCCTCCCGAGATCCTAAGAACTGGTGGAGTCCGATCCAGTCCATAGGCTGTCTTGTCTCAAGGAGACTTTGCATGGCCCCACGATACTCGTGGTCAAACGTGTCGGCGACACGCGGCGGGAGGTTGCCCGTCATAGGAACGGGAGCCAAGAGAGCTCCCGGCTCTTTCTTTGAGTCAATCTGAGTGGTTTGTAGCGCAGTCTTCATAGTGGCCTCGTGTGATTCAGTTGTGGGTTCTAGGAATGTCGTGCCCAGATGCGTGGCGGATACTGATGGACGGCGATCACGGCTGGATGAATGTGAGGCCACGGGCATGGCCCTACGGTCCGGCCGGGCTATTTCAAAAGCTTGCGAGTTTCGGCTGACATCATAGCGATTGCTGAAGCCGCGTCGGCTTTTCCGGTGACGACTCGTCTGACCACCTCGATCTGAGCATCAAAGATTTGATCGGTGTTGGCTACCGGGTAGGTGTACCAATCTGCGGCCTCCGACAGCGATTTGGCTAGTTTGCCGACGTATGGATTGGACTTGCTGTAGTTGGAATCGCTGTCATTCAGGGCTTTTGAATTGGCTGGAAGATAGCCGGCGTATTCTGCTTCCGGCGCCTGCCCTTCAGGTCCGCAAGCCCACTTGATGTACTGAAGTGCAGCCTTTTGCCGGGCGGGATCTTTCGTGAGAACGAATATTCCGTGAGAAACCGCGGAAAGTTTGCCTTTTCCCGCCAGAACGGGAAATGCGCCCACATCGAACCTGAAATTATTGGACTGCGCGGCCTTCATGATCGACGGGATACCGCTGGCGGTGCGGATCAGAACGCCCATCGTTCCTGCATTGAATGCTTGGCGCGCCTGGTTACGCGTCATCGCGACCGTATTCGCTGCCTTGGCGAAGTCGCCAATGATCCGCATGGCCTCAATACCAAGTTGGTTATCGAAGCCGATACCGCCACTCTCGTCTTGCATGCATCCACCGAGACCGGTCAGCACGTTTTGGAACATCCAGTTGTTGGACGCTTCGAACTCCAAGTAGCCGCCATTGATATTTCCGGCGAGAGCGGAGACCTTCGCCGCCGCATCGATAATCTCTTCCCAGGTTTGAGGGGGACGATCTTGCTTCCAACCCGCTTTCTCGAGAAGGCTCATGTTGTAGAATACGATAGGGATAGTCAGACCGTAGGGTACGGCATAGACGCGGCCGTTTGCCGATGCGGCTTGGATAAGAGCGTTTGAGATGCCAGATGACGAGACGAAGCCCTGTCCCTCTGGTATGCCGTCGATCGGCTGAGCAATCCGCTTCTCGGAATAAAGTCTCGTATAGTTGATCAATTGATGGGTCACGTCTGGAAGCTGACCTATAAGCGAATCTCGCAGTGTCGCCTGAAAAAGTGGCTGCCAGTTATCTCCTCTTGCAACATAATCGATCTGGATGCCCGTCTGTGCACCGTTGAAGCCGGCCCGCATCCGCTGCAGGAAGTCGGTTCGATTTGGCCACGAATGGGATACCTTCAACGTCACGGGGGCCGCCTGTGCTTCCGTCGTGAAGATTGCGGAAGTTGCTGGGATGGCGGCGAGACCGATAGCAAGCCTTTTGACGAAATATCGACGGCTCGGCTTCATTGTAGCTGTCCTGTTCATGGTTTATTTGACGGCTCCCACGGTCATACCTTCGACAAACCACTTCTGAGCGGCAAGAAAAGCGATGACGAGCGGAGCGACGACGATGGTGGATGCCGCCATCAGAGGGCCGTAGTCGTTGCCGGCCTCCTCGTCCTTGAAGGCCATGATGCCGAGCGGCGGCGGCTTGAGGGACTGGTCGCGCACTGCAATTAGCGGCCAGAACAGGCTGTTCCAGTGCGGGACTACCGAGAAGATACCGAAGGCTATGACGGCTCGCAGTGCCATCGGCGCCATGATGCACCAGACGATGGCGATTTCGGAGAGACCGTCGAGGCCGGCGGCGTGGACCACGTCGTCAGGAAGGGCCTGGAAGAATTGCCGCAACAGGAAGATGCCAAACGGCGAGACCACATAAGGGAAGATGAGCGCGGCATAGGTTTTGAGGATGCCGAGCTGGTAGCCGAGAACAAAGAGAGGCAGCGAGAGCAGCTGATGTGGCAGAAGCAAGCCAATGAGAACCATCCCGGCCGAGAGCCGGCGTATTCGGAGCGGCAGCGCGATGTTGGATGAGACCGTCATGTGCGGATAGCGCGCGTAGGACTGGAGCACCGTGGACACGTCCCGCCGCTTCGGCCTGAGGCGGTCCACCACACGTTCGCCAATCGAAATCGAGCCCCGGTCCTGCACCTCGAGCCCCGCCAGGATACGTAGCAGCGTCGATTTCCCGCACCCCGATGGCCCCAAGAGCGTCAGAAGCTCGCCATCCGCTGTGGACAGCGAAACACCACGCAAGACAGATGTCGCGCCAAAATTTTTATCGATGCAGTCGATTGAGACGGATGCCATCGCCTTTACCTCCGGCACAAACGTTTTTGTGCAAAATATGTTGGGCGGATAACTTCAAAACCTGCATTGCTACAGTTGGATGACGAGCATCGACTAACTCGACAATTGCCGACGCAAAATGCGATGGTGTGCGGCACTTTCGGGGAGAAAGCCACCAAGCTGGCGCTTACGCTTGCGCGTCTGTCTACGCTACGTGAACATGGAGCGGCGATATCGCGATCGAGATCCTCAGGCTGCCACGCAAACTACACAAGGCGGCCTCCGCCGGAGGGATACGGAAGAAGTGCAGGGCCTCACCTACAAGGACGCCGCCGATGCGCACAAACGGATCGGAGTCTTCATCCCAGCTATCTACAGCCAGCAGCGGCTGCATTCGGCGCTCGACTATTTAACCCCGGAGGCATACGAACAGACGCATCCTTTCAGACGACAGATGGCAAAAGCGCCGCGTAGGCTTAGCACGGAACGACTTGAGGCTGCGACTGACGGTCCGGGCTTGGGCAAAGCATGGTCGTCGAGACGGCTCTGGAACGTTCCTGGATCCTGCGCCGCCGATCGAAGGTCTGATTCATGAGGCTCTGGAGCAGATAAACGGCCAGAAGGGGCCGGCTGGAGGTCGAGATCGCGATCATCGCCGAGACGGTCGCACTGCATGCGCGCTATCACCTCACCGTGACGGCACCCATGGCGCAATCACAGCAGCGGGACGCGTGCCGGCTCGGCCATGAGCGTTTCAAGTCCTTGGCCGAGCAGGTCGAGCGGCGCGTACGGCTTGGCCGGCCCTTGATGCAGGAGACGATCGATCGCCTCGACAATGCCAATCGATCTGTCCCGAAATCGACAGCGGCGCCGGCAGAACTGCTCTTGGTAGAACGGTCGGACAAACATCGCCTGAAGAAGGCGCCTCAGAGCCGCTCCCGTCGACGGCGCTCTCGCCGAACGTGTCTTTTCCTTCGCCAGACTATTTTATCTTTAGTCTATCACGGGACCAAGCTTCTTGTCAGTTAGCTCTCGCGTTGGCGCAGACTGCGTCAAGCCAGAGCCAGAGGTCGTCGACGAGGCCGAGCTCATCGCAGCGCTCTTCGACGTAGCGACATCCTAGTTCGATGAACCGATCAGCGCCGTGCGCAGCCTTGAACTTGTCAATCTTCTCGAGATCGAAGGTGATCGACCATCGATCCGATTTGCAATTGATGTCTATGCCAAAGTCGTTCACCGCCGCCTCCAGAAGGATCGTCTGTCTCTGCCGATCGCGCTCTGATGATATCTCTGCGCGAGGCCCATCGGCCTCTCGTAGGCCGCAAGGTGCATGTCGAGGAAACACGGACTGACGGGTTCGCTTGCGGGACCTTCAATCCGGATCCTGTTTTCCATTTCGTCATCGGTATCACCAGCGCTGCTTCCATCGGCACTCTCGATTGCTTCAGTGCATATATGATTGCTGGCGAAGTCGCGACGAAAAGCAGCATTATGCTTCCTTGTCGTTGCTAGTCCATCGCGAAATCAGAATGCTCCATCAGCTTATTCGATCTGTCATGCGAAATCCGGATGGAGGGCCGACGTCCATGCTGTCTGTTGTGCTGCATTCCGCAGCGAGCCTGTCGTTTATCTGGCTTGTGCGCTGGCAAGGCTGGTGCTTTCAATAATACCTCAGACAAATCGAACCAGTTACAGCAGGGCCTTCAACCGGTCCTGAAGTGCCGACGCCGCCGTCAGTTGGCCCGATACAGCCAGCCCAACGAGGTCCATGAGCGCTTCCTTCGTGTTCGCCGTCGCAACCGCCGCTGTGCCATCCTCTGTAAGCACGGTACCCAAAAAATCTACGAAGGCCGCTGATGTTCGATCACGATGCCATGAGCGCACCTCGGAGTGGCCTCGCAACTCGTCGGCAATCCAAACGAGCGCTCTGAAGCGAAGCGGCTTGCCGGCACGAGTAGATAGGAAAGAACAGAAGCCGGCGACGTTATCCTCATCGCCTGCAAGCCGCATTTCTGCCCAGGACTGATAATGGTCGCGTAGAGATTCCACCAACGGCGGGCCTTGCGTTGGACGTACTAAAGTCTCTTCCAGGCCGAAACCGAGCGCTTCTCGTTCAAAGCGTTGCTGATTGTATGAACGGCCGGTCCATCCCCGCCCGGCGAGAATAGCTTCGTGGGCCGCCAATGCGCAACGAAGGCAGCGGTGTCGGTCGTCTCCGAGAGATGACTGAAAAAACATGAGAAAAAGTGTCCGATCTCATAGTGCCCTTTGGGCCCGAGATCAAATATGGGCTGCCAGAGGGAAGGCGCTGTCTTCACATCCGTTTCTAGACAAATCGCGGCGATGGCTTCGAGTAGTTTATAGTCAAACTGATCCATGGACGCTTAGTCGCCGTTACTCTCACTTTCGCTGCCTACCAAGCGCCAAGCTTTGTGTGCCCAGAACTTCTTGAGCAAGGCTCGCCTGTACTCTCGTTCGATTTCCTCTACCGGCAGCTGATTTGCGTTTTTCACCAGCCATACAAATGCCAGCTCTAGTAGTGCGTATGCGCAAGTGCAATTAGAAGTGCATACTAGCGATATATGTTTCATTGTTCTTATCGCCTGCCAGCGCATCGGTCGCAATTCCGGCAGCTTTCGTCACGAAAGCTGGGGCGACAGAATCTCTCAACCCGATGGTGTGCGGTTCGATAAAGAAGGGGGCCGTGCGAAAATCGACAATCTGTCTGGATAGGCTCTGATCAGCAAAGCGTCGCATTGTTTCGAGCGCCGCATCGGGCCTGAAACGAGCCAAACCGGGCCGCGCCATGTCAAAGAAGTGGTCGTTTCTTCCTTGCCCGGTGTGTTCCTTCAGAGCTGAAACATCAAGGGGCAGCATATTTTTCTACCGTAACATCGATGTTGGCCGGCCGCGGATAGGAGGGGTTGCAAAGATCGGTCGCACAGAAGGTTTCGATCAGGCGCCAACCGTCGCGCTTTTCTCTATTCTTCGTAAGGTCTTCGACTAGTTGATTAGCCTCTACAGCTTCGGAACTCTCGCCCGTGGCGTGGAGCAGGTAGGCGAGAGCCCAGCGGCCGGTCCTAGATAGGCCCTGCATCCGAAAGATCTTGCAGGCCTCCAAGATCGCTAGGCGGGTGGCCTTCCAATCGACGAGATTGAGCCGAACGAGGTGATGGAATTCATCGTGGTGATCTCGGAAGCCACCGTTCAGGGCGTTGGCAAAAGCCCAATTTCGGAGACTCTCCGCATATTCCGTCAGGGGATGTCCAGCGAGGAACTGGAAAGCGAGATGATTCAAGTTGCTGTAATCGCCGCGTTCCTCCCGAGTCATTTTAGCGAGCAGCCCACGCTCGACGTCGCCGAACGCTGCCGTGGCCTCTGCAATTTCGCTTTCGCGTTTCGCGCGGCGCTTCGTGCGCTCTTTCTTCCTCACCATCGGGTGCAATCGTCATCATCCGCTCCGGGGCGGTTGAATACATCTCAGCCAACGGTGGATGGCTTTACTTGAGGCGGCTGAGCACTCGGGCTATCCGCGTGAGTCATGGATAACTTAGACAAGCTAAGATAGAGTGGAGGTCACACTTTCCGTCAGCGCCGCTTTCTCAACGGCGTCAACGAACGGAATGGGGCTCTGGTTGAAAAGCGCCTGAAACTCGGCATACAGCGCGCTGTCGACATTCTGCAGCGCGATAAAGCATCGGACCAGGGCGGCAATGCCCCTTGTGGGTGACTGATATAGAACTGCAGCAAGGATCGCGCCAATAAGGACGACGTCGCTGGTCCGGTCGAGCGCCGCGATCGGGTCCAAGACCTTCGACAACGCGTCATCGACATTTTGTCCCTGGGGGGCCGACCGACGTTGCTCGTGCGTTGTCCCAGCGACTCGCCAGACAGTGGTCAGTCGCGTTCCACGAACATCCCAGCCACCGACGGCATCATTTACCCGTTCCGGCTGAACCGCAATCTGTAGGCTCAAGCCAACCAAATCCGGCCATGGTTGAGATGTAAAAATTCCTTTAGTTGATAGTGGTTATCGCCCTGTGCGGCCATAAGAGCCCATAGGTGGCCTTGCTACATTTTGTATGCCCCCGTTGTGCCCGCCGTGGATTTTCCCTTGGTGCGCGGGCACACAAGGGAAGGTCCGAGGCCCGGTTCTGTTGGAGGCCTGACCGCCGTTCTTGCGGGGCACACCGGGGCACAGAGAGGGAAGGAAGCATGACGGAGCCAGCCAACCAGCTGACACTCACCGATGCGGTGATCCGCAACGCAACGCTGCCGCCGGGTAAGGCGCAGCATTATCTCCACGACGACAAGCTGCCCGGCCTCGCCTTGCGTATGCGCGCCACCGGCGGCCGGACCTGGGTCTACCTCTTCACCAAGCCGGGGGTGAGCGACTATCTCGATTGTCAAGTTGCATTGGCGTAAGAGGCTCGCGCGTCGCGTGCTTTGGTATTGAGGCGGACGAGGAGCTTGCGGGCGAGCGCGATGCGGATGACCATTTTTTCCTTTCCAGCAGCGACGAGCCTTGCGCGGAAGTCGGCGAGGATTTTGTCTTAGCGGGCGACGGTGGCCGCAACGAGGAACAGGATCGAGCGGACGCCGGCACGCCCGCCGCGGGTGTGACGTTGGCCTTTGCGCTTGCCACTGTCGTTGGCGAGTGGGGCGAGACCGACCAGCTTGGCAATGGCTTTGTTGGACAGGGTGCCGATCTCCGGCACATCGGCATGCAGCCGCGCGACGGTGCGACCGGCGACGCCTTTCGTCTCGCGCCAGGTCTCGGCGAGTTTTGCCCAGAGTAGATCGTCGTCGATCATGGAGGCGATCTCCCCCTCGAGCTTGCGGGACTGCCGCTTCAGCAGAGCGATCACCTCGTCGATGCTCGATCGCATTTCCGCGTTATCGAGCACGCTGGCGCGGCGCTGCTTTTGCACCGTAAGGTCGTCGGTGACCTGCCGGAGCCTTGCAACCAGGCCTTAAAGCGCTGCTGGGCCTGGCTCGGCAGCGGGGTCGGAGCCAAGTTCTTGGCATGAGCGAAGCGGGCAATGACAGAAGAATCGATCCGGTCGGTCTTCTCCAGAATGCCCATCGCCTCGGCATAGCGGCGGACATTACGAGGGTTGGTCAGCGCGCAACTGATCCCATTCTCCCACCGTTCGACGAATGCTCGTCGCTCATAACCGCCACTGGCCTCCATGACCACCAGTGTGACGGCACGTTCACGGCAGAACGCGGCCAGTTCTGCAATGCCCGCCGTGTCGTTATTGAAGCTTGCAAGCCGATGAACGGGTTCGATGCAGACATCGAGCTTAGCTTTCGAAACGTCCACTCCACAAATCGTCTTCTTCACGGTAACCTGCCTTGTCCATGCGATTGGAAACCAAGCGACTGTTCGGTCGTACGTGACATGGCGAAGATCCCAGAGCTCGCCCACGGTTGTAGCCGGAGGGGTGACGGGCGACATCGCCACGCGCCTTGGCCGGTGGCCACCGGCCAAGGCGCTAAGTCGCTTCCATCGCACAAAATGCTGCCGTGCAGATACAAGGGGGATCCAGCGCAAGACCCTCGGCGCGTGGCCCAAATATAATGAGAAGGCCGCGCGCAAGGCCGCCACCATCGCCGCAGGCAAGGTGGTCAAGGGCTTGGACCCGAATGACGCGAAACGCGAGGCGAGGGGCAACAGGCAGCCGAGAAGCAGCGCACCACGCTCGCGGCCCTCATTGTTGAAGATGGTCCCTGCCAGACCTCCTTGACCGAACGTGAAGCCAGCAATGTCGGCGCTGCGGCGCGGGCTCAAGGATTACGCCGAGAGCGGCGTGGGGGACCTGACGCGACGGCAAATCATGGCTGCGGTCGACAAGATTGCCAAGACCGGCAAGCGGGGTGCAGCCAAGGACCTGCGCAAGCACGTGCATACCTTGCTCGAATGGTGCGTCGGCGAGGGCTATGTCGAGCACAACGTGCTCGCCGGCTATCGCGCGTCCAATGAAACCCGCGCGCAAAGGGTCGGACGCCGAACGAAAGGTCGCGCGCTGATCGATGAGGAAATCATCAAGGTCTGGGATTGCATCCGGCAAGCTCGGGGCTTTCGGTCTCCTGGCACGCATGTGCCTGCTCGGCGGCCCGCGCCGCAGTGAGCCTATCATGATCGAGTGGCGGAAGCACATCATGGACGACCGGATCACCTTCGATGCAGCGTGGACCAAGATGGGGCTGCACCACGATGTGCCGCGCACTCATCTGGTTGACGAGGTGCTCACGGCCGCGAAGCATTTCCAGCGGGCAACCTCCGATCATGTCTTCCCGTCACCAAAGACGGGCGGCCAGATGTCCGGCTTCACCAAGATGGTCAACCGCTTGGTCAAGGAAGCGAGCGCCGCCAAGTTCACCATTCAAGACGTAGGGCGCAGCTTGCGCACCATCATGTCACGCTGTGGCTACGACAACGAAATCCAGCGGCTGTGTGTTGGGCAAAAGCCTAGCGGAATCGATCAGGTCTACAATCACGACGAACAGTGGATCATCCGCAAGATGGCGTTCGAAGCGGCTCACGACTACATAGCGGAGTTGGTCGGCGCCAAGCGGGACGGCAAAATGGTGCGTCTGCAGCGGACGAATCCGCCATGTGTCTGAATTCCTTTGGGCTGGGGGATGCGATGCGCGGGGCAGATCGGCGGTCGGAAGGCATATTCAGTTACGTGCTGTTGGAGAAGAGCGTTCCAGCGGATCATCCGCTGCGTGCGATCCGCGACTTGGCCGACCCGGCGCTGAAGGATCTGTCGCGCGACTTTGCCAGGCTGTACGCCCGCCATGGCCGACCGTCGATTCCGCCGGAGCGGCTGTTGCGGGCGCTGCTGCTGCAGGCGTTCTACACGGTGCGATCGGAACGGCAGTTGATGGAGCAGCTCGACTACAATCTGTTGTTCCGCTGGTTCGTCGGTCTGTCGATGGACGATCAGGTGTGGGATGCGACCGTGTTCTGCAAGAGCCGGGATCGGCTGCTCGACGGCGACATCGCGGCTAAGTTCTTTGTCACCGTGTTGAACCTGCCGCAGGTGCGTGGGCTGTTGTCCAGTGAGCACTTCTCCGTCGATGGCACGCCGATCGAAGCCTGGGCCAGCATGAAGAGCTTCGTGCCGAAGGATGGCGGCGATCCACCATCTGGCAAGCAATCGGGCAGCGGTCAGGGACGCAATGTCGAGCGCGACTTCCATGGCGAGAAGCGCAAGAACGACACGCATTCTTCGACGACCGACCCCGACGCCCGCTTGTTTCGCAAGGGCGCTGGCAAGGAGGCCAAGCTCTGCCACATGGGGCATCTGATGATGGAGAACCGCAACCGGCCGATCGTCGATGCGCGCCTCACCGAGGCCCGGGTGAGCGAACGACCGCTCTCGACATGATCGAGGCAACGCCAAAGCCGGGCAGCACCGTGGGCCGACAAGAACTATGACACCGCCGACTTTGTCGCCGGTTGTTGCCGCGAGCGCGGCTGCACGCCGCATGTCTCGCAGAACGACACCATCCGCCGCTCGGCGATCGACGCGCACGACCCGGCATCCCGGCTATCGCATGCGAAAGACCCGGCATCGTGGCCGAGGCTTGGTCGAGTGGTTCTTCGTGCTCACCGCCGTAACCTACAATCTCGTTCGTATTCCGAAGATGCTGTCAGCAACGGGATGAGTCTGTCTGGAACGTCAAACATGAGCGAAAACTGCGCGTACGGCGCTCTTTACCACCCATCGATTGGCTCATCCTCGCCCCGCACATCAGGAAAATCGCACTTCAAGTCCCATTTTTCAGCAGCCTGCTAGTACCCGGAATCATAGTTGAGGGATAAGGCGACCTTTGAATCGGCGTTCACGGACCTTTTTCTTGGTCCAGACGAAGGGCTGAGCTTTGTCGTTGTAGGCTTTGATCTAGGCATTGATGTGCTGCTCGAGCTGTTTGAGGCTCGTGAAGGAGCGCCGCTGAGTGACTGCCCCAGCAGGATCGAGGACCAAATCCCGACCTGATTGAGCCAGGACGCGCTGCGCTTGTCGGCGTGAAATGAAGTTGCACATTGGGGTGGGCCTTGAGCCAGCGCTCGTTCTTCTGGGTGTTGAGGTTATCGAGGATGACGTGAAGCTGGCGGTCCAGAAAAGGGTGCCGTTCACAACTCGTGCAACTGAGCTCGTGCTCCGAACACGGGCAGACCTTACCCCGTCGGATCGAGAAGGCCTTCGTACGGAGACGAGGTGCCAAGCGCGCCGTTGTTTTCCAAAATATGCTCTTCGCGACAGTCGAGAATTGCTGCCTACGCCGTAACTTTTACACAAACTTGCTGATGGTCAGGAACGAAGCCAATATATTCGTATCTTCTGCTGGCGCGAACTAGATGGTCTTGGAAGGCTTTGTCCGAAAGGCATGATGCCGTCATCGCACCGGGTGCCACCCCGCAGTATCCGCCGGATTTGTTGCCGGTTCCGTATCGGGATTAGTGCCGCTCTGATCAACAAACATTCGAACCAGAATGGATTTTTGGACAACGCCCGCGACTAACTGCGTCCAGTTAGAGAACCGCAAGGACGGCGTGATGGCGCATTCCATCTTACGCAAGGAAGGAGATTGGCCTAGTATGACCCATCAATACGTGAACGTAACTGAGATAGTCGAGGCAATTCGCGATGGGTTTCTTGGCGGAAGGTACGGCTCATTCAACGTCCTTCGTCTCGCAAAATTCGTGGCGGGATTTGATGCAGCCCAATACTACCTTGATCACATGCTCGCTTGCCCTCGGTTTGCGACTAAATTTGATCTTATGACCAGCGCGAACAACTGGGCCACCATCGATGGACTTACACTTGAGTTCGGTGTTGCAAGCGGGAGAACAATCAACCATCTCGCCGCCTTAAATCCGGAACGTCAGATCTTCGGGTTCGATTGGTTCAAGGGGTTGCCCGAGACTTGGAGATCGGATGTCCCAAAGGGAGCTTTTGCTGGGGATGTTCCGGCAGTCCGAAAGAACGTGTCGCTCATCAACGGACTCTTCGAAGACACTCTGCCAGGATTCGTCGCTGAGCATTCGGAACCTATTAGACTACTACACGTGGATTGTGATCTTTACAGCTCTACCATGACGATTTTCAACAATTTGGCTCCCCAAATTCGGCCTGGGACAATTATTGTTTTTGATGAATATTTCAATTGTCCGGCCTGGCGTTTACACGAGTACAGCTTGTTCGAACTACGTCGCGGACCAAGCTGGAATCTCCATATTCGGCCAACACATCGCAGCTGGAACGACCACCGCATGAATGACATTGGCATATCGATCAAAGCTCTGTTCGAACTCTGCCACGCCAGACGACGAAGATGGCTCGATTTTAAGTGCAACCCTGGTCGTCCCCATGGTCGAGGAACCCAGTACTCTCTCCACCGCAAGTCCGAGCGTCGGCACCAACTGTTCGCGAGATCCAGTGCCGCGGATGCGCGTCGGCTCGATTGCGTTGAAGAGGCCTTTGGCTTATCCTTCAATGGTCGGCTGGTGCGCGTAGAAGGGATGACGGAATGATCTTTAGCTAGCTCGACGACCGAGCCGGTCGCAGCCGTAGTGCCCGAACCCGAAAGCAAGGAAATCCGTTGCGCCAACATGCGCGCGCCTCGTGAACTGATTGTCGAGCTTGCGAAGGCGAACCGGACCGCTTGGATGTCGCTACGCGATCTCACTGGCGGCAATGCCGACCAGATCGCAGTAAAGATAATCGCGCAGCATTTCTGCGGGCGATGTCTCAGCACGTCGATCGGGGCGGTCGACGAAAATAGATCGCAGTTTTGCATCCGAACACGCTGCTAGCGTCGCTTGATTAGCCCGACGCTCATCGGTCATCTGTGGCATGCTTCGATCATCTGGATCAATTGCTAACACTGGTAGTTGCCTCTGTGCACTTTGTTGCTTATCACCAACGGATTTGGTGCAAGGACGGCGGCTCTGACAACGACCGGACGTTCGATAACAAACTGCACGCATTTCGACTGTCAGTGCACCGTTGACTTCGTCACATTGCTGTCCCGTGCTGAGACCCGGACGGGCCCTAAGCATCTCGCAGTCGATGAGTCGATGATCTGATGCCATGCGCCGTCGCAGAATGCTCGACCGCCTGGAAGATGAGCGCGAGTGTGCGGCGTCGCCCGCAGCCAAGAGCTCCGCGAGCTATCCGATCAGTGACGTATGCGTGCACACGCATCGGTACATTAGCTTGGTGCGACACAAACGGGCGATGCTCTTCAAGAACAGTAAGTGGCAAAGAGGCCCGGTCTGGTGGAGTGGGTGAGCGATCGCCTATCGGCTGCTGAGTTTTGTAAGCCGATGTGAGCTTCTATGTCTGCGCCGAGTTCTGCAACCAGAACCTTCTATATTATCGAAGCAGTCGCCGACCGTCTTGAGAAAGCGAAGCCGACGTCCGCTTCGCGATCTAATGATCGGTCCGATGGGATATCCCGGTCGTTCCTTGGCGCAGTACCCACCAAAGATCCGACAATATCGCCATCCAATGGATTTCGCGTAACTCTGTGTCAATGGTATGCCTACGACGAAGACCGGCTGATTGACGCATGCGCGTGGGCACGGTGGGTTCTATGATGGCGGGTCATTGCGGCGCCTGCTGATCGGCGGGTCGGCGGCTTGGCGCAGGCGTTTCCATTCACAGGATAGCAGTTCGTGCAGACGCGAGGTAGGCAGATAGGCGATGCGGGCGAGAACGTCGGCGAGCCAGGCCTTGGGATCGACGTCGTTAAGGAGACAGGTCGTGATCATCGTCAGCATGATGGCGACACGGTAGGCGCCACGCTGGCTGCCGGCGAAGGTCCAGTTGCGCCTTCCCAATGCGATACCTCTCAATGCGCAGCTCAGAACAATTGTCGGTCAAGCAGATTCAGCCATCATCGAGGAAGCGGGCGAAGTCGTTCCAGCGCCTGAGCATGTAGCTGATCGGTTTCAGGATCTCGGAAGAGCGCGAGAGGTTTTTGCGCTCACGCAGCAACCAGCCGTGCATGTCCTCGAGAAGCGGCTTGCTCTTTTTCCTGGGCACGGCGCGCCGGTCGTCGGTGCCGCGGCCGTTAATGGCGCGCTCGATCTCGAACAACGCATCGAGGCCTCTGACCGCCTCCGGCGCGATCGGAGAGATGGGTTTGCCCTTCTGGCCTTCCCGGGCGTTTTTCTCGATGTCGGACAGCTCGAAGAAGCCCCGCGCATGGGTCAGGCAAACCGCCGGTGTGATCGGCAGTACCTTCTTGTGCGGGTCGAACAACGGTTTAAAACCATTGTAGCAGTCAGCTTGCAGGCTAATCGCGAGGTGGTGGTAATGTGAAGGAATGCCGGGTTCGACGCGAGAATATTGAGGAATTCCGCTGATTCAATAGCGGCTTTGCTCCGGATTACTTCTTTGCGACCTCTGCGGTTATTTGACCAGCAGAGGAGTCGATAATGCTGAAATCCGATGAAGACCTGATCGCCGAGCTCAAGGCCGTTCGGCGCCGACTGTAGCGCGTCGATCTGGATGGGAAGGCGCGGCAATCTGGATGGCGAGTCAGTGTCGCGGCGAAGTAATGATTGCCGCGCAGATTGTCGTGCGCA
>NZ_JBEPRI010000026.1:0-82204 GCF_040548265.1 Bradyrhizobium sp. F1.13.3 | reverse complement strand
CTCTACCCGCATCTACCGACCTTAAGGCTAGCCTTAAAGCTAGATCCTCGTCGGATACCTGCAACTCAACAAGGCGGCCCACCCCGGAGGAATACTTCTAAGCGTCCGACCGAACACTGGTGTGTAAACGATCTGAGCACCCTCCACGCCTGCTGACCTGGATGCGTGCCATGCTGACGGCCCTTCGAAAGAAGGAATAGTCTTACGCTGATTTCTCAAGCGCTCCCGCTGGGATGGCCGGATGGCCAGCGCTTTGCGTTTATTGAGCGAACACCTCGCACATCGAAGAAGCCCAGATCGAGGCCAGGCACGACGGGTTATTCAACGACCGCGTGCCGACAGGATGCAGTTCAGCCCCTCGCCGGCGAGCGCGCGCGAACAAAGGTCGCTCTCACTCTTGAACATGTCTTCGGGTAGAAGCCCGCAGGAGCCGGGACTAGATTGCTGGAGCTCCAGTGCGCACATGACAGGCCACAAGTCGTCCGTCGGCCATTGGAGCCAAAGGCGGCATTTCCTGGCGACAGCGCTTGATCGCGTGCGGGCAGCGTGGATGAAACGCGCATCCGCTCGGCGGATTGATGGGACTAGGCACCTCGCCTTCTACCGGTGCTCCCGGCCGAACTCGCGTGGGATCGGGCAACGGAGCCGCCGAGATCAGCGCCTCGGTATAGGGATGGGTTGGATTGGCGAAGAGAGCCTCGCACGTGGCGAGCTCGACGATCCGCCCCAAATACATGACTGCAACTCGATGAGCGATATGCTCAACGACACTCAGATCATGCGAGATGAAGAGGAAAGCAATGCCTGTATTCTGCTGAAGATCCAGCAGCAGGTTTAGGATCTGCGCCTGTACGGACACGTCCAGGGCAGATACCGCCTCGTCTGCGACGATGAGCGGCGGTCGAAGCGACAGCGCCCTCGCAATAGCAAGTCGCTGCCGCTGGCCCCCTGATAGTTCCGACGGAAACCTATGCATTATTTCGGGCCGCATGCCGACCTCTTGAAGAAGGTCTGCGGCAAGCGCCTCGCGCTGCTTGCGCTTGAGGCGCTCGAAATTCTCGACCGGCTCGGTGACTATCTGACCAGCGGTGAGGCGTGGATTTAGCGATGAATAAGGATCCTGAAAAACCATCTGCATGCGGCGACGCCACACGCGCAGCGCGTGCGGTCCAAATTCCGTAATGTCGGTCCCGTCAATGATGACTCGCCCGCTGGTCGGCTCCACGATTCGCATCAGGAGCCGGGCGAGAGTGGACTTACCGCAACCGGATTCACCGACGATGCAGAGCGTTTCTCCCGGTGCGACGGAGAAGGAAACATCCTCCACTGCGCGCACCACTGGGCAATTCTGCTTTAAAAACCCGTTGCCAAGCATATAATGTTTGGCCAGATTCTCGACCTTCAGCAGAGGACCGCTCATGCGCCCATCACCTCTTCAGAGCGCCAGCAAGCTGCCGAGTGGCCCGGTCCGACGTCTCGCATATCAGGTGCCTCTTGACGGCACCTACCGATTACAAATGGGCAGCGCGGAGCAAAGCTGCAGCCTGCAATCGGTTCCCGTAGGCTTGGCACGATCCCGGGAATTTCCGGAAGACGTCGCCTGCGGCCACGCCGCGGATCGGGCACGGAGCGCATGAGACCCTGAGTATAGGGATGCGAAGGACGAGCGAACAGGTCCCTGACGGTTGCCTGTTCGACGATCCGACCGGCATACATGACGATCACCCGCTGGCACGTTTCAGCGACGACGCCGAGATCGTGCGTAATGAACAGCACGGCAGTTCCCATGCGCTCTTTCAAATCGACGATCAGCCGAAGGATTTGGGCCTGTATGGTGACATCGAGCGCAGTTGTCGGCTCGTCAGCAATTAATAGTTCCGGAGAGCAGGCGAGCGCCATGGCAATCATGGCGCGCTGGCGCATCCCCCCTGACATTTCGTGAGGATAATTCTTGACGCGGCGATCGGGGTCCGCGATTCGGACAAGGCCGAGCATCTCTTGCGCCTTCGCCATCGCCTCCTGGCGAGAAACCTTCGTATGAATCCGCACCGCTTCGGCGATTTGGCTGCCAATAGTGTAAACCGGATTAAGGCTAGTCAGTGGTTCCTGGAAAATCATGGCAATCCGATTCCCACGGACCGTCCGCATCTCTTGTTCCGAGACCTTCAGCAAGTCGCTTCCGTGAAAGCGGATCTCACCGCTGACGGTCGCTGCGCCCAACTTTGGCAGCAGGCGCAGAATGGAAAGAGCGGTGACGCTTTTTCCGCATCCGGATTCGCCGACTACACCGAGCGTCTCTCCGCTCTTGACCTGAAAGCTAACCCCGCCAAGCGCACGCGTTATGCTGCCTTGGGCGTAAAAATGCGTCTCGATCTCTCGAACATCGAGAAGCACCCCCTGATCTGCCGTTATTTTTGGCTGCATCTCAACGCCTGCCTTTTGAACGGGGGTCGAAAAGGTCACGCAGCCCATCACCGAGCAGGTTGACGGCAAGTACGGTCACGGCAAGGCAAATGCCTGGCGCGAATACGCTTAATGGCGCAATAGAGAGATATAGACGAGAGCTTGCAATCATGTTGCCCCAACTGGGAATGTCGGGCGGCACGCCTGCCCCCAGAAAGCTTAGTCCAGCTTCCGTCAGAACCGCGCTCGCGCAGACGTTGGCACTCTGAATCATGAGCGGCGGGACAGTGTTTGGTAGGATATGCCGCCACAGCACCTTCGGCAGGCGCGCCCCACCGACGAGCGCGGCGACCACATATGGGGAATCCCGAACGCTGAGAACCACAGAACGAACCAGCCGAGCAGTACTCGGAATACTGGGTATTGTGATGGCGAGGATAAGGATGCCGACCCCCGGTCCCGTTAAAGACACAAGGGCGATGGCCAAGAGGATAGTCGGGATCGACATCAATCCGTCCATGACTCGCATAATGACGTTGTCGAAGTTGCGATTGTAGCCGGCAATGACGCCAATCAGGAGACCGGCCAAAGCCGCTCCCGTTGTCGAAACCAATCCTACCACCAGGGAGATCCTGGCCCCGAACATCGTTCGAGCGAAGACATCACGGCCTAGACTGTCGGTTCCTAACCACATCGCAGAAGACGGCGATTGGAGAATCTTGAACGGATCCATGTTCATTGGATCGCCGGCGTAGATCGGAGCGGCAATCGCCATAACGATCACCAGCACTAATAGACCGCCGCCGGTGAAGACCAAGGGATGTCGGGACGCCAATCGGGGGAGACCGGATATGCCCAGCCAAGCTCTCGGCGCGGCGACAAGTGATGAGGAAAGGAGGGTCATATCAGTACCGGATGCGGGGATCTATCAAGGTGTAGGCAAGATCGACCGTGAGATTGATAAGAACGTAAACACCGGAAACCAGGATCAGAACGCCCTGAATGACGGGATAGTCGCGATTGTTGATTGCATCGACGACCAAGCGACCGACACCGGGTATGTTGAATACCGTCTCAGTGATGACGACTCCGCCGATCAGATAAGCAAGGCTTATGCCGATCACGGTGAGAATCGGGGCGCCCGCATTCTTCAGGGCGTGATGAAACAACATGGAATAGGTCGAGGCGCCTTTGGCCGCGGCCGTGCGCATGTAATCTTCCGAAAGGACTTCCAGCATGCTCGCCCGTGTGATTCGGGCAATAAAAGCGATATATGACAAACTCAAAGTCACGGTAGGCAGGATCAGACGTACGAACCATGCACCAAGGCCATGATCGATGGATGTATATCCCTGGACCGGCAGCCAACGCATCTGGATTGCGAAAAAGTATATAAGGAAGTAGCCGACGACAAACACCGGGACTGAATAGCCGATAGCCGAGAACGCGATGAGCATGCGATCGACAAAGCCGCCGGCACGCCACGCAGCGAAAATGCCGAAGCAGACCCCGGCCAGCACCGAAACGAGCATCGTAAGGATCGAAAGTGAAAGGGTCGGTTCCAGCCGCTGGGAGATGAGTTTCAGAACCGGCAGCCCGGCAAAGATCGAGGTGCCAAGATTACCCCTAACGATACTCAGCACCCAATGGCCGAATTGAACTGGAAGCGGCTCATTCAATCCAAGCTGTTCGCGGATGCCGTCTATCATTTGTTGCGTGGCCGTGGGGCCGGCGATCATGGCCGCCGCATCGCCCGGCGCTAGCCTGAGAAGCAGGAAGACGAAAATCCCGACCACAGCCATCACGGCTATGGCCGAGATCAGTCGACGAAAGATATACATGCCCATCCTCACGCCTTCCGCATGTTCCACATCGGCAGGAGTGCAGGATAGCTGACAAGGCCGGTGAGCTCCTTGCGACGCGCGATAGGCGAAACACTTTGCCCCAAGAAAACGGAGCCCGCCGTATCCCACCATGACTGCTGCATCTTACGGGCCAGCGTCTTTCGATCTTCTAATGTGCCGTTCGCCCATTGTGCCCGAAGAACCTCGTATTCGTCATTCTGCGGCCAACCATAGTACTGTCCGTTCAAAGTCATCCAGCCTGCGGAAAGCGGGTCCCCGAAGCTAAGATCGATGGCGCTCGTGGGATAGATGCTCCACCCCCCACTTTCGACCGGCCCCTTGTTCGATCGTCGCTCGGAAAGCCCGGCCCAGTCGCTCGGTGCAAGTTCCGCATTGACCTCGATCTTGCGCAGCGCAGCGGCCAGAAGCTGCGCGACATTACTCCCCGGAAGCCAGTTCGTAGGTTGGAGAATGACGACCTTCTCGCCCGAATACCCGGACTCCTTGAACAACTGCTTAGCCTTTGCCGGATCGCCGCCCTTCTTGTGCCATCCGGTGTTCGCGTCATTAACATAGGGCGTCCCGGTTCCGAACAAAGACGTGATGGTGTGATTGTACTTTGGATTTGGATTAATAAGACGCAGGAACGCCTCCTGGTCGACCAGATGAAGTATTGCTTGGCGAGCCTTCACGCTCTCGAACGGCTTCTGCAAGCAGTTCATACGCAGAAGATAGTTGTCGCCAGATTTGTGGAGGTCTTCGAGAACGAGATTGGGATCTCCCTCAATCATTGGGAAAAGATTGGCCGGCGGGTCGCTCAGCAAATCGATCTCGCCCGCTTGCAGGGCCGCTACAGCCGTCTGCTGGTCCGCGATCACTTCCCAGATGGCACGGTCAACATTGACGATCTTGCCGCCGGCCAACCCGTCAGGCTGCTCCGCGCGCGTGACATATTTCTCGTTGCGGTCATAGACGAAGCTCACACCCGGCTTAAAGAGCGCCTCATTGAATTTGAACGGCCCCGATCCGATATGAGTAGTCACCGGCTCGGTCGGGGCGCGGTCCGCATCCTTCTCGCGCATGACGAACAGCAGGTAGTTGACCGACTCTCCGAGTTGATCGAGCAACAGCGCAAATGGCTCGTTGAGGACGATAGTGAAAGTTTTGTCATCTTTCCTCGACACGTCTTTGGTTCGTTCCTTGACCAATTGCCCGCCGGGTGTCCGGAGCCAACGACGGATTGAGGCGACGCAATCCCCTGCCGTGACAGCAGTGCCGTCATGAAAGCCCAAGCCGTCCCGGAGCTCGAAGGTATAGGTCTTCTTATCGTCCGAAACCGCCCAGTTTTTTACCATTTGCGGACGAGGCGTGAGTTTCGAATCCAGCGCAAAGAGCGTATCGTAAATCGCTAAGGCGTGGTCGACAGTATGATAAGTTGTTGTCGAGTATGGATCGAAGTTGGTGATGTTGCCGTTCATCATGCGTACCGTTCGCGCGGCGGACGGCGCCGTTTGCGCCCGCAGGACTGACGGTCCCCATGCGGCTGCGCCGGCAGCCACACCTGCTCCAATAAGCTTACGCCGAGAAATCTTCATGTCTCGCCCCCCTTCGAATGAATTGCGGAGGGCACATCCATGCTCCTCGTTCTGACTCTCTCCGTTCCATTGGACGTAGAGAGTGTGATCTTTGCTAAGCCCTAGGCTACAGCTTCCGCGTGCAGAGCTTCAACGAACGTCGTCTCCAAACCTTGCCAGTCCTCAGACGTGTTAGGTGCGGCCCAAGCGGAGTTGACTGAGATCACAACGTTGCTTTGCGGATAGACGAAGATTGCCTGCCCATCACTGCCGAGCGCGGCATAGGAATCCCTATAGATCCACCAGGAATACCCATATCCCAACGCGGCGTGACCGCGGTGCGGCGTCGGGAAGATAATTTGGGCGCGGGTCGCCTCAGCGAGCCAGTCGGGCGGCAACACCTGAGCGGCGCCGACTTTGCCACCGTCCAGCATAAACTGGCCAATCCGTGCGTAGTCACGCAGGGCCATAGAGATGCCGGAGCCGCCTCGATCTCGGCCAAACCGATCAACCGCCCAGTTCGCATCCTCTTCCATGCCGTAGGCTTGCCAGAGCTTGTCCGAAAGGTATTCAGACAGGGGCCTACCAACGGCATTCGAGACTAGAATTCCCGCCATGTCAGTCTCGCCTGTACTATAGTTAAAGGTCGTCCCCGGCTCAGCAGCTCGCGGCAAGTGGCGCATGTACGCGACCATGGGATGTACCCCAGCTTCGTAACAGCACCGGCCAGCCCTAAACACGTCTGAGTTTGGATCGATGTAATCTTCGCTCCATTTGACGCCGGAGGTCATTGTGAACAGCTGGCGGACGGTTACGGTATCATAGACACCACCCTTCATCTCCGGGATGTACTCGGTGACCAGCGCATCCATACTTCTGATGTGGCCTTCTTGGATTGCGGCGCCGGCTAGGATCGCGGTCACTGACTTGGTGACCGATTGGCCCAGCCAGCAATCTTTTTCCGTCCGCCCGAGGGCATAACTCTCGAGGACGACTTCGCCATCCTTCAGCACAATGACACCTGAGGTCTGCATCGCTTTCATGAGGCGATCCAGCTCCATAGTTTCGCCCTTCCAATTACAGCGTGGCGAGATCTGGCGGGCTGCCCTTGGCAGAGGGCGAACGCTGGGCCCACGACGCACTAGGTGAGTGGCATCGAGCTTATCCATGTTACGATAGCCGACGGCTCTCTGCTCAGGCGTCCATTGCGTGTACCAAGAGCTCGCCATGGCGATCTCAGGTAGAGCATCGGCGCCTCTCCGAACGTTCGCGGCGGTTGAGTTCGCCGCCGTCCCAGTCGATGCTCCCAGCCCAAGAGGCCTCGCAGCCATAGTTTCCTCACCCTTCTCGTATTTGTTTAATATTAGGATGGCCGACATTTCGAACTGTGGCTCGATGACCGCCTGCAGCCGCGTTGAGCCTATCAGCGCGTTGACTTTAATTTCGCTAAAAAGCCGCTTGTCGGGGAGGAATTCGTGCACAGCGCGCTCACGTCGTGGCGGAATTCTGCAAACCTCCATCTTCTTTCTTCGCTTCACGACATTGATCCGCAATCCGCGACGCGCTTGCGAAATGTACGATCGGCGTAGAGACCATAACGGGTCCGGCCACCTCGATCGGCAACAAGCCGGCCGATATCGCAGTTGAATAGCTCATCCCCGTCTGCAACTTGGAAAGGCGCCGGGTCATCGTGAGCGTGCGATCGCCCAAGCCTGGCTCGCTGCTCATCCCACGATCGCAATGGTCGCCCGCGACCGTAGTGGCGGATATGGCGAAGCGCGGCCAAGGTGCTGCCGCACGCAGTACATAATCTGGATGAGACGGGCTTCCATCCTGATTGCCGCGCCGCAAGTCGCCGACCGTTAGCATCTGATGGAGAATGCAGCCGGACTTTCCTGACGCTGAGATGGATCCCAACCCGCTCAAAGCCGCCTAGCAGCTCCAGTATGAAAGCTACGTCTGCCGCCGAGATCGAATGCGGCCACCGGCGCAAAGGAGTTCTCCGTGAGGCCGGGTAGCGGCACATCAACGACTCTTCTTGAGCGGAAGGACGAGCGCTCGCGGTAAAGCTCCAAGTGTTAACGAGAACGCTCGGCGCTTCGAACTGCAGAAAAGAGAAAGGCCTCCGGCGGGCATGCCGGAGGCCTTCTTGGAGGTTTAACTCTGATGCTACAGAGCCGTTATTTGCTCCTTCCGCTGGTTGACCAAGACTTAGAAGTTCCTCTGAGCACGAAGGAGCAGCACGAGGCTGTTCTGGTCCTTGAGCTCATACGCAGTACCTGGCTTGGCGATACCCGCCTGCAACGGAAGCGTTACCGTGCTTGCGCCGGCGTACTTCTGATCGAGCATCATGTAAGCGAGCTCGCCGGTGAAGGTCAGATTTTTGACCGGCGTCCAGGACGTCTTCGTACCGATTGCCGCGTAGTTAAAGTCGGGGTTACATCCGCCTGCTCCGCTCGAGAGCGCCAGAGTGGTGACCATTGCCCCGCAGATGTACCCCTTCGCCGTGTTGTTGTACCTGACGGCAGCCCACGCGCCGAAGATCGAACTGTTCCAGTAGGGATCCCAATTGTGGGTGTAACCACCATTGAAACCATACGTCGTGGTCAGCTCCTGGCCAGCGCCGGTAACGAACACAGAGTCAGCGACACCCGCCAGACCTAAACTCTGGTAAGCACCCGGCAGCCCGGTGCTGCCATACATCGCGAACGAGCGCGACATATAGTCGTGGAAGTTGTAGCTGCTTGCGCCGTACGTATACACGCCCGTCAGGTTGATCGTGTCGCCCGCGCCAGTCGGGAGATTCTTGATCGACAAAGCGAGCTGACCGGCCCAGCCCCATTTGTCGCTCGCGTGACCGGTCGTTTCGTCAGCCCCATAGTAGCCTGCATGGTTGTCGTGCGCGGCGACCGAAGCTTGGAAAAGGCCCCAGGCCTGATCAACACGAACTCTCGCCACGAGGTCAGGGGCTCGCGACCCGCCGATGTCGTTGGCGCCGTAAGCTCCAGCTGCGAGACCCGCGGCCGTCGCGCCGCTCACGTTCCAGACGTTGGTCGTATAAGCCTGAACCTGATCTTGGGCCGAGAAAGATGCGGTAATGCCCTGGCCGAAGTCTGCGGTATACGTGACTTGAGTAATCGGATCCCAGCCGCCGCTGCCCGGCAACTCAAAGTTGTTCGCTGGATATTCAGCCCAAGGCGTCCTGAACTGCGATTCCGCCTTGCCGAAGGTGAAACCGGCGAACTGGATGAAGGCGTAGTACACGCCGAGCTTACCGCCCGCGATCTGGCCGCCGCCGCTGCCAGCCGGGTTGGAGCCATTATAAGCGGTCGAGCCGTTCACGGCCGTGCTCCCCGCGCCGCCGTAGCCGCCAGTGGACCAACTGAACACACCCTCGTAGAAGGTCCGCACCACACCGTATTCGGTGGCGGTGCGCGTATCGATTTGCAGATCTTGGCGAGCCAAGGTCGTATAATAGTTGCTCAGGCGGTTGTGAGCGCCGCCCAGGCCGCTGTTCGCAGCATCAAAGTCGGCGTGCGTCCCAAGCACTGCATCGACGCGCAGATAGCCACCGAGCTTGATGCAGGTGTCAGTCCCCGGGATGTAGTAGAACCCCGCACCGTACAGCGAGCAAATCTTCACATACTCGATCGCCTTTGCCTTGAGAGGCAAATCAGCCGCCTGCGCCCCAGCGCTTGCGAGCATCGCGGCAGAACCGAGGATGAGACTCTTCGTCAATTTCATGGGTTAACCTCCGAGTTGAATTCGCGTCCGTCTAGATCCGCCGCAACGAACTCACCCTCAGTGGGCGGGTGTTGACGGAACGACTTCGAGGCGCCCCCTCTCCGTCTCTTCCCGTATAATTGCTGAATACAATTGCTTCAATCAATTCATTTCGCGCGCCAATTGATTCGTCAGAACTGTTGCGATTCAGCAACATGGCGCTTACAAGCAGCCGAAGGCTCTCCAAAAAAGCAAAAAAAGAACCCTCAGGGGGCATCCAGAGGGTTCTATTTGGAGGTTTAGCATGACCGAGGCGCCGAGGAGCCTTACGATCTGACAGCAAGATATCGCAAATGAATTGAATTAGTCAATTAACTTGTTGCATGACGGGTATGCCTCGTCAATTCGTCGGAAGACGTGTACGCGCATTCCAGCTAATGATCATTTGTGCCCACCCCGGAGGCACCAAAGACGTGGTGGAAAGCCAATATGGGCGAAAAACATCAGCTGGATAGAGCAGTTAGCGAATTCATCTGGAACATCGTCGAAATCCACTCCCAGCTGGAGGAAATACACAAGGGCTGGGCTGAAATGATGGGAATTAGCGAACCCCAATGGTTGATCCTGATGGCTATCGCCGAGCTCGACCAGGACCGAGGCGTCCCCGGGATCGCGGTTGCAAACAAGCTGCGAGTCCACCCTGCCTTCGTGACAAATCAAACGAAGAAACTCGAGGAGCTCGGGCTGCTGTCCCGGGTGATATCCCCTAATGATGCAAGATTCTTGCAGATCTCGCTGACTCAGAAGGCGTTGACGGCAATCTCGGGCCTGTCGAACAAACGAGAAGCACTGAACTTGACAATGTTCGCCGGACTAGACGAGGCGTCGCTTGAATACCTCAACAAGCGACTGGGCGTGATCGCCAAAAACAGTCAATTGGCCTCTCAAAAACTCAGTATAGGCGTCCTGTAAGTGCATCGTCGCTGCCGAGCCTACCCGCAACCTCCTTCCCCTATGCAATTTATTCAGCCGCAAGGATGGAAGCACGCCGGCGCCACGAGACGGGGCTAGCAATCAGAGATGCGGGCAGCACGTTTGCTCGCCCAGTGACCTGGACTGGACCATTCGGCCCTCTGGGCGGCAAAATGGTTACGGAGCCGAACCATGCATGAGTTTTCGCTCTAGCCAGCCAAAGACGCAATCGTCGGAAGTGACGAAGTTCTCGACTTCGTCTTGGATAGGCCGAGCCGTCCGCGGCATGACTAACTCGAGATCAATGCGAGCGGCACTGCAATCCGCATGTAGTTTGATCGCCTCCGCCGCGCTGACGGTGCCACGTCCACCCACAACCACGAGGACTGGGCATCTCAACTGTCGCATCAATCGCGAACGACGTACCGAGGCCAGATCCTCGTCCGCCACATCAGTTGCAGTGTTACTCATCCAGCGTATAGAGGCCAAGGTCCGCGCCCAATTCCAAAGGCCGCCATCGCAAACCGCCGCAGCAACTCGGCGGTCCGATACAGCGAAATTCGTAGCGAGACCAGCTGACGATGCTTCGCCATATATAGCAATCCGAGTGGGATCGACGTCCGATCGAGCCGACAAGTAATCAAAACAGCGAGACAACAACATTTCTGATTGGCCGCGCCAGCGATTCGATACGTCATGGTGCGAGACCACCAGAATCGACATGCCCCGATGAGTGACGACGGGCAAGATCCGTCCCAGCAAGGTTGTTCCTATCTCGTCTTCGCCACTGATGCACACGACCGCTGGGACGCGTAATTCTTGTGCGCGGCCGCCGAAATAATAGGCTTCAAATTCCTGGTCTCCGCCTGGAATTTTTACGCGCTCCAGAGTTAGTCCGAGAGATCCAAGCCTCTGAAGGCCCGCCTCGACTTTGCCGGAAACGGCGTCACGTTGACGGTCGTCTTCATCAAGTCGCCTGGCAACTTCAAAGGCAGTCAGCGCACTAAGCCAGGCCTCTGTCGCATCGTCGAACGCCCCTTCGTCAAGGCGCAGGTCAGCGACACGAGAATGAGTATCCCCGATGCTTGTCCAGGATGTGGCCCAAGCCTGAGGGCCTGAATTTCCGTAAATGTCCTGCAGATTGTCGAGAAACGCCGCAGCGCTACGACGTGTGGATGCAAGATCGCCTCTCACATAAGGCCAAGCAGCGCATGCCATCCGATTCCGCCCCCCAGGTGCAGCTCCGCACCGCGCTCGAGATTTGCCTCTCTGTCCGAGTGGTCGCGTGGAGATTGCTCAATGGGTCTCTTTCGACCGTCTCCATCTTTCTGCAAATTATCAGTGATCCGCGAAGGAGAAGTTCTTTGATTTGGGGGGGAGCTATTCCGAAATTCTGCGCCTGACAGTGACAATGCGCAGCTTTTTGACCGCTGGGACCCTTGACCTCTGATCCCAGAGCAAACTGCTCGATGCCAAATCTGGACATCAGCGCAGGTGCAGCCACGCGCAAAACCAGGGCGCACTCTCGGTAACCCTGTTTGCAAGCCGCTTGGAAGCCACCACCGGGCAGCGGCCAAACTCGGCTCAGGCGACTTTGACAGATGCGCCGCGCGAGCGGATTTGCTTCTGGATGGAAGTCAAGCTCGGACCTCAATCCAGCAGAGATTCCTCGAAAGGATAGGTCGACAGCATTTCATAGCCATCCTGGACAATAAGGACCTGCTGCTCGAGCTTGACGCCGTCGCGCTCGCCGGCTGCGCCAACATAGCTCTCCACGCAAATGACCATCCCCTCTTCGAGGATTCCGTCATAGGGGGACGGCTTACCGCACACCGGATTAATCCGCGGATACTCATCGGCCATGCCAACGCCATGGACGAGGCAAGTGTAGGCATTGGCGTGGTATTCCTCGGGCAACATCAATGCTTGTTGTTGGAAATCACGGAACGAGATTCCCGGCTTGACCAGTCGCAGATTGTGCTCAACTTCCTGCATGGCCAAGCGATAAAGCTCCTTCTGCCTCTTTGTCGGTTTTGCCGGACCGCAGTGAAATGTGCGCGAAATGTCTGCGAAATAGCCGAATGGGCCGATCATATCGGTATCGAAGCCGACCAAGTCGCCCGACTCGATCTGTCGCTGTGACGCCTCCTGGAACCATGGATTAATACGCGGTCCGGATGCGAGCATACGGCAGTCATGCCAGTCGCCGTTGTTGGCCAAATTTGTATAGTTGAGCAAGCCCCATAGCTGCAGTTCGGTTACCCCGGGACGCATCGCCTCTTTCATCTTTGCGATGCCCAGCTCGGCAACACCGATGGCCCAGCGCATGCAGGCAATCTCGTCCGGGGATTTGATCAGACGCGCCTCTTCAGATACAATTACCCCATCAATCACTTCAATCCCGCGCTGGAGCAAGGCTTGAGTGATGGTGGGGTTGACGTATTCCACTGCCACGCGCTGATTGCCGGTGCCGATTTCTGAAAGATAGCCTACGACATCGTCCGCCAGTAGGCGGGCGGCATCGGTTAGTTCGTAACCACCATTGAAAAATGAAATGGGTCGGGCCGCCCGAATCTCGTCAGCGCCAGGTGGTTTGAGGTAATCATAGGTCCCGTGAATAATGATCGGGCCCTCGACAGGCACGAAGAGATAGCTGTTGGGAATATGCGACTGAAACAGGCCAAATGATCGATAGTCGACCGCGTATCGCAGGCTTAGCGGGCTGACCAGAATGCACATCGATGCCCCCGCATTGCGCAGGGCACCGCGCAGACGCTCAATACGATAGGCGTAGAGACGCGCCATATCGATTTCGGGCATCTCTTTGTACTTGCGGAGATCACTCCAGACGTCGGCATTTACTAGTTGGTCGGGGGTCATTGCTTCAACTACCCGTCGGTTCCATCGCAGCATTTTCCTTCGTCTTAATATGGCACTATGTATAGATCGATTGCGCAATAGTGTGCCTCATCAATGCACAAATTGCGCGTTCCCGCGCCCATTTCGCAGATTTCGGCACCTCGCCTGTTCTGACGGCCAGCCCTTGGTGCAATGGCGATTTGAGGCCCAGTAGGCAGCGACGATGAGGAGTAAACTCCCACGTTCCCAACCGCCGCGATTCGATCGACTGGAAACTCGACCTCTGCGGCTTCCCGGCAAAGTAGGCCTGATAGCGAGCGTTCATTGTTGCACGACAGAAAACGCGTCGTCGCTCCGGCATATTAAACGATCCCTTGCTAGCACGTGCTTTGGTTCCGCGCGCACGGCGCGGCCTGTACGAGCTATCCACCACGAACCGTCCTGCCTGTGCTTCTCGCATCGGCATATGCTTGGCACTGATAGTGTGACGTCTATGCTGCGGAGCGCCAGCACCGGCTCCGCTGAACTGCAAGGTCGTCACCACAACGACGGCAGCTATCCAGTGGCCGGTGCTGGTCTCCAACAGCAGCGCAGTATGCAAGGCCACAACGGTAGTTGCTTGCGCGTCCGCTTTCGGGGAGTTTTATAGCTGCGGGAGTCCTGATTCTTCGAGCATGGACCAATCACCACCTTGGTGTGCGGCATATGATGAGAAGTGACCGTGCGCTACTTACGCAGACCTTCGATCATTTGTCGGTGAACCTGGCGGCAACGGTATAGCACCATCTCTTTCCAATCCGGCCTGTCAGGATAAAAATGCTGCTTCACCCGTTCTCGAATCTGAGCGCCGAAAGCTGTTTCGATCTCCGTCTGCCGGTAGGCGTAAAGCCAATGGTCGGCCCGCATCACCGGCCTGCCTGCTTCCGGAGGATACGTCCCGAATTCCAAGCAAACATATACGTGGCGGTCACCGAGAAGCCGCTGCCAGTAATCGTCCTGCGTACCGTTGAGCACGACAGCCGAGGAGGTACCGAGGTCGGGCGAGGTGACCGAAAGGCCAAATATATCGCGAGCACGGCGGTAGCCTGACATGCCGGATGCCTGTTCGCATTGGAGCTCACCGTAGCCATACGGTCCGAGGCCCGTATGGTAGTCAATGATGAGAACAAATTTCCGAGCTTCGATATCGTAGTCGGACACGATGCGTTCGAGCGTTTGCCGTGCGGTTGTTGGGCCAAAGCCGCCGAAGAACATTCCGGTTGGATGTCGGTACTGTCCGCTGCTGCGAGCTTTCCGGTAAGCAAGCTCGCCATGCTCTTTGCGGAATTTGTCGATTGCCTCTTCGGCCACTGCAAGAACCGGTCCGTCGATTTCTCTCGGCACAAGATAATCGGCAAGCAAATCGTAAGCGTCGTTACGAGGTAACGACCGTGTGAAATCAACAAAGTTTCGATTTAGGTCACAGCCTTCTTGCGTGACGCGGCGATCCCATGCAAATCCATAAGGATTCAGGGCATGGATCAGCAACATTGCTTCATCAGATTTGAGGCTCTCGTAACCACGCCTGGCCAGCCAATCAAGCTGTGCCGCGGATCCACAATATCCTTCTGCGCCATGTGTAGCTGATACCAGAATGCCGATCTTCGTAGCGCGTCGGTCACCGAACCAGGCAACATCAGTCGAGAGTTCTTCCTCACCAGGCCCTCGGGCGGGCGACTTGTAGACCGCTGCCTGCCCAGTCGTGCTCTTGGCGACATAGTCGCGAAATTTTTCACGAGCTTCGAAATAATTCGATGAAAAGCGCTCGTTCGCTGCCTCGACGACGGGATCATTCATGCGGCGTTCCAATCAAGCTATCAAACGGCAAAGCATGGCGCTCGCGAATTATCGCCGCACTGCTCCGATAACGAAAGACGCTAGGCGATGGACGCCATCGTCATTCGACAGAGGTTCGTGATATCGTACACGGGCAACTGCGCGACGCGACGGATCGCCGGCGCAACAATTGGGAACGCAGCGCACTCGAACAAGATGAGCGCGATTTCGGGATGCGCTGCGCGAAGGCGCGCGACGCAGGCAGCGACTTCCGTTTCCACGGCGGTAACATCCGTTGGCGGCGGCGGGCGCTTCAACTCGTCATGCCAGTACTTGCCGCCTTCGATCCCACCGATGACGATTCTCGCACGCTCGTCCGGATCGTCGATCCCGAGCAGTTCTTGACCGCAATGGGTCGAATCGTAGGTCAGGACAGCAATCTTGGCGCCACGAGGCAACTGGCGGAGCAACGTGGGTAGAAGGAGCAGGCTCGAAGTCAGCACGGGCACATTCACCGAGCTGGCTATGGCTGGCTGATGCCGGATGGAAAATCCGCAGGTGGAGCTGATTGCGACCGCGCCTCGATGGACCAATCGGCGGGCGGCTGCGATGAATGCCCGCTCAAGCGCCGGATCTCCGCGCACGACATTCTCCACCCAGGCGCCGGCGACAGTTTCGCCAATGGTCGGGAAACTGAACGTATCCGGGTTTAACATTGAGCCGAGTGGCGATTTCGGCGGCTGCGCGCCGGAAATCACTCCGCGTTCGAGCTGCAGGATTCCGAGAGCGCGTTGCGATGTCATAGTCCAAGGATAGCCTTCATTGGGCGCCGAATCTCTTCAAACTGAGTGCCAACTTGTCCGAATTTATGCGTCGAATGGAGGAGTTTTGAAGGCTGGATCGAGCGCTCCCGGAGTTTTCGTAATGCTTCTAGCCCAGCCCGCTTCAGTAGCGATGCCGTACCCTTCCTAGGAGGCGTTTGCGCCTACCCCGGTGGTGGGGAGGACAGAGCGCTGCGCGCCTACTCGCAAAGCAATACGTGGCCGTCAGGCCCAGTTCTCCGGCTAGTCTCAACGATTTACAATGTGAACAGGGATGTCGAGGTTGGCGCGGCCAGGAGCGTCAGCGGCCTCTTGCAACAGGTCGGAATTCACCTGCTCACGGCATTGTTCCTCTGACATCCCAAGCGCGCGGGAGCTGTCATTGCGCTTGTTCTATGCGGCGAGCCCATTTGCCGCATTTCTGCATGATCGGCTGCTTCCTTGCAGAAAAAGAATCGGCATTATGAATACAGTTGCTCAATTGTTCCAGACATTGCAGAGGTTGCAACAGATGAAATTCGATACGACCGGTGCGAACAAATCCATCGCGTTGCCTCGCGTAGGAAGCAAGGCCCTGTACTGGGTTGCGGTTGTCACTCCTTGCGACAGCACTGGTCGGTTCGACCCTGGGGCAATGCGCGCCATCCTGGGATGGCACAAGCAGGCCGGGGCCGACGGCGTTGTGGTGATGGGCACCACCGGTGAGTTTTCCTCTTTTTCGGTGCACGAGCGCAAGAAGGTAGCCGAGACTGTCCTGAACAACAAGAATGGGCTGAACGTCATTATCGGACCAGGAACGCCCAACATCGCGGAGACGATCGAGCTGGCCCGACACGCCGAGGCGAACGGCGCCGATGGCTTGCTTGTGATTCCTCCCTATTATTTTAGCCGGCCGCCAGTCGAAGGTCTTACGGCTTACTTTTCTATGCTTTTTGATGCGGTTCAGCTTCCGACTAGCCTGTATCATTACCCACAGACAAGCCAAGCGCCTGTCACCCGCCAGCTACTCAAGAACCTGCGGCATTATTCGCATCTCGTTGGTATCAAGGACTCAAGTGGCGACTCCATCGGGTACGCCGAGTTTGTCCAGGTATTCCCCGAGCTCAATATGTGCGCGGGCTCAATCAACAATATTGAAACGGGACTCGAGAACGGCATGGGCGCAATTCTGGGCGAAGGTAACGCTTTCAGCAAGAAATGCGCTGAGATCTTCGCCGCGTATCGCCAAAAGCGCGATTGGAGAACGGCGGTTGTTAAGCTGATCAAGGCACAGAAGGCAATCGATGATGCCGCGGGTGGCGCGAGTTACTCTGCGGCTCAAAAGTACATCCTCGGCCTTCAGATGGGGATGGCTGAGACCTATGTCCGTGCACCTTACGTCCAGCTCACCGCCGCGCAGAAATCCGCGCTGAAGGCCGCTTTCGACCGAATTGGAGTGACGGAAGAATAGACAGGCGTTCAGTGCGCAGATCGCGTACCTTTTGGTCTCTATCCAGTTGGCACAGGACTGGGGGCACGATTGTCCATGCGGGTTGAAGACGAATGCTTGCTGGGCGTTTCACAGTCGCGGCGGTTGACGACCTTGATCGACTTTGTGGGCCCGGCCTCGCGACTCGGGAGCCCGTACATTAGTACGGACTCGCGACATCGCCTGTCTCAACATAGACACTCTTCAATTGCGAGTAGTGCGAGAGCGCAGCAAGTGCGTTCTCCCGGCCGATGCCCGAGTGTTTATACCCCCCGAAGGGCAGTTCGATTGGGGTTCGATTGTAGGTGTTGATCCAGCACGTCCCGGCCTGCAATTTCGTGATCACTCGGTGTGCGCGCGACAGGTCGCGGGTGAATACGCCGGCGGCCAGTCCGAATTGTGTGTCATTGGCGCGGCGGACGACATCCTCTTCATACTCGAAAGAAAGTACGGTCATCACAGGCCCAAATATTTCCTCGCGCGCTATCCTCATATCGTCTGTGGCATCGGCGAACACCGTCGGCTCGACGAAAAGGCCGCAATCGAGCCCTTTCGGCCGAGGGATGCCACCGCCGCAGAGGAGGGTCGCACCTTCCGTCCTGCCGATCGCGATGTAGTCCAGCACTCGCTGGTGCTGCGCTTTGTTGATTACTGGGCCCATCTGCGTATCTGGATCAAGGGGATCGCCGATGCGAATTTTTTTTGCGCGCGCGGTGAGCTGTTCCAAGAACGGCTCCCGTATTGCCTCGTGTAGGAAAATGCGCGTGCCATTCGAGCACACCTGACCATTGGCATAGAAGTTCGCTGTCAACGCACCACGCACCGCGTTTTCCAGGTCGGCGTCATCGAATACGATCACCGGCGACTTGCCGCCGAGTTCCATGGTGATATGCTTCAATTTAGCCGCGGCCGCCGCCGAGACTTTGCGGCCGGTTGGCACCGAGCCAGTGACAGATACCTTGGCCACGGTTTCATGCGTTGCAAGAGTTTCGCCGACATCTCCGTAGCCTTGCACCACATTGAAAAGACCATCCGGCAGACCCGCCTCGGTCAAGATCTCCGCTAGCGCCAGCGCCGACAGCGGTGTGTTCTCTGACGGCTTGAACACCATAGCATTGCCCATGGCGAGCGCCGGGGCCGCCTTCATCGCAGCAATTTGAATCGGGAAGTTCCACGCGCCGATGCCGACGCATACCCCGAGCGGCTCGCGACGCGAGTAGCCGAACGAAGCGCCGAGGTCGACATAATCGCCATAAAACGACGCGATCGCGCCGCCAAAAAATTCCATTGCGTTTGCAGCGACAGCAGAATCGCCAAGAGTTTCCTGGATCACTCTGCCTGTATCGAGCGTTTCCAGACGGCCGAGTTGCGCGTGGCGTTCTCGCAGGATGTCGGCCGCACGGCGCAAGATGCGGCCGCGCTCCACTGGCTTCAACTTGGCCCATTCATATTGGGCCTCGCCGGCCGCCCGGACGGCCCGCTCCACAATATCCGGCGTAGCTGAATAGAGGTTTGCGATGACCTCGCCAGTCGCGGGGTAGATCACTTCGATGGACCTGCCTCGATCATCGTCCACATAGATCCCATTGATGTAGTGCGATGCCAGCGGTTGTGCCTTCATGACGTCCTGTTTCCTGTGATTGGCGCGTTCCGCAATGGTGGCGCCCCGCAATGTAGATCTGCCGGAGGAGTTAATATCCGGTCGCGGGCGTCCGTTCTCCTAAATGCCCTGCAACCGGCTCGAACACCTGGCTGACGAATAACAGCTCCTCATGCAGCCAGCGGGTCGAGCGTCACTCGCCAAGAGTTCGACATTCGCTCGGCCAATAATCTCGGCAGCCGGGGAATCGAAGTACCTCTTCGGTGTTCTTCCGAGGTTCCATCTCGTCCTCGCATCCGTTCGGACGCACTGCATGTCTCGTCTACGTCGTCGTTTGCGGGCAAAGTTCACATCGGTACGCCACGACGTGCGTGTCTCCGTCACAGCAAAGTCTGTGCACGTCGACCAATCCGTATGTCCGCCATCTTGGGAACATGCAATTCAGATCACCATGATCGCCCCCTGGCCGTCGAAAGCGGTCAGACGGGGCTGGGTTGAGCTTCACGCCATGATCGTATTGAGCTAATGAATTTCCGCCGAGCGCTTCAGCGCTGCTGTCAGCTTCTCGAGCGAAAAGTCGGCCGACCGGGCAATCTCCAGGATTGGCTGCTCCCGTCGTCCGCAAAGCTCGGCAGCCGCCGGCAACTTGTCGGCGATCTCGGTTGGGATCACGATTGCGCCATGGCGATCGGCGTGGATCAGATCGTCCGAACGAACGGTCATGCCGGCCACACGCACTTGCCCGCCAAAGCACTCGGCATGTACCCAGCCATGCGAGGGACCGATAGAGCCGGCCAGCGCTTGAAAACCGGGCGCCCACTGCGGCACGTCCCGGATGGAGCCGTCCGTGACGACTCCAAGGCAACCAAGCGCTTTGTGAACATTGCTGTTCACCTCCCCCCAGAACGCGCCATAACCGATGTCAGATCCGTCGATATCCTGGATAACCATGATGCGAGGCCCGAAGCCCGTGCCAACATACTCGTAGTATTCGATGAGGGCCTTGGATCGATAAGCTGGCGGTAAGCGGGACTGCATGACCGAGCGGATCGTCGCGGTTCGTGCGTAGCCCACGATTGGCGGCAGATCCGGAAAGGGACAGAGCATCTGCTTCCTCGTGTAGCCGATCAACCGCCGCTCCGGCGCCACGATCTCCATCGCGTTGCAAATGGTCGGGGTGTCGTAATGCGCGAGCGTTTGGAGCAGTGATGCAGGCAGTGGAGCGGTCAGAGGCTTATTCATTGGCTTGTCCTTCTGTGTTGGAAGTACGGTTGCTTCCCTCCTTTGATGCGCCCCTTGCGGAGGAAGAGGGTAACTGCACCTGAGGGTGCAGCGGCGGCTGATCTGAATTGTGTCCGTGGCGTTGGGGAGTGTTCCCAATCTTCTACGGGATATTCGGCCAGAGCTAATCCAACTGGCGAATGGCTTTCGGGATCGCTAGCTTTTAGGTGTCTACCTCAATGTTGGCGGTGACCAAGATGCTGTTGCGCCTGGCTCATGACGGCAGAATCTCGCTGATGCCGCTGACTTCCAGGTTCAAAAGTACGCCCCATGCCTCCTGCCCAGCCTTTTCGCAGAAGAGATTGGTTGCAAGCTTGCCAAGCATCTGCGCCGAGAGGCAGGAACGGATGCGTGTGAGTTCAAGAGTGTTGACGTCAAAGCAGCAGCTTCGACATGAAGGTTGTCCCTCAACGGACGTTTGCACTGGCAGCGAGTCTGCATCAAAACACCTTGCCGGGATTGAGCAGGTGGTCGGGGTCGAGTGCGGCCTTCAACGTGCGCATCAGCGAAATCTCGGCATCGGTCCTAGAATGACCGAGCCATTGCTTCTTCAGCGTACCAATGCCGTGTTCCGCGGAGACGCTGCCGCCCATCTCGCGCACCAGATCATAGATGATCGCGTCCATTTCGCTTTTCGGCTGGCGCTCGATTGGCCGACCATTGATCCAGGCGACCAAATGCAAATTACCATCGCCGATATGACCATAGTAGATGCTTTCGCAACCCGGGATGCCGTCTGCAAGGGCAGACTTGGACCGCGTGACGAATTCGTCTATGCGGTTGACCGCGAGGCCGATATCATAACCAACGCGCGGGCCCAGCACTCGGCTGAATTCGGCGCAGATGTCGCGCACCGCCCAGAATGCATGGGTCTGTGCCAACGACTGCGCAACTGCTGCGTCCGACAACAGCCCGCGTTGCATCAGATCTTCTAGCCAGTTCTGAAAGTGCGACGCGTCGATGCTCTCATCCGTGCCTTGTGCCTCCACCAGAACGTAGAGGCCGTGCCCCGGACCGACGGGAGGACGCACGCCACCGCGCGACGTTATGACATTCCAATAGTCCGGCCACATCACCTCGAAGGCTGAGAGCAGCGGACCTAGTCCGTTGCGCGCGGCCTCGAGAAGGGCGATCACGGCGGTATAGTCTTGCATCGCGCAGAGCGCCGCCATCGTCGAGCGCGGCTTGGGAAGCAGCTTTAGTACCACGCGCGTGATGATTCCGAGCGTGCCTTCTGAGCCGATGAAGAGATGTTTCAGATCGTACCCGGCATTGTTCTTTCGAAGCTTGTTGAGGCTGGTGATGATGGTGCCGTCGGGCAGCACGACTTCAAGACCGAGCACTAGCTCTCGGGTCATGCCATAGCGAATGACGCGATTGCCGCCGGCATTGGTAGAGAGATTGCCACCGATTGCACAGGAGCCACGCGAGCCAAGATCCAAAGGGAAGAGCAAGCCGGCATCATCGGCAGCCTTCTGGACCGTCTCGAGCGGCGTACCGGCTTTGACCGTCATGGTCGCTGAGGCACGATCAATCTCCTCGATTCCAACCATCCGCTCCAGTGAAATGGCAACCCAGCCGGCTTCAGGCGCCGCGCCGCGGCAATGACCGGTCAACCCGCCTTGAGGAACAAATGGCAGCCGCGCCTTACGGCAGGCGGCGATCGCTTCTGCCACGCCGGCAGCATCCAGCGGGCGAACCACGG
Organism: Bradyrhizobium sp. F1.13.3; assembly: GCF_040548265.1. Taxonomy (NCBI): domain Bacteria; kingdom Pseudomonadati; phylum Pseudomonadota; class Alphaproteobacteria; order Hyphomicrobiales; family Nitrobacteraceae; genus Bradyrhizobium; species Bradyrhizobium sp. F1.13.3. The sequence goes on along the minus strand of NZ_JBEPRI010000026.1, from coordinate 60,139 downwards.
CGAGCGGCGTCTGGGGCAGGCTCGCGCTCCAATCGTTGCAATTGCGAGCGGGAACCTCAGGCCCGATCAACACGGCTTGTGAACCGAGTTTGCGCCGCAGCGCATGGAGGGCCCACTCCGATTCGTCGCAGCGCGCTGTCGTGTCCATACATGGTCTCGGTGGAAGTTGGGTGGAGTGCCCCCTGGCATCCGATGTCCAGAAGGAGCTTATCTGTCGCGCGAAAGTTTACCGAAGGGTGGAGCCAAAGTTGTCTAATTTGGCAGCTCATCGTTACGCAATTCTGCGCTCGAATACGAAGCTACGCAGTTTTCACGCACCGAGTCACTGGCGTAGTTTACGATCGTACGAGATGCGGTCTGGAGCTTTGCATCGCGCCCAAATCAGAAATATGCTGTGGTAAGCGCAAGTCTGTTTCAGACAGTGTTGATCGGAACGCCCCTTGGCAATGCCCGATCACCCGTCCGGTCGCAAACCGATCGTCGCATGCTCCGTTGATCACAATTGATTCGGCTCTCCGCCGCGTAGATCCCGCTATCGTGCGGCTTAATATCGTTCAGCTCAACTGCGCGACGGATCGTCTCATCAGCTACTGCCAGACCGTTTTGTGGCCGCACCAGAGCGACGGGAACAAAGTGGGCGGCACGCATGCCGAGGAAGGCGCCTCCTGAGATGCGGGAAACAGTCCCACGGCGAGAAAAGCGTTCGAGCGCTCCTCGCGCATGTTGATCAATTGAGGCCGGCACGACTCTCTCTCGATCACGAGAAGCCTTCCAGCGCAACGCGGAATTCGGCCTCGGTCTTGGCCTTGACCTCGTCGAGCGAGACGCCGTCGGCGAGCTCGATCAGGGCCATGCCGCCGTCGCCGTGCTTGTCGATGGTGAACACCGCGAGATCGGTGACGATCATGTCGACGACGCGCTCGCCGGTCAGAGGCAGGTTGCATTGCTTCAGGAGTTTTGGGCCGTCCTTGGCCGAATGCTCCATCACCACGACGACGCGCTTGACGCCGGCGACGAGATCCATGGCGCCGCCCATGCCCTTGACCATCTTGCCGGGGATCATCCAATTGGCGAGATCGCCGTTCTGGGCGACCTGCATGGCGCCGAGGATCGACAGGTCCATGTGGCCGCCGCGAATCATGCCGAACGAATCCGCGCTGGAGAAATACGAGGTCGACGGCAGCTCGCTCACGGTCTGCTTGCCGGCGTTGATCAGATCCGCATCTTCTTCGCCCTCATAGGGGAACGGCCCCATGCCGAGCATGCCGTTCTCGCTCTGGAGGCTGACGTCGACGCCGTCCGGGATGTAGTTCGAGACCAGCGTCGGGATGCCGATGCCGAGATTGACGTAATAGCCGTCGCGCAATTCCTTTGCGGCGCGCGCGGCCGTCTGTTCACGGATCCAGGCCATGTGGTTCTCCTGATCTCAAGCTGCCGTGCGCGGGCGGGTGTTGCGGAATTCGATGCGCTTCTGGGCCGTTCCGACCTCGACGATGCGCTTCACGAAAATGCCGGGCGTATGGATGTGGTCAGGATTGAGTTCACCGGCCGGAACCAGATGCTCGACCTCGGCCACGGTGACCTTGGCGGCGGTCGCCATCATCGGGTTGAAGTTGCGCGCGGTCTTGCGGTAGATGAGGTTGCCGGCGGTATCGCCCTTCCAGGCGTGCACGATGGCGAGGTCGGCGAACAGGCCGCGCTCCATCAGATATTTCTCGCCGTTGAATTCCTTCACTTCCTTGCCTTCGGCGATCAATGTGCCGACACCCGTCTTGGTGTAGAAGGCGGGGATCCCGGCGCCGCCGGCGCGGATGCGCTCGGCCAGCGTGCCCTGCGGATTGAATTCGAGCTCCAGCTCACCGGCGAGGAATTGCTGGGCGAACAGCATGTTCTCGCCGACATAGGACGAGATCATCTTCTTGATCTGGCGGCTTTCCAGCAGACGGCTAAGGCCGATGCCGTCGACGCCGGCATTGTTGGAGACCACGGTCAGGCCCTTCACGCCGGAATCGCGGATCGCGTCCGACAGCGTCTCGGCGATGCCGCAGAGGCCGAAGCCGCCCGACATGATCATCATGCCGTCCTTGAGAACGCCCTCGAGCGCCGATCTCGCATCGGGATAGACCTTGTTCATCGTCCTCCACCTCATCTATGGCGAGTTAACAATCACATCTAACGTGTAGATGCGCGCAACCAGTAGGGATCACCTTCGCGGCAAGCGGGCGATAACATTCCATCGCTAGAACTGAAGCGCGCGCGGAGTCGGATTCCGGTCATGAAAGACTAGGCTCCGAGAGATTCAGCATCTCCATCGAAAATATGGGGTTCGTCCTCGGCCGAGCGCTTTGTGAACGGTGCAAAGACAAGTTTCCAGAGGCTCTCGTTGGAGGATTCGCGTAGTTGTAGACTACGATGTGCCAGGCCGCGGTCCCATTGGTGAGGACCGACGCTTAACCGGGCTGCTGCTGATTCAGCAAGGGGCGTGTGCCTAATGAAATGCTGGGATCGGAGAGGCGCAGCTAAAGTTAGCACCGCGTCTCGCAAGTGATTGGTCGTAGGACTGCGCGTCAACGCGCGAGCTGACGCCTTAACGACGAAAATCGACGCCCCGCCGCTCGACTGTGCGGACCAGCCCCTCCCATTCCAGCAGCCCGTAGTTACGCGTGTTACGGATCGTCTTCATACGGTGTGCGGCTCTGGCAATGACGGCATCATCCATCAACACCGGCGGCTCGTCCAGCTGGCGAGCGATCAGCTCAAGTTCACACGCGCGCTCAAGCATATAGAGGCGCTGCAGCGCGCCATGAATTGTCGGACCGTGCGTGAGCAAGCCATGGTTGAGGAGCACGACACAACTGCCAGCGGCGCAGGACTTGCCGAGCGCTTCGCATTCATCGTCGCTCGACGGAATTCCGTAGTGGTGGTAGACAACGTCGTCGATAACTTCCATGACATCCTGGCTGATCGGGCGAAGCCCCTTCGCCATCAGGGACACCCCGGCGCCGGCGCGGGTATGGGTGTGCATCACGCAATTGGCGTCCTGACGGGCGTTATAGACGCTGCTATGGATGGCAAAGCCGGCCCGATTGAACTTTCCTCGCTCGCCGACATAATAATCTTGGTCGAACTTCCCAGGCTCGCCGACCATGTCGCCGTCCAGTCTAATCTTAATCAGACTCGATGCGGTGATCTCCTCGAACATTTCGCCGTATCGGTTGATCAGAAACGTACCCGGATCATCCGGCACCCGTGCGCTCATGTGGGTATTAATTGTGTCGGTCCATCCCAGATAGTTGACGACGTGATAGAGCGCCGCGAGGTCGCAGCGCGTCTGCCACTCGGCTTCGGATATGGGTGTCTTGTTCACGTTCAAAGCCGGCGTCATGAGCTCAATTCCGTGTTGGCGCGCGCGCTCCGACAGTTGGACTGTCGCTAGATCAACTGTCACGTTGGCGTCGCGGTAGGATTTAGCCGATCACCGATCATTTAAAGACGCCTAATGCGCAAAGGCTGCAAAAAAATGCCTCCTAAAGGAGAAATTCGGCAACTATCCGGATTTGGTGACTTGATGGCTCGTTGCGCGAGCGCGCTTGAGACGAAGAAACTGCTAGGATCAACTCGGCTGCGCGTCACCCGCCCGGGGAGCTCAGTCATTCATCAATAGCTGCTTTGAAGCGGGCTACCGGTTGTCGAGGTCTTTGAAAACTCTTTGATTGTATCGGAGTTGATTTCGATTCCGAGACCGGGTCCGCTGGGAATCTGGACCCATCCGCTTTCGTGCTCCAAAGGGTGAGTTAGGATCGCTTGCCGGAAGGCGTGTTCGGTCCTGTCGAATTCAAGAAGGGGTTCACAGGGATTAATGCGCGGCGGATTGTCTGGGAGAACAGCCAAAAGTTGCAGCGCCGCTGCCAGACCGATTCCTGTTCCCCAAACATGTGGCACGTAACGAACGCCAAAGGCTGTCGCCATATCCGCGATCTTTTTGCATTCCGACAAGCCACCCGCCGCGCAGGTGTCCGGCTGTAGAATGTCGATGGACCTGCTCGTCAGGGCGTTCAGGAAGCCCCAGCGGGTATACTCACACTCACCCCCGGCGATCGGAATCGGTTGCGCCATCTTGACCTCGCGATAGCTCGCAAGGTCCTCCGGCACAACCGGCTCCTCGAACCATTCTATGTTCTGGTCCGCGATCTGGCGCCCTAGGGCGATCGCTTCGATCGTGTCATAGCCGTGATTGGCATCGATCATCAGCTTCCGGGAAGGACCGATCGCTTGCCGAACGGCCTTTACGAGCTCCGCATCTTCTCTGACATCGCGACCAACCTTGATCTTGATGCCGGAAAAGCCCTGAGCCGCGTACTCCTTGACCTCCCGGATGGTATAGTCGAACGGGTCTCCATGATCCAAGCGGAAGCCACCGCTCGCATATGCTTGCACGCGGGTGCGCAGCGGTCCTCCCATCAGGCGGTAGATAGGGACTCCCTGCGCTTTTCCCCGGATGTCCCAAAGCGCGATGTCGACCCCGCTCAATGCCGCAATGATAATTCCTTTCTGGCCCCTGTCCCTGAACTGATTATAGATGGTCTGCCAGATCGCCTCAGTCGCGCATGGATCGGCGCCAAGGAGATACGTGCCAAATGCGCGCACGGTTGCGGCATTGATTCCGGCGGGACCCAAGCACTCACCCCAACCGATCAGGCCATTGTCAGTCTCTATCTCGACCAAACAGGCTGATCGGGTGGCGCTCGTGCCAAATGAGTGTCCCAGCGATTGGCTGAGCGGCGCTTCTAAAACGTGAGTTCTGACGTCAATGATTTTCATTTCCGTGATCCGCAAATGCAAGTCGCACATTCCGACCTGCGCAGGCTTACCAGCACCGCCACCGCAAGTTCTACGGCGAACCGCTCATGTTCTGGAGTTTGCGTCCATCGTTTCATTGATGGCGCACATTTCACTGAAAAGAGAGCTGCTCCGCCAAGGCCAGAATATTCGCGGCATGCCAGTCATTTTCTGAGCGCGGCGAAACGTCCTTGGGCCGCAAGGCGCCGAACTCTAGGGGACGTTCGATGTAAGCGGTCTGCAGCCCACAAGCGCGGGCGCCCGCGAGGTCCTCGTGATGCGCCGCCACCAGCATCACCTCTCCAGGCTCGACGTCGAAGACGCGAGCTACACCGAGATAGGTGGCGGGATCGGGCTTGTAGGCTCGGAACACCTCAGCGGAAAGTATACAATCCCAAGGCAGTCCCGCGCGCTTAGCCATGTTTGTGAGCAGCCCGACATTGCCGTTGGATAGCGTGCAGATGGTGAAGCGCGATTTCAGCCGCATTAGTCCTGCGACCGAATCGGGCCAAGGATCGAGGCGGTGCCATACACGATTCAGATGCTTCTTTTGGCTCCCGGTCAGATTCACGATACCAAACCGCACGAGTATTTCGTCCAGAATCATCCGGTGCAGGTCATCAAGCAGTGTCCAGCCGAGCTCCCCTGACATGACGCGTTGCATGGCAGGCCCATACTCGGCGCGCCAGGCCAGAGCGAACTCGTCACCGCTTACGCCCAGGTCCATCGCATCGATTTCGCGGACGAGGCTTGTGTGCCAGTCGACGACGGTGCCAAACACGTCAAAAGCCAGAACTTGAGGAAGTGGTGTCATCGTAGCCCACCGGAGAACTGCATCGGTTGATGCATGAAAGACCGCCGCAGTCGAACGTCTATCAAGTAGAGCACCGGATCGTCCTTCTCTCGAAACTATCTCAGAGCATCATCGAAATGGGCTTGGCCCTGAAGAGTGTCGCATCGATACAAGACATTCTTCACGTCCGGCTAGTCAACCGTTCTTGGCTGCGGGCGCTCAGTGCCAACCTCGTATCGACGATGGGATCGGATCGAGTGGAATGCGGTAGACTTCAGCGTTCTCAGCGGTGGTGACCCGAACGGAGCAACCTGTCGTTTTCAGCTCCGGGCGCACAACGCACAGTTCAGCGGCCAGCTGCGCGGCGCGATCATAGGCGAGCTCGAGATCTTCGAGGATGAGACCACCTTGCGTCTCGTACTGTTCCCCAATCACAAGGTCGAAAGAGTAGTAAGGCATTTGGGAGTCTCCATCGCATCCGACGCGACCCGGTCATGCAGGTCACTGAGCCCCGCAAACGCCCGACGGCGTCTAATCAATCGCTGAGTGCGAAGCCATCCCGATTGGTTTCCTTCGCATCAGGCCGAACAACTCTCAGCGTTACTTATCTGCGAGTATTAGCGAGGCAGATGAGCGGAAATCCGCAAAAGTCGCGTCGGCAAGCGAAGAAATGCTGCGCCCGATGGGGGTGAATAGGTCGATCTCATGCGCCCAATCGTCAATTGTGCGCGATCAGCCGATCCGCCTGAGAAGAGATCTATTCGAAGCAATCCGTGTGTGAACGGACCGTTGATCGGCGACATGTATTCGGTCTCAAGTGTGAATAACCCCTCTATCTGGTGGACGTGCGCTACTCCAGTTGCTCGATCGTTCAACAAGTGTGATAGCCCGACGTATCTACCCCCCATCCCGCGGCCTTGATCGCCGCAACACGCGCCGATTTCTATTGCGGGGAAGACCGGGCTTGCTCGAGAACATCGCGAATTGCTGGTAACTCACAGCACCTTGCCCGGGTTCATGATACCGAGCGGGTCAAGCGTCGCCTTGATCTGTCGCATCACCTCGATGGCGATCTTGTCCTTTACAAGAGGTAGTTCGCGGCGCTTGAGCACACCGATCCCGTGTTCAGCGGAGATCGATCCGCTGAGGTCGCGCACGATTTCGAACACCAGTTCGTTGACATCACGCCAGCGCGCCAGGAAGTCTGCGCGGCTAACGCCGATCGGCTGGCTCACATTGTAATGAATGTTGCCGTCCCCGAGATGCCCGAACGGCACCGGGCGCGCGCCAGGAATGAGCTTGCCCACCGCGATATCGGCCCGCGCGATGAACTCTGGCACAGCCGCGACAGGCACCGAGATGTCGTGTTTGATCGACCCGCCTTCCGGCTTCTGCGCTGCCGATATTTCGTCTCGCAGCTTCCAAAATGCGAGCCGCTGGCTTAAATTGGCGGCGATTGCGGCATCATCGACGATTTTGTCCTCAAACGCTTGCGTAAGAATCGCCTCCAGGCTTGTCTGTGCTTCATCGCGAGGCGAGGACAATTCCATCAGCACATACCACGGGTGCTTGCCGGCAAGCGGATCGCGGACGCCGATAGCGTGACGGATTGTGAATTCGACCGCGATCTGCGACAGCAGCTCGAAGCCCGTGAGCAAGCCGGCCGCCTCGCTCCGCGACAGCGCCAACAGCTTGAGCGCCTGCGCCGGCGATGTAAGGCCAACGAACGCCGTCTCGATTTCGCGCGGTTCGGCAAACAACCGTAATGTTGCTGCAGTGATGATGCCGAGCGTACCCTCCGAGCCGATGAAAATGTTACGCAGGTCGTAACCGGTGTTGTCCTTCTTCAACTTCGACAAGAGGTTCAGAACCCGACCATCGGCGAGCACGACCTCCAACCCCAGCGCCAAATCGCGGGCAACGCCATAGGCGAGCGCGGTAGTTCCACCCGCATTCGTCGATAGATTGCCACCGATGGTGCAACTGCCTTCAGCGCCTAGCGAGAGCGGGAAGAGACGATCGACCCCCGCTGCATGCTGCTGCGCGATCTGGAGCACCACGCCTGCTTCGCAGGTCATCGTATTGGAAGCGGTGTCGACCTCGCGAACTTTATTGAGGCGCCGCAGTGAGACGACCACTTCGCCGTGATGTGGTGTCTGGCCGCCGACCAGCCCTGTATTACCGCCCTGCGGCACGAGCGCGACTTTATGTTCAGTGGCAAGCCTACAAATCGCCGAGACTTCCGCGGTGGAGGCTGGTCGCAGAACAAGTGGCGACCGACCATGGAATAGGCCGCGCTCTTCGGAGAGATAAGGCGCAACGTCGCCGTGATCAATCAGCGCATGTTTGTCGCCAACAATCGTCTTGAACTTCGCAAGTAGCTCCGGTGGAAGCTGCTGTCCTTCTGACCGTCCTATACTCATTCTTCTGTCCCGGTCATTTCCGCCGAGCTCCTGCGGGGCTCCGCCCGTCAACGATAGTCTCGCTCAGATTCTTCGCTGGAATGAGCAATAATCTCGTGGCTTGCGGGCCCCATCCCTCGTGCACGCAAAGATGTCCCAAACGGCGGCGCGTCTTGCAAGCGACATGTCCGGGCATTCGATCGCTCGCTGGAAGTGCTGGGCCGATCGCCGACTGGAGAACCAGAGTCGCGTGCCGTGGGCGTTGATTGGATGTTCGCGTGCAATGAGGGGGCGGCATGCATGCCTCGGCCTACCGCCCTGCACCTGTTTCCGACGTCACTTATATCGTTAGATCGGGCACAAGACCCCATTGGACTCGCAGCAGTATCGCCGAGCCCGGGCAATCAGCCCGCGCTGATCATCCGCTCCCCTGCCAAACTCAATATCCGCGTTTCAGATCGACCAAATTGTTCAGTGTTTGCCCCTTGAGAAACCTTCCGATATTCTCTCCGAATATCGAGAAGACCCGCTCTGTATAGTTTGTTGGACTTCCGGCCACGTGGGGTGTCGCAATTACGTTGGGCATTCCCCACAACGGGCTGTCTTGCGGCAGTGGCTCTCGCTCAAACACGTCAAGCATCGCTCCCGCGATTGCGCCTGCCATCAATGTGTTGATGAGTTCGGCTTCAGCGATGACATTGCCGCGAGCGATGTTGATCAAATACGAGTCGCGCCGCATGAGCGACAACTCAGCTGCGCCAAACAGGCCCACTGTTTCGGAGGTTGCGGGCAGCGCGAGGACCACGAAGTCGCAGAGGGGGAGCAAGGCGTGAAGCGCATCGGAGGCGAACAGCTTATCAACGCCTTCGACGGGAGCAGATACGTCGCGCTTGGAGCCGAGGACCCGCATTCCTGTGCTCTTCGCGCGGCGGGCGATGGTTGCACCGATCGAGCCGAGGCCGACAACGCCGAGCGTCTTGTCGGCCAATGGAGCAACGTAGCGCGGGTTCCACTTTCGCTCCGCCTGCTCGCGATCAAACCTGCGAAAATTCCAGTGCAGCATTGTCGCCCCAGCCATCACATAGTCTGCGATGACATCACCATGGATTCCCCGTGCATTGGTTACAGTGATGTGAGCGGCCCTGTCCCGGATCGCGAGAATTGAGTCGACCCCGGCAAGAGTTGATTGAAACCACCGTAGCTTCTTCGCCTGATCGAATAGTTCGACGGGGAAGCGGCTCGCAAGTAGCACGTCCGCTTCCCCGATGTGCCGTCCGAGGCGCTCGGGATCAGGCGCTGCAATTGTTCGGACTTGCGGGAAACGCTCGGCAATGAGTCGCGCATAAGCGTCAGCTGCCGTGTGGTGGAGAACAATTGTCAAGTCGTTGCTTTCAGCGGCCATGTTTATCTCCGTCGGTCTAAATAAGTGGCGAGTGGCGTCGTCGTAGGCCGATACGGCTTGACTAAGCGTTTGAGAAATTTTGCCGGGTTATTGTGTCAGGATGGTTGCATCGTTGGCCGCCCAAGAGGCGACGCAGGCATCGCCGATGCCCGGCATGCAGTCGGCCGAGATGTTGAGCACCTTGGAAGTCAGCTGCAGGCCTGAATCGCTGCGAAATTCCAGGATCGTCGCATCTCCAACGAACATCATGTCGGTGACGCGTCCTCGGACCCCGCCGGAATTCGGACTGATGGCCCGCTCGAGGCGCAAATGTTCTGGCCTTACGCAAAGCGTCGCATCCCCGTCCACGGCAGGACAGTGCGCCGCCGGCAACCGCTCGCCTGCTGGACCCTGTACAACACCGGATGTGAACTTGACGGGAATAAGGTTGACCTCGCCGACGAAGCCCGCGACGAACAAATCGGCTGGCCTGCGATAAATGTCCTGCGGTGCGGAGACCTGCCTAATCCGGCCCTCATGCATTACGGCGACCCGATCGGACATGGCGAGCGCCTCATCCTGATCGTGCGTGACATAAATCATTGTCTTGCCGACCTGCTTATGCAGGGTCTTGATCTCGTTCCTAAGATGGTGGCGCAGCTTCTTGTCTAACGCACCCAGCGGCTCGTCGAGAAGGAGAACGGGCGGATCGAAGGCCAGGGCCCGGGCGATTGCCACTCTCTGCTGCTGACCACCGGACATCTGGTGTGGATAGCGCGAGGCCAAGCTATCGAGATGCACCTGCTCGAGGACGCGACGGACGCGCAATTCGAGCTCCGCCTTTCCCACGCGCCTCATACGAAGTGGATAGGCAACGTTCTCGGCAACGGTCATGTGCGGGAACAAAGCATAGTTCTGGAAAATCACGCCGAGCTCGCGACGGTGCGCCGGCAGGCGCGTGATCTCCTTGTCGTCCAGCAGCACCTGACCGCTGTCCGGCATCTCAAACCCCGCGATCATCATCAGGGTTGTTGTCTTTCCCGATCCGCTGGGCCCCAACAGCGAGATGAACTCCCCGGGTGAGATAGAGAGACTGACATCGTCGACCGCCACTGCGCCGGCATAGCGCTTTCGCAGGTTATGCAGCGCAATTCCGCCGGTCTTCACGTCCGTGCCGCTTGCCCTGGCTTTCATCAACATTGCAGCTCCCTAGAACGAATTGATCTTTGCTTCTCTTTGACCTGGGCTCAGGTCCGGGCCGTCCGGTTTTTCTTTTGTTGGCCTACCAGAGTGCCCGCCACGATGACGAGCGCCGCGAACGCCATCTGCAGCGTCGCCACGGCCGCAATGGTGGGATTAATGTCCTGGTTGATCCCGTCCCACATGCGCATCGGTAGGGTCGTTATCCTTCCGATCCCGAGAAACAGCACGTAGACGACATCGTCGAACGAGGTCAGGAAAGCGAAGAAGGCGGCGACGATCAGGGCCGGCATAACCAGCGGGGCGACGATGGTTCGGAAGGTGGCCAGAGGATTGGCCCCCAGGCTGCGGGCGGCCCGCTCGTATGTCGGGTTAAGATCGCGCAGATTAGCGACTACGATCACTACTACGAACGGAATGGCCTGAACGGTATGGCCAAGCGCCAATCCAAATTCGGTACCCTGAAGACCCACCTGCACCAACAGGAAATAGGTCGCGACCGCCACGACGATGGTCGGCATGATAATAGGTGAGAGCACAAGCGCGACCATTGCTCCGCGACCACGGATATTGCCGCGCGACAACCCGAAGGCAAGCATGCCCCCGAGCAAGGTAGCCAAACCGGTCGTCATCACGGCTACGCGCACGCTGGCAAACGTTGCACGTATCCACAATGAATTGGAAAAATAGCCGTAGTAGTTGCGCAGCGAGTATCCCGGCACGGGGAAGACGAAGTAGGGAGAAGAGCTGAACGACAGATACGCAACGACCAGGACCGGCAGCAAGAGAAGCATTCCCAGTAAGCCGGCCAGGATCGGAATACCCCGGCCGCCAAACGAAGGCAGCCAACGATCAATCGTGTTGGCGGCGGAGCCTACGCGCATAAATAATTGCGTGCCGAGCTGTCGCCGCACCGGCCTGCCCGCTCCGGCCTGTTGATCCGAGAATCCCAGAAGCTGCTCGATGGGGAAGAACCGCGAGCCGATCCACAGCATGAATAGGACGACTGCCAGCAGGACCATGGCCAGTGCGGAACCAAAATTCCAATTAAGCTGGTCTACGATCTGGGAGCTGATCGCCATCGTAATGGTGAGATCGGATACGCCGCCGAGCAAGGCTGGCGTGATGTAGAAGCCTAGACAATAAATAAAGGCGAGCAGCACCCCGGCGACGACACCCGGCAGGCTGAGTGGCAGGAAGACGGTAAGAAAAGCGGCGATCGGGCTCGCCCCGTTGGCCCTTGCCGCACGCAGCAGCTTCTGGTCGATGCCCGACATCACCGTATACATCGGCAGGATCATCAGGGGCATGATGATGTGGGTCATGCCTACGATGACGCCGAAGCGGTTGTAGAGCAAGGCGACCGGTTGGGAGACCCAGCCGAGTTCGAGCAGGAATCCGTTAACGACCCCGTTGCGGCCGAGAAGTAGGATCCAGGCGAAGGTCCGCGCCAGCGCGCTGCTGAAGTACGGCAGCACGACCGCGACGAGCAGGAGCGTGCGCAGTATCGCCCCCCTGGTTGCCAGGGCGTAGGCGATGGGATAGCTGAGGATGAAGGCGAGCGCGGTCACCGAAACGCTGATCTGCACGGTGGTGCGGAACACGGACAGGTAGGCCGGGGTCTCAGCGATACGCAGGAAGTTTGCCAAGGTCCAGTTTGGCATGCCAAAAGCAAGCAATGACAGCCCAACGAGGGGGACCACGAAAAGCGTCAGGAGATAGATGCTTCCGGGCAGCAGCAGCCAGGCCCACGGGGTGGGCCGGGCCGCGGGAGGTGGCAAGGACGAGCGCCCCTCGAGTGTGATTGAGCTCATTGTGTCCGCCATGCCAGCCACCGCTCCTGAACATGATCTGCATTGGTCTTGCCGTCCGCACGCTTGGCCGCAAGCCAGCTAGAGTCCTCAAGAACATACTTGGTGGCATTTTGCGGGTTGATGCTGACAAGCGGGTTCAGCTCCGCCGGCAAATATTTGAGCTGGTTGGTATTCGGGCCGGGATAGCCGGTCCCTTGCGTAAATCCCGCAGCGATCTGGGCGCGGTTTACGAACGCGATCAGCTTTTGCGCGTTTTTGCTGTTCGGGCCGCCTTTGAGAACCGTCCAGTAGTTCTGATTCATATAGGCGCCCTCCCACACAATGCGAACGGGGCCGCCCTGCTGGATGGCGGCGATGGCACGGCCATCGTAGCAGCTCGCCATCGCGTATTCGCGATTGATGAGCTTCTGTGCGGGCTCCCCTCCTGCCGTCCACCACTTCGCCACCTGTGGCTTGATCTGGTCGAGCTTCTTCAGCGCTCGGTCGATCTTGTCGTCTGTCAGCGGCCAGATGTCGTCGTGAGCGAGGCCATCTGCGATCAGCGCAAACAAGATGCTCCGCTTGCCGAGAGGAGCATCGAGCCCCCGCGGCCCCGGGAATGTCTTGACATCCCAAAAGTCCGCCCAGTTCTTCGGACCATCCTTTGGGAACGAGCGCTGATCATAAGCGAGCAGGGTCGCGGTTTGCAGACCAACGACCATATCGTCGTGCCGGGCCGTTTTGGGCGTACCCTGCAGCGACTCCTCGTCCCACAGACTGTAATCAATCGGCAGAAACATGCCGACCTCGTGCATCGCCGGATAGTTGTAAGCCTGGATGAAGGCGGTGTCCCAATCGACCCGTCCGGCCTGGCTCATGGCCCGCACCTGCGGCTCGGAAAAATCCGCGATCACGTCCACAACAGAGATCCCCGTCGCCTTCGTGAACGGCTCATAGACCTGCTTGCGAATACCTTCGGTGAACGACCCGCCATAGCTGAACACGACGACCTCGCCGCTGCCGGCGAGCTTCTCCTGTGCAAAGGCCGCCGTCGCCTTGGCCACGAACGGTACGCTCAACAAGGCCGCCGCCGATTGAAGAACCGAGCGTCGGCTCACCGCTCGTGGACACTCCTCAGAAGCTCGTTTTGTCATGACACCCTCCGGCCAATAGATAAACAAGATCGATCTTAGTGCGCGTCGCCATAGATCAATTAAAAGCTCCCCAAGCTCCGAAATTACGCAAAAATCGGGAGGATCTCGATGAAATACTGCAGCAGCTTAGAAAAGAAGTGTGTTTTTCGCCATCCGCTGGGCTCGCCGGTCCGTAGACACCGCCTTCCGCTGTCCAATCGCCCTCTCGGATTTGTCTGGTCAGCCGCCTCACCGGAAGTGAATAGTCGAAGTGAATGTATCCTCGCCTATTCGGGCTTGATCAGATCGCAATCAGAGAGCCTAGGGTTTTGGATCTGAGTAAACCGAAGCTCACCAGCTGTGGGGTGAGGGAATTCAGCGGGTACCAACGTTTGCAGCACGGAACAGGCACTCCCGATCAGCTCGCCCGGGACGCGTCGCCCTGGCAAATCGGTCAAAGATGATAGCCGCAGTTCGACCGGCAGCCCAATTGCAGAATTTCAGCGGCCGACCGTCATACATCAATGAAATTGAGCTGCAAGCGCCCAGTACGATGACGATCTCGTACTGGGTCGCGCCCGACTCTCGAGATACGAGATCCGATGGAGCCATGACAATGATGATCAGCAAAGGACCACAGGCATTCCCGCGATCAGAATACCTGCGAAGGCTTGCTGCAGTGAAATCAGAAATGTCACGGCGCGGAATCGATGCAGTCGTCCTGAGCAACTCGCGCAGTATCACATACCTGACTGGCTATACAGCCAGATCAGCTTACGTCCCGCAAGCTTTGGTCGTGTCGAATCAAAAAGAGGAACCCACGTTTATCTTGCGTCGCATGGACGCGCCAGCAGCAATCCATCAGTCATTTCTCGCGCGTGAGAACGTGGTTGGCTATCCAGAAAATCTTGTCGGTAACGGCGACGTGGATGGGTTCGACATGGTGATCGACTTCCTCCATGAACTTGGTGTGACCAACCGTGGCTTGGGGCTCGAGCTGGGCGACCTTTCGGCTCGGGCAGCAGAAAAGTTCAAAGTACGGCTGCCAAAAGCGATCCTGGTGGATTGCACGAAAACTGTAGCCTGGATTCGAACTGTTAAGTCCGATCTCGAGATATCGGTCATGCGGGAGGCTGCAGCTATTGCGGACGCAGCAATCATGCGTGCGACAGAAGTCATTCGGCCGGGCGTGAGGGAGGCGGACGCCATGGCCGAGATCGCCGCGACACTTGCGCGCGGTGCCAATGGCAACCCAGGCACGGATTTTGCCAACATGTTCTTCTGCTCTTCGCCCCGCACAGGTACGTGCCACATTCGCTGGAGTGAAGACGTCATTCGTCACGGGTCACAGGTCAACCTTGAACTCGGCGGCGTGCGCCACGGCTATGTTGCCGCCATCATGCGTACCTTCTCCGTAGGCGCACCATCTGATCGCCTGCCTGATCGCCTGCGCCGCTTGCATGAGGCAGAGCTCTCCGGCCTGGAAGCCGCGCTTAATATCGTCCGACCTGGCGCTACCTGCAGCGACGTAGCCAACGCGTTCTACCGCACGATCGAAAAGCACGGCTTCAGGAAGCAGTCGCGATGTGGCTACGCCATCGGGATTGATTGGCTGGAGTCAACCGCGAGCCTTATGGATGGCGACATGACGGAGTTAAAGCCGAACATGACCTTCCACCTGATGCTGGGTAACTGGATTGATGAGGACTTCGGTTATGTCATTAGCGAGACATTTCGAGTTACTGAATCAGGTTCCGAAGCATTGACCCGTGCACCACGGGAGCTTTTTGAAGTCAGCTAAGTTGCCGAGTTCGAATTGCCGAAAGTGTTGGCTCGCAGCGGTCGCGGCCGCTTGTGACAGACGCAGCAGTTCGTAGCGCCCCAACAGCGACGTCGCCGTGCCTCTCGAGCTGGCGCATCAGGCCGGTCAAGCGATTTTCGAGAGCTTGCTAAGCACACGCAATCGCCTGTTTGTGATTCCAGGCGTGGCCGCCTGATCTACTCTAATCAGTGGCACTCGACTGAATGGGACTACAGCGGTTGCTCACTGTCAATTCGGCACCCACTGTGCCGCAGAATTACAATGAGCTTATGGGGCTTCTGTTCGGGAAGGAGGGGCAACTGCCGCATCTGGCGCGGTAGTTGCTCACGCTCGCCACACTCAAGATTTGGCTGCGCGCTCACCAGCGGCACTCAACACCTCTGTAGTCTTGGAATACGCCGCTCGTGCCAGGCGTCAGCTCGGCGATCCGGCTGATGAGCCCGCGTGCGCATTCATCTGCCGAGATATAAGCGACTTGGCCAGCAACCATGTCTGTTTGGACCCAGCCCGGGTTGAGTAGCGCGACAAGGATTCCGTCACCCGCCCAGTCGCGCGATAGCCCGCGGAAGCCATTGTTCAGCGCCGCCTTGGATGCACGATAGGCGTAATTGCCGCCGCCTGCCGCCGCAGTTGATGCCATGATGCTGGTGATCGCGACGAGCTTCTTTTCAGCGCTACCCTTCAAGTTTTCGCGAAAGGTTTGGGCGATGAACATGGGCGCGAACGCGTTGACGTGCATCGTTGCGAGCCAGCTTTCAGCTTCGATCTGGTCGACAGACAGACCTTTTTGCCGAGGGCCATTGATACCGGCGTTATTGATGAGAATATCGATCGGCTCAGCACCGAGGATATCACTGAGGGCGGCGATCGAAGCTTCGTGAGCTACGTCGAGAAGCATGACCCGCACGCGCCCGCTAGTCGAGTTTGCTAGTTTCTGGAGCTCCTCGGCCTTGGCTGGATCGCGGCAGGCCGCGAATACCTTGGCTCCAGCGGCAGCATATTGCTGGGCGAGAGCGAGACCGATGCCCCTGTTGGCACCGGTAATAAGAACCGTTGTCATCTAAAATCGCCTTCTCTTCTCGTAGACTGTCCGATGTCCCTGATCACCGCCTTGGCCGCTACTCGAAGTAGACGAAGAAACGACATTCGACGCTCTTGCGAGGGTTGGCCTTGGGAAAGGCAAGACGGTTGTCGAAGGAGACGTGAGCAGATCGCGGATTACAATCAACCTTGCTGTCGTACCCTTTAAACAGGATGAATTCGCCAGGCTTCATATCTGAGAAATAGTACCAGTGATGAAGAGGGCTGTAGTGGACCCGCCACATACCATGCCTGATTCCATGTCTGTCGTGGTGGGTATGGACAAGATCAGTATCCATGACTGTGGTGCCATCGCACAAGGTCAGCGGGAAGTCCTGCGGAGGTTGCGAGAGGGCATGCCAGGTCTGAATGACCATCAGACGAGAATACGGTTGGATCGGAATATTCTGAAGCTGGTTCTCGCGCGCAGCCATCATCGGAGCAGCGATTGCCGAGTAGTCCACGTGAGTAAAGCCGGAAACCTCATTCGTGACGAGGGCGCGCTCCTCGTTCATACCTGTAGGTTGTTCACCGCGGGCGCGTATAATGACGGCGTCTTTTTTCGGCACGACCCATGATGCCTTGAAATAGTCCTTGATGAACGGAACCATTTCTTCCAGATATTTGTCGCGCATGACATCCGAATTCTGCTCGTTCGCGCACGACAAATTGTGCTGGACGAGTGTGAACCCTTCTTTGTCAAGGCTGAGCTCATTTACGATCGAGCGCGCATCCCGAATCGTGACATCGTACGTGACCGCAGGTATCTCGCTTCGCGAATAGCTGTGTTCAGGAGCCTTTTCCTCGGGTGAGCGACGAGCAAAGGCCAGCGTGCCTTTTACCGTCTTGAGCTGATCCCGGCTGGTCCGAGTCAGAGGCAATGCTTCAGTGCCGGTTCCCATTTGTTTGCTCCCGCATTCTGTTTCGACTACAGGAGACCATCTTAAGTTGGTTCGGCGCATGATAGCTCCGAAAACCAGCGGATGACTGCGGAAATTCTGCAAGCGGACAGTGCGCGGTGACAGCTTTCGACACACTGCGCACCATTGGCTATCGTGGAAGTTTCCAAATTGATGATCCGCAATGTGCCGGGATGCGGCAGATGATGCGTGAAACGTGCGCGAAAAGCCGCAGCTCGCATTATTCTTTCGATAGCCATAGGATTCTGCAGCTTTCGTCCCTCGATCAGACCTTAGACTTCCGTTGTTACGTTCGGGCCTGTCCGCGCATCGGACAACAACCCCCTCGAGATGGATCGAAACAATGAGCGAGTTTTCATTTCCTGGCACTAATCGCCGAGTGGCTTCTCTTAAACCGGGGCAGTCGTTCTATGGCGCTCCAGTCGGCATCTTGCAGCTGCAGCGGGTCGATCGCCCTGGCATTCGTCCCTTCATTCCAGGAAGTGTCGGCAATGCCTCCACCTGGACGGTGCCGGTGCGCTATAAGACGATCCCCGAACTCACCTTCGAGCGCCTTCTCGGAGCACCCGATGTCGAAATGAAAGCAGCGGTCGCCCAGGCGGCGATTGAGCTCGAGCGCGACGGCGCACAACTGATCACCTCCAATTGTGGCTTCATGGTGCGCTATCAGGATGTCGTCCGCGCCGCCGTCGAGGTGCCCGTGCTTCTTTCGAGTCTTCTTCTTGGTCCATTCCTGGAAAGAATGCTTCCTCGAGAGAAAGCTCTTGGGATCATTACTGCGAATGCGTCTTCGCTAAGCGCGGACCTGTTGGACGCAGCCGGATTATCAGCCATTTCGAAGCGTGTTGTCGTCGCCGGGCTTGAGGACGCTCCCGCATTCGCCGCCGCTTTCGTGAGACCGAGCGGCGACCTTGACGTCCGATCAGTCGAACGTGAAACAGTTGATGCGACGGTCACTCTGCTCAAGCGAAGGCCCGACATTGGAATGTTGCTGTTCGAATGCTCCGAGCTTCCACCGTACGCTGCGGCGGTCCAGCAAGTCACAGGCATTCCGGTGTTTGACTTTACCTCGATGGTCGAGTTTTTTGTAGCTGGGTTGATCCGGAGACCATTCATTGGGTTAAGCTAGGCCAATCGCGACGTCGGTGAAGGCGGCCGCGTGTTCCCTCGAGGTTCGGCATTCGTCATAGCTCTTGCAGCAGCTACGAGCGGCCAGTTTTTATGCACGAAAGCCACGGCCTATCCGCGTGAGACAAACCTCAAATTGGTCATCGCCGTCATATTGGCTGCGGTATTCCGAACGCCAGAAGATTCGGATGAGCTAGGAGAGATGGAAGTGAGATCGCGCTATTGGACGCTTTCGGATAAGCCCCTCGGGGCCTGGCCAAAGTTGGACACGTTCGAACTGCGGGAAGCGCCGGTTCCGATTCCAGCGAAAGGGCAGGCGCTCACGCGGACGATCTATGTGTCACTTGATCCGTACCAGTGGCGGTACAAGGCCCGGGGCATCGACGTGCCTGGCGAGCCCTGCCACGCCCGGACTGTCTCGCAGGTCATCGAAAGCTGCATCAAAGGACTTTCGCCCGGCGACTTCGTGTTCAACACCAACGGCTGGGCAGAATACGGTTTGATGGGCGAAGGCGTTGCGCGGCCGAGCTACATGGTGCCGCGCAAAATCGATCCGGCGCAAGGCAAAATCTCCTACGCACTGGGTGTGCTCGGAATGCTGGGACTCACCGCTTACGCCGGGGTGATCCTCCAGTGCGAGCCCCGCCCCGGTGAAACGGCTGTCATCTCGGCTGCATCTGGCGGTGTGGGTCAGCTCGCCGGCCAATTCGCGCGTCAGCGCGGCGCGCATGTGGTCGGGATCGCCGGCCGTGAGGAGAAGTGCGCTTACGTCACGCGTGAACTTGGCTTTAACGCTTGTGTATCTCACCTGTCCGCCACTTTCGCGCAGGATCTCGCGGCGGCGTGCCCAGGCGGTGTAGACCTCTATTTCGAGAATGTTGGCGGTCACGTGTTCGATGGTGTCTTGCCGCTGTTCAACCAAGGCGCGCGGATGACCATTTGCGGTCTGATCGCCCACTATGGCGAGGATATCTCTCTGAATCCTGCGGCGCAGGAGAAGGCACGAGCCGAGGCGAGAGGTGTCCGCGTGCAAGATCTTTCCGTGGCGGATTATGTAGAAGGCTGGCACGACACTTTCCTGCGCGAAGTTGAGCCCTGGGTAACTTCCGGTGAGGTGCGCTATCGCGAAGACATCCGCGAAGGCATTGAGGTCATTCCGGCTGCCTTCACCGATATGCTGAAGGGTGAAAACTTCGGGAAATCGTTGGTCCGGGTCGGCTATGATCCGACTCTCTGATGCAGAACGCTCCACTTAGCGACGCTTAACGAACCGCCTGCACGACGGCGGGCCAAGCGAACCGAGTGAAAACGCGTAGAAGCCTTCGGTGCCAAAGAGAAAGCTCCTGTCCGGCCGGGAATTTGCTGCTTTTGTGCGGAGAATCCGCGCAATGCGCTGGTTTCCTTCGCATTCGATGGAATAGTTTGAGCTTACGAGTTTTTGAGGGAGCCGTTCCCCAGGAGGGCTTGGTCGTATTGACGCAAGCGCCGCGCGGGAACGCCCCACCCTGATGCCTTGGCGAAGTCACACGTCACTCCGAAATACAGAGGGAAACGCGCATGCCACGTCGAATGATGATCTTGGGGGCGTCAATCAAAGGGCTCGGCTACAATGCGTCGGCTTGGCGGCACCCAGAGGTTGACCCAACACTTCAAGAATCGATTGAATTCTATATCGATTTGGCGAGGAAGTCCGAAGCAGCCAAGCTCGACTTCGTATTTTTGGCAGACAACCTCGCGGCGCTTTCGATGTCGGATCAGCCCGTCGGAGCGATTGGTCGCGGGCACGACAATATTTTCCTCGAACCTCTCACGGCCATGGCGGCCATCGCGGTTTCCACCCGCAAAATCGGCCTGGTTGCGACGTGCTCCACCAGTTACCATGAACCCTACAGCGTCGCACGCATGTTCGCCTCACTGGACCACATCAGTCACGGCCGTGCTGCTTGGAACGTGGTCCCTTCTTATCGGCCTACCGAGGCGGCAAACTTTGGTTTGAGTACGCCCCTCTCACACGCGGATAGATATGGCCGCGCCCATGAATTTGTGACTGTTCTCCTGGGTCTGTGGAAAAGTTGGGACAAGGACGCGTTTTTGTTCGCAAAGGAATCTGGGCTGTTCTTCGATCCCGACAAAGTTTGCGCTCTCAATCATCGGGGTAAATTTTTCCGAGTTGCGGGTCCTCTCACAGCCAGCCCTTCACCTCAAGGTAGGCCCTTGCTGTTTCAGGCTGGAGAATCAGGCGCGGGGATCGAATTTGCCGGCGAGTTCGCAGACGCCGTCTACACAGTTCCGCTCGAGATGGATGCCGCTATCCAGCAAAGGCAGCTGGTTCGTGAAGCCGCCAAGCGATACGGTCGCGATGAAAATGCCGTGAAAGTCATTCCGGGAATCCAGCCGATCGTCGGAAAGACAAAAGGCGAGGTTCACGATAAGCTGGACTTGCTTCGCAAGATCGCGGATCCCATCAAGGAAATGGGCCGGGTCACGTTGCAATTCGGGGAAATAGCGAAATACGACCTCGATGATGTCGTCCCCAGCGATCTCAAGGAAATGGCTACGACAAGCTCGGTGAAAGCAATGGCCGATAGGGCGGTCGCGTCGAAATGGACCATTCGACGGCTCTGCCAGGAAATGGCGCTAGGACAACATCGGATTGTCGCCGGCACCCCCGAGGAAATCGCTAGAGACCTGGAGGCGTGGTTCAATGCCGGCGCTGGGGACGGCTTCAACATTCAACCTTCGTACATGCCGGGCGGTCTCGACGACTTCTTGGAAGGCGTCGTTCCGATTCTACAGGAGCGCGGTCTGTTTCGATCGGAATACTCTGGCTCCACATTACGCGAAAACCTCGAGCTCGCGTGATCAGATCGAAGCAATGGATGGCCGAACTAACTATCTGCGATCTGGTGCGGCCCGATCATCCCGCGCGGAGAACATGATGTCGAATATGGACGTTAAGGCGTTGAGAAAGGCGTTGGGGAACTTCCTTACGGGGGTGACCGTTGTTACCGCCCTTGACCCCCTAAATGAGCCAAGAGGCTTTACAGCCAATTCATTTACGTCCGTATCGCTGGACCCTGCGCTCATCCTAGTCTGCATGTCGAAAACTGCTTCGAGCGTTGGAGCATTCTTTTGCGGATCAAAGTTTATCGTGAACATTCTGTCGGACCAGCAGCGAAATCTGTCAAATCTGTTCGCCTCCAAGTCAAAGGAGAAGTTTAAGGACGACCATTGGACACCGTCCCCGGAGGGCTGCCCAATCATAAGGGAGAGTTTGGTCGTCCTTCATTGTTCAACCGATCGGCTGATCGATGCCGGCGACCACCTGATCATACTTGGCGAGGTCAGTGACTTCACCGTGAACACGGGCAACCCGCTTGGTTTCTGCAGAGGCTCATACGTGTTTCCCACGTTGACCCATGAGGCGATTGAACTGGTCGGCAAGGCGCCGCGCATTGGCGCGCTGCTGGAATGGAACAACTCCATTCTTCTTTTCGGAGACAAAGACGAGGAGCTACGATTTCCGGCGGGATTTTCGGTTGGTGACGCGTCCGACAAAGGCAGCTTGGTTGGGTCGCTGGCATCGCTTGACATAAGCGCGTCAGTTGATTTCCTGTTCGGAGTTTTCGAGGACGAGAAGTCACACAATCACATCATTTATCGCGGGAGTTTCGTACCCGGTCCGGCTGCGCCGGCCGAAGCCATCTACCAAGTCGACGATATCCCGTGGTCTCGGCTTTCTGAGCGGAACGCCCGCATGGTGCGCCGCTTCATCGAGGAGAAGCGGCGGGACATTGCCGGCCTTTTTGTTGGTAGCCATAAGGGCGGATCCATCTATGCATTCTCTGAGTCCCAAAAGTGGTCCCCTCGCGCCAAAGACTGACGGCGCGAACGAACGGTATCCATACATCGACCTGATGCAGGCCGGCTACTCGGTGGCGTTTCAAAGCGAGTGCGCCCTAAGCGTCAGTTCAGGCGAGTCCTATCACAGCTTAACTCCAAGCGGACGAAAGCGTGAGAGCAAAGACGCTCGCGAACCCGCCAAGCGCCGGACGCGCCAACCCGTGCACCGCCTTAGCTGTTCGGGCCGCGGTCCATGCTGACGGGCTGCCAGCGGCGGAGCGCGGTGTCTTGCAGCACCGACGGATTGACGCAGCTTACCGGCCACATGCCTTGAAGCACCAGTGACAATTCGTAGCCCACCCGGCGCTTGCGCGCCTCGTCGAACCGTGCCGAGGCCGAGGCGACGTGAGCGGTCAAGGTGACGTTCTCCATCCCGAGGATGGGATTGTTGTGCGAGGGCGGTTCCTTCTCCAGCACGTCGAGCGCGGCGTGCGCGATCCAGCCCTCTTGCAGCGCCTTGATCAGACTCTCCTCGTCCACTGTGGCGCCGCTGCCGGTGTTGATGGAGACCGAGCCCTTCTTCATCTGCCGAAAGTGCTTCTCGGTCAGCATGTGATGCACTTCGGGCCGCGCGGGCGCGTGCATCGACACGAAGTCGGACTGCGACAGCACCTCGTTCAACGTCGCCGGAATCACGCCGTGGTCGGACATCAGCGTTTCCTAGATGAAGGGATCGTAGGCCATCATGCGCAAGCCGAAGGGGGCGGCACGCTTTGCCACCGCACGCGCGACGCGGCCGAACGAAATGAAGCCGAGCGTCTGGCCCATCAGCCGGGGGATTTTCAGGAGTGCCGGCCGGCCCTCTGCCCAGCGACCGCTGCGCACCATCTTGTCCTGCTCGACCAGCCGGCGAAAGCCGGCGAGCAGCAGCATCATGGCGTGGTCGGCGACTTCCTCGATGAACGTATCCGGGATGTTGGTGACGGGGATGCCGCGGGCGGTCGCGGCCTTGATGTCCACACTGTCGACGCCGACCGAGCCGAGCGTAATGACCTTGCAGTTCTCCAGCGCGTCGATGATGGTCCTGGTGATCGGGATGCCCTTGGCGTAGATGGCGTCCGCTGTCTTCGCGGCGGCGATGAACCCGGCCTCGTCGGCCGGCGCCTCGACGATCTCGGCGTCGATCGGATCGAGCGCCTCGCGCTCGTAGGAATAGTCGCCGCCCGCGACCGTGAAGCTCGCGCCCTTCGGCGTCACCACCCTGAATTGAGACACTTTCGGCTCCGATTTCGTCAGTCGATTGTTGTTGCTGCCCGATACCGATCGGGCCAGTACTGGTGCAGCGAATATTCGACTTCGCGTTGCGAGCTGCACAACTCGCGGCTGTCAAATGGTCATCCAGCTTGCAGCTGGCGAGAGTAATCGGAAATGATTTCGGCACCCGTCTCTGTCACGACTACCAATGCGCTAGCTCCAACGCTCGCACTTGGCTCGGGGAAAAGCACCGGTACGATATGGAAAACCATGCCGGGTTCGAGCACGCGCGAATCTCCCTCCTTTAGATCCATAATCGCGCCCTCGCCCCAGCCCGGACAGATTCCGACCCCCACGGAGTAGCCGGTTCGATGGACGAATGCGTGCGAGAGACCCGCGCGAGCCACGGCGCTCCGACAGGCCGCATCGACGTCGCCGCTGGTTGAACCCGGTCTGATCGCAGCGATCGCCGCGTCGAGCGCGGCTTCGGATGCGTCGGCCGCCCTCCGAATATCATCACTTGGCTTGCCCATGGACCAGGTTCGCATGAGCGACGCGCTGTAGCGCCTCCAATTAGCCGATCCCTCGACCTGGACGAGGTCACCCTTCTCGATTCGTCGACCAGCCCAAGTTCCATGCGGCAGGGCGGTGCGTGGACCGGATACAATATACGGTGGGCCGGCCATATACTCACTCCCGGCGGAGATCGCCGCGTGATGGAATGCCGCCGCTACGTCATTCTCGGTTCGGCCAGGATGTGCGGCTTGCTGCGCGGCCTTAAAACCTACGTTCCGCGCTTCAGCTGCGCGACGAATGTAAGCAATCTCTTGCGGGGACTTGATGGCGCGCCCCCCCATGGCTCCCGATCCATTGACGAACTTGGCTTCGGGCAAGGCGGTGCGCAACGTTTCATATGCGCTCACCGGAAAAAAGACCGAGTTTGCATCCACACCGATGGTTTTCCCCGCCGTACCCAAATCAGACAGCGTCGGCGCAAGCACCTCCGCCGGAACATCGGTGTCCTGCCAAATCGCGGCACCTCCATAGTAGGAAAGCCGCTCGACGTTGACTTTTTCGTAGCGACGAACCACCAGAACCGGCTCACTGGGGTGCGTTACGACCAGCGCCTGGAAAACGTAGTATCCCCGGGTGATGAACCCCGAAAGATAATAGATGTTTTCGGGCGAGTTGAGGACGAGGTAGTCGATCTCGCGCTCCCGCATTGCCGCCCGGCAAGCCGCAAGACGCCCATCGTATTCCGCTGGGGTGAAGGGTAGCTGGTCGATTAGGTCGAGCGACAGAAGATCAGTATGTCCTGTCATAATTTCTCTCGTATCAATCCAAGTGTTATGTCCGAGGCTGGAAGACCATTCCAAGAGCGACTAGCGCGGTCTCGACTTTCGTCGCTAAGAAGCGCACAGGCAGACCGGTTGATGTTTCTCAGACGCTACCCTGACTCTCGCGCAGTATTTTGCCAGGCTTGTGGCCGCATGGCAAAGTTTCAGCGCGGCCACTCGCCTTTGAGCAGTTTTGATGCGTGACGATTATCGCGCGACGGGCTCGCCTTCAATTAGCCATCGGCTCTGGGAAGCCCACTCGCCGGAGCGGGAGGCTGGGCTCGAGGCTTTTCCGCCGATCATGGGTTGCTTAGCATGGAGAGGCCGACGACGATGCCGCCGCTCTGTGCTAGATGGCAAGGATCGTCTGCGAGGGCTCCCTGTCGGACAGCCAGCTTTGCACCCGAGCAGGGCCGGAGACAAAGTTGTAGCGATCAATCTCGCTTTGCAGTGATAGCTTGCGGCCGCTAACGGGCTCGCCAAGCCAACCACCTGTCCTGGATATAATCCGCATTCGACTTGCCATCGGGACGCTTGGCGGCGAGCCAAGCGGAATCCTCGACCGCCAATTTCGATGAATTCTCCTCGTTAATGCTAAGCAACGGAGCCAGATCCGGCGGCAGATGCAGAAGCTGGTTAATATTTGGACCTGGATAGCCAAGGGCGAGTGTTGAGGCGGCGGCGATCTTCGCCCGATTCACAAATGCAATCAGCTTTTGCGCGTTTTGGTTATTGGGGCCGCCTTTGAGCACCGTCCAATAGTTATAGGTTATCGGTGCTCCGTCCCACACGATGCGAATAGGCGCGCCTTGGCGAATAGCGGTAATAGCCCGGCCATCATAACAGTTGGTCATCACGTATTCGCGGTTCAGAAGCAGCTGGGGCGGTTCTCCGCCTGCCGTCCACCATTTCGCCACGTGCGGTCTGATCTCGTCCAATTTCTTGAATGCTCTGTCCAGCTTCTCACCCGTCAGCGGCCACCGATCTGAAACCGGAACGCCGTCGGCCGCAAGCGCAGCTTGGATGTTGCTCCTTGCGTTAGCGCCGAGAAGGCCCCGAGGCCCAGGGAAGTCCTTAACATTCCAGAAATCTGCCCAGTTCTTCGGTCCGCTCTTCGGAAAGACCCGTTCATCGTACGCAAGCAGCGTCGCCGTTCCATATGAGACGACCGCGTCCGTGAGACGCGCCTTCTCTGGCGTCCCCTTGAGTGCTTCATCGTCCCACAACCCATACTCAATGGGCACGAACATCCCAGCTTTGTGCATGTCAGGATAGTTGTATGCCTGAACAATTGCGGTGTCCCAATCGACGCGTCCAGCTTGGTTCATTGCTCGCACTTGCGGCTCGGAAAAATCGGCTGTCACGTCGACGACCGAGATTCCTGTCGCTTTTGTGAAGGGATCATAGACGTATTTGCGCAGTCCTTCCGTGTATGAACCGCCGAACGAGAACACAACGACCTGTCCAGCACCGGCGAGCTTTTCCTGTGCCCATGCGGTCGTACTTTTGGCGACAAAGGGAACGCTGAGTAGACCGGCGGTTGACTTTAGCAACGAGCGCCGGCTCAGGCCACGAACTAGATCGACACACGATACGTGTTTGGTCATGACGTTCCCCTTGAACTAAGATTACATGGTCAGTCGCATCTCTAGTGAAGTGTCCTCAAGATCATCAGACAATGGAGTCTCATTTTTCGCAAACATCGCCTGGTCAGCTACACAGGAACAATCAAATCACTTCAGGCAACGATCGGAGCTAAGCGGCACGTCCCACCATTGCATCCTTGCAAGTAGTCTTTGTGAATACCGTAGGTGGAAGCTGCTCGGGTCCGCCGTCGGTTAGGCAAGCAGTCGACCGCCGGTTTGAGGTTCAGGCAAGCCCGCTGCAATCGAGCGCCACGCCAGCGCGGCCGCGCTCGTGCAGTCAGAAACGGCGGTTAAGGCCCGCGTACGCTCTCGGCAACAGTCGTAGAGCGGGAGGACGGCATGTCGCTTAGTCGTAGTAGACGAAGAAGCGACCTTCGACGCTCCTGCGGGGCTTTGCATTGGGGTAGGCGCGACGATTGTCAAAGGCCGAGTGTGCCCCCCTCGGATTGCACCTGTCTTCAGAGTCATAGCCTTTAAACAGGATGAACTCGTCTGGCGTCATTTCAGGGAAGTAATACCAGCGGTGAAGAGGACTGTAGTGGACGTGCCAGGTCTTATGCTTGATGCCAAAGCCCTCGTAGACCGTCTCAACGAGATCAGTATCCAACACAGTACTGCCATCGCACATCGCGAGCGGGAAGTCCTGGGGAGCCGGCGACAGAGCATGCCAAGCTTGAATAATCAGCATGCGAGAGTAGGCCCGGATTGGAATGCCCTGAATTTGATCTTCGCGCGCAGCAATCACAGGCCCAGCGATTGGTGAATAGTCCACGTGAGCAAAGCCGGCGGCGCTATTTCTTACCAGAGCGCGATGCCCCTCTCCAGCCGGAAGCGGCGCGCCCGGCGTGCGAACAATAACCGCATCTTTCTTGGGAACTACCCAGGATGCATTGAAGTAGTCCTTGATGAAAGGGACCATGTCTTCCAGATACTTGTCGCGCATAACATCCGGGTCGGACTCGTTCGCCCAAGGGGCCTTGCGCTGAATGAGAGTGAAGCCTTCCCGATCAAGACAGAGCTCATCCACGATCGGGCGCGCATTCCGGATTTGCACGTCATAACTGCCGTAACCCAGGGGAACGTTGTAATTCGGTACGACGACCTCGGGAGCCTTGTCGTCCGGGGAGCGGCGGACAAAAGCGATTGCCCCCTGGACGGTCGGCAGCTGATCGCGGTTCACTGGGCTTGACGATGACGCTCGTGCTGCATTTGCCATGGCGCTTTCCCTAGTTCTAGATTGATGAGTGTGGGTCAATTGTAAGCGGGTCGCAACGCAGGATTTTTGCGCAAAAGGCCGATAACCTGCATGAATTCGGAAAAGATTGCTGAACCGCCGCGTGTTTCTGACCGGTATGCGTGGACGCGCTCCTTCAACGGCCCTTTAACTCTCCTGAACGCGGCGACCGGGCCTAAAGCTATCCGAATTCCCGCACCCGCCCTCACGCGGATGCCGGGTGCCAATCCCTGTCCGGAGTTCGGCTTGCGGGGACCGGTCCCGCTTTGCTTCGGGATCGCCCTTTCGCTGCGCTCGGGGCGCGTTGCAAGTCGACTGGGTGACGGGGGTCTAATGTGTGTGAGCTCGCCAATCACACGGTGCGAAGGGTGATCGGCGAGCATCCACGTTTGTCAACATCCCAGCTCCCGCGAAGGCGGGACTTTCGGGAACTCGCTCACATCACCTGTCCACTCACTTCACATTAGTGAGTTCATCCATCACCTGCTTGGTCGCCCGATACGCGAGATCGACGATCTCATCGATTTCGCTTTCGGAAACGACCAAAGGTGGTGCGAAGCCAAGAATGTCTCCGTGCGGCATGGCACGTGCAATCAACCCGAGATCCCGAGCAGCCTTCGAGATGCGAGCGCCCACCTTGAGCTCTGGATCAAATCGCCGTTTGGTCTGGCGATCGGCGACGAACTCAATGGCTCCAAGCAGGCCGACGCCTCGCACTTCTCCAACGATTTCCAGCTGGGCAAACCGCTCGTTAAGCCGCTTTTGGAAGTGCGCACCCACCGTCCTTGCGCGGTCGCTCAATCGCTCCTTTTCGACAATATCAAGAACTGCGTTGGCAGCAGCGGCCGCGATCGGATGGCCGGAGTACGTGTACCCGTGGGAGAACGCACCGATCCGATCGGCGGCTTCTTCCATGACGGCGTATACCTTCTCGCCAACGATCGCTCCGGACAGCGGTACGTAACCGGAAGTCAGACCCTTTGCGACCGTGACCAGATCTGGCTCCATGTCGTAGAGAGTGCTGCCAAAATCCGCGCCCGTCCGGCCGAATCCGCAGATTACCTCGTCGGCGATTAGCAGAACGTCGTACCGCCTGAGCACGGCCTGAATTTCTCGCCAGTAACCGGCAGGAGGCGGGGTAATACCTCCGGTACCCAGCACCGGCTCAGCAATGAAGGCACCAATTGTCTCTGGTCCCTCCCGTACGATCAGCGTCTCAAGCTCAGCTGCGCGGCGCCGAGAAAATAATTCCTCCGTCTCGCCCGGTTCGGCGCCCCAATAGTGGTGTGGTGTGCCAGTGTGCAAAATGCCCGGAAACGGAAGGTCCATGTGATCATGGTAGAAGGACATGCCGGTCATCGAACCTGAAATAACCGAGCATCCATGGTAACCTCGCTCGCGCGAGATAATCTTCTTCTTCTTGGGCTGGCCACGTAGATTATTGTAGTACCAAACGAGCTTCGCCTGAGTTTCGTTGGCGTCTGAGCCCGACAGTCCAAAGAATACCTTGCTGGGATTACCGGGCGCCATCTTAACGAGACGATCCGACAAGATCGCCAACTCCTCGGTCGTATGCGCCGCATAAGTATGATAATAGGCCAGCTTGTACGCTTGCCGCGCGATCGCCTCGGCGACTTCAGTCCGTCCGTATCCGATATTAACGCAGTACAGGCCCGCAAAGCCATCGATGTAAGTGCGTCCCTGCGCGTCTTCGATTCGGATGCCGTTGCCGCCAGTGATAATCGTGGGATCACCGGCCTTGCCGCTGGCGAAATCCTTCAGCTGGGTGAAAGGGTGCAGAACGCTGGCGCGATCGAGCGCGGCGATGGTTTTAATGTCAGTCATTTGGAATTCTCCTAAGCCGCCAGATCGCCGAAGCAGACATACTTCAGTTCCATGTATTCTTGGATCCCGTGTCGCGAGCCTTCGCGACCGAGACCTGATTGCTTCCACCCTCCGAACGGGATCGGTGGCCCGGTGAAAGAAGCCGTATTGATGCCGACCATGCCGTACTCGATGCTCTCCGAAAGACGGAGCGCCCGGCGCAAGCTGTCCGTATAGACGTACGCCGCCAAACCCATCTCGCTTGCATTTGCGCGCGCCAGCACCTCTCTTTCGGTGTCGAATGGAAGCACAGCAGCCACCGGACCAAACGTCTCTTCCCGGGCAATCAACATATCGTCCGTGACGTCACTCAACAGCGTTGGCACAACGAAGTTTGGACCAAGACCTTCGCCATTGCCTGTAGAGAAGATACGCGCCCCCTTTGTGACTGCATCGGCAATATGAGCCCTGCACTTCTCCGCCACAGACGCCTTCGTCATAGGCCCGATATCTGTTGTCGGCTCCAGTCCGTGACCGACCTTGAGTTCTGCCATTGCCGCAGCAAGCGCGTCCACGAACGCACCATAGATGCCCCTTTGAACGTAGATCCGGTTAGCCGCCAAACAATCTTGCCCCGATGTCGCGAATTTTGCGGCCATGGCTCCCGTGACAGCCTTGCCGATATCGACGTCGTCAAAGATAAGAAAGGGCGCATGCCCCCCCAGCTCAAGCGACACCTTCTTTACTGTTGTGGCTGCTCCCTCCAAGAGTAGATGCCCCACCTGGGTCGAGCCCGTGAACGAAAGCGCCCTGACTCTGGTATCGCGCAGCAGCGGCGCGGAAAGTTCAATAGAGTTTCCCACAACCACCTGAAGCACGCCGCGTGGAACGCCAGCCTCTTCGGCCAACCTGGCCAAAGCCAGAGCCGAAAGTGGCGTCTCTGGAGCCGGCTTCACAATGATTGGACAACCGGCAGCAAGAGCTGCTCCCGCCTTGCGCGTAATCATCGCGACAGGGAAATTCCAGGGCGTAATTGCTGCCGCGACGCCGATCGGCTGCATTCGCACCTGCAGCAGACTTGCGGGCTTATGGCTGGGAATCGTTTCGCCATATGCGCGCTCTGCCTCTGCAGCAAACCAGTCGAGAAATCCCGCGCCGTACACAACTTCGTACCGCGCCTCGGCTAGGGGCTTGCCCTGCTCGCTCGTGATAAGGATGGCAAGCTCTTCCGCATGCTCGCGCATCAGAGAGGCCCAAGACCTAAGGATCAGCCCACGGCTCGCGGGCAATAGCTCTCGCCACGAGGCGAAACTTTGCGCCGCCGCTCCGATCGCTCTCTCCATGTCCGCCGCACTACAACGAGCAACTTCCGCAATCTCCTCTCCAGTCGCCGGATCGATGACGGCATCCCTTTCCGCTGCTGCGATCCAGCGACCGTCGATCAAGGCGTCTCCCACGACAAAGTCACGGCGACGCAGGACATGCAACTGCTTCGCAGCAAGTCCAGCCAAAGCCGGACTTCTGTGTTGCCGAACATTTTTTAAGACCATTTGTGAAGTCCCGGCGGCCTTTGGTTGAAATCTACTCGACAATCAGGATACTAATGTCGCCAAAGGATTTGCGTCGCATTTCACCAGCGTCATGACGGTTTCCTGCGCGGTGTTGGCGTTTTGCGGCGGAATTCACCTGGAGCGCAATGATGCAATACGACCGAACCGATGCTCGGATCCTGGAGATCGTGCAAAAGAATAACCGTCTGACTTCTGAGGTCATTGGCGAACTTGCCGGACTTTCAGCTACGGCGTGTCAGCGACGACTAAAGAGGCTACGGTCGGACGGAATTATCGAGGCCGATGTCTCGATCGTTTCGGCGAAGGCAGTCGGAAGACCTATTCAGATGCTTGTCCTCGTGAGCCTGGAGCGCGAACGTGCAGACATTATCGACCGCTTCAAGAAAGCCATCAAAGCGTCTGCAGAAGTTGTCAATGGATTCTACGTCACGGGTGATGCGGACTTTGTCCTCTATCTGACTGCACGCACGATGGAAGATTACGAGCAATTCACGCGGCGATTCTTTTACGAGAACCCGGACATCAAGGGCTTCAAGACAATGGTCGTCATGGACCGCGTGAAATCGGGGTTCGCCATTCCAATTGAGACTCCGCCAGAGGATTAGGTTTTACGCGTCTCGCCGCAACGCGATCGGTTTGCGAGCGTTTTCATCGCTCACCTGCATAGAACGCAATAAATCCGCACCACGCGTCCGCTATTTTGCCATTTGTGGAGTTGCACCGAAGAGCGTTCTCTTCAGTGTTCAAAGGAGTTGGACCCAATTCCGAGAGCTTCTCGCGCCAACGCGCAAATGGAGAGCAAAAATGGGCAAGACGCGCCGGGAAGTCGACAGTCTAGGAGAGTTAGAGGTCCCGAACGAGGCCTACTATGGCGCTCAGACTGTCAGAGCGATCGACAATTTTGCAATTTCAGGCATTCAGATTGGCCATCTTTCACAGCTTATCGAGGCGCTCGGGATCGTAAAAAAGGCGTCGGTGCAGGCCAATGCCAAACTTGGTGATATTTCAGCCGATAAAGCTAGCGCAATTGCTGCCGCCTGTGACGACGTCATCGATGGTAAAATGGCCGCCGAGTTTCCCATTGATGTGTTTCAAGGTGGTGCCGGCACTTCCACCAATATGAATATCAACGAGGTCATTGCAAACAGAGCGCTCGAGCGCATGGGATTGTCTCGTGGCCGCTATGACGTCATCCATCCAAACGACGACGTCAACCTGTCTCAGTCGACGAATGACGTCTATCCAACTGCAATCCGACTTGCCATCTTGTCGGCCCATCAGTCCCTGGATCAGCAGCTTCGTCACCTGGCTGACGAACTGGACCGGAAGGGGACCGAATTCGCCAGCGTTCTGAAGTTGGGCCGCACGCAGCTGCAGGACGCAGTTCCAATGACCCTTGGCCAAGAGTTTTCGGCCTTTGCCGTGACAATGCGGGAGGACGTCATGAGGCTGCAGGAACTCGTCGCTCTGTTCAGGGAAGTTAATCTTGGTGGCACCGCGATCGGAACCGGAATTAACACGAAGCGTGACTATGCCGGCCTCGTCGTGCAGGAGCTTTCTCAACTGACAGGACAGCGATTCGTCTTGGCAACCAACTTGATCGAAGCATGCTGGGACACGGGAGCGTTTGTTTTGTTTTCCGGCATGCTCAAGCGCACCGCGACAAAGCTCTCCAAGATCTCGAATGATCTACGTTTACTTTCAAGCGGACCGCGAGGCGGTTTGGCCGAAATCAATCTCCCGCCTCTGCAGCCAGGCTCTTCCATTATGCCGGGCAAGGTCAACCCGGTAATTCCGGAAGTGGTAAATCAGGTCGCCTTCCAAGTTATCGGTGCCGACCTGACAATAACGTTGGCCGCCGAGGCGGGCCAGCTCCAGCTTAACGTCATGGAGCCGATCATCGCCTATAGCATGCTGCAATCTATCTCTCTTCTTACGAACGCCGCCCGGGTATTGCGCGAGAAATGCATTGTTGGAATCACAGCCAACGAGGAACGTTGCCGGGAGCATTTGGAGGCAAGCACGGCCGTGGTAACAGCTCTGACCCCGCTGATCGGGTATGAGCGCGCGTCAAGCGTTGCGAAAGCAACACTCAAGAGTGGCCAAAACGTTTGGGACGTACTCCAAGCAGAGCTACGTCTTACGCCCGAGTTTCTGAGCCAACTGCGTGATCCATCCACTCTGACGAAACCGTGGAAAGCGCAGAAACTTGCGGCTTCAACGTGCTCAGCTGAGCCAGGCGGCAAAATAGGTTTGGATGCCCGCTAGTGTGGGGCTCGAGCTCACGGCCGCACCGGCATACGTCGATCATCGGGCAATGCGCCTGCCACCCAGAAAGCGGAATAGGGATGGAGTGACTAGGCCGCGGTCTTGAATATCGGGCTCGCTCCTATGAGATGAGAGACGCTTGGTACGCTTGCGCTCCGCGCAGCGCGCTGCAACCAAGGTCATTTAGGGCACCAACAGGCCACATCATTCCTTCGCAAGCGAACCGCGCCACACAAGCTGTCTCAAACGCGCACTTTCCCCGCGCTGGCATGGCATCACTTTCCGAAAAGTCACTTGTAACCTCCAGAGTGTTACCATTGGCGAGGAGTCAGGGACCAAAATGAGCCATCCGTGCAAGGTCGAGACGCTCAGCGTCGAGGGCATCACCGCGCCGCTGCGTTATCCCTTTTTCCGGCGCATCTGGCTGGCGAGCTTGTTTTCCAATCTGGGTATCCTGATCCAGGGCGTCGGCGCAGCCTGGTCAATGACGGAGATGACATCCTCAGCTGACAAGGTTGCGTCGGTGCAAACAGCCTTGATGCTGCCAGTGATGTTGATCGCGATGCCTGCTGGAGCCATTGCAGACATGTATGATCGCCGAATTGTTGCGCTTGTTGCGCTATCGATTGCGCTTTGCGGCGCGACCGTGCTGACGGCTCTGGATTGGTGTGGGCTTACGACGCCGAATGTTCTGCTGTTGTTTTGCTTCGTCGGTGGCGGCGGCATGGCGTTGCTCGGTCCGGCCTGGGCATCCTCTGTGAACGAGCAAGTACCCGCCGAAGATCTGCCGTCAGCGGTTGCGCTCAATGGGATCAGCTACAACATAGCGCGCAGCTTCGGTCCTGCGATCGGTGGTGTTGTAGTCGCGAGCCTGGGGGCTGTCGCGGCGTTTGGGCTCAACGCGGTTCTGTATTTGCCCCTTATGCTGGCGTTGTTCCTGTGGAAGCGAGTCGCGACGCCGTCGAGACTGCCGCCTGAACAGTTGAGCCGCGCTATCGTCACAGGCGTTCGGTACATAATCAATTCGCCGTCCAACAAGATCGTTCTATCTCGCACCATGGCGACGGGTGTGATCGGCGGCTCGGTCACTGCATTGCTGCCGCTCGTCGCCCGCGACCTCTTGCATGGTGGCGCCCAGACCTACGGTATTATGCTCGGCGCGCTAGGACTGGGCTCGGTGATTGGCGCGCTTAACATAGGCAAGATGCGCAAGCGCATGAACGGCGAGGCCGCGGTGCGTGCCTGCACCTTGTCCATGGCTGGCGCGATCGCGGCGGTCGCACTCAGCCGCGAGCCGGTTATCACAGCCGTGGCCCTGGTCTTAACCGGCGCCGTGTGGACCATCGTGTGGACACTGTTCAACATTGGCGTGCAGCTCTCAGCGCCGCGCTGGGTTGCGGGCCGATCGCTCGCGGCCTGGCAGGCGGCCTTTTCCGGCGGTGTTGCCATCGGTAGCTGGGGGTGGGGCCGCATCACAGACGTGGCCGGCGTCGAGACAGCACTCCTCATATCCGCCGCACTCATGCTACTGCTGCCGCTGCTCGGGTTGTGGTTGCCCATGCCGCGGATCAGCGCGCGGAGCGACGACGGTGAGGCACTCGCTGATCCGGATGTCCGGCTCGCGCTGACCTATCGCAGCGGTCCCCTGATCGTTGAGATCGAATATCGCGTTGCGCAAGAGAACGCGCGGCGTTTTCACAATGTGATGCAAGAAATACAATCGTATCGGCAACGCAATGGAGCGTATGGCTGGTCTATTGCGCGCGACATCGCGGACCCAGAACTATGGACCGAGCGTTACCACTGCCCGACATGGCTGGATTATCTGCGCCAACGCAACCGCTCGACACAATCCGAGCGCGCACTCGATCGGCAAGCGGGGGCATTCCACGTTGGCCCCGAACCCATTCGCGTTCGGCGCATGCTGGAACGTCCGTTTGGATCGGTGCGCTGGGCTGACGATGTGCCAGATCGCGCTCCGGCTGATCTCTTGCCTGGCGATTCGAATGCGCCGGGATACGGTGGCACTGCGCTGTTAATATCCAGGAGAACCAAGGCGCCCAATTGAACGGAGCGTTGTGGACAGCGTCGCCAGAGATCGGCCCGGCTCATCAAGGCTGCGTGACCATGACGAACAGGTTGCGTGCGGTAGACTCTTTTTAAGGTCCTGCCGGGCGGCGCTGCCAACGTCTTGATGCCTTCGCGACCGTGGTGTTGAGCCGTGGGGCGGTCGCAAGCTTTGCTGCACTGCGTAACGATGTAGTGAAAAGGGCCACCTCGAGGAGTGGCCCTTAGCGCGAGTGAGGAAATCTTGCCGAAGCCACCTCTGGGATTAGGCCGCGGCCTGATCGACTGGTGAGAAAGGCAGCCCGAGGCTCTCGGCCACCGCCTTATAGGTGAGACGGCCGTGATAGACATTCAGGCCGGCGCGCAGATGTGGATTTTCAAGCACAGCCGCAAATCCCTTGTTGGCCAGCGCCAAGCCGAATGGAAGCGTAGCGTTGTTCAATGCCTGGCTAGACGTCAAGGGGACCGCTCCGGGCATGTTTGCAACGCAATAGTGGATAACGCCGTCCAATTCGTAAGTTGGGTCTGCGTGCGTTGTTGCGCGCGAGGTCTCGAAGCATCCACCCTGATCGATAGCGACGTCCACGATCACGGACCCCTTGCGCATCGCACTCAACATGCTGCGGCTGACAAGTTTTGGCGCACTCGCACCGGGCACGAGAACGGCGCCGATGACAAC
Source organism: Bradyrhizobium sp. F1.13.3 (assembly GCF_040548265.1). Taxonomy (NCBI): domain Bacteria; kingdom Pseudomonadati; phylum Pseudomonadota; class Alphaproteobacteria; order Hyphomicrobiales; family Nitrobacteraceae; genus Bradyrhizobium; species Bradyrhizobium sp. F1.13.3. Next base: position 23,925 of record NZ_JBEPRI010000026.1, on the reverse strand, counting down.
ATCCGCCGCGAAGACCTCCTCTTCAACGGAGTCTATCGTTGAGAATCTGGTACGAATTCGTCCTTGGAATATCTCATCCAGCTCGCGAAGCCGGGGAATGGAACGATCTAGGATTGTGACCTCGGCGCCCAGGCCTGCTGCCATTCGGGCAGCGTGGGTGCCGACGACGCCTCCTCCGATCACCACGATGCGAGCGGGTTGCACACCGGGCACGCCGCCGATCAGCAATCCCCGCCCCCCAGCGTACCGCTTGAGCGCAGCACCTGCCGCCTCGATAGCAAGTCTTCCCGCAACCTCACTCATTGGTGCAAGCAGCGGAAGGCCGCCATTCGCGTCAGTCACGGTTTCATAGGCAATGGCGGTGCAACCGGACTTGATGAGGCCCTTGGCTTGCTCCGGATCCGGCGCCAGATGCAGATAGGTGAACAGGATCTGGTTTTCGCGTAGCCGGGTCCACTCCGAGGGCTGTGGTTCTTTGACCTTGACGATCATCTCGCTCGACGCGAAAACCTCGCGCCCTGAGGCCGCAATCGCCGCGCCGGCCTTGCGGTAGCTGTCATCCGTCGCGCCAATCCCAGCGCCTGCGTTGGTCTCCACCAATACGCTATGGCCAGCGCCCACGTATTCGCGGACGGCCCCAGGCGTAAGCCCGACGCGGTATTCGTGCGTCTTGATTTCCTTGGGAACACCGACCTTCATTTGCAATCTCCTTGTGAGAGGCTCTTTGTAATCGGAGGAGCGGTACAAACCTGCAACCCGGAACGCCAAATGGCGCCTTAATCCGGCAATCTTCTGCGTCCGCTCGCAGGATTTCGAACGACGACCGGAGATCCCCGAGTTGGGCAGGCATCATACCACAGAGGGGCACAAGCAAATCGGCTGGACCCGATCGGCCTCAAAGCAATCAAGGTCCCTCGCGACTAAGATTGATATATGCCGGGATGCATCGACTTCTTCGTTGTTTTGCCCCATTCGCAGCGATGCTCCATTCGATGATACCATTTACGAGGGAGACCCGCGGGTTCATCAACGATGGATCGCGTTTTTCAAACCTTTGCTGAGCGATTGACCGAGAGCACACATCGAGACGCAGTTCAGCAGAGCATGGCCGAAGTAACCGCTGCGCTGAAATTGTCTTGCTTCGCCTATCTTGCTCTTCCCGGCAGGCCCGGCTGTGCTCCAAACCTAATCTCGACGTATCCATCCTCGTGGACCACCCTTTATTTGCAGCGCGGCTACGAATCAATCGATCCGGTGGTACGTCGGGCGATCCGCCAGGCTGATCCCTTCCGATGGGGGCTTGGATTCGAACCGAGAGGTCGGTCGGAATCAGAACGCGCGCTGTTCGAGGAAGCCGGAAAATTCGGGATTCGCTGCGGATTTACATTCCCAATTCACGATGACAAGGGCGCGATCGCCGCGTTGAGCTTTGCGACCGACGAGCGTCGAACTTCTTTCGAGCGCTCGCTCGTCGAGCACGCCCAGAGCCTGCGGCTAATCGCAGCGTTCTTCCATGCACGTGCAAAACGCTTCTGGACGATTGACCGCATGGTCGGTGGGGTGATGCTGTCTCCTCGCGAGTACCAGTGTCTCGAATGGTCCGCGCGCGGCAAATCAGCTGGGGAGATCGGGATCATTCTTGGCATCAAAGAGCGAACCGCGGGATATCACCTGGATAACGCGCGCGCGAAGCTCGGCGTCAGCTCCCTTCGTCAAGCGATCGTGCTGTTGACCGAATCGAAATCTCGAAAATAGATCAACCGCAAGCTGCAAGCACCTGTGCAACTCCACAGGATGTGCTTTCCTGCCTTCTCTGCTTGCTTGCCTGAAGCAAGGCAAGGAGGCAAGAATGATGCAGCTCATCACGCCGGAGTACTACGGCGAATTCGTCGACGATCTCACCGAGATGCACCGGCTGCGGTATCGAGTTTTCAAACAGCGCCTGGACTGGAACGTCGAGGTCAGCGGCGAGATGGAAGTCGACGAGTTTGATGTCCTTCGACCCGTGCACCTCCTGAACCGCTCGAACGCTGGACGTCTTCAGGGTTGCGTCCGACTTCTGCCTTCGACCGGCCCAACCATGCTGAGAGACACCTTCCCGATCCTTCTGGACGGCCAGCCGCCGCCACGAAGCGACCGGATATGGGAGAGCAGTCGTTTCGCGCTCGATGTTCCTCCGGATGCGCCAAAGGCAAGTGGTAGACTTGCTGCTGCTACTTACGAGCTGTTTGCGGGCATGATCGAATTCGGCCTTTCGATTGAATTGACCGAAATCGTTACCGTCACTGACGCCCGGATGGAACGCATTCTTCGCCGCGCGGGCTGGCCGCTCCGCCCGATCGGAAAAGCTCGTCCTCTCGGAAACACCACGGCCATTGCTGGATACCTGGAGGTCTCGCCCGATGCGTTGCATCGCATCCGCAAAGCGGGACACATCTCAGGTCCGGTGCTTTGGGCTCCGGTCATCCAAGCGGCCGCCTAGGATCTGAAGCAAGTACAATCCGGGGCATCGCTGCGCAATGGAGCGGAAAGTTCATCTGCTTAAGACTTACGATGCACAAACCACGTCGATCAACACCGTCCCTTCAAGCCAGCAAGGCAATCGAACTGAAACACCTGCAATCGGTCGTGGCCGCGGCTGATTGTGGCAGCCTCCGTCGAGCGGCGGAATTGCTGAGAACCCAACAATCGAGTCTCAGCCGAAGAATCAGCGAGATCGAATATCACCTGGGAATTGCGGTTTTTGAGCGCTTCAGCGGTGGTGTGCGCCCGACGCAGGCAGGCCGCAGTGTTCTTCGCCTGGCAAGGACAATTCTGGATGAGTTCGATGCTCTCATCGCGACGGCGAAGGCCGTACGGAACAGCGAGGCTGGCCGGCTGAGTGTCGGGCTCTGCACCTCACTTTCCATTGGCAACCTGCAGACGTCCTTGCTGGATTTCAAGCAGCGATTCCCGCAAATCGAGCTTGTGACGATCGAGAAATCACGAACACGCCTTGCGACGGCACTTCGCAACGGCGTTCTCGATATCCTGATCGTCACAGGGAACCTGCCGTTACTCGACAATCGAGTGATGCCGCTGTGGAGCGAACGTGTTCTGGTCGCCTTACCCCATGATCATCCCCTCACCGCGCGCGCAACAGTCTGTTGGACTGACCTGCGCGGCGAGACGGTCCTGCTGAGCCATTACGATCCGGGAAAAGAGTTTGAAGATCTTCTGATTTCCAAGCTCGTGTCGCCTGAGGACCGTCCTAAACTCGAGCGCCACGACGTCAGCCGCGGTATCATCAAGAGCCTGATCAGGATGAACACAGGAATCAGCCTGGTGCTGGAATCCGACATGGGCATCAACTATGCAGGCCTCGTCTACCGCGAGTTGCGCGATGGAGCCGGTCCGAGCCGATTCGACTTTTCGGCATACTGGCGAGACGACAACGAAAACCCTGCGTTGGCTGCCTTCTTGAACTTGCTTTCTGAGCGCTATCCCTCGCCTCCGCTCGGATGTTGACGGGCCCGTCGAGCCTTCCGAAAACTTCTGTCCGCTGCCATGAACCGTGCCAACATGGGAGCGATAAGCTTGGCCGGCTCCCCGATCGGCTGTCCGCTCTCTTGTGCAAGGATTTCGGCGTACGCTACGAGATCCCGGTGCACACTCGCCGGGAGTTCATGCGTAATCTTGATCGGCTTATCGTCTTCGAGCGCTCCAAGTTTAAGCTTAGCCATCGTACCTCACCCTTTATACGGTTCGAGCACCAAGTCACGATTGACGATCACCCGCACCGGAAATCCCGGACGAATCGTCAAGGTCGGCTGGATGTTGAGATTGCGGCGGACCACCTGCTGGCCCGTCTGGTTCATCGAGTCCCCCGCCCCGCGGCGGAGCGCAGCGATGAGGTTGCTGTTGGTGCTGCCCGTATCTGATCCCGAATTCACCTCGGTGCCGACGGCGAGCAGCGTCGAAAGCGCAGCGGCCCCCAACAGCTCCTTCCAATGGTTGTCGACCTCATCCTCAAGCCCAGAGTAGCCCGCGGCATCTGCGCCCGGCTGCCGCTCCAGCACGATCGACCGCCCATTTGGCATGATGAGGCGCGTCCACACCAGGAGTACGCGCGATTGGCCAAATGCGACTTGGCTATCATACGTCCCGATCAACCGGGCTCCTTGCGGGATAAGGCGAGCTCTCCCGGTAGGGGAATCATATACCGCTTCTGTGACTTGGGCCGTGATCTGCCCAGGCAGGTCGGACCGAATCCCCGTGATAAGAGCAGCCGGAATGACCGTTCCCGCCTGGACCACAAAGGGAGAGACCGGTCTTGCCAGGCGATCGGGACTGGTGGTTCGACGGTCAACGGAAGCACTGACGAACGCAAGTTTTCGATCCTGGCCATTCTGGGAAAATGCTTCGTCGGATGATGGCGCTGCATTTGATGGGGCTTCACTTGGCGATGTGACAGGGGCCTGTACGCGGACGTTCGTGCTGGCAAACACCTTGCTGGTGCGTGCCGCCTCGCTCTCCTGATTGACGCGCTGCTGTTCGGCGTCAATACCGAGCGGGCTGGCCGTCGAAGAGCCCTGTGCTGCAACGATCGGCCGGCCAAGATCGCCGGGTAAAGGTGGTCCAAGGCGCGGCACCTCCTTCGGGATCTCAGCATAATCCTTCGGCAAGGTTGCAAGCTGATCGGCGACATTGTGGTGGTCGGTCGCGTAAAGCTCCTCGGCGGCCGGCGTGCGCGATCGCTTCTCCTGCAGAGCCCAGAAGACCGCACCAGAGATGAGCACCAGCAAGAGGGCGCTGCCACCCGCAAGCACCTTGCGCGATAGGCGCGTAACTTGCGGCCGATCTGGCCGGAGCCGAAGGGTTTCGGCGATATTTTCCGGCGGGTTGACCCGAGGAGCGTCCTTGGGTGTGTCATTCGGCTGGCCGGTCTCTGTCACAGCGACCTCCCGTCGGTTCGGATGATCCTGACCTTCTGCTGGTGCTCCTCGCCCAACCTCAGTTCCGCCGCCGCGAACAGCCGGTCGACGATCAGCACATTGCCGTAAGCGCGATAGTTGACGAGCTCGGTCTTGCCATCAGGCCCGATCACGAACAGCGGCGGCATCTCGCCCTGGCCGATGCCGGGCGAAAACTCGATGTAGACCTTGCGCCCATCGTCATAGGCATTGACAGGACGCCAAGGTGGGCTGTCTCCCTCGATGGCGTAGCGGTAACGGCGCTGCGCTTGGTCCGGGATGACGGGTGTGGGCGGCAGAGCTCGACCACGCGCGGTCCGCTCCTCCGGATAGAACCACGCGACCTGTGGCATGTAGGGCCTTTCCCGCGAGCGGAGCTCGATCAGGTAAGTGCGCCGGTCCGTGTTGACGACGAGATTGGTCTCGATCGCCGGACGTGTCGGCTTCACCATGATGTGGACACGACGCGTGTCGCCGCTGCCGCTTTCGGTGTCACCGACCACCCAGCGCACGGTGTCACCCGCGGCAACCGGTCCCGAGCCGATCAGCTGCTCGCCGGGCTCCAAGGCGATGTCGGTGATCTGCCCCGGCGCGGCATAGATCTGATAGAGAGCGCCCGGACTATACGAAAACACCTGCACCGCATTGAAGTAGCCGGCTTTCCGAGGCTGCACGCGTGCCGCGTCATTCGCGGTCTCAATCCGCTCGACGGGCTCCTTGGCTTCCGCGTTCTTGCCGCCGCGCGCCGCCTTCCAGGCCGGTGGCACATGCAGCGGCCGCGGCCGATCGTCGGCAAGCGCCGGCAGATCTGGAGCCGGCGGGACATCGCTATCGTAACTGATTTGCGGCGGCTTGAACGTGGTGCATCCGCCAAGGGTGGACACACCAATAACGAGAGCCAGAGCCAGGCTCGGGCGGACCCTCTGTGACGCAATAACGAGACCTGACAGCATGACTAGCCCAGCTCCTTCGACCAGTTGATGGCGTTGACATAGATGCCAAGCGGATTCTTGCGGAGGCGATCGAGATCGCGCGGCATCTCCACGACGATGCTGACGATCGCGCTCCACCGCTCCGTTGCGGCAAGCTGACCATTGTCGTAGCGCCGCTCGACCCAGGCGAGGCGAAAGCTCTCAGGCGAAGCCCGGATGACGCTCGAGACCTCGATCGCAATTTGCGTCTTGCCGAGCTTGGCGAATGGATCGTTGTTGCGGGCGTAGTCATTCAGTGCGGCCGCGCCGCGATCGGTTGTAAAGTCGTAGGCGCGGAGCCAGTTTTCGCGAAGGACGATGGCGTCCATCGGCAGGCCGCGCACATGCTCGATGAAGCGCGCCAGGTGAAAGGCTACTTGCGGGTCGGTCGGTTGATAGCTGGCGTTTGCCGGAGCAACTGCCTTGGCTTCCCCCAACTGATCGACCTCAACCACCCAGGGCGTGATCGTCCCGTGAGCGGATTGCCAGACCAGGGCGCCGGCAAAGCCGGCAGATAAGAAGAGGCAGCCAAAGGCCATCAGGCGCCAGTTCTTGGCCTGCACGCGCGCAGACCCAATGCGATCATCCCAGACCTGGGCTGCGCGTTGATAGGGAGTGACGGCTTCTGGCGTGCGGCCATAGTGAACAGCCGATCGTTTGAACATTGTTTGACCTCAAGTGACGGGTGCGAAAACGGAATTGGCCGATCAGAAGTCTCAGCGATCCTCTTGCGAGAGGTCGACAGATCCGCCGCCGCCGCCGTGATCACCTGAGCGGATCGCGTGGGTTGCCGCTGATGCGCCATGGCTGATCGTCTGCGCTCGCTTCATGCGCCGAACCCAGGCGGGCGCACTGTCGGAAGCTCTCGAGGCGTCCCCTTCGCCGTTACCGGCATCGCTCGCCGCTCCACCAAGACCAGATGCGACCGAACGCAAGGGACTTGCGGCCCCGGATGCGCTCGCCTCGGAGCCGGACTGACTCCCCGCCCGAAACACGCTCATGGTGCCGCTTGCAATCGCGCTTCCACCGCGTGCGGCACCTGCAATCGCTCCGCCGGCGAGGCCGGCAGCGCCGGCCGCAAGGCCAGCGCCAGCCGCAACGATTCCACCGGCGGCAAGTCCCGTCCCGACGGCGCTGCCTGCACCGAGCTGCGGACCTCCGGAGACGATGCCGTTGGCAATCCCGGGTCCGAAAATGCCGAGGCCCAACAGGGCGAGCGCGCCGAGCACCAGCGCCATCGCGTTCTCGATGGTCGGCTGATTGCCGCCGAAACCTGCCGTGAACTGCGAGAATAAGGTCGATCCGATGCCGACGATGACGGCGAGGACCAAAACCTTGATGCCGGAGGAGATGACGTTGCCCAGCACCCGTTCGGCCGCAAAGGCGGTCTTGCCGAACAGACCGAAGGGGATCAGGACGAAACCAGCAAGCGTCGTCAGCTTGAACTCGATCAGCGTGACGAAGAGCTGGATGGCGAGAATGAAGAAAGCCAGAAGCACCACGATCCAGGCGAACAGCAGGACCGCGATCTGGACGAAATTTTCGAAAAAGCTGACATACCCCATCAGGCCCGAGATGGAGTCCAGGATCGGACGGCCGGCATCGAGCCCCACCTGCGCGATCCGACCTGGCCGCAAGAAATCCGCCGATGACAGGCTCGTGCCCGAGGCTTTGAGTCCAAGACCTGCAAAGCTCTCGAAAACGATGCGGGCAAGATTATTCCAGTTTCCAATCAGGTAGGCAAAGACACCGACAAACAAGGTTTTCTTGACGAGCCGGGCAAGAATCTCCTCTTCACTTCCGAGGGACCAGAACAGGCCCGCAAGCGTGAGGTCGATTGCAGCTAACGTCGTGGCGAGATATCCAACTTCGCCCCCGACCAGGCCGAAACCGGAATCGATATAGCGGGTGAAGATTTCCAGGAACTGGTCGATGACGGAGGTGCCGCCCATTGCTCACTCGCTTTGGCTTGGAATGGAGGGAGAGCCGGACGGGAGGCGGCTTTCGTCCTTGCGCGGCACAGGCGAGGAAAATGGCGCCGTGCCCGCCTCGCTATCCGAACCGTTTACCGATCCGCTTTTCCCCAAGAACTGGCTGCGCCGTTCCGCCCAGATCCTCTGGCATTCGAGCAGAGCTTCTTTCTGCTCGTAGGTGACGGTGCGGCATTTCTCGAGCTTTGCCGCCGCCGGATCGAGCTTCGCAGCGAGCGAGGCGGAAGCTTGACTCGCGCTGTCGTCGCCGCGCAGGCGAATGGCGCAGGCACCGACGACCAGGACTGTGAGGCTAACTGCCACCGCCATCGGCAGCCGTTCAAATCTGTTCTTCATCATCAGTGGAACATCTGCACGGTTGTCGGTTGATAGCCCTGCCCCTGGGTCAGAAAGCGCCGCATTTGCTCCCTGCCCTGATCCTGGGCACTTGCTCTTTGCGCGGCTTCGAGCGATTGCGCACGCCCTTGCGCGGCAACGGTGGCCGTGAGGTCCGCAAGCTGCTGAGCTTGCAGCGCAAGGAGCTGGTTGCCGGCCTGACTTGCCTGCAGAGCACCTGACGCGCCCTGGCTCGCCGCGACCAGGGCCGACATCTGGGTGCGGTTGGTATCGAGATTGCCGACGACGGTTGCCTGCACCCGCATGGCGTCCTGCAGGCCGGCAACCGCATTCTGCCAGCGTGTCTGGGCGTTGGCGACGAGGAGCCCATTGGACATGCTCCCGGATGCCGGCGCATAAGTTGTCGAGAACGCGCGATCGATCTGCTGGACATCGTAGGCAATGCGCTGCGCTTGACTGAGCAGCTGCTGGGTGCGCTGAATCGATTGCTCGAGCTGCTGCAAGGACGAGTACGGCAGGCTCGCCAGGTTCTTCGCCTGATTGATCAACATCTGCGCTTCGTTTTGCAGCGAAGTGATCTGGTTGTTAATCTGCTGAAGCTCGCGTGCGGCGGTCAGCACATTTTGCACGTAGTTGTTGGGATCGAACACGATCCACTGTGCCTTTCCTTCCCGGGGCCCTTGGGTCAGGCTAATTGCGACGATACTTGCTGCTAGAAGCGGACGGATTCGTTTCATGACAAGCCACCTTCCTTGGCAAGCTGCGGAATGAGATTGCAGGCCCAGCCGAGGTCGCGCGCCTTGAGCCAGCCGGTGACGAAATCGTCTCGTCCGTGCTCCTCAAGAACACGCTCGATGAGAGCCTGGTCGGTCTTGGACGACGCGGCCGCAAAAGCCAGCGCGATTTCGCCAAGACCAAGCTCGAACAGGCGGTTGCCCCGGCGCGACTGGCAGTAGTAGTCGCGCTTTGGCGTCGCGCGGGCGAGGATCTCGATCTGCCGGTCATTCAGTCCAAAGCGCCGGTAGACCGCCATGATTTGTGGCTCGATCGCGCGGTCATTGGGAAGCAGGATCCGGGTCGGGCAGCTCTCGATAATTGCGGGCGCAATTGCGGAGCCATCGATATCGGCCAGCGACTGGGTCGCAAACACGACGGAGGCGTTCTTCTTGCGCAGCGTCTTCAGCCATTCGCGGAGCTTGCCGGCAAAATCGGCATCGTCCAGCGCAAGCCAGCCCTCATCGATGATGAGAAGGGTCGGACGGCCGTCGAAGCGATCCTCAATCCGGTGGAACAAATAGGAGAGAACCGCCGGCGCGACACCGGTCCCGATCAACCCGTCAGTCTCAAACACCTGGACGGAGGTCTCTCCCAGCCGTTCACCTTCGCCATCCAGCAGCCGCTCAAATGGACCGCCGAGGCAATAGGGTTGCAGCGCGCGCTTCAAGGCATTGGATTGCAGAAGAACGGACAAGCCCGTCAGCGTCCGCTCCCGAACTGGCGCCGAGGCGAGCGAGGTCAAGGCCGACCAGACATGATCCTTGGTCTCGGGCGTGACCTCGATGCGCTCGCGCGCAAGAATCGATGCGATCCAATCGGCTGCCCAACCGCGCTCCGCGACATCGTCGATGCGCGCAAGCGGCTGGAGCGCCACGAATTCTGCCGAGTCTCCACCAACCGCGCCGCCGAGGTCATGCCAGTCGCCTCCCATAGCTATCGCCGCCGCGCGGATCGACCCGCCGAAGTCAAAGGCAAAGATCTGAGCGGCCGGATATCGCCGGAACTGCAGTGCCATCAGTGCGAGCAGCACCGATTTGCCGGCGCCGGTCGGTCCAACGATCAGAGTGTGTCCGACATCGCCGACATGGAGCGAGAAGCGGAAAGGGGTCGATCCTTCCGTCTTGCCGAAGAACAGTGGAGGCGCCTTGAGATGATGGTCCCTCACCTCTCCCGCCCAGACCGCAGAGAGCGGGATCATGTGGGCGAGATTCAGCGTCGACACCGGCGGCTGGCGCACGTTTGCATACACCTGACCCGGCAGGCTGCCGAGCCAGGCCTCAACGGCATTCACCGTCTCGGTCATGGAGGTAAAGTCCCGGCCCTGGATCACCTTTTCAACGAGGCGGAGCTTTTCGTCCGCCGCGTGCGCATCCCTGTCCCAGACCGTGACGGTTGCCGTCACAAAGGCCTCTCCAATCTGATCCGAGCCGAGCTCCTGGAGTGCGTTATCTGCATCCATCGCCTTGTTGTGGGCATCGGTATCCAGAAGCGTGGACGCCTCGTTCGTCATCACCTCCTTCAGGATCGCGGCAATCGACTTGCGCTTGGCAAACCATTGCCGCCTGATCCTGGTCAGGAGCTTTAGAGCATCGGTCTTGTCCAGCATGATCGCTCGCGTCGACCAGCGGTACGGGAATGCGAGGCGGTTGAGATCATCGAGGATCCCGGGCGTCGTCGTCGTGGGAAACCCCACAACCGTCAGGACACGCAGATGCGCGTCACCCAGCATCGGCTCAAGCCCGCCTGTCAGCGGCTGATCGGCAAGCAGCGCATCGAGATACATCGGGATTTCCGGCACCCGAACACGATGCCGCTTGGTCGAGACAGTCGAGTGCAGGTAGGTGAGCGTTGCCTCGTCATCGAGCCAGCCGCATTCCGGCATAAAGCCCTCAACGAGCTGCAGCACGCGGTTGGTCCGGTCGACGAAGCCACTCAGCACCTCGCGCGCATCCGCTCCCGCGCTGCGATGGCCGCCCTCGTACAGGAGACGCTCTGCCACAGCTGCACTCTCTGCAGGCGGCAGATAAAGGAAGGTCAGGTAGTAGCTCGATTCATAATGGCTGCCGGCCTCCTCGAATTGCGCTTTCCGCTCCGCATCCACCAGGGCGGATGCGACATCCGGGAATGTGTCGGGCGGATAGCGCCCTGCCGAATGCCGTTGCGCCTCGACGAAAACCGCCCAGCCCGATCCGAGACGCCGGAGCGCATTGTTCAGCCGGCTTGCGACCGCAACAAGCTCAGCCGGCACGGAACTGTCGAGGTCCGGTCCCCTGAACCGCGCCGTCCGCTGAAGTGAGCCGTCCTTGTTCAATACAATTCCCTCGTCGACCAGAGCAGCCCAGGGCAGGAAATCAGCAAGGCGCGTGTTTGAATGGCGGTATTCGGCAAGATTCATCATGGGATTAATTCTCAAGCGCTGAGGTGACCGGGAACACGAACGTGCCGGCGCACGACTTCGACGAACTCCGGATCGCGTTTTGCGGCCCAGACCGCGGCCATGTGGCCGATGAACGCCAGCAGAAGGCCGGCCAGCCACAAGCGCAGACCGAGGCCGAGTGCTGCAGCCAATGTGCCGTTGAGAATGGCAACCGATCGCGGTGCCCCGCCCATCAGGATCGGCTCGGTCAGCGCACGGTGGACAGGGGCGACAAAGCCCGGGACTGGCTCATCCATCAGATCACCACCCCGCCGCCGAACGAGAAGAACGACAGGAAGAAGCTCGAGGCGGCAAATGCGATCGACAGACCAAACACGATCTGGATCAGCCGCCGGAAGCCGCCCGAGGTGTCGCCGAATGCGAGCGAAAGACCGGTCACGATGATGATGATGACCGCGATGATCTTGGCCACGGGTCCTTCGACCGACTGCAGGATCTGGTTGAGCGGCTGCTCCCAGGGCATGTTCGAGCCGGCGGCCCAGGCCGGGCTACTCACCAGGTACAGACAAGCGAATGCCGCAACTGATGCGAAACCTCGCCCGAGAGATGATCGTACGTTCATGACTGATCTCCGATTTTCGACAGGGTGTAGTCGCCTGATGACCCAAGCCCGGTGACAGAAGCGAGTTCGCTCAAACGCCGTTCGGCACCGCGGCCAGAGAGCACGGCGATGACGTTGATGGTCTCGGCGATCAGCGCGCGCGGGACCGTCACGACGGCCTCCTGGATGAGCTGCTCGAGCCGGCGGAGCGCGCCAAGCGCGGTGCCGGCGTGGATCGTGCCGATTCCGCCGGGATGTCCAGTCCCCCAGGCTTTGAGCAGATCGAGCGCCTCGGCTCCGCGCACCTCGCCAATCGGGATACGATCAGGGCGCAGGCGAAGCGACGAGCGCACAAGTTCGGACAGCGAGACCACGCCATCCTTGGTCCGCAGCGCCACGAGGTTCGGCGCCGCGCACTGAAGCTCCCGCGTATCTTCGATGAGAACGACGCGATCCGAACCCTTGGCCACCTCCGCCAGAAGCGCGTTCGTCAGCGTCGTCTTGCCCGTCGATGTGCCGCCCGCGACCAGGATGTTCTTGCGTGTAGCGACCGCATCGCGGAGCGCGTTCGCCTGCTCCAAGTTCAGGATGCCGGCAGCGACATAGTCGTGCAGGCTGAAGACAGCGACCGCGGGCTTGCGGATCGCGAAAGCCGGCGCGGCGACGACCGGCGGCAGCAGGCCTTCGAACCGTTCTCCCGTTTCCGGCAGCTCAGCCGAGATTCGGGGCGAGCCGGCGTGAACCTCAGCGCCCACATAGTGCGCGACCAGCCGGACAATTCGCTCGCCGTCGGCAGCTGATAGACTCGCGCCGGTATCGGTAAGGCCGCTCGACAGCCGATCGATCCACAGCCGGCCATCGGGGTTCAGCATCACCTCAACGATCGACGGATCTTCCAGAAAACCTGCGATGGCCGAGCCCAGCGCCGTGCGGAGCATGCGCGCTCCGCGCAACTCGGCTTCCGAATGAAATGAATGGATCGCCACGACTGCCCCCAAGTTGACTGAGGCAGCTAGCGTCTAGCGGCCTCACATGAGGACAACTAGAAAAAGCAGAACCTGCGCGACAGCAACAATGAGACCATGTCAATCGTAGTCTGGCGTAGAAGAAGAAAGATTAGGGACGATCGCTTCTGACGCGCCGAACATCATGACCCCTGACATCAGCGCGGCGACATGCGGGCTTCACCACTCCGCATGATCATCCGCCTCCAGGATGGCGAGCTCGGCTGGTGGAATAACGACCTCAACCGAGTTCCAGCCGCCTGCCGGCTGAGCTGTGACCGAAGCGCCAGCCGTCCGTTTCCGCCGCTCGAGCCACGGGACGGCGGCGAACCAGACCAGCGCTGCCACCTGTAGCAAAACGTTCACACCGAAGGCGGTCTGATAGCCCGGTAAAGGATAATGCCCCGCCTCTAGAGGCCATTGCTCCAGAATCAGTCCCGTCCCGTACTGCACGACGAAAGCCCAGCCAAACTGCAGGACATTCAGACCGCCATTGGCGCGCGCAACCAGCTCGGCCGGGAAATAATCCGCTATGATGGCGTAGGTCAGAGCAGTGGCTGATCCGGCCATCGACAGCACGCACCACGGCAGGAGTGACGGCCAGGGCGGATGCAGGATCAGCACAAGCTCCGCCACAATCAACATCGCCGCGACCAAGCCAAACAGAGCCTCGCTCTTCTTAGCCCGGCGGCGCACCCAGTTGGCAAGGACGCCCAAGACCAGAGCGCCGAGACTCAGAGCGACCGCCATGACGAACAATTCGTTGACGAGCCTCGTTCGATCCAGCCGCTCCACATCGGAAAGCCAGGGCGCCGCCCATAAGGATTGCAGTGCCCAAGCGGACCCGATGCAGGTCGCCGATAAGGGCGCCATTCTCCAGAACCGCGCATCCGAGTAGACGGTTTTCAGAGTGGCGGGCGTCCTGGTGCCCTGTGGCCAAGTGGTTCGGTCGGGAACCACTTGATAGATCAAAATGGCAGCAAGCGCGCTTGCGGCCGCCAGCACGCCGAATAGACCCCGCCATCCGATCCAGTCCAGCAGCGATTCGGCAGGAGCCGTTGCGGTGACCGCGCCCAATGAGCCCAGCATAATCATGTAGCCATTGATCAGCGCCAAACGTTCTCTTGGAAACCAGAGGACAATGATTTTCAGCCCGGACATCAGGGCTGCTGCACTCCCAAGTCCGACAATCGCGCGAGCAAAAAGAAGCGACAGGAATCCCGTCGATAGCCCAAAGAGCGCGGCACCCCCTGCAGCAACAGCCAAGAGCACGCTCTGGACCCGGCGCGGCCCGAAGCGATCAAGTAACATGCCGATCGGAATCTGGGCCGCCATAACGACCAGGAAATAGATTGACGTGAGCAGCCCGATATCGGCAGCGCCAAGCCCGAGATCAGTGGCGAGGCGCCCAGCGATGAGCGTATTGATGGTCCGGAACAGGTACGAAAGGTAGTACCCGGCCGCGAAGGGAAGAAACACGCACGCGATGAGCCGCCACACCGGAACTGGCTCAACTCGTGCCACCGGCAATATTTGCGACCCAAGCTCCTTCCGCACGCTTCTCGCGGCCGGCCTAACAAAAGGAGTTCGGCAGGTTTCGAAAGTTCGGATTGCTGCCGCCCTCCACGGCGGCGGCGCTCGGCTCGGAGTTTCCATCCGCCGCGACTGCGGTCAGACCTTCCTTTCTCGGCTGTTCTTCTGCCGCGCGCTGTGACGCGCCGCCAAGAGCTTCACCGGCAGGTCGACCGCGCCTGCCCAGCCGATCGATCGTCTCCTGGATCAATGGCTGACCGAGCCGTACCCGCCGTTCGACCTGCTCCGCCAATACCTTGAAACGCTGCTGCCCGAGCAAGCACGCCTCCCGCTGGCCGGATGGCAGCATGGGCGGCGTCACGGTGAGGTGATAGCGCGCATGCAGGGCTACGATCTCGGCGATGATCGCGATCTCGTGCTCGAGCCTGGCCATCTGGCCACTTATCCGGTCCAAAGCCTCATGAACGCGCCCCTCGGGCGGTGCAGGATTCAGGAATCGTTCAAGCGCTGTCTCGACGACCATGCTCTTGCCGAGCCCCGGGCGTTCGGTCGCAACTTCAAGCCGCTGAAACATGCTCTCGGAGAGCTGAACGGTAACCTTCTTGGTTCGCGCTCCTTCGTTTGGGCTCGGCTGCGCATCGCTGTCGGCTTGATTCACAATCGAGCTGGGCTGGCCTCCAAGCTCTCCATCGACTTGCACTGCTTGTTCACTCCCAATTTGCGGCCGCGACCTGCCCGCGCACAGCGGCACGCGCGGCGTCGATTTCGGAATCGAAACGGCTGAATCGTCCCCAGCGATGATGGACTTGACACAAGGGCCAATCCGAACGTCACTTCAACTGCACCGAAATCTGCGTCGTAGTCTGGCGTAGCCAAAGAAAGACAAGGCGGTCTCAAGAAGAGCGGGATTTGTAAGCCTGTGTCATTCGCGGGCAGCCAACGACCTGTTGCAGCGGGGCCGGGCGCCTTGAGTGACGAGCCCATCGCTTGTTGCTTCGTGGCGTACTGCCGACCTGCAGTCTGCTTATCTGATTCAGCGCCGCACCCATCGCCAGGAGCTGCCAGGCGCATTGGGGCGCCCGTACTGATTACTCCGGCTTCTCAGAGGCGTGCATGTCGATGCTCACCTCTTTCAGGACGGTGGATCCGGTTGCAAGCCGCCGTCCGAGCGCCTCAACAAAGCGATCGTAACGTTCCGCGCCCTTGGCGCGCGCGGCCGGCGTCGAATGTTCGGGGAGCGCCGGCGTTGAGGTCAGCCAGAAACGGATGAAGAGCGCGATGGTCTCAAGCGTGATGCCATCATTGCGCTCCAGGCGTTCGAGCACGCGCGCGATCCGGTCCAGACGCTTGGCGATCGCCGCCTCGCGCCGATCGGAATCATCGGGAGAAAGAAACGCGCCGATTGCGGCCTCGGCGACCAGCGACTTGGGCTGACCCCGGCGTTGTGCGAAGGCCTCAAGGGTTTTGAAGGTTTCCGGATCGAGATAGATACTGAGCTGAATCTTTTTCACGCTGCCCCGCTCACAGATCCATCCCATCGTCCGCGTCGAGGCTGACGGTCCGCGCGACGCCCTGCATCGAGCGGCTCAGAGCTTGTGCCTGGACGGCATCGGCATCACCCTCATCGAGGTCGGTGTCGAACTCGTGTTCGCCGAGCGGCGCCTTGACCTCGATCTCCTCATGTTCCGGCAATTCCGGCTCGCGACGCAAACCACCGTTCGCCTCGTCGCTCCTGCGCTTGCGTCTGGTCAGTAGCGCGACTGATGGCGGAATTGGAGCGCCGGCCGACCAGTCATCCGGTCCCGCGGACAAGTTACGCGGTTCGAAGCGGGGCGGCTTCAACACACGTCTCTGGAACTGCGGATCCTCGTAGTAGCGCACTTTCGTGGCGCGGACCGGGTGCACCCCGGAAATCATCACGACTGCATCTTTCGGCGAAAGTTGCATGACCTCGCCTGGCGTCAGCAACGGCCGGGAGGTCTCCTGACGGCTCACCATGAGATGTCCAAGCCAGGGGCTTAAACGGTGCCCGGCATAGTTCTTCATGGCGCGCAACTCGGTCGCGGTTCCGAGCGCGTCGGATACGCGCTTGGCAGTACGCTCATCATTGGTCGAGAAGGCGATCCGGACGTGGCAATTGTCGAGGATGGCATGGTTCGGCCCATAGGCGCGTTCGAGCTGATTGAGACTCTGGGTGATCAGAAAGCTGCGGATGCCATAGCCTGCCATGAACGCGAGCTGGCTCTCGAAGAAGTCGAGCCGGCCGAGCGCTGCAAATTCATCGAGCATCAGAAGGAGTTTTTGCCGGCGCCGGTCTAGATCCAGGCTTTCGGTCAACCGCCGCCCGATCTGGTTGAGGATGAGCCGCATCAACGGTTTGGTGCGAACGATGTCGGATGGAGGGACCACGAGATAGAGTGAGACGGGCTCGGCGCCGTCGACGAGATCGCGGATGCGCCAATCGCTTCGCGCGGTGATCTTGGCAACCACCGGATCGCGATAGAGCCCCAGGAAACTCATCGCGGTCGAGAGCACGCCGGAGCGCTCGTTCTCGCTCTTGTTGAGAAGCTCGCGCGCGGCCGAAGCGACAACGGGATGAACGCTACCTCCAAGATGCGGGGTTGCGAGCATGGCGTTGAGCGTAGCGTCGATCGGGCGGGAGGGATCGGACAGGAAATTGGCGACGCCTGCGAGGGTTTTGTCGGCTTCGGCGTACAGGACATGCAGGATTGCGCCGACAAGGAGAGAGTGGCTGGTCTTTTCCCAGTGGTTGCGGCGTTCGAGTGCCCCTTCCGGGTCGACAAGGATATCGGCGATGTTTTGGGCATCTCGCACCTCGCAATCACCACGACGGATCTCGAGAAGCGGGTTGTAGGCGGCGCTGGCCGGATTGGTCGGGTCGAATAGGAGCACTGGCCCAAATCGCGCGCGCCAGCCGGCAGTCAACTGGAAGTTCTCGCCCTTGATGTCATGAACGATCGTGGAGGCCGGCCAGGTCAGAAGAGTCGGGATGACAAGGCCCACGCCCTTGCCCGAGCGCGTCGGAGCAAAGCAGAGCACATGCTCCGGTCCGTCATGCCGGAGATAGCGCCCCTCAAAGCGTCCGAGCACGACGCCATCAGGCCCCAACAGCCCTGCGCGCCTGACCTCGCGCGAATCGGCCCAGCGCGCTGAGCCGTAGGTGGTGACGTCCCTCGCCTCATGGGCCCGCAACACCGAGAGCATCATTGCCAGTGCGATTGCGGCAATTCCGCCGCTTGCGGCGATGGAGCCGCCCTCAAGGAAGATCACAGGCGCGTAAGCATCGAATTTGAACCACCAAGCGAAGAAGGCAGCCGGCTGATAGATCGGCCAACCCTCGAGACTGAACCAGGCGGGTCCAAGCTGCGGCTGGAAGGCAAGCCGCCAAGCGGTCCATTCGGTCGCCGCCCACATGAAGGCGAGCACGACCAGACAGACCAGGATGACCTGATGCCAAATGATCTTTGTCGCGGACATGTGGAGATCTGGACGGCATCCATGAGCTGAGCGCAACCACAGCGCCGGGATGTCGCAGTCCCGCGCATAAAACTGTAGCCTTCGGCGGGTCGGGGTGAAGCGTGTTCGGAGCTGAGCTCCGGGCGAGCGACTGGGAGGACACAAGTCCAGACGAGGAGCTAAGAAACGTGATCGAGCGGCCAGAGTCTGCAAGGACATCATTCCGTTGCACGATGCCCAGACCTGGACCGCCGCGATGATACGGGGCTTCCTGCGTTACCTGCATGGCCAGGGCTATCGGGTTGTGCATTTTGGCACCGGCGGCCTCGGCCGGGACGAACGCCGAGATGGTCCATCGTGGTCTCGGGTCGCGGTGGCGGGCACACAGCGCCACAGGATTAGCGCGTCAAAGTGAAAGGCCGCTCTTGCCTGAGCTGGCGATCGCCACACGATCGCTTGTCGATCTTGGTGTCCTCGCTGGACGCGACGACGGCTCTCACTCTGGTGGTGGGAGAAGCATCGGCTCCAGCCGACTTTCCTGGTGCGCCCTTTGTGCCGCAGCAGGAGTGGCCCGCATCTTGCTTCGACCGCATATGAAACGGGACTCGTGAAGGCGACCACCGAACCCAAGTGCATGTCTTGCAGCACGGAGACAAAGGGAATGAACGATGCAATGGCCGATCTGTTGTTTTTCGCCGCGTCGAGCGGAGACGAGGTGTCAAACCCGGTTCCGGACAAAAATCTGAATCGTCTTGCTGCCAAGGAGCGCGCGTTGAGGAAAGGCTGGGTCGTGCTCAAGGGCAAGATGAGAGATCCGGCTTGTGGTGGGCAGGTCGAGGTCTTCCGCGTGACCGACGCCGGCAGAGCGCGCCTGGAGGAGCTTGGTGCTCGCAGTGGTACCGTCGAGCGCTTCAAAGCGATTTTAAACTGAGCGATTGGCCGCCAGATCACGGATCCCCGCAGAGATCGGCGGATCAAATTGAAAGTCCACGCTTCCGACCAAAGCTCCAGTCCACCCCTCCGGGACCAGCAATACCGTTCACCTGGCGACCCAGTTCGTGCTCTAGCTTGGGTACCCAGGGCACGAGCTGAAAGCCGAGGCCGTTGTCGATCATGGCAAAGCGGCCCGACGCAAGCGATAACCTCCGGCGATAGATTCCCGAAACGCATTCGCCTGCCTCCGCAGGCAAGTGCGCCAGCCCCGTCTCGGAGGCCAAACGCCGGCCTGCCCCATCGAGTTCGCGGCGGCGGAGTGTCTCGATCAAGTTGCGGCCGAGCGTCACCTTGTCTCCCGCCCGGCGTGCCAGCCCCTGTCCTGCCAGCACGTCGATGCGCCGATCAAGCGCATGCCGCACCTCGGCACCAAAACCGGCGCGCGAGAAATCGGCAGATTGGCGCGCCACAAGCTGCCGGTCGAGCCACGTCGCGCCTTCCGCTGCGACCTGCTGGTCAATGGCGAGTTCGGAGCGTACCGCGAGCGCGATCCGCGTTCGGCCACGCGCGTCCTCGAACCGCCGGAGCTCCACAATCCCACCGATCGGCCCGTCGCCGGCCGCCTCGATCTCCGAAAGCTTCAGATGATGCACGCGACCGTCGACACCGTCGACGATGGCAAACGCTGAGCCCTTCAGCTCGTCATCGTGGCCGCGTGCGAGGAGACGGCCGACAATGGGCTCGCCGTGGCGTTCGGCTTCGAGCGCCCAGGATGATGTTGCGCGCGCGGCGCCGTCTTTCGCGAGGCTCTTGTGAAGCCGCTTGATGATATCGCCGCGCTCGCCCAGGTTACGCAAACGCGGTTCCATGTCCCCGGGGAGTACCCAGCGTGCAGGCCCCGCAGGCTCCGCCAAGCCTAGCCGCTCAAGTGTCCGCAACCGCCCGATCCGAATCTCCCGTAACGGGTCGCCCCCGGCATCCCGGTCTGGCCTCAAATCAATCACTCCGTGCGCTGCGCCAGCTTCCCGAGCCAGCGCCCGGTCAAGCCTGGTCCAGCGTTCGGCCGTCACCTCCGCTTCAAGGATTTGGCGGATCTCGAGCTCCGATCGCGGGCCAAGCTCGCGCGTGACGAGATCGCCAGCGCGGGCGCGCAAGCCGGTTGCGATATAGTCGCGGCTGATAACGAGGTCTTCTCCATCATCGGCCCGGCCGCGCACGAGAATATGGATGTGCGGATGCTCAGTGTTCCAATGATCGACCGCAACCCAATCAAGGCCAGTACCGAGGTCGCGAGAGGCCTGATCCATGAGCTCACGCGTGAAGCTGCGCAAATTGGCGAGTTCGCCCGCATCGTCGGGCGAGACGATGAACCGGAAGTGATGCCGGTCGCCCTCGCAGCGCTCGGCGAACGCGCGGCCATCGGCGTCATCGCCCGCTGCATCAAAGAGCTTGCCCGGTGTCCCATCGCGGGTGACCCCGTCGCGTTGGAGATAACCGATATGCGCGCGGAGCGCGCCCGGCGAACGCATCCGGCGCACGACCGGCGCCTTGACCATGGCGGATCGCGCACGGTTGTTGAGGAGCCGCGTCGCGGCAAGGCTCGCCGCGCGGCCGCGCCCAAACTTGCTGCCACGGCTGCGGCTGCCCCGCGACAGACCGCCGGCCTTCTGAGCAGCCTTGAGCGCCTGCGCCAAGAAAGGCTTTCTCCGAGGCGCGCGCGTCGAACGGATGCGGCCTGGGCGGATGCGGAAATCGTCGTTACCGGTCATCTTGCTCCACGGAACGTGTCGAAAATCGAGCCCCCACGGGGAGTTGCTGCCGACCACTCTCAACGTTGCGACTAGCTTCGACATCATGCGACGAAATGCGATTGCGATCATCGGGACTGCACCTCGCCTGATCGCCGCACAAACAGGCCCGTCGCGCGAGGGACGAGTGCAGTTGCACCCGCCCTTGGCGTTGCTTTCGACGGATTCATCGTGCGGACACCGGATGCCGAGTTGGTGTCAGCCGATAAGCTCTTGGACCGCTCAACAACGAGTGGCGCTTGCTGCCACGCGGCGAAGCGTCTGGAAGCCGAACCACTGCTGTTGCGCTGCTCAATACCGATCAATGGTGCGAGTGTAGCGATGTAGATCTGTGTTTCATCCGGAAGCGCTCGACCGGTGGCCAGGTGGTCCTCGTACCGTTTTGGTCCAGCATTGTAGGCTGCGAGAAACCCTGCCGATCCGAAACGATCGAGCATCTCGCGAAGGTACGCTGTCCCAGCCATAATATTGTCGTGAGGATCAAATGGATCGATACCGAGATTGTAACGAACGCTCAGCTCGACCCAGGTCGCGGGCATGATTTGCATCAACCCGAGCGCTCCCCGAGGTGACATAGAGTGCGCATCACCACCGCTTTCGGCGTGCATGACAGCACGGATCCAACGCTCCGGGGTGTCGAACCTATGTGAGGCTTCGGTCACGAACGCGGCGTATGCACGGCCTGGAAGCAGGTTTGAGGAGCGCGCAGCTTGTGCGCGCGATCCAACCTCCGCGCTGCCGGCCGATGGCGCTGCGCACGTCAGCAGAATTCCCAAAAAGCAAGCAGCGGCTCGAGATAGCAATGTGCGGACAGCCGTCAAGGACAGAGCTCTTCCCGGCCGGCAGTGAGCCGGCGCGAGACGGCCGCGACGCGCGCCGATTGCCGACAATTCAGCCGGGATGGAGGAATGACAGTGCGATCGGTCGACTAGAGAGACCGCAAGCCATCGGAGCAATGCCGGCATTTGTCAGTCCTCCATGGTCCACACCGGTACCGCTTGCCCGATGACGGCCGATATCGGGAGCGGTCCGAAATATCTGCCGTCCAAGGACTCGTCCGACTGCCAGTTCATGAGAAACACTTGGTCCTCAGCGACGACCCGGCAGCCCTGCCAGGCCGGCAACGGCCTGCCACGGCGGTCGCGCTCACGTGCCTGGCCCATTTCGATGCCGTCGACGACGATTGTGTGCCCCTTTCTGCAGACGGTTTGTCCGGGCAACGCCAGCACGCGCTTGAGCATCGGAAGACCGCTCGGCAAATAGCCGTTGAAGTCGAGGAAGCTCGCAAGCGGCTCTGGTGGCCGAACGGCCACGAGCTCAGTGATGTGCAATCGTGCGGTCCCTTGCAAACGGTAGAGGCCGATCGGCACACTTTCGGAAGCGTTCCAGATGTACGACAGTGAGGTGTCGGTGACCGGCCAAAGCGCGAGCGTTGTGGTCCCACATATCGCAAGGATGATCCTTAGCCGTCCCATCAGAACACCATCCTGCGCCGGCGGAGCCACGCCTGGTGGCGCGCACGCGTATAAGGTCGTGGCGTTTCGTTGACGGAAAGACGGTTGTGGACATGATGCCAGTATTCGGGGGCTGCATCGGCAGGATCGATGCCGAGTGACTCCACGGCTTCGATCAACTGGAGAACGCGCTCGACCTTTTGCCAGCCAGCTAGCCGCAGCAGGCTTTCGCCGCCGGGGCCGACCCAAGGCACGGTCGAATACCGCTGCCCCGGCGTGATCACGCGCAGAATGTCGATGCGAGACAGGATGGTTCCGAAGTCATTGGACGTCCAGCGCACGAACGCAAAGATGCTGCCGGGCACAAACGAGAGAATGCGCCGGTGCTGGTCAATGATCTTCTCCGATACAGGCTTGCCGAACCGGATTCGGTTCTCGATCCGCTTCTCGAGCCACAAGAGTTCAACAGTCGTGAGGTCGCTCACCTGGCCACTCCATAGTCATGAGATGAATTTTGGACATGCCAACGGGTGCGCTGTCGCCTGCGCATCGAAGTCTGAGCCTTGGTTTCGGCAGAATGGTCGTGATGAAGCGTCGATGATCGACGTTGCCGAAGCGATGCAGCGCTCCTGCTGCTGCCAAGGATCGCAGCCGAGTGGCTCCAATTTGTCAGAAGGATTCCGAAGGATTTGACGCCGATCCGGACGCGATCGAACTGTCGGAAGCGTTGTCGTTCAGCACCTGGCTGTTCACGGCGCTTGCCGAAAAGGCCCTCCCGATGATCTGCATCAAGAACCGGCACGCAAAGGCGGTGATGAACGCGATGCTGAAACAGTCCGCCCGCAACGACGCGAAAGACATTGCGCAGATGATGCGCACTGGCTGGTTCCGCGCGGTGCATGTCAAGTCGGAGAGTGCACAGACGTTGCGCGCGCTGCTGGTCGCGCGCAAGGCGATGCTCGGCAAGGTGCTGGACATAGAGAACTTGATTCGCGGCCTGTTGCGACCGTTCCGCCTCAAAGCTGGCGAGATCTCGGTCGGCCGTTTCGACGCGCGGGTGCGCGACCTCTTGGCCTGGAAGAAGGAATTGGAAGCGATCGTCGCGCCGCTGTTGAACGCCCGCAGCGCCATGCGGCAGCAGTTGGCAAAACTGCACCGCGTGGCGCTGACGTTTCGCGCCACCGTCGATGACCCTGCGCGATTCAAGAAGCCGACCAACGTCGGCGCCCGTTTCGGGCTGACGCCGCGGCGCTATCAATCCGGCCAGAGCGGCCGGATTGGCAGCATCTCCAAATGCGGCGATGAGCTGACGCGAGCGATGCTGTACGAGGCGGCGATAGCGCTCTTCACCCGCATTCCGAAGAATCTTAAGCTGCGGCTGTGGGGCCTGCGGCTGGCGAGGAAAAAGGTTCTTAAGCGCGCGGCGACCGCAGTGGCGCGCGCGCGCGCCGTGCTGCTGCACAAGATCTGGACCAGTGGCACCACCTTCCGGTTGGCCGCCGGCGGCAAGCGCGGCCGGGTCGCTGCGGCGGCTTAAGGGCCTCCGCGACCGCGCCGCTTCCACGCGCGCCTTCTCCTTCCGCCACAGCGGAGCAGCGTCTCCCGCGACGGGGATGTGGGTGAGATCGCAACTTTTCTTGCTGGCGGCTTCATGGACACCTTTGAAGCCATCAAGCACGGCGCTGGTTAGCCTGACCGCCCATTCTCCAGA
>NZ_JBEPRI010000025.1:0-87120 GCF_040548265.1 Bradyrhizobium sp. F1.13.3 | reverse complement strand
GCTCCGACGAGACGAGCGCTACCAGCAAACCCCGCCGCCCGAAGGGGTCAAAATTGGACGCCGATGAGGGGTCAAATTTGCAAGCCGATTGACACCTGATGCATCTTAGTCACCGCGGCGGCCAGCCGGCTCTCGCAGAGTTCCGTTTCGGACCGGAGGTGACGAATGGTCTGGTTGTTCCACTCTTTGTCGGCGCATTGACGGAGGTGACGGGAAATCTCATCACGCTGCGCGTCGTCCAGGCACTCCCAACCAGGCTCTTTCGAAAGCGTTTCGAGCGCATCGAGGTACGTCTTGACTCGGGCCTGCAGGGCTTCGTTGTAGCGGCGCCTGTATTCGGCGCCTATCGCCGCTCCCGCCTGGGCGATGGGACCGAGTTCGCGGAAGAATGTTTCGCGCTTGAGCAAATCTTCCAGCAGCTTGCCCTTCTCGACGAAGATGGGATCGAGATCGGGTTCTTCGACCAGGGTCGGCATCGTCGCCACCGCTGCACGCGCTTTCTCGATGTCGGCCAAAGCGGATACCGTCAGGGCCTTTTCGAGGTCGGCGCCGCGCTTGATCGCATCCTTGATGTTCTTGTGGGATGCATTGAACGCCAGGATCGCGTTTTCCTCGTTGCCGCGGCGAATGCCACGCATCTGGCTGACGGCTGCGTCAATAAAATCGGCTCCAGGGAGCGACGCGCTGCGCATCGTCACAAGAACGCCTTCAAGGGCTTCCTCATGACGCTCAACAGCGGACCGGATCTCCGCAGCAATCGGACCCGCTGCGAGTTCTCTAACCTCGTCACCGAACGTATCCTTGTAGTTCTCGCCAGCCTCGGCAAGGACCTTGAAGTCGATGCCCTTCTTCGGCCGGAAACTGGCGGCACGGAACATATTGTTTCCGGAGAAGCACTCCTTGGCCGCGGTACTGGTGGCCTGCTCGATCGCCTGCCCTTTCGACGTCGCCTCGATCATGCCGGCGCGCAACAGCGACAATGTCAAAAGCCGCATGACGTCGAAATCCCACCCGAATGGAGGTTTCAGGAACTCATCCTCAAGGTACTTTCCGGTCGCCTGTTCACCATAGGCTGCCCGCTCCTCGATCTTGGTCATGATCTCGGACAACGGCACGACGTCGGTCTTGAAAACCCGTTTGTTCTGCTCGTCCCTCAAAAGCTCGAGGTGAGTGAACACGTGCGGGAGACCCGACAGGTTTTCCGCGCTCAACAAGGCGTCGATGCCCTTGGTGATTTCCGTCTTCTTGGCTGAAGCTTCCGAAAAACGGTTGTAGACGTCCGGAAGGACCTGCTCGAGCACTCCGGAAACGGCCTTTCCGACCTCGGAAACCGTTCCGGCGGGGCTGCGGTCGTTGCCGCGGAAAAACACCTTGCCGGAAAGGCACCCAGCCTTCAGGCGCCGCTGAAGCTCCTGCATGTGGTTGCGTTGGCGAACTTTTTCCTCGGCGATCAGCGCGGTCTCGTCGGCGGTAGTGGCGCCGCGCGTCTTGCGCTTGATCATTTCGTCCGAACGGTATGCCTCGCGCATTTCCCGGCGGATTTCATCGTCCAGCGTCACGCACCAGAAGACGTCCTTTGCCTCCAATTGGCTGCGCTTCCGGAGGTTCTCTGTTTCCTTTTCCGCGTCTTGGGCGTTTTCAGCCAGTTCGAGACGGAAAGTGATGTCACCGGCGACCTCTTCGTTGCCGCCGACGGTGAGACCCGCCTTGAAGATCTTGGCGTCGCCGAGCGTGAAGCCCGGTTGCGGCGCCCAGAACGAGCCGGACAGGACGGATGCATAGAGACGCTTTTCGTCGGCGCGCTTCGCCTCGATCGACGAGCGCGTGAGGTCCCAGTCATCCTCGGCCGGCGTCGGGATTCGGTAACCGCCTTCGCCCTGCCTGACCATGAGGCCCTTTTCCAGTTCGGTCAGGGCCTCGCGGACCTCGGTCAGCCTGGAATCGGCATCGACGCGATCCATGAGCGCAGCAGCAATGTTCTCCGGGGTACGGTGAACGGTTTTCGCGAATTGGAGCAGGCAAACGACCTTGGCCACTGCCTGCGCCAGCGGATGCTTCACCTTGCTCGGGATGGAGATGATCTTGGCGCGGATGTCGGATCCGATGTTGCCCTCGATCAGGTCGTAGACCTGGTCGAGGCGGATCAGCGTCCCGATCGGCGCATCTGACACCATCGTAGCCGGATTGATCAGCAGTTGCTGGGCCAGCTTGATGATGGTGCGGTTCGCGCCGCCGACGTGTTTGCTGGCGCCGCCCTGCATCCGGAGACCGGACACGATGTCGATGATGAGTTCGATCTGGTACGGCAGAAGCGGATAAAGGTCGACGAAGCGTTCGCGAGACAACGCGGGGAATGTCACATCCGCCGTGATCTTCGAATTGAGGTCGAGCCGGGCCCGGTTGTCGTCGTAGAGCTTGCCGAGGACGGCCTCTGCTGCGGACGTCTTTTTCAGGACGCGCCGGCTGGTCACTTCCGAAATATCGGACGGTTCTAGATGAACCTGGAGCGGGAAGCGGTCCATCAATTTAGGAAGCTCGATGCGGCGATCATCCAGGCCGCTTACGACCTCGCTGAGGCGTTCCTGCGAGGTGACCGCGATCCAGTATTTGCCACGGCCCTTTACGCCGAGTTGCTGCACGATGGCCTGCAGGTCGAGCATCTTCTGGGTGTCGCGGGCAACAAACTGGCCAACCTCGTCGACCACGAACATCAACGACTGACCCGGCCTCCGCCGCTTCATCAACTCGACAATGCGGTCCGCCAGCTTGCCGGGGGTGATATCGATCTTTCCCCGACCTTTCGACCAGGAGTCGGCCATCGGGTAGGTCGCTGGGTTGAGCTTGTGGAGCACGGCGCTCGCCTCGTTGAGCGCGAAGATCGTCATTCCCTTCTGCGCGTCCCAAGCCTTGCCGTGCAGGCTCTGGAAGGTCTTTCCGAACTCCTCGAGTTTGCCTTCGGCTTCCAGGCCGATCTCAAGCTCGGCGAGATCGATGTCCTTGGCATAGCCGAGGCTCGCCAGGAACAGGCGGTACATGATCTCGGTCAGCATTTGATTGCCGGACCGGATCCCGCGGTCCGTAGAGACATCGAAGATGACCGTGTGAGTCGGTATCTTTTCGTTGACGGTGTTGAGGACGACGCTGAGCTTTGCGTCGCCTGCTCGCGCCGAGAAGCGCTTAGCCGCCGGCGTTCCCAGAATGTCGCGATCCTCGATCGCGAGCCCGAGGACCTTGGCGAAGCTGGACTTACCGGAACCGAAGAACCCGGATATCCAAATTGCGATGTTGTCGCTCGGATTTTGGGGAGCGGTTTGGTATCTCTCCAGGACGTTGACGAAGTGCTTCCGGATGGCGTCGGTCACGACGTATTCGCCGATCTCCGACGCAATGATGTCCTCCGAGGTCTGATCAACCTTGATGACCTCCTCGATCTGCCGGGTGATGTCGTTGTCGAAAAGCGTCGCTATCTTACCCACGGCGTTCATCCCTCAGAAGATCTTGGGGCGGTAGTTATGCTCTGCATCGAGCACGCCCATGAAGCGAAGCCCGGACGCGCCATCGAGGTCGCCCGGGTAAAACAGGATCGTCGGAACCAGCACGCGTCCCTTCAACTGCTCCAACAATGAAAACGTGCGGTAGACCGGAAACAACGCGCCCGTGCGGTTGATGAAGACGACGTCTGCGCGCGGATCCGGATCGGCCGGCATCCGCTTTGCCACCAAGTCGACCAGAGGCGCGTATTCCTCAAGCATGTTCGTGATGGTCTGAACGGTCTCCTCGACCGTGCCGCTGCGTTCGGCCTCGTACCAGTCTTCCATCGGCCGCAGCGAGGACATCGCCTCGTGCAGGCACTCGGCCAGCGAAATTCGGGTCACGCGCTTTCCCTTTTGGGCCAAGCGCGTCTCCAGCAACGTGACTTCCCGCCGCAGCGAGAACTCCTGTTCTGGATCGTACCGGAACAGCGCATACGGCATGTCGTGGTAGGCACTGAGTTTCTCCCGGGGATCCGGGGAGCCGAGAATGGGCTCCAGATCGTCGCGGAGGCGCCGTTCAAAATCAGTCATGCGGCAACCTTTTCGGCGCACTCGAGGGCGCTGCTGAACGGAAGGCCGACCTGCACAATGTTGCCGGCAACCTCGTAATTGAGCCGCTTGTACTGGTGGAGGCGCAGCAGCGCGACATGCACGGCCGGATGGGACATGTACGCCAACCGCCAGAGCTTGCTCTCAGGCATCTTCGACGGGTTGCCTTCAAGGTCGGCGATCATATGGGCATAGAACATGGTCACGTCGTCGCTCATGGCGATCGACGCGAACGTCTTCACCGGTCCCAGCCCCGACAACATACCGAGTTCGGTCGCCATCCTCAAAAGATCACGGGCCCCGCGCAGCTTTCCGTAGTCGGAGAATGCCTTCGCCTTCGGGCCCCGGGCCTGTGCGACCTTGTCAAAGAACGCGTGAACATCGTCGGTGCGAACCTGGTAGCGCCCTTTCTCGTGCTCGAGGAACAGCCAGATCGTACCGAAATCATGAAACGGCTGCTCCGTGGCGCCGATCCAAAGACGCAAACAATCCCGCCAGTCCGCAACCGACATTCCGCCCTTGGCGAGCACGATCAACGGGCGGATGAGTTTAATGTGACGGAGGCGCCTGAGCAGTGTCGACTCGACCTCGCGCTCCCAACCTGCCGTTGAGTATCGTCCGGAAAGCGTCGCCTTCAGGTTTTGGCTTTCGGTCAGGCTGTCGTCCCAAGCCGCGAAAACCTCATAGGTCTCCTTGACCAGGACGCCCTTGCGCAGCAGGCGCTGAGACCATTCCGGATGGACTTTCACGCGTCTCCCCTCCGTGCATACGGCACCACCAGATTTCCGGGTGAGCCGTTGCCAAAGGACAGGGCCAGCATGACAACCGACTTGCGACTTCCGTCGAACAATCCCGGCATCTGCATTGACCGGCCGTCGGACGACTTTTTGAGGCTGCTGGTCGCAGCGACCTCCTCGGCGGTCACGAGGTTCAGATCGATGAGGCATGCCGAGAGGTCGGCAGCCTTGATCGCCGCGATCTTCTCGAAAAACGGCCGCCAACTCTTGGCGTCGTCGAGCCATCCTTCCCACACTGTTTCAAGCCGCTCTTCGATGGGATCGGTCAGGCGCCAGAGTGTCACTGAATCGGGAGGATCGAAGATTTGGGCGCATCGCGCAGCGGCAACCGCGAATACCGACCTCGCCTGAGCGAAATGATGCGTTCGGGGCAATCCGCGACGCACAACCGATGCCCCCTGCGGGCCAAGCTGCCCGGTTGAATTCCACCAGCGAGCAAGGTCCATCTCTCCGATACGGGCGACGACGGTTCTAACCTTGAGGAGCCACGCGAGATCAAGTTCTTGCTCGAAAGTGCCGCTCTTTGACATATTACGTGCTCAGGCCTTCTTTGCCTTGAATTTTTTTCGCTGGTCCCACCACTGCCTTGGGGCCTTCCCCATGGCTGCCCACGCGGAAGTGTCGTCGTCCAAGGCAGCATTGATCACGTCGACGGACGTCACGGTTAGGAATTGACGCTTGTTGCATTCGGCTGGCTTACAGTCTTCGCGAGCACTTCTTTATCGGTAGCCCGATTCCAGCCACCCCGCCTACCATCAGCCCCTAAAGCCACGCACGGGCAAGCGCAATCAGCAGGACCCCAGTTACAGCCAAAGCGTCCTCTCCGGTAGCTTGCGAGCATGCAATGTTCACTGTATGTTCAATTCATCCGCGCGTCGAATCCGGTTTCTTTCAACCAAACCGCTAATGCCCAATCAAATTGTCATCACGGAGAAGACCAGCCAGGCAAAAGACGTCCGCGGCGCCGTCGGTTCTCGTTATGGAGACATTCTCCCGGCCGAGGGCCATTTGTTCGACCTCCTCGAACCTGAGGATGTTGTGCCGGCCTGGAAGCGCTGGTCGCCGATACTTTTGCGGCCGGAAGGCCTTTATGACACTCGCCCGGCAGAGGGCGGAAACAAAGCCACCAAGCTGAAAGCCATTCGCGAGGCGCTGCGCACCGCCAAGCGGGTTTGGCTCGCC
The DNA here is from genome assembly GCF_040548265.1 of Bradyrhizobium sp. F1.13.3. Lineage (NCBI taxonomy): Bacteria > Pseudomonadati > Pseudomonadota > Alphaproteobacteria > Hyphomicrobiales > Nitrobacteraceae > Bradyrhizobium > Bradyrhizobium sp. F1.13.3. Next base: position 81,059 of record NZ_JBEPRI010000025.1, on the reverse strand, counting down.
ACTGATTGCGACCGTGAGGGTCAGCTCATCGGCCAGGAAATTCTCGAGCATTACAAGTATCGTGGCGAGGTCATGCGGGTGCTGTTCACCGCGCAGGATTCGCAGACCATCCGTGACGCATTCGGTCGGGCAAAGCCAAATACCGAATATGCACGCCTTTATGCCGCCGCCGTCGCGCGTCGGCAGGCCGATCAGATCTACAACTTGTCACTCACCCGGACTGCAACCGTTGTCCTGGGTCGAGGTACGCGGAGAGTGATCGGCGTCGGCCGGGTGAAGACGCCGACCTTGGCCATTGTGTGCAAGCGCGAGTTGGAAATCCGCGATTTTGTGCCCCTCGCCTATTTTGAAGTTATCGCTACCGCGAAGGTGGAGGGGGGCCAATTCCAGATGCGGCACGCGGCGCAGGACCGGATTGTTCGACGCGAGATTGCCGAGGACGTCGTCAAAGCAGCCGAGGGCTTCGAAGGCGCGCTCAACGTGCGCGTCGACGATAAGCGTCAAGGACCGCCGAAACTGCATGATTTGCCGTCGCTGCAGAAACTTTGCGGCTCACGCTTCGGCTGGCCGGCCAGCAAGACACTAGAGGTGGCGCAGGAGCTCTATGACGGCCAAGGCAAGAAGATCATCACTTACCCGCGCGCCGAGGTACGCCATCTGCCGGCGAGTTTGATTTCGGACGTGCCGCGGATCGTGGCCGGCCTGCGGGTGGGCCAATCGTTCAGCACGATCCCCGTGCCCGTGGCGCCGATCATCCGCAAGGGCGCGAGCGGCACCTTCTACGACAAGGGGTTGGAGGGCGCGAGCCATCACGCCGTCATCCCCAACGTCAACACCATCGACAAACTGCCAGAGGTCTGGCCTCGGCTTTCGCCCGACGAGAAGAAACTGTTCGACGTTATCGCGCGGGCCTATCTCGCCGCCCTGATGCCTGACTTCCGCTACCGGCAGACAACCGCAACGCTCGATGTGCGGGGCTGCGAATTCCGCGCCGCCGGCCGCCAGCCCATCGATCTCGGCTGGCGAGCAGCGTTCCCGGAGTGGCAGCCCGCGGACGAAAAGGGCGACGAGGCGCAATTGCTGCCGCCGCTGCGCAACGGCGAGACCGCGCAGTTGCAGGATCCAAAAATTGAGGACAAGGAAACCCGGCCTCCACCGCGTTATAATGAAGGAACTCTGATCGAGGCTATGCAGAATGCCTGGCGTTTCGTTGATGACGAGGTTCTGCGGGACCGCTTGAGGGAAGCCAAGGGTATTGGTACGCCTGCAACCCGGGCCGAGATCATCAGCGGACTGAAGAAGCAGGGTTTTCTTATTGCCCAGGGAAAGAATATTGTGCCAACCGAGACTGGCCTGTCGCTGTTCAGTATTCTCAAACATGCTGATCCGGCACTGGTCGATCCGGGCGTGACGGCGCAACTCGAATGCCTCCTCGACGATGTCGTTGTCGGTAAGCAGGAAATGATCGGTGCGATTGACGCTGTGTGCGATGTGGCCCAACGCATCATCGGCAAGCTCACGGAGGGCACCGCTACCGAAGGGCCTCCCTTGCTTGGTGCCGCAGTCGGCAACGGCGCTGCAGCATATCCACCCACGCCTGCGATGAAGCGCTTTGCCGACAGCCTTTGCCGGAAGGGCATCAAGCCGCCGCCTGGCTACAAGACGTCGATTTCAATCTGCGGCGCGTTTCTCAAGCAGCACGCCCCTAAGAAAGCCGACGGTGAAACGGCTGGGAAGCTCGAACCCAAGCCGGTCAGTCCCGCACAGTTGTTGTACGCTACGAAGATCGCGCTCGGGAAAGGCGTCGTCGTTCCCGACGAGGCCAAGGCGAACTCGGCTACAATGGCCGCATGGATTGATTTGAACAAAGGCACGAAGCGCCACAAGAGCGGTCGCAAGACCGCCTGCCAGCCGGCGGGATCAATTGCGCCCAAATCGACGGCACTGAGAAAGATAGCCCGAAAACGAAAGGTCACTGCTACCGCCGGTGCATCAATGTCCGCCCAACCATATCCGGCAGCAGAGACGCCGCTGCGGATTCCTTACGGCAACAAGGATCTCGCTTTGAAGCTTGGTGCCCGCTACCGCTCGGGTGGATGGTATGCGCCGCCGGGCGTTGACCTTACCGAATTCGGCGAGCGTGGTTGGCTCTGACACAAGCCGACAGTTTCAGCTATCAGGCCAACCACTTTGCGACGATATCGTTCGTTCAGGATCTCGACCGATTTCATAGAGGCGAGTTCGCGCAGAATATCCGGGTTTCGTTCGACCTTGCTCCCAGTCGCGCACTGCTCCACAAGAAAATCCATAAGCATCGGCAAATTCCTTCTGCGACATTCCCAAATCTGCGCGCAGATTACGCACACTAATTGCAGCTTCGTCGGCCTCGCGAGCAATAGGGCGGGAGCGCACTTTGGCGACTCCCCCAACGTTCTCTGACGGGCCATTTTCTCCCTCTGAAGCCCCGCGCTGTAATGACGCCACCAAAGTTTTCCGACGATACGGGTTGCGAGATGTTTTTACGAACACGTCCTTAAACACGCCAAGGTTAACTCCGTTCGCGATCGGGAGAGATGCGATCTGTTGCAACTCTGCAGACGTGAGAATTTTAGAACCGTAGTTCAGAGCAACCCCCTCGAGAGAGTGCCCTGCCTGGAGAGCAATTGTGCGCTCCTCTACCTTGCCTTCGCGCGCCCAATCCTTGAAACTATGACGCAAGGAATGAAAGACATACTCCGAGCCCATTCCTAGAGATTCAAACAGACGCTGCATGCGCTTGGAAGCAACACTGCTGGGGCGTTTCGGAGCAGCGGCACTTCGGCGCTTACTCTCATAGAGCTCAGGAAAAAGATAGATATGGCCTTCGTCGCGCTGCCGATCGACCCAATCTATAAAGCCGAGATCTGTAAGCTTATGATGGAGCGCAAAACGCCTCAAACTATCGGGGTTTTTGATCTGTCGATTCTTTCTGCCTTTCTTGCGTGAGTTTTTCTTACTGGTGTAGCTCAGAGCCATGGACGTTTCGCTGTCAATCCGGGAGGAGAGCCGGCCGGTCCAAACGCCGTCGATCAGTTTTATGTCCTGGGTTCGGAGGCCAACGAGTTCGCCTAGTCGAGCACCCGTCAAATATCCAAGGAGAGGAAGCCAGACGTCCTCCGGTCGTTTCGATCCGGCATCCCGCGTGCACTCTTGAAACAGCAGATTTAGTTGAGCCCTCGAAAGTGGATAGCGGTCCTCTGGCGGGGGCATCCCCTTCGGAATATGAACGTGCTTGTAGTCGAAAGGATATCGCACCTTGTGCCTTGCGCAGAGCCACCTGATCGCCGTCTTAACTTTGCCAATGTAGCCCACTCTGGCGGTGCCGTAAGAAAGGGAGTCCTCGCGATCCTTTAGAGGAATCTTCTTGTTTTCAGCAATCGCCGCTTCCAAGGTCTTTCCGCGCCAATCGGGATCAATGGTATGTCGCTTAGGGAGATACTGAAGTTGGTCGGCGAATTTATCCAGATCTTGAATATCGTAGTCGGCAATTCGCTTGTCCGCGACCAACGACATGAAGGCTTTCAATCGATGCCTGAAGTACTTCGGTTCGCGGGAGTCCTTCGGCAACTGATTTTCTTTTGTTTTAATAAATTCTTCAAAACATTCGCTAAGAAGAGGGCCTTTATATAAAAGCAACTCTTGGATTTTCGTGTTTCCGTCGATGGCCGTCTCCACTTTCCCTAACAGGCGCGTGCTCTTTTTATTGGCAGCGTGGAAATTAGCTTCAAACTTCCTGGCTTTGGCGGAAACTTGCGAGATTCGATCCTTCCACGCATGAAAATCATCCTTATAATTTTCATTAAGATCTTCCAGATCCTGCGTCGTACTGCGAAAAGCGCGCGATTTCGACTGAAGGTCAGTGAAGACAGTTTCGTAATCTTCGATCAAGGTCTTTGCGAACTCATTCCAGCCGGCATGAACATTTTCGAAAAGTTGCTTTTGCTTTTCGGCCATTGCCACGAGTTCAGCGGGATCCCCCGAATTTTTCCGGCTGTCGAATTTTTCTAGTTGCTCGGCGTCGCGATTGATGCGCTGAACCTCAGCCAGAAGAAAGTCGGTAAACTGTCGACGGATCGCAGCCTGCGATCCGCGATGGTCTTCCTCTGTCCACGACTCGTCTCCATTAGCTTCATCGCTGTGAATTCGGAGGCGAGATAATCCACGATATCGCATTGCCGAGAACCATCGCTCTGCCCCGCCAGCGAGATGGCGGGCGTAGCGGGACGCCACTCGATTGCTCTGAACGGGCAGACGAACCCTGAATGGCGACGAACCGAAGGCTGGTTTCAGGTCGGAAGGAGGCCTTAGTTGGAAGAACCAGGTCTGACCGCGAAGCCAAAGATAAGACGCCATTGTGTACGCTGCCGTGTACTGTGGGGCAGCAGACCTGAAAAAATCGTCAAGAAATCATATGGTTAACTTTGGCGGAGAGAGTGGGATTCGAACCCACGGTACGGTTTCCCGCACACACGCTTTCCAAGCGTGCGCCTTAAGCCACTCGGCCATCTCTCCGGAGCGCACTCTCTTGAAGGGGCGCCGATGATTTTGCAAGGGATCGCGGGGAAATCGGGTGATTTTTCCGTAAGGTGTTGTATTTTATAGATAATATCAGGCGCGGCGCCACCGCTCGGAACCGCCCGCCAACTGAACCGGTGGCGGGTTTGGCGCGACGATTCACTCAAGACCGTCAAACACGTCCGGGGGCACCATGACCATCCGCAACACCATCGCTGCGCTGAGCCTGATTTCGGCCCTTGCCGCCGCCTTCGCCGGACCGGCCGCCGCACAGGTCTGCACCCGGCAAGGGCTCGACGTCAGCTGCGACGACGGACGGCGCGGGATGCTTTCGGGAGACTCAATCCTCTGGCCGGACGGCACGCGTTCGAGCTCGACGCCGCATCAAAGCGTCATCATCGGCAACAAGAGGTCGGTGCATGTCGGGCCAGGCGTGTTCGTCGGCCAAGGCAAGGGCATGGTGCCGCTCGACGATCCGAACGCGCCGAACAAGCGGCAGTGCGCGATTCTGGAGGGCGTGTCGTATTGCTATTGAGGTTCTCGTGTTCGCCCCTGCCCTCCCCGAAAAAACGGGGAGAAGAAGACTAGATCAACCGCACACCTGATATCGCCGACTTGAGCCAGCGCAGCGCTTGCGGCGGCTGGTTGGCGAGCGGCGCGACCGCGGCCTTCTCGGTCCGGCACTTCTCCAGCTCAGCGACGAAATCCGCAGACCATTGCTGGATGGTGTGGCCGCGCAGCTTCTTCATCATCGCATCCCAGCGCATCTTGCGCTCGGTGAGCGGCATCGCGGCAGCGACCGCGATCGCGCGCGCCATGCCGTCGATGTCGTGCGGATTGACCAGCAGCGCGGCGTCGAGTTCGTTGGCCGCGCCGGCGAATTTCGACAAAACCAGCACGCCGGGATCGGCCGGGTTTTGCGCGGCGACGTATTCCTTGGCGACAAGGTTCATGCCGTCGTGCAGCGGGGTCACGACGCCGATCTGCGCGGTGCGGTAGAGACCCGCCAGCACGGCCTGGCTAAAACCCTTGTTGAGATAGCGGATCGGTGTCCAGTCGGCCTCGCCGTGGCGGCCATTGACGTCGGACACGAGCCGCGCAACCTCGTTCTGCAAATTGCCATAGGCTTCGATGGCACCGCGCGAGGGATTTGCGATCTGCAACAGCGAAATGCTGCGCGCAAATTGCGGATGATCGGTCCAGAGTCGATCGAACGCGCTGATGCGGTTGACGAGGCCCTTGGAATAATCGAGCCGGTCGACGCCGATCGCGAGCCGCTCACCGTTGAGGCTGCGGCGCAGCCGCGACACGTCCGGATGCGACGCCGATTTCGCCGCGTATTGCGCGAACTTCTCGGCGTCGATGCCGATCGGAAACACCTCGCAGCGCGTTCGGCCATGCTGCGAGATCGCAACGCCGTCTTCGACGGCGAGGCCGAGTTCGCTCGCGACATAGCCGAGAAAATTCTGGCAATCGTCATGGGTCTGGAAGCCGATCAGATCGTAGGCCAGCATCGCCGTGATCAGCTCGCGATGATTGGGCACGCCCTGCATCACCGCGGCGACCGGCCATGGCGTATGGAGGAAGAAGCCGATCGGATCGTCGACGCCGAGGTCGCGCAGCTCCGCGCCGAGCGCGAGGAAATGATAATCCTGCACCCAGAACGCGGTTTGTGCTTTCCGGAAACGCATCAAGGCGCGCGCCATGAAGGCGTTGACCTCGCGATAGCTGACGTAGTCGTCGCGCGAGACGCGGATCAGATCGCTGCGCGAATGCAGCGCCGGCCACAGAGCCGAATTGGCAAAGCCTTCGTAATAGCCTCCATAGTGCGCCGCCGGCAGATCCAACGTCGCGATCGCGCCCGAACCCAGTGCTTCGATCTCGGCGAACGGCTCCTTTTGATGACCGTCACGCACACGGCCCGAGGAACCTACCCAGATCGCGCCCGAATGTTCTACGACAGGTAACAAGGCCGCCGCGAGACCGCCCGTCATGGGCTCGTTGGGTTTGCCGCGCGCGACGCGATTCGAAACGACGACTAAGTTCACAGGTCGTCCCCTCCTGTTTCATTCCACCCCATTTAACTGCCGTTCATCAATATGGTTCCTGATCATCCTTTGCACCAATTGAAACCAAAATCGGGCGAGCGCGTTGGAACCGGTTTACCTCCAGGGAACCTGACGTTTTCGCTGCACAAACTCGGTTTCGGAACCGTCGGCGCGCAGCACGAAGCGAGCGCGCCAGGGGATTGCGCGCGCGATAATGTGGCTTCGCGATGTCGGCGCCTTATTCCAACCGTGAGTCGTCGAGCAGCCGCGCAAGGAACGCGCGCACATCGTTCGGCGCGTCGAAGTGCCCGTTGACACCCCTGGCGCGGCGACCGACCGAGAAGGCGAGCCCGTCCATGTCGGGCATGATAGCGAACACGGTTTCGTCGGTGACGTCGTCGCCGATGAAGATCGGACGGCGTCCCTTAAAAGGCTCGTGCTTCATCAACTCGCGCACCCCGGTCGCCTTGGTGAAACCGGAATGCTTGATCTCGCAAACGAACTTGCCGGGCAGCACCTCGATCGGCGCATTGGGCAGGTCGGCGCGGATCAGCGAAACGGCTTCATAGATCGCCTTCTCCGCATGCGGCGCAAGGCGGTAGTGCAGCGCCAGCGAATAGCCCTTGTCTTCGAGCAGAATGCCGGGACTGAGCTTGGCAACCGCCGCGAGCCGCCGCTTCAGCTCCTTGTCCAGCGGCGGCGCACCGATGGCATCGGCTTCATTGTCAATGGAAAGCCGCATTTCCGCGCCGTGGCCGGCGACGGCGCGAAAGACATCGGGCGCGAAGATCAGATCGATGTCATTGAGCGAACGGCCGCTGACCATCGCCAGCGCGCCCGAGGTGCGCTCCGTCAACCGGTTCAGTGTTTCCGACAGGCCTGGCGGCACCCACACCTCACGCGGCGTCGGCATCAGGTCGAGCAGCGTCCCGTCGATGTCGAGCAGGATCGCTGTTTCATTGAGATGCGGCACGAGCGCGTGAGGCACCGGCACCGCATCGGGCGCTTCATCGTCGACCATGGTGCGCTTTTGATCCAATTCAGCCAGTTCCGATTTCATAGTCTACTCCATGGAAGCAAGCGGCCGTGCGATTTCTTCGAGCGATCTGCGTTCCGCCGAGACGGCATAGCGCCACGCCACGATCGCGGCCGCGATCATCAGGAATGCCCCCAGCAGATAGCCTGCGAACACGCTCGTGCGTGATCCCGTGTCGATCAGCGCACCGAACAACGCGGGGCCGATCACGCCGCCGATGCCGGTGCCGACCGCATAGAACACGGCGATCGCGAGCGCGCGGACTTCCAAGGGAAAGGTCTCGCTGACGGTGAGATAGGCGGCGCTCGCAGCGGGCGAGGCGAAGAAGAAGATCACCATCCAGGCGATGGTCTGCCCCTGCGCGCTCAAGGCGCCGATCGAGAACAGATAGCCCGACAGCGCCAGCAACAGGCCCGACGTCCCATAGGTGAACATGATCATGGTACGGCGGCCGAGCGTATCGAACAGGCGACCGAGCAGCAGCGGACCGAGGAAGTTGCCGGCCGCGAAGGGGAGCAGATACCAGCCGACGTGATCGGCGCTGATCCCGTAAAAGTCGGTCAACACCAGCGCAAAGGTGAAGAAGATAGCGTTGTAGAAGAAAGCCTGTGCGATCATCAGCACCAGGCCGACCATCGCCCGCTGTCGATAGACCGAGAACAGCGTGTGCACGACCTCGCGGATCGGCGTGTGACTCCGCATTTTCAGGCGAATCTTGGCGAAGCGCGCCTCGCTCGTATCCTGGTCGTGTCCGATCACCGAGCGTTCGATCTCGTCGACGATGGCGTGGGCCTGGTCGGGACGCCCGTGGATCATCAGCCAGCGCGGACTCTCCGGAATCCACATCCGCATCAAGAGCACGACGAGGCCGATGGCCGCGCCGATGAGATAAGCGAGACGCCAGCCGAGATCGGGGCCGATCACCGCGGGATCGAGCAGCACGATAGCCGCCACCGCGCCCATCGCGGCACCGATCCAGAAGCTGCCGTTGATGACGAGATCGGTCCAGCCGCGATAGCGCGCGGGCACCAGTTCCTGGATGGTCGAATTGATCGCGGTATATTCGCCGCCAATGCCGGCACCTGTGAGAAAGCGAAACAGCGCGTAGCTCGCGACATCCCATGACAGAGCGGTCGCGGCCGTCGCCGAGAGATAGAGCGCCAGCGTGATGAAGAACAGCTTCTTGCGGCCGATGCGATCGGTCAGCCAGCCGAAACCGAGGGCGCCGAGCACCGCGCCCGCGAGATAGGCGGAATTGGCTATGCCGAGATCGAGATTGGAGAAATGCAGGGTGGGACTCTGCTTCAGCGCGCCGGAGAGCGCGCCGGCCAGCGTCACCTCGAGCCCATCCAGAATCCAGGTGATGCCGAGCGCGAGCACGACGCGGGTGTGAAAGCCGCTCCACGGCAGCGCGTCAAGTCGTGCGGGAATGCTGGTTTCGATGATGCGATCGGCCGCGGCCGCCTTCGCGACCGCCTTGGAGACCACAGGTCCATCGTTCGGCGCTGGGCTTCGCTGCAATTCCATCGCGTTGTTGCATCTGACCAATGGACATGGCCCCGGTTCACGTGGCGTGGACGGGGGCGATCCGATCAAGGGGGTGCGGCATTCCGCCTGCCACCTGCGACAACGTCTGCGGTTAGGGCAGGTTCCCCGTGGAACGACCGTTCGCGCCGCCGGTTTTCGCCGGAGCCGCAAGGAGTTGACGCATGGCTCATGCCAGAAAGACGACACATTCTCGCAGAACAGCGGCGCGCAAGGGCACCAAACGCACCGCACCGAAGCGCTGGTCACAGCGCGTGACGAAGGAGAGCGACGCGCTCGACCTCAAACAAGGCGTGTTCAAGCTGACCAGCGCGAAGAAGATCGCGACTTCGTTGAAGCGCTCGGCCGAGCACAGCGCGCGCCGCAAAACCGGCGCTTACCGCTCAGCGCTGTCGATGCTGACGTTCTACATCAACCGCGCCGGCAAGACGCTGCCGCAGACGCAGCGCACGCGGCTGGAGCGGGCAAAGGTGGAGCTGAAGCGGGCGTTCGGGAGGGAGTGAGCGCTAGGTCGTCCTGGACAAGCGAAGCGCTGATCCAGGACCCATTACCCCAGGGAGCAGTTTGGCGATGACTCGGAGTGGGCAGTTCGCCCGACAACTCCGCCTTGGGGTCATGGGTCCTGGCTTTCGCCAGGACGACATTGGCGGGATTGCCCCTACGCCGCCCGGATATTCCCCATGAAGCGGTCGAGCTCAGCGCGCAGGCGGGTGCTTTCGGACGACAGCGTCTTGGCCGAATGCAGCACCTCTTCCGAGGCCGAGCCGGTTTCGGCTGCGCCGCGGTTGACCTGACCGATGTCGGTGGCGGCGGTCTGAGTGCCCTGTGCGACGGTCTGGACGCTGCGCGCGATTTCCTGCGTCGCCGCGCCTTGCTGCTCTACTGCGCTCGCAATCGATGTCGAGATCGACGAGATCTGGCCGATGGTCGCGCCGATCTCCTTGATCGCCGCAACCGACTCGGCGGTGGCGCCCTGCATGCCCGTGATGTGCGAGGAGATCTCGTCGGTGGCCTTCGCGGTCTGGCTCGCAAGCGACTTCACTTCGCTGGCGACCACTGCAAAGCCGCGGCCGGCTTCGCCGGCGCGTGCCGCCTCGATGGTCGCGTTGAGCGCCAGAAGATTGGTCTGCTCGGCGATCGCGGTGATGAGCTTGACGACTTCGCCGATCTGCTGGGCGGCATGCGAGAGCTTGCCAATGCGATTATCGGTCTCCTTTGCCTGCACCACGGCAGCTTCGGCAATGCGGCTGGAATCGCGCACCTGACGGCCGATCTCCTCGACCGAGGCTGAAAGCTCTTCGGTCGCGGTTGCGACCGACTGCATGTTGCTGGAGGCCTGCTCGGAGACGTCGGCGACCTGGCTCGACAGGCTCTGCGTGGTCTCGGCGGTGCGGGTCAGCGTCGAGGCCGCCGATTCCAGCTGCACGGCGGAAGCCGAGACGTTGGAGACGATGGCGCCAACCGCGCTCTCGAAATCGTCGGCGAAACGGATCAGCTCGGAACGACGGCTTGCGGCCTGCTCCCTGTTCTGGAGTTCGTTGGCGGCAGCATCGCTCTCGGCCTTGGCCACGGCCTGGACCTTGAATTCTTCGACCGCGCCGGCCATTTCGCCGATCTCGTCCCTGCGCCCCAGACCCGGCAGCACGACGTCGAAATTGCCCGAGGCAAGCTCGCGCATCGCCTTGCACATCGCGATCATCGGACGTGAAATGCCATTGCCCAGCATCCAGGCCAACGCGGCACCAATGGCGAGGCCGCCGAGCGCCATCATCAGCATCGTCCGCTCGGTGTCGCCAATGGTGGCATTGGCGCTCACTTCGATGCGCTGCTGATCCGCCGTCAGCTCCGACCGCAGCTCACCCGAGAGCTTGAGAATGGACGCGGCCGTCTTGGTCATCTCGCCGTTCAGCTTGACGATGACCTTCACGTTCTCGGTCAGCTTTGAAAAGGAGGTGCGGTACTGCTTGAGGAGATTGCTGATCTCGGTAACGCGGTCGGTGATCTTCTGGTCGTTGGCATAGATCGAGACCAGCAAGGTCTCCAGGAATTTGATGCGGGCGATCACGCCGTCGGCGGTCTTCGGCTCCGGCTTGGCGACGAAGGCGCTGACCGAGGTGGAGACCGCCAGATATTGCGATGTGATGTCCTTGGCCGTGCTCTGAACCGAATTCAGGCCCGCCAGTGCCGCGGTATCGGCGAGGTCGTCGAACTTGAACCGGATCTTGTTGCCGACGCTGTTGAGCTCATCGGTCGCGATCTTGCCGTTCTCGCGCGTCAAACCGATGATCTCGCCGAACACCTTGGTAAAGCTCTTGAAGTCGGCCTCGAGCTTGCCGACCTGCTCGCGGCGCGCCGCGCCCGTGGTGGCCGCCGCCGACTTGGCGATCGCGGCCCTCAAATTCTCTTCGGCTGCTTTGGCAGCGGTCTCATCATCGGCCGCGCCGGTCAGCGTGTAGGCCCGCGCCAGCCCCTGGTAAGCGATCAGCTCGCGATCGACCGTCCGCGCAAGGTCCGCTTCGGCGACGCTAGTGCGGTAGGAGGCCACGGCGGCCTGAATCCGCTCGAAGCCGAAATACGCGAAAGCCATGCTGACGGCGAGGATGGCGAGCACCGCCACGAAGCCGAGGATGATTTTTGCGCGAAAACGCAAGGTGAGCAGCTTCGATGTGGTCGGCTTCGACTTGACGGGCATTCCCCCACCCCATTCCATTCGCGGAAAAACCAGGCGCAGCCCGGAAGCAGCCCGCTTCCTGACGCGTGAGCACGGTAAATGGCAAAGGATAAGCGGCGGTAAATTTGTGGCGCCGCAACCGACGGTTAGGTGACGCAGGGTCTGGTCGTCCTGGACAAGCGAAGCGCTGATCCAGGACCTGTTACCCCGGGGAGCAGTTTGGCGATGACTCGGAGTTAGCAGTGCGCCCGACAACTCCGCCTTGGGGTCATGGGTCCTGGCTTTCGCCAGGACGACGGCGGAGTGCGTGACGCGCTTCGAGCTTACGCTGCCCGGATATTCCCCATGAAGCGGTCGAGTTCGGCGCGCAGGCGGGTGCTTTCGGACGACAGTGTCTTGGCCGAGTGCAGCACCTCTTCCGAGGCCGAGCCAGTTTCGGCAGCGCCGCGGTTGACCTGACCGATGTCGGTGGCGGCGGTCTGAGTACCCTGTGCGACGGTCTGGACACTGCGTGCGATTTCCTGCGTCGCCGCGCCTTGCTGCTCCACCGCGCTCGCAATCGATGTCGAGATCGACGATATCTGGCCGATGGTCGCGCCGATCTCCTTGATCGCCGCAACCGACTCGGCGGTGGCGCCCTGCATGCCCGTGATGTGCGAGGAGATCTCGTCGGTGGCCTTCGCGGTCTGGCTTGCGAGCGACTTCACTTCGCTGGCGACCACTGCAAAGCCGCGGCCGGCTTCACCGGCGCGTGCCGCCTCGATGGTCGCGTTGAGCGCCAGAAGATTGGTCTGCTCGGCGATCGCGGTGATGAGCTTGACGACTTCGCCGATCTGCTGGGCGGCATGCGAGAGCTTGCCAATGCGATTATCGGTCTCCTTTGCCTGCACCACGGCAGCTTCGGCAATGCGGCTGGAATCGCGCACCTGACGGCCGATCTCCTCGACCGAGGCCGAGAGCTCTTCGGTCGCGGTTGCGACCGACTGCATGTTGCTGGAGGCCTGCTCGGAGACGTCGGCGACCTGGCTCGACAGGCTCTGCGTGGTCTCGGCGGTGCGGGTCAGCGTCGAGGCCGCCGATTCCAGCTGCACGGCGGAAGCCGAGACGTTGGAGACGATGGCGCCAACCGCGCTCTCGAAATCGTCGGCGAAGCGGATCAGTTCGGAGCGGCGAGCAGCGCTCGCTTCTTTATTCTGGGCTTCGTTGGCCGCGGCGTCGCGCTCGGCCTTGGCCACGGCCTGGACCTTGAATTCTTCGACGGCGCCGGCCATCTCGCCGATCTCGTCCTTGCGGCCCAGGCCCGGCAGCACGACGTCGAAATTGCCCGAGGCAAGCTCGCGCATCGCCTTGCACATCGCGATCATCGGACGTGAAATGCCGGTGCCGAGCAGGAAGGCGAGGACCGCGCCGAGCAGCGTGCCGCCGACGGCCAGCATCAGCACCAGTTGCTCGGTCTTCCCGATGGTCGCTTCCGATTCGGACTCCAACCGCTGCTGTTCGGCAACGAGGTCCGCCTTCATGGCGGTGGCGCCCTGAAGGATCGCGCCGGCCGAGCCGCTCATCTCGGTGACGAGAGCATCGACCATCTTGGCGTTGGCGATCAGCTTCTCCAGCGATTCCCGATAGGCACCGAGCAATTCCTTGGCGTCCTTCAGGCCGGCGACGATCTTGTCGTCCATGGAATAGACCGCGTTGAGCGAGTTCTCGACGAATTTCAGCCGCGCCAGCGCGCTGGTCGCGATCGCCTGGTCGGATGTCAGCACGAAATTGGTCGCGGCCGCGTTCGCGGTCTGGAATTGAGCATTGACCTGCTTGGTCCCGAACTCGATCGCCTGCGCCTCGGAATCGGAGGCGTTGTTACCGATGTCGTCGAGCTTGTATTTCAGGAGGTTGGCGTTGCGCGTGAGCTGGTTCTGCACCAGCAGCGCGCTGTCACGCTTGGCCTGGAGGACCTTTGCGAAGGTCGCGGAGAAGTTGGAAAACTCCTTGCCGAGCTTGCCCAGGCTCTCCTGGCCTGCCGGCTTCTTGGCGCTCTTGACGGCTTGGTCGATGGCGCTCTTCAGGCCGGTCTCCGCGTCCAGCGCCGCCTTGGCGTCGTCCTCCTTGCCGGTGACGACGAAATATTTGACGGCCGAGCGATAGGCGAGCAGCTCCCGGTCGATGTTGCGGGCGAGATCGGCCTCGGTGACGCTGCTGCGGTAGGACCCGACCCCGGACGAGACCCGTTCGAAGCCAAAATAGGAGAAGGCCATGCTGCCGGCGGAGATCACCAGCACGGCGGCAAAGCCCAGAATGATCTTGGCGCGGAACCTGAGGGTCGGCATTATTGTGCGCTTCGAGGACGACGCGATACGCCCGGACATTCCCACCCCCATTTTCATTCAGCCGAGATCCGGTGGCGCCCCGCCCCCTGACCTGACTGCGCAAAACTAAGGCAGAATCGATAAGGGGCGGTAAATTCGGTGCGCCCACAGCATTTCCGGCTCTATCGGCCAAGGCGGACCCCTTAGACATATAGAGGCTGGCATCCCAGCTGCGGCCCGCCGCCGCGCCCGATCCGGTCGACTCGGCCTCCTCAATCAGTGCTGGCCATTCTGAATCAATGACTTTTCCATGACGCAGGCGACCAAAATCGTAGTTGCAAAGTTCCGGGTCGCTGTCTCTAATTAGAAACAATCAAAATCGATCCCGGGAGGAGTTCAACCGTGTCTACAGTCAAACTGACCGTGAACGGCAAGGCTGTTGCCGTTGACGTCGAGGACCGCACGCTGCTGGTTCAGCTGCTGCGCGACCACCTCAACCTCACCGGAACCCATGTCGGCTGCGACACCAGCCAGTGCGGCGCCTGCGTCATCCATATGGACGGCAAGGCGATCAAATCCTGCACCATGCTGGCGGGACAGGCCGACGGCTCCAGCATCACCACGATCGAAGGCATCGCCAAGGGCGACGAGCTGCACCCGATGCAGGCCGCCTTCCGCGACAATCACGGCCTGCAATGCGGCTATTGCACGCCGGGCATGATCATGTCGGCGATCGACATCGTGCACCGCTATGGTGGCCAGCTCGACGAGGCCACCGTCCGGCACGAGCTCGAAGGCAATATCTGCCGCTGCACCGGCTACCACAACATCGTCAAAGCCGTGCTGGATGCGGCAGGCCGCATGAAGGTCTCGCAGGCGGCCGAGTAAGCGGCCCGCCTCGAAATAAGAACCATCGCCGCCGCTTTCGAGGGAAAGCGCGGTCAAGACAAATTCCGGTCGGGAGGACCAGACATGGGTGTTGAAGGCATTGGCGCGAGCGTCGTGCGCAAGGAAGACAAGCGTTTCATTACCGGCAAGGGCCGCTACGTCGACGACATCAAGTTGCAGGGCATGACCCATGCCCATTTCATCCGCAGCCCGCACGCGCATGCCAAGGTGAAGGGAATCGATTCCTCCGCCGCGCTGAAGATGCCAGGCGTGGTCGCGGTGCTCACGGGACAGGAGATCGTCGACGACAAGGTCGGCAATCTCATCTGCGGCTGGGCCATCACCTCCAAGGACGGCAGCCCGATGAAGATGGGCGCATGGCCGGCGATGGCGCCGGAGACGGTGCGCTTCGTCGGTCAGGCCGTCGCAGTCGTGATCGCCGAGAGCAAAAATCTCGCACGCGACGCGGCCGAAGCCGTGGTCGTGAACTACGAAGAGCTGCCCGCGGTCGCCGATGTCCACGCCGCGATCAAGTCCGGCGCGCCGCAGCTGCATCCCGAAGCTCCCGGCAACCAAGTTTATGACTGGGTGATCGGCGACGAGGGCGCCACCGATGCCGCCTTCGCCAAGGCCGCCAACGTGGTGAAGCTCGACGTTACCAACAACCGTCTTGCGCCGAACGCGATGGAACCCCGCGCCGCGATTGCCGATTACGATGCGGCGGAAGAGCATTTCACGCTCTACACGACGTCGCAGAACCCGCACGTCGCCCGCCTGGTGCTGTCGGCGTTCTACAACATCGCACCCGAGCACAAGCTGCGCGTGATCGCGCCCGACGTCGGCGGCGGCTTCGGCTCGAAAATCTTCATCTATCCCGAAGAGATGGTGGCGCTGTGGGCCTCAAAGAAAGTCGGCCGTCCCGTCAAATGGACCGGCGACCGCACCGAAGCCTTCCTCACCGATGCGCATGGCCGCGACCACGTCACCCATGCCGAGATGGCGTTCGACGCCAACAACAAGATCACCGGCTTGAAGGTGAAGACCTACGCCAATTTCGGCGCCTACATGTCGCTGTTCTCGTCGTCGGTGCCGACCTATCTCTACGCGACGCTGCTGTCGGGCCAGTACAACATCCCGGCGATCCATGCCGAGGTGGTCGGGGTCTACACCAACACCACGCCGGTCGACGCCTATCGCGGCGCTGGCCGCCCCGAAGCGAGCTATCTGATCGAACGTCTGATGGAGACGGCTGCGCGGCAGTTGAAGGTCGATCCGGCCGCGTTGCGCCGGACCAACTTCATCACCCAGTTCCCGCACCAGACGCCCGTGATCATGGCCTATGACACCGGCGACTTTAACGCCTCGCTCGACGCCGCGATGAAGGCGATCGACTACGCTGGCTTTGCCGGGCGCAAGGCCAAGGCGAAAGCCGACGGCAAGCTGCGCGGCATCGGCGTGTCCTGCTACATCGAGGCCTGCGGCATCGCGCCGTCGAAGGCCGTCGGCAGCCTGGGCGCCGGCGTCGGTCTTTGGGAGTCCGCCGAAGTCCGCGTCAACCCGGTCGGCACCATCGAGGTCCTGACGGGATCGCACAGCCACGGCCAGGGTCACGAGACCACGTTCTGCCAGCTCGTCGCGGAACGCCTCGGCGTTCCCATCAGCCAGGTCTCGATCGTCCATGGCGACACCGACAAGGTGCAGTTCGGCATGGGCACCTACGGCTCGCGCTCCGCGGCCGTCGGCCTCACCGCGATCCTGAAGGCGATGGAGAAGATGGAATCCAAGGCCAAGAAGATCGCCGCCCATGCGCTGGAAGCCTCGGAAGGCGACATCGTCATCGAGAACGGCGAGTTCAAGGTGGCCGGGACCGACAAGGCGATCGCCTTCCCGATGGTCGCGCTCGCGGCCTACACCGCGCACAATCTGCCTGACGGGATGGAGCCGGGTCTGAAGGAGAGCGCTTTCTATGACCCGACCAACTTCACCTTCCCGGCCGGCACCTATATCTGCGAGCTCGAGGTCGATCCCGGCACGGGCAAGACCTCCTTCGTCAACTTCGTCGCGGCCGACGATTTCGGCCGGCTGATCAACCCGATGATCGTCGAGGGCCAGGTCCATGGCGGTCTTGTGCAAGGCATCGGACAAGCGTTGCTCGAGCACGCGATCTACGACGCCAGCGGGCAGCCGGTCACGGCCTCGTTCATGGACTACGCCATGCCGCGCGCCGACGACGTTCCCTCGTTCAACCTCTCCCACACCACGACGCTGTGCCCGGGCAATCCGCTCGGCATCAAGGGTTGCGGTGAGGCCGGCGCGATCGGGGCGTCAGCGGCCGTGATCAACGCGATCACGGACGCGATCGGCAAGAACAATCTGGAAATGCCCGCAACGCCTGACAGGGTGTGGCGCACCATCCACGCGGCTTAAGGAGAGGAACGAAGATGTACCAGACCATTTATCATCGCGCGTCCTCGGTTGACGAAGCCGTCGCCCTGTTCTCCAAGAGCAGCGAAGCAAAGTTCCTCGCCGGCGGCCAGACGCTGCTGCCGGTGATGAAGCAACGCCTCGCCAGCCCCTCCGATGTGATCGACCTCGGCAAGATCAAGGAGCTGCAGGGTGTCGAACTCTCGGGCGACGTGTTGACCATCAAGGCCGGCACGACCTATTTCGACATCATGCAGAATGCCGATGTGAAGAAGGCGATTCCTGCAATCGCCTATCTCACCTCGGTGCTCGGCCACCCCGCCGTGCGCTATCGCGGCACGATCGGCGGCTCGATCGCCAACAACGATCCCGCGGCGGATTTTCCCGCCGCGCTGCTCGCGCTCGGTGCCACCGTGAAGACCAACAAGCGGTCGATTACGGCGGATGACTTCTTCCAGGGCATGTTCACGACGGCGCTGGAAGACGGCGAGCTCATCACCACCGTGTCGTTCCCGGTTCCGGCGAAGGCAGGCTATGAAAAGATGCGCCACCCTGCGTCTCGCTTCGCGCTGACCGGCGTGTTCGTTGCGCAGACGAAGTCGGGCGAGATTCGGGTGGCCGCCACCGGCGCCTCGCAAAGCGGCGTGATGCGGGTCCCTGCCATCGAGGCGGCGCTGAAGGCGAACTGGTCACCGTCGGCGATCGACAGCGTGAGCATTTCGGCGAGCAATCTGCTGGCCGACATCCACGGCACGGCGGAGTACCGCGCCAACCTCATCAAGGTGATGGCGCAGCGCGCGGTGGCTGCCGCACGCTGATAGCGCCTCGACGCAAATTTTCCGCGGCGCGCACTTCGGTGCGCGCCGTTTTTATTTGGCCGTGCGGATGAAAGCGCTTGCCTCACTGGCGTGAAGGCGAGAAAAGTTAATCAGCCAATTAACTCGCCCACAGAGGAATGTCCGAGGCGATTGCCGAACAATCGGCATCCGCCCACGACCCGAGGAAACAACAAATTGCTCGACAAATCAGCCCCCACCTCCTCCGTTCGCGCCTCCGGCCCGCTCGCAGGCTTCCGCATCGTCGAATTCGCCGGCATTGGACCGGGCCCGTTCGCCTGCATGATGCTGGCCGACATGGGTGCTGAAATCGTCACGCTCGATCGGGTCGGCGCCAGGAAGAACATGAAGTCGGTCGCGGGCCGCGGCCGCAAGGTGATCGAGCTCGATCTCAAGGACAAGGCGGCGATCGCAGAGGTGCTCGATCTGCTTGCGAATGCCGACGCGCTGGTCGAGGGTTTCCGTCCCGGCGTGATGGAGCGGCTCGGCCTCGGCCCTGACGTGGTGCTCGCGCGCAATCCAAAGCTGGTCTACGGCCGCATGACCGGCTGGGGCCAGCAAGGCCCGCTCGCCAATGCCGCCGGCCACGACATCAACTACATCTCCATCACCGGCGCGCTTGCCGCGATCGGCACGAAGGAAGCGCCGGTGCCGCCGCTCAATTTGGTCGGCGATTTCGGCGGCGGCGCGCTCTACCTCGTCGTCGGCGTGCTTGCGGCGCTGCTGGAGGCCTCGCGGTCAGGCAAGGGTCAGGTCGTCGATGCCGCGATGTGCGACGGCGCGGCATCGCTGATGTCGTTCTTCTTCGACATGACCACGCTCGGTCGCTGGACCGAAGGCCGCAATGAAAATTTCCTTGACGGCGGCGCGCATTTCTACGGCGTCTACGAATGCGCCTGCGGCCATTTCGTCTCGATCGGCTCGATCGAGCCGCAGTTCTACGCGCTGCTGCGCGAGCACGCCGGCCTGACCGACGCCGATTTCGATGCGCAGATGGACCGCAACGCATGGCCCGCGCTGAAGGAAAAACTGAAGACGGTGTTCAAGAGCAAGACGCGCGAGGACTGGTGCAAGATCATGGAAGGCACCGACATCTGCTTCGCGCCGGTGCTGACCATGTCGGAAGCGACCGAGCATCCGCACATGGTCGCCCGCAACGTCTTCGTCGAGCGCCACGGCGTGAAGCAGCCGGCGCCGGCGCCGCGCTTTTCGCGGACGCCATCGGCGGTGCGCGAGCCGGAAGCGGCGGAGATCGGGGCGGTGACGAAGGCGTGGGCGGAGCGTTAGGAGCTGCAAGATCTCCGCTGCCGCACCACACTCCGGGTCGTCCCGGCGAAGACCGGGACCCATAGCCGCGACATTTGGTTTGGCGAAGACTCGGGGTTACCGCCTGCGTGCAACAGCCACTCCCTGGGGGTATGGGTCCCGGCCTTCGCCGGGACGACAGCTGTTTTGACGCGGCAGTCTGCCAAAAAGCCGCGGCCTACGCCGCATCCACCTTCAGCACCCCGCGCCGGATCTGATCCTCCTCGATCGATTCGAACAGCGCCTTGAAATTGCCTTCGCCGAAACCGTCGTCGCCCTTGCGCTGGATGAACTCGAAGAAGATCGGGCCGATCGCGTTGGCCGAGAAGATCTGCAGCAGCACCTTGGTCTGGCCGCCGTCGACCACGCCTTCGCCGTCGATCAGAATGCCGTTGGCCTGAAGTCGCGCGACGTCCTCGCCATGCTTGGGTAGGCGCGCGTCGATCCGTTCGAAATAGGTCTCGGGCGGCGCCGGCATGAAGGGCAGGCCGGCTTCGCGCAGGCCCTCGATAGTGCGGTAGATATCGCGGCAACCACAGGCGATGTGCTGGATGCCTTCGCCGCGATAGATATTGAGATATTCCTCGATCTGGCCGGAATCGCCGGCGTCCTCGTTGATGGGAATCCGGATCTTGCCATCGGGGCTCGTCAGCGCGCGCGAGAACAGGCCTGAGGCGCGGCCCTCGATGTCGAAGAAGCGGATCTGGCGGAAGTTGAAGAGCTTCTCGTAGAAGCCGGTCCAGACGTCCATGCGGCCGCGGTGGACGTTGTGGGTGAGGTGATCGAGATAGAACAGGCCGGCGCCGGCAGGCCGTGGATCGCGCGCACCCAGCCATTCGAACTCGCCCTCATAGGCCGACCCCTTGGCGCCGTAGCGATCGACGAAATAGAGCAGGCTGCCGCCGATGCCCTTGATCGCGGGGACGTCGAGCGTCTTCTGCGCGGATGACACATCGGCAGGTTCGGCGCCGAGCGATATCGCGCGGTCATAGGCCATCTTCGCATCGACGACGCGAAACGCCATCGACGGCGCACAGGGGCCGTGCGCGGCGACGAAATCGTGACCGTGCGTGCCGGGCTCCTCGTTGACGAGGTAATTGATGTCGCCCTGGCGATAGACCGTGATCTTCTTCGTTCTATGGCGCGCGACGGGCGCATAGCCCATCAGCTTGAACACGGCGTGCAGCTGTTCCGGATCGGGATGCGCATATTCGACGAACTCGAACCCGTCGGTGCCCATCGGATTGTCGGCGCTGATCGTGGCCGGCGGTGCATCGTGCGGAAACGGACCCATGGTGCTCTCCCAAATTGCGGCTGCCATGAATTATCCTTCACGATGCCTGCAATGAACGTGCAAATGGGACGTCTTTTGGCTAAGTTGTGCACGATCTGTGCATCAAATGGATAAACTGCGCATGACTTTGGTGGATGCCTT
This sequence comes from Bradyrhizobium sp. F1.13.3, assembly GCF_040548265.1. Taxonomy (NCBI): domain Bacteria; kingdom Pseudomonadati; phylum Pseudomonadota; class Alphaproteobacteria; order Hyphomicrobiales; family Nitrobacteraceae; genus Bradyrhizobium; species Bradyrhizobium sp. F1.13.3. Next base: position 60,014 of record NZ_JBEPRI010000025.1, on the reverse strand, counting down.
CGACCTCAAGATCCTGGGCGCGCTCCAGGACGACGGCCGCCTCACCAACCAGGAACTGGCCGACCTCGCAGGCCTCTCGGCCTCGCAATGCTCGCGCCGGCGGATGCGGCTGGAGGAGGAGAAGGTCATATCAGGCTACCACGCCGATCTCTCCAGCGAGGCCCTGGGCTTCGGCGTGGTCGCCTTCATCCAGGTGACGCTGGCGACCCACTCGCCGGACAACTCGAAACGCTTCCGAACGCTGGTCAATCGCATCGACGAGATCCAGGAGGCCTATTCGCTCACGGGCGACGCCGACTATGTGCTGAAAGCCGTGCTGCGCGACCTGAAGGGTCTCTCCAATCTCGTCAACGACGTGCTGATGCCGCACCAGAGCGTGGCGCATGTGCGCTCTTCGATCGTGCTCGACAGGCTCAAGGAAAGCACGCGTCTGCCACTGAAGGAAATCAAACTCGGCTGAAATCGAGGGAAATCCGGCATTCGCGCTGCGCGTGCGATCTGCGATGATCCCCGCCAATCTGCGGAGACTGAGCCATGGCCCTCCAGCTTCGACCGAACTGCGAATATTGCGACCGCGACCTGCCGCCGAACGCAATCGATGCGCGGATCTGCTCCTATGAATGCACGTTCTGTGCGGACTGCGTGGAGACGAAACCCTCCAATGTTTGCCCGAACTGCGGCGGCGGTTTTGCGCCGCGCCCGATACGGCCAACGCAGGAATGGCGACCGGGCGTGTGCACCACCAACCAGGCGCCGTCGGACAAGCGGGTGCATTTGAAGTACAGCATGGAGGACGTCGCGGCGCATTGCGCGCGGGTCAAGGACGTACCGCCTGAAATGCGCTGACTTCGTAGGGTGGGCAAAGCGAAGCGTGCCCACCACGCTACCGCGATCGCGGAGTGGAATGGTGGGCACGGCGCTGATGCGCCTTTGCCCACCCTACAAGACGGAGTGTGGGGCGCCCTACTCCGCCGGCAAAATCGTCCCTTCGACCTCACCAAAACCGACGCGATAGCCCTCGCCCTGACACCAGCCGCGCATGACGAGGCTGTCGCCGTCTTCCAGGAACGTGCGCTTCACGCCGCCGGGCAATTCGACCGGCTCGGTGCCGTTCCAGCTGATCTCCAACAGGCTGCCGCGCTGGTTCTTCTCCGAGCCGGAAATGGTGCCGCTGCCGAGGAGGTCGCCGACATTCATGGCGCAGCCGGAGGAGGCGTGGTGCATCAGCTGCTGCACCGAGGACCAGTACAGGTATTTGAAATTGGTGCGGCTGATGCCGGCCGGCGCGTTGGCTCCGGCGGCACGCAAGGAGACGTCGAGCTCGAGATCGTAGTTCTGCGGCTTACCCTGCTTGAGGTAATCGAGCGGCACCGGCTCCTGCTCCGGCCCCTTCAGGCGAAACGGCTCCAGCGCCGCGCGCGCCACCACCCACGGGCTGATCGAAGTCGCGAACGCCTTGGCGAGGAACGGGCCAAGCGGCACATACTCCCATTGCTGGATATCGCGCGCGCTCCAATCATTGAGCAGCACGAAGCCGAAGATCATCTCCTCGGCCTGTTGCTCAGTGAGCATGCCGCCCATCGGCGAGGGCTGCCCGACCACGACACCCATCTCCAGCTCGAAATCGAGCCGCTTGCACGGTCCGAAGCTCGGCACCTCCACATTCGGCGGCTTGAGCTGCCCGCGCGGACGCTTCACCTTGGTGCCGGAGACCACGACGGTCGAGGCACGGCCGTTATATGCGATCGGCATGTGCAGCCAGTTCGGCTGCAGCGCATTGTCCTTGCCACGGAACATCACGCCGACATTTGTGGCGTGCTCCTTAGAGGAATAGAAATCGGTGTAGCCGGAGACCGCGAATGGCAGATGCAGTTTCGCATCGCGCATCGGCACCAGCGCCTGCTCGCGCAGCTCCTCGTTATCGCGCAGCTCGGGATCATCGGCACGCAGCAGCTCGCTGATCCGCGCCCGCGTCTTCGCCCAGACCTTTGGCCCCAGCGCCATGAAAGCATTGAGCGACGACGTCGAGAACACGCCGAGCGGCCCGACATCGAGCCGCGAGTCCTGCTCGAGCTCCCAGAGATCGAGCACATAATTGCCGATCGCCACGCCGACGCGCGGAGTCGGATTGGCCGCGGTCGAGAACACGCCGTAAGGCAGGTTCTGGATCGGGAAGTCGGAGGCGGGATCGACGTCGATGAAAGAGCGGAGGCTGGGGTCGTTGGGGTGCGTTGTCACTTTTCGACGGTCCTTTTTCCTTCTCCCCTTGTGGGAGAAGGTGGCGCGAAGCGCCGGATGAGGGGTTGTATCGACAATTGATACTGCAAGAGGCTCATGTGGGGAGAGAGAACCCCTCACCCGTCTCGCCGCTTCGCGGCGAGCCACCCTCTCCCACAAGGGGAGAGGGGCAGAACGCTACGGCTTGCTCGGGTCGAACCGCTTTTCCAGGCCCTTCCAGCAATCCGCGTAGTCGTCCTGCAACGTCGCGGAATTCGCGGCGTGCGCGGTGACGCGCTGCGCGTAGCGGGTCTCGAACATGAAGGCCATGGTGCCGGTCAGCTTGACCGGCTTCAGCTCGCCGTTGCTGGCATGCTCGAAGGCATCTCGATCGGGGCCGTGCGGCAGCATGCAATTGTGCAGGCTCATGCCGCCCGGCACGAAGCCTTGCGGCTTGGCGTCGTAGACGCCGTAGATCAGGCCCATGAACTCGCTCATGATGTTCAGGTGATACCACGGCGGGCGGAAGGTATTGTCGGCGACCATCCAACGCTCTGGGAAGATCACGAAATCGATATTCGCCGTGCCCGGGGTCTCCGACGGCGAGGTCAGCACGGTGAAGATCGAGGGATCGGGATGATCGAAGCCGATCGCACCGACCGGCGAGAAGCTCCGCAGATCATATTTGTACGGCGCATAATTGCCGTGCCAGGCGACGACGTCGATAGGCGAGTGGGACAACTGCGTCTTGAACAACGATCCACCCCATTTCACGAACAACTCGGTCGGCGTGTCCTTGTCCTCGTAGTGCGCGACCGGCGTCAGGAAGTCGCGGGCATTGGCGAGGCAATTGGCGCCGATCGGCCCGCGCTCCGGGAGCGTGAAGGCGCCGCCGTAGTTTTCGCAGAGATAGCCGCGCGCCGGTCCGCTCGGAATCTCCACCCGGAACTTGACGCCACGCGGGATCACCACGATCTCGCCGGGCTCGGCGTCGATGCGACCGAACTCGGTGACGATACGAAGATTGCCCTGCTGCAGCACGAACATCAGCTCGCCGTCGGCATTGTAGAAGTGCTGGTCCACCATCGATTTGGTGATGAGATAGACATGGGCGGCCATGCCGGCCTGGGTGTTGACGTCGCCGGCGGTGGTCATGGTCTGCACGCCCTGAAGGAAGGTCATGTCCTCCTTCGGGATCGGCGCCGGATCCCAGCGCAATTGTGCGATCGGCAGATCGTTTTCATGGCACGGTGCCGACCGCCACAAGCCGCCGTCGGCCTTCTCGAAACGACCCGAATGTTTCACCGACGGGCGAATGCGATAGAGCCATGAGCGCTCATTGCTGCCGCGCGGCGCGGTGAAGGGCGAGCCGGAAAGCTGCTCGGCATAGAGGCCGTAGGCACAGCGCTGCGGCGAGTTGCGCCCGATCGGCAGCGCGCCGGGGAGCGCTTCGGTCTCAAAGCTGTTGCCGAAGCCCGACATGTAGCCCGGCGTGACCTGGGCAGAGCTGCGAATGATCTGATCGGGCGAGGTATTGATGTTCATTTCTATCCTCCTCCTTGCAGGGCGGCCCACATCTCCTGGTCGCGCTTGTCGGTCCAGATCACGGGGTCGTCGATCCCCGACGCCTCGTCATAGGCGCGCGACACGTTGAACGGCAGACAGTGCTCGTAGATGGCGAAGCTCGAAAATTTCGGATCCATCACCTCGCGCGTCGCGGCCATCGATTCCTTCAGCGTGCGGCCCTTGGCGACCGAGATTTCGGCGGCGCCGTAGAGCGAGGTGACGAAGTCGCGGGTCATCGCGATGGCTTCGCGCACCGTGGCGACACCCTTCAACGCATCGCCGCGGCCCGGCGCAATCGCCTTAGGATTGAAGTTGCGGATTTCGTTCAGCGTCAGCGGCCATTCGCGCAAGTGCGCATCGCCGCAATAGCAGGCCGAGTGGTATTCGATCAGGTCACCGGAGAACATCACTTCGGCATCAGGCACCCAGGCGACGATGTCGCCGGAGGTGTGGCCGGCGCCGAGCTGCATCAGGCGCACCTCGCGCTTGCCGAGATAGATCGACATTTCGCCTTCGAAAGTCAGCGTCGGCCAGGTCAGGCCGGGAATGCTCGATGCGTCCTGAAACAGGCGCGGGAAGCGGCCATATTCGGAATCCCAATCCTGCTGGCCACGCTCCTCGATCAGGCGATAGGTCTCCTGAGAGGCGACGATGCCCTGCGCCTTGTAGGCGGAGGCACCGAGCACGCGCACGGCGTGATAATGCGACAGCACGACATATTTGATCGGCTTATCCGTGACGGTACGGACGCGCTCGATCACCTTGTTGGCCATCGCCGGCGTCGATTGCGCGTCGAACACGAGGCAACCGTCGTCGCCGACAATGATCGCGGTGTTCGGATCACCCTCCGCGGTGAAGGCGTAGAGATCGGTGCCGATCTCGGAGAAGGTGATCTTCTTCTCGGAGAGGTCGCCGGTGGATGCGAAATTCTTCGCCATCAGTTCGTTCCTTTGGACATTATTGCTGTTGTTGCTGTTGCTGCTGGCCGTCGATCATGCGCCGCCTGGCGAGGAGGATCGCCTCCCGCAGCACGTCGATATCGCCGATATGGTTGGCGAGGATCAGCACCAGCGCCGCGTCGAAATCGGCGCTCTGCTCGTCGGTGAAGCCACGATGCGCCTCCATGATGGCGCGAAAGGCGTCGTCGGGTCGCGCGAAGTTGGAGCTGGTCGAGAGCGGCATGCGAATCCTCAATTCAATCCTTGGGCCCGCGACAGCGCTGCCGCGACGCCGGCACGCGTCGGCTGGCGAAAGCGCGCCGCGACATAGCCGTCCGGCCTTAGCAGGTAGGCTGAGCCTGGTTCCGCATCATATCGCTTTGCGGTGAGCCCCGCCGGATCTGCGAGCCCGTCCTCACCGCCGATGCAGATGTCCTTCACACCAACGGGCGCATCGATCGCCGCGCCATTGCTGAACGACAGCAACGTGAAATCCGTTCCGCCCTGCCGGAACGCATCCGTCAAATAGCTTTGCTCGCCCGCGCGCATCGCAACGGGGGCATCGAGCATCGAACAACCCGGGAGCGGGCCAGCGCGCCACGCATCCGCATCGGGCGATGACAGCGGCGAGTCATAGCTGCACGGCACCGAGAGCCGCCCGCCATTGACCATGCGCTTGCCGAACTCCGTTTCCTTCGCCAGCGACAGCACCGCCTTCCGCAGCCGCGCTTCCTGATGCGAGTTCGGCGCCATGAAATCGGTCGAGCGGGTGGATTCGCGGATGTTCTCGTCGGCCGCCCCACTGCGCTCGACATGATAGCTCTCGAGCAGGCTCGCGGGTGAGGCGCCGCGCAGCACGCGGTCGAGCTTCCAGGAGAGGTTCTCGGCGTCCTCGAGTCCCGAATTGGCGCCGCGCGCGCCGAAGGGCGAGACCTGGTGCGCGGAATCGCCTGCAAAGATCACGCGGCCATGGACGAAGCGGTCCATCCGCCGGCACTGGAATTTGTAGAGCGAGATCCACTCGAACTCGAACTCGTCGTGGCCGAGCATGCGCGCAATCCGCGGCCGCACGTTCTCGGGCTTCTTCTCGACGACGGGATCTGCATAGCGATTGAGCTGGAGGTCGATGCGCCAGACGTCGTCGGGCTGTCGGTGCAACAACGCCGAACGTCCCGCATGAAACGGCGGATCGAACCAGAACCAGCGTTCGGTCGGGAATTCCGCGGTCATCTTGACGTCGGCGATCAGGAACTGGTCCTCGAACACCTGTCCCGCGAAATCGGCGCCCACCATCTGCCGCAGCGACGAGCGCGCGCCGTCGCAGGCGACGACATATTGCGCGTGCAGGCGATAGGCGCCCTCCGGCGTCTCGATCGTCAGCGCGACGGAATCGTTGCGGCTCTCCAGCGCCGTCACCTTGTTGCGCCAACGCAGGTTGATCTCGGGCAGCTCGCTGATGCGGTCGACCAGATAGGCTTCGGCGTAGTATTGCTGGAGATTGATGAAGGCCGGCCGCTTGTGACCGTCGTCCGGCAGCAGATTGAACTGGTAGAGCTGCTGCTCGCCGTGGAAGATGCGGCCGACGCTCCAGACCACGCCCTTGTCGACTATGCGGTCGCCGACGCCGAGCCTGTCCCAATATTCCAGCGAGCGTTTCGAGAAGCAGATCGCGCGGGAGCCCTCTCCGATGCGGTCGGCGTCATCCAGAAGGACGACGCGCTGGCCGCGCTGGGCAAGGTCGATCGCAAGCGATAGCCCGACCGGGCCCGCGCCGACGACCACCACGGGATGCTCGGCCGCGCTCTGGCCGGGACGATCCTGATCGGGGTGGCGGCGATAGCCGAACTGGGTTTTGGCCTGATGCGTATTGGCCTTCGCCATGCGCTAACCTCGGCTCTGGTCAGGAGAGGCCTGATCTGCTAATAGTCTCACGTGCAACTATTTTGGACCGGAGCCGGCCGGCCGTCAACTGGAATTCGGAGCGCTCTCCTTGGCGAGGACATCCAGCGACATCGCGCTGAAGACACGCGAGGCCGATGAGGCCTCAGCGCGGCCAAAAACACGGCTCGACCTATTCAGGTTCGTGCCGTTCCGCCTCAACCGGCTCGCAGCGGAGGTCAGCGCCGCGCTTTCGGTCGAATATCAGGAACGTCACGGCCTCGACATCCCGGCCTGGCGCGTGATCGCGACGCTCGGCTTCCGCAACGATGCCTGCAGCGCGCAGTACGTCGCGCAATGCACCCGCACGCACAAATCCACGATCAGCCGCGCGGTGACCATGCTGCTGCAACAGGGTTTGATTGAGCGCGTCGAGAACGAAGCCGACCGCCGCGAATTCCGCCTGCGACTGACAAGGAAAGGCCGCACGCTCTACGAGGAGCTGTTTCCGCAATTGCTGCGACGGGAAGACGAGATCCTCGCCTGCCTCTCCGCGCAGGAGCGCAAACAGCTATCGACGCTGCTCGGCAAGATCGAACAGAGCCTCGATTTGATCCAGACCAGCGAGGAGGCCGACGCCAAGCAGGCGTATTGATCACTTCGCAAACGATCGCGACGGCGGCAAATGCAGGGCCCAGACATCGCTCTCGTCGCTGGCACGCGGATAGATCTCCGTCACGATCGGATCGTGGCCGGGAATGAACCGGTCAGGATGGCCGGCGAGACGTTCGATCGTCTCCCAGCCGACCGCCATGTCGCCGACATTGTAGACGATCGGAAACGGACTCCTCCGCTGGAGATTGGCGTAATAATGCGCGGCGTCGGACGCCAGCACCACGGGCCCGCGCGCCGTCTCGACCCTCACCACCTGCAGGCCGTCCGAATGGCCGCCGACGCGGTGCACGGTGACGCCGGGCGCGATCTCGCCGTCCCCGGAATAGAAAGTGACGCGCTCGCCATAGACATGGCGGACCATCTGGGTGACGTGCTCGACCGAGAACGGATGTCGCAGCAGTCCGTTGCACATGCAGCGCCCCGTCGCGTAGGCCATCTCGCGCTCCTGGAGATGGAAGCGCGCGTTCGCGAAGCGGTCGAGATTGCCGGCATGGTCGTAGTGCAGATGCGTCACGATGATGTCGCGAATGCTCGCTGCCGCCACACCAAAGCGCTCCAGCGCGTCGACCGGATTGAGCGTCAGCTTGCGCGCGCGCAAGCCCGCCTCCTCGGCATTGAAGCCGGTATCGACCAGGATGTCGCGGCCGTTGCCGCGGATCAGCCAGACGAAATAGTCGAGGTCCTGCGCCGCGCTGTCATGCGGGTCGGGCGCTAGGAAGTTCATATTGGGGGTGCGCGGCGACATCGTCGCATAGCGCAGGGCGTAGATTTCGTAGGCGTTTCCCATGGTTTTGATCTTGCTCTTTTGTGGATGCACCTTCAGTGCGATCGACCGCACCAAGCCATCGTCCACCGCAAAGGTCAAACACCGGAGGTTGCGGAGAAGGCCCGTCCGCAATGTGAGACCAATCACATCCTTGTCGCCATGGCTGCCCTAACGTGCAGACGCAATGACAACCAGAATGCATCGCGTGCAATCGTGACCGCCCGTTTATTCCCCCCGCCACATGCCCATGCGTCGCGGTCAATTGTCGCGATAGCGCCGAATCTGCAAGCGGTTGACGCCCCCCTTCCCCGGTTTGATAATGCACATTGCGTAAGTTAAGGTCGCCGCGGCGCAAGCTGGAAACGGCGCCTTTTTGGCTGGATCGCGCTAATTATGAAAATTCGCCTGCTTTTCGTTCTGTCCTTGCTCGTGTCGCTCATCCCGACCGCTCCGTCGATTGCGGCCGGCGATCGCTTTGCGCTTGTGATCGGCAACGCCAAATATCCGGACGCCGACGCTCCCCTGAAGGAACCGCTCAACGACGCGCGCGACGTCGCCGACGAGCTCAAGCGCGACGGCTTTTCCGTGGAAACCGGTGAAAACCTGACCGGCGACGGCATGCGCCGCGCCTTCGATAAGCTCTACGGCAAGATCAAGCCGGGGTCGGTGGCACTGGTGTTCTTTAGCGGCTTCGGCATCCAGTCCGCGCGGCAGAGCTATTTGCTGCCGATCGATGCGCAGATCTGGACCGAATCCGACGTGCGCCGCGACGGCATCAGCCTCGAAACCGTGCTCGGCGAGCTCAACACCCGCGGCGCCGGCGTCAAAATCGCGCTGGTCGATGCCTCCAGGCGCAACCCGTTCGAGCGCCGGTTCCGCAGCTTCTCAGCCGGCCTCACCCCCGTCATCGCGCCGAACGGCACGCTGGTGATGTATTCGGCGGCGCTGGCCTCGGTGGTCTCGGACGCCGGCGGCGAGCACAGCCTGTTCGTCCAGGAACTCCTCAAGGAAATCCGCGTCCCCGACCTGATGGCCGAGGAGACGCTGAACCGCACCAAGATGGGCGTCACCCGCGCCTCCCGGGGCGAGCAGGTGCCGTGGATCTCCTCTTCACTGGCCGAGGATTTCTCGTTCATTCCAGGGGCCGGTGGGTCGCGCCCGACAACGACCCCGCCACCCCCGCCTCCCGCTCCGCCGCCGGTCGTCGCCAACAACCCGCCGCCGGCTCCGCCCGCGCCACCGCCACCTGTGCTGCCGAAACCAGCCGACGCAGTGGCAGCACCGGCTCCGTCACCGAAGCCGCAGGTCGAGGCTGCCTTGCCGCCGGTACCGCCGCCGCCACCGCCTGTGAAACCGGCCGATCCCGTCACCGCTCCGAGCATGGAGAGCGGGCCGAGTGCGGCCGTCCTGGCCGAGGACCCCACCATCAAGGGGCTGACCGCCAAAATCGCGGCCAATCCGGACGACGTGAACGCGCTTTACCGGCGCGGCCAAGTCTATGCCAGCAAGGGCGCCTACAGCCTGGCCATCAAGGATTTTGACGAGACGCTCCGGATCAACCCAAAGGACGTCGAGGCTCTGAACAATCGCTGCTGGACCCGCACGGTGGTCGGTGACCTCCAGGGCGCGCTGAAGGATTGCAACGAGGCCCTGCGGCTACGGCCGAACTTCGTCGACGCGCTGGACAGCCGGGGACTCGTCAATCTGAAATCGGGGGCGGTCAAGAACGCCATCGCCGATTTCGAGGCAGCCCTGAGGATCAATCCGCGCCTGACCTCCTCGCTGTTCGGACGCGGGATCGCCAAGCAGCGCAACGGCTCGGCCCAAGAGGGTGCGCTCGACATCGCCAATGCCAAGGCGATGGACCCGAACATTGTTCAGGAATTCGCAAGCTACGGAGTGCGTTGATATTTTTTTGAATTGGGGCCGATGTGCCTCGAACCCGCGACGGCCCGGCGAAGACTAATCGAACGGATGCCGCAGGCCGTCCTTTCGGGGGGCTTATTGCAGGGATTTGGAACTACGCGAGCTGGCTGCGCAGGAGGGACTGGCTATGAGATTGGCTGCAAAGGGACTTACCGCAATCCTGTCCATCATCACCGTCGGCGCCGCGCTGTCGCTGACGATCCCACTGGCATTCGCGGGCGACGACGGCAACAGCAAGAACGTCACCGAGGACGAGATCGTCCGCGCGCTGGCGCCGCCGCCGAAGAAGCCGCTGACCCGCGGCCTTTCGATCGCTCCGCAGGCCGATCCCGCACCGAGTGCGGCTGAGTCCAAGCTGATCCAGTCCGTGCGCGGCCGCTCGACACGCTCCCTTTCGTCGGTCGAGCGTGAAGAAATCGCGTCGGCCGCCAAGGACAAGCCAAACATCGATCTGGAAATCACGTTCGACTACAACTCAGCCAATATCAGCGCTAAATCGCTTGCCTCGGTCCAGGCGCTCGGCCGCGCGCTGACGAGCCCCGACCTGAAAGGCTCGACCTTCGTGGTCGCCGGCCACACTGACGCCGCCGGCGGCGAGAGCTATAACCAGGATCTGTCGGAGCGCCGCGCGGATTCGATCAAGCGCTACCTCGTCGACAAATACAGCATCTCCGCGACCGACCTCGTCACCGTCGGCTACGGCAAGAGCAAGCTGAAGGACCCGGCCCAGCCGATGGCGGAGGTCAATCGTCGCGTGCAGGTCGTCAATATGGAAAACAAGACCACCGCATCGAAGTGAGCACGACGTAATCCTTTGAAGTGACAAGTCGTGATGTGGTGTAAAGTCTCGCTTCCAGCGCGCGTCCCGCAACCTTGCGGGACGCTGCTTTATTTCAGGGAAACGCTCTCCATGGGCCGCGCGCGGATGGCCGTGAGCCTGGCCAGGACGATCCGGCGATGAACCTCTCTCAATATCTCAAGCCAGCCGGAACGGTGGTATTCGTCGTCGCGCTCGGCGTCGGCTATTATCTGTTCGAGCACCGGCACCGCGCCGAGCCCAAGGAAACGCCGGGCGAAGCGCTGGTCATCGTGACCAAGTCGACCAATGCCTGCTTCTCCGACCTGGTCCGGGTAACCGGCTTCTTCGTGCCGCGCCGCGAAGCCGTGGTCGTCGCCGACCAGGAGGGATCCAGGGTTACCGACCTCTTCGTCACCGAGGGCACCCTCGTCACCGACAATCAGGAGCTGGCGCGGCTGACCGCACCGCCCCAGATCCCCGGCCAGCCGCAGCGGCCCGGTCCGCAAGGTCCGGTGTCGCTGAAAGCCTCTGCGCCGGGTCTCGTCACCGAGGTCCGCACCATCGTCGGCGCGCCGGCCTCGCCGCAGGCCGGCCCGATGTTCCGTATTGCCGTCAACAACGAGATCGAGCTGGACGCGCAGGTCCCGGCGGTGCACATGGCCAAGCTCAGCTCCGGCGCGACCGTGCGCATCAGCCGCGACGACGCGCCCGATCTGATCGGGCGGGTCAGGCTGGTCGCGCCCGAAATCGATCGCGCCACCCAGCTCGGCCGCGTGCGCATCAGCGTCACCAACAATCCCTCGCTGAAAGTCGGCGTGTTCGCCCGCGCCTCCATCGATGCCAAGCGAAGCTGCGGCGTCGCGGTTCCCAAGACCGCGATCGACCATCTCACCGTGCAGGTCGTCAAGGGCAACATTGTCGAGACGCGCAAGGTACGGGTCGGGCTGTCGTCGGACAGCGCGACGGAAATTCTGGAAGGCCTCAACGTCGGCGAAATCGTCGTGGCCGACGCCGGCTCTTCGCTGCATGACGGCGACCAGATCAAGACCATGTTCGCTGATGAACTCGATCGCACGCGGGTACGCTGATGGCTCTCAATATCTCGGCATGGTCGATCCGCAATCCGCTGCCGTCGGTGGTTTTTTCCATTATCCTCCTGATCCTCGGCTGGGTATCCTTCACCAAGCTCGCGGTGACGCGGCTACCCTCGGCCGACATTCCCGTGATCTCGGTCGCGGTATCGCAGTTCGGTGCGGCGCCCGCCGAGCTCGAATCCCAGGTCACCAAGACGGTTGAAGACGCCGTCTCCGGTGTCGAAGGTGTCAGGCACATCACCTCGCAGATCACCGACGGCTTGTCGGTGACGACGATCCAGTTCGCGCTGGAAACCAACACCGACCGCGCGCTCAACGACGTCAAGGACGCGGTGACGCGCGTGCGCTCCAACCTGCCGCAGAACGTCACCGAGCCGCTGATCCAGCGCGTCGACGTCATCGGCCTGCCGATCGTCACCTACGCCGCGATCTCGCCCGGCAAGACGCCGGAGCAGCTCTCCTATTTCGTTGACGACGTGGTCAAGCGCGCGCTGCAGGGCGTACGTGGCGTCGCCCAGGTCGAGCGCATCGGCGGTGTCGAGCGCGAGATCCTGGTCTCGCTCGATCCCGACCGCCTGCAGTCGATGGGGCTGACGGCCGTCAACGTCAGCCAGAGCCTGCGCGGCACCAATGTCGACGTCGCCGGCGGCCGCGCCGAGATCGGCAAGAACGACCAGGCGATCCGCACCCTCGCCGGCGCCAAGACGCTGAGCGACCTCGCCGGCACCATGATTCCGCTGTTCGGCGGCGGCGAGGTCCGGCTCGACGATCTCGGCACAGTGACCGACACCATCGCAGACCGCCGCACCTTCGCCCGCTTCAACGGCGAGCCGATCGTCGCGCTTGGCATCAAGCGCTCCAAGGGTGCCAGCGACGTGAAAGTCGCCGAGGCCGTGCAGAAGCGCATCGACACGCTCAAGGCGACCTACCCCGACGTCGATCTGAAGGTGATCGACACCTCGGTCGAATATACCAACGGCAATTACCACGCGGCGATCTCGACCCTGTTCGAAGGCGCCATCCTTGCCGTCGTCATCGTGCTGCTGTTCCTGCGTGACTTGCGCGCCACCATCATCGCCGCGATCTCGCTGCCGTTGTCGATCTTCCCGGCGTTCTGGGCGATGGACCTGCTCGGCTTCTCGCTCAACCTCGTCAGCTTCCTCGCCATCACGCTGTCGACGGGTATTCTGGTCGACGACGCCATCGTCGAGATCGAGAATATCGTCAGGCACATGAACATGGGCAAATCGCCCTATCGTGCCGCCCTCGAAGCCGCCGACGAGATCGGCCTCGCGGTGATCGCGATCTCGCTGACGATCATCGCGATCTTCGCACCCGCGAGCTTCATGTCGGGTATCGCCGGACAGTTCTTCAAGCAGTTCGGCATCACCGTCTCGGTGCAGGTGTTCTTCTCGCTGCTCGCGGCGCGCTTCGTCACGCCGGTGCTCGCCGCCTACTTCCTCAAACATAGCAATCACCAGGAGCCGCCGCCCGGCCGCGTGCTGCGGTCCTATCACAGGCTCGTGGCCTGGTCGGTGAAGCACTATTTCATTACGGTGCTGGTCGGCTTCGGCGTCTTCGCCGCCTCGATCTGGAGCATCACGCTGCTGCCGCAGGGCTTCCTGCCGGCGCAGGACAGCTCGCGCTCGCTGGTTGCCCTCGAGCTGCCGCCAGGCACCCAGCTCGCCTACACTGAAAAAGTCACCGAAGACATCGTCGCGCGCCTGCGCAAGCGGCCCGAGGTGAAGAGCATCTTCGTCGACGGCGGCCGCGTTCCACCGGGGACCCAGGAAGTCCGGCGCGCCGCTTTGATCATCAACTACACGCCCAAGGACAGTCGCGACATCACCCAGCGCGAGCTCGAATTCTCGATCAGCCAGGAGCTGGAGAACATTCCAGACATCCGCTTCTGGTTCCTCGACGAGAACGGCCTGCGCGCCATCTCGCTGGTCGTGACCGGCGCAGACGCCAACATCGTCAACAACGTCGCCAGCGAGCTCGCGACGCAGATGAAGCGGATTCCCACCATCTCCAACGTGATCTCGGAAACCACGCTGGAGCGGCCCGAGCTGCGCGTCGAACCGCGCGCCGATCTCGCCGCACGACTCGGCGTCTCGACCGAAAGCCTGTCGCAGACCATCCGTGTCGCCACCATCGGCGACGTCGGCCCCGCGCTCGCCAAGTTCGACGTCGGTGACCGTCTGGTGCCGATCCGCGTGCAGCTCGAGGATGCCGCGCGCGGCAATCTGAAGACGCTCGAACAGTTGCGCGTGCCGCTCGGCGAGCACGGCGAGAAGGGCGGCGTGCCGCTCTCCGTCATCGCCGACGTCAAACTCGACCAGGGTCCGACCAGCATCAACCGCTACGATCGCGAGCGACAGGCGACCGTCGCGGCCGATCTCGTCGGCTCCGCAGCGCTCGGCGACGCCACCAAGAAGATCTACGACCTTCCGGTCATGAAGAGCCGGCCGAAGGGCGTGAAGGTCTCCCCCTCCGGCGACGCCGAAAGCCTGAACGAACTGTCCGAAGGCTTTGCCACCGCGATCACGGCGGGCCTGATGATGGTCTACGCCGTGCTGGTGCTGCTGTTCGGCACCTTCCTGCAGCCGATCACCATTCTGTTCTCGCTGCCGCTCTCGATCGGCGGCGCGATCGCGGCCCTGCTGATCACCGGCAAGCAGCTCACGACACCGGTGTGGATCGGCATCCTGATGCTGATGGGCATCGTCACCAAGAACGCGATCATGCTGGTGGAATTCGCCATCGAGTCCATTCACGCCGGCACACCGCGCGAGGAAGCCATGATCGACGCGGGCATGAAACGCGCACGCCCGATCGTGATGACCACGATCGCGATGGCCGCGGGCATGATGCCAAGCGCGCTCGCGGTCGGCGCGGGCGGCGAGTTCCGCTCGCCGATGGCGCTCGCGGTGATCGGCGGCTTGATCTTCTCGACCATCCTGTCGCTGGTGTTCGTGCCCGCGATGTTCATGGTGATGGACGATCTCGGCGCCCTGATCTGGCGCTTCGGCAAGCGGCTGGTCGTGCACAGCGAAGATGCGGAGGACGCCGGTCGTCATGAAGCGGCGCCGGTGGGAGCGATGCCGGGGCCGAAGAACATGGTGCACCCTGCGGCGGAGTAGATTCCGAGCCCGCCGCCTCAGGGCACACTGGCGAAGGTCATCCGCAGGCGCTATGTTACTCGCATGACTTTATCGCGTATCACGATCGACCCGGCCATTTGCACCGGCAAGCCCTGCATTCGCGGGTTGCGGTTTCCGGTCGCACGGCTCCTCGGCCTGCTGGCAGCCGGTGAAACTCGCGAATCCGTTTTGAACGACTACCCGTATCTCGAACGCGAAGATATCGATGAGGCGTTGCGCTACGCGGCTTTCCTCGCAGAGGACGAAGCCGTCGAGCTGCATCCCGCCGCCCCAGCGAAGTGAAATTTCTCGTCGATATGCCGCTCTCGCCGGTGTTGTCACACTGGCTGACAGAGAGGGGGCATGATGCCGTCCACGCCTCTGAGATAGGCCTTCATGCCGCGAGCGATGTCGAGATCATCGATCGCGCCAGGAGGGAGGTGCGCACGGTCGTCACGGCAGACCTCGACTACCCTCGCCTCATTGCAACCGCGGGCAACGATAGCCCCGGCCTCATTCTGTTCCGAGGCGGCGACTGGACAGAGGCGGGCGTCCGAACCCGACTGGCAGAGGTTTTATCCGCCCTGACCGAGGATGAGATACAGGGCAGCATCACTACCATCGACCGGGATCGCGTCCGCCGGCGCAGACTCCCGATCACCTAACTCCTACTCGTTGCGCGCGATCGCCGTCAGCTTGGTCATGTTCCGCAGCAGGATGCGGCCGCGCTGGAGATCGAGGATCGCTTCCTTGCGCCAGGCCTGAAGCTGGCGGTTGACGCTCTCGCGGGCGGCGCCGACGAAGACGCCAAGTTGCTCCTGCGAGATGTGCACCTCCGAGCCGAAATCGGCGGCGAGCGCGCAGAGGCGCCGCGCGAGGCGAACCGGCAGTGGCTGGAGCATGGACTCTTCCATGCGTTCGCTCTGCCAGCGGATGCGCTGGCACAGCAGCGCGATGATCTTGATCCCGACCTTCGGCTCGCGTTCGAGGAACGCCAGAAAGTCTTCGCGCCGCAGCACGAACAGCTCGCTGGCTTCGCCCGCGGTCGCGTCCGCAGTGCGGCTCTGGCCGTCCAGCACCGCAACTTCCCCGAACAGGTCGCCGGGCCCCATGAAGTTCAGCGTCAGCCGGCTGCCGTCGGAGGCGCCGGTTTCGATGCGGACCTGGCCTCGGCGCACGCCGAACAGCGCATCGCCCGCGTCGCCCTTCTGGAATAGCACCTCGCCGTTCCCCAGATGCTGGGTGTGGCAGAGATTCGCCAGCCGCTGGAGCTCGTCTGCGCCGAGATCGGCGAACATCGCATTCATCTTGAGGATGACCGCAAATTCGGCCTGCTTGCTCATTTCAATGTCCTTGTGAATTTGGTTGGCAAATCGCTTGGAACCATCGACATCAGGATCGCGTAAAACCGCGCCGGGGAAGTGTGCCATAAGTCACATAACTTTGCAGCACCCCCAGACTATTTTTACGTACTTGGAGCCGCTTCCCGTCCCGGGATAAACTCAGGCGCAAAGGACGGTGCAAATGACGGTCATGTGCCGGATTCGACGCCGATCGTTCGCCGCTGGAAAGTCGACATGAGAGCCGTGAAATTCGCCGGCGCGGCGGTGGCCGCCGTCGTCATCGTGATCGCACTCCTGCTGGTGGTCGGGATCCCCTCGGGCTTCCTGACATCGACGATTGCCTCGCGGGTCGAGAGCGCGACCGGTTATCGCCTGTCGATCGACGGCACGACCCGAATCAGCCTGTGGCCGACGCTGAACGTGACGCTGAACGACCTCACGCTTGCCGACCCCAAGGACCGCAGCGGCATCACGCGCCTGACCATCGACAGCGTGCAGGCCGACATGTCGCTCTCGAGCGTCTGGTCGGGCCGCCCGAAGATCAGCGAACTCGTCGTCACCCATCCCGTGTTCTACCAGCCACTGCTGCGCGAGCGCCTGCCGAATGCCGGCGGCACGTCGAAGCCGATCGCGCTCGATACCGATGGCGCCGCCATCGATCGCATCAAGGTCACCGATGGCGAGGTCGCATTCGCACGCGTGCGGGATCGCGTCGAGAACCGCATCAGCGCCATCAATGCCGATGCGATCGTCGGCCGCGACCGCAAGATCAACATCACCGGCACCGCACGGGTCGGCGAGCATCCGACCAAGTTCGACATCAAGGCCACCACGCCGGCGCCGCCGGCCGACCGGCCGACCATTCCGGTGGATTTCGCCATCGACATGCCGGACGTGCTGAAGTCCCGGCTCGCAGGTCATGCCGAGATGCGGCTGAGCGGCGATGTGGTGATGATCAACGGCGTGAGCGGCACGCTCGGCGATGGTGCGTTCAACGGCTGGGCCTCGGTCGATATCGCGAGCAAGCCTCTGGTCAAGGTCGATCTCGACTTCCAGCGGCTCGCGATCCCGCTGGCGAAATCGCCGGAAGGCGCGTCCGGGCAGCCCTGGAGCGATGCGCCGATCGACGTGTCCGGGCTCAACTATGTCGATGCGCAAATCAGGATCTCCGCGCACGAGGCGGTGATCGGCGATGCACGCCTCGCGCCGCTGGCGGTCGATGCAAAGCTCGCCGGCGGCGTGCTGAAGGCCGGCAGCGCCAATCTCGGCGCCTATGGCGGCCAGGTCACGGGCGAATTGATCCTGGATGCGACCAGCGGCGCGCCGAGCTTTGCCATGCATTCCGACCTCGCCGGCGTGCGGGCGCTGCCGCTGCTGCAGGGCCTTGCCGAATTCGACCGGATCGACGGCAAGCTGCAGGCCAAGCTCGCGCTGCGCAGCGCCGGCACCAGCCAGCGCGCGCTGATGGCGAACATGCAGGGCACCGCCTTCGTCAATTTCCAGGACGGCGCCATTCGCGGCATCAACGTCGCACAGATGATCCGCTCGCTGACCTCGGGCACGCTGTCCGGCTGGCAGGCAAACCAGGACAACAGTCGGGAGCAGAGCACGGATTTGTCGCAGCTCTCGGCGTCGTTCCGGATCGACAAGGGCCAGGCGGTGACCACTGATCTCAATTTGACCGGACCGCTGGTCCGCGTGACCGGCGCCGGCACGATCGCCCTCGACACCAAGATGATGGGCTTTCGTGTCGAGCCGAAGCTGGTGATGACGACCGAGGGCCAGGGCCGCGCCGCCGAGCCGGTCGGCTTCGGCATTCCTGTGATGATCCAGGGCACCTGGTCGCAGCCGCGGATCTATCCCGACATGGCCGGCATGCTGGACAATCCGGACGCCGCCTATGCCAAGCTGCGCGAAATGGGCAAGGGACTGTTCGGCGCTGACGGGGCCGGGCTCGGCAACATCTTGGGCAGCCTTGGTCTCGGAGGGACCACCGCGCCAGGTGGCGGCAATGCGGCCGGCAATGCCAATCCGCAAACCCAGCAGCCGGGACAGAACAATTTGCTCGGCGGCCCCCTGGGCGAGGCGCTCGGCAATTTGATCCAGCAGGGACTTTCCAGTGGCGCGGGAAACGGCACTGGGACGGCCACTGGGAGCGCCCCCGGCACCGGCACTGCCACCGGCCGCAGCCGCAGCCTGCCTGCAGCGCCATCCACATTGATGCCGCAAGCCTCGCCGGCGTCCCCCGGCCTGGAGGACCCGCCGGCGGCGCAGCAGGACAGCCAGCCGATGAATGACGTGCTGCGGCAGCTCTTTAATCGATGATTGCAGGACCAAAGCGCTGGACTCCAAGCCCTCCCTTGCCAAGCCATCCCCTTACCTCGGCTGGCCCGGCCGCGGCTTCCCCCAAACGGATGAGACTCCGACAATTCACCATCCTTCCGCCTGCCCCAACGTCCACAGCGGGTAACCCCGGCCGGTCACGCGGCCCCGACCAGTCCCTTCACAGTCCCTTGGACCAAATTGTGCTAGAAGGCTCGCAGGGTCCGTACGGCCCGTAGCGCCGGCGCCGATGGCGGCGCGAGAGGATCGGGATGGCAGGAGCGAACGACAAGACACGGTTTCTGCGCGAGGGTCTGTTCGCCAAATACGTCGTCTCTCTCGTCGGCCTCGTCGTGTTCGTGCTCGCCGTCAACGGCGCGATGGAGACCTGGATCTCCTACCGCGCCACCAAGACCCAGCTGACCGACGGTCTCGAGGACAAGGCGCAGGCTGCCGCGCGGCGGATCGAGCAGTCGATCTCGGAGCTCGAGCGCCAGATCAGCTGGGTGACGCGGGCGAGCCAGGACACGCTCGAGAAGCGCCGCGCCGACTACGCCCAGCTGCTGCACCAGGTCTCGGTCGTCAACCAGCTGTTCCAGCTCAACGGCGACGGCCGCGAGGTGCTCCGCGTCTCGCGTCAGTCGACCACGACCGGCAGCAATGCCGACCTCTCCCGCGACATGCGCTTCACCGACACCGTCACCCGCGGCGTCAGCTACGCGCCGGCCTGGTTCTCCGACCGAACGCCGTTCATGTCGATCTCGGTGGCGCATTCCGGCTTCAACGCCGGCGTCACCGTGGCCGAGCTCGATCTCAGCTTTCTCTCCGAGTACCTCTCCGACACCCAGGTCGGCAAGGCGGCCTTCGCCTATGTGGTCGATCCGCGCGGCCGCGTGCTGGCGACGTCCTCGAAAGGGCCCGAGATCGGCAAGGACCTCTCGAAGCTGCCGCAGGTTGCGGCCGCGGTCGCACCGGGCCACGAACCCGACAGTTCGGGCACCGACTTCAACGGCCATGCGGTGATGAGCGCGGCGAGCACCGTGCCGAAGCTCGGCTGGAGCGTGATGTTCGAGCAGCCGGCCACACAGGCCCTGATGCCGATCCGCGATCAGCTGGTGCGCATCGCGCTGCTGATCGGCATGGGCCTGCTGGTCGCGATCCTTGCCGGCACGCTTCTGGCGCGCCGCATGATCATTCCGATCACCGCGCTGCGTGACGGCGCGCACAAGCTTGGCGAGGGCGATTTCAGCCATCGCATCGAGGTGCACACCTCGGACGAGCTGGAAGATCTCGCCGGCCAGTTCAATCGCATGGCCGGCCAGATCCAGGAGACCTATTCGGACCTGGAGACCAAGGTCGAGGAGCGCACCCGCGATCTCGCGCAGTCGATCAACGAGCTCAAGGTGCTGGAGGAGGTCGGCCGCGCGGTCGCCGCCTCGCTCGATCTCAACGCCGTGCTGCCGACGATCGCCGCGCGCGCGATCGAGATCACCCATGCCGACGCCGTGCTGATCTACGGCTATGACGCGCAGGCGCGCCGGTTCAATCTGGTCGAGGCCAACGGCATCGACAAATCCGCCGACGGCGCCCATGTCACCATCGACGAAGGCGAGAATATCCTGAGCGATGCGGCCGGGAGCGGCGAGCCGATCGTGATTGCCGATCTCGACCAGGCCTCCGAGCAGCCGCTGCGCGACGTCGCGATCGATGCCGGCTTCCATTCGGTGCTGGTGGTGCCGCTGGTGGACCAGCAGGGCACGCTCGGCTCGCTGGTGGTGCTGCGCCGCGCCAGCGGCGAGTTCGCCCCAAGCATCATCGGCCTGATGCGCACCTTCGCCAACCAGGCCGTGCTGGCGATGCGCAATGCGCGGCTGTTCACCGAGGTCGACCACAAGGGCCGCGAGCTCGCGGCTGCGCACGAAACCGTGCAGCAGCAGGCCGCGAAGCTTCAGGAGCAGACCGAGCAGCTGCGCAACTGGAACCGCTCGCTGGAAGAGCGGGTCGAGAAACAGTTGGGCGAGATCGGCCGCATCAAGCGGCTCGAACGTTTCCTCGCGCCGCAGGTCGCGCAGCTGATCGCCTCGTCCGACGGCCACGACGCGCTGCTCGACAGCCACCGCCGCGAGGTCACCGTCGTGTTCTGCGATTTGCGCGGCTTCACCTCGTTCACGGAGGCGACCGAGCCGGAGGAGGCGATGAATGTGCTGCGCGAATATCACGCCGCGCTTGGCGAGCTGATCCACCGCTATGAAGGCACGCTCGACCGCTTTGCCGGCGACGGCGTGATGATCCTGTTCAACGCGCCGATTCAATTCGCCGACCACACCAAGCGCGCGGTGAAGATGGCGGTCGAGATGCGCGATGTCATTGGCCAATTGACCGAGAAGTGGAAGAACCGCGGCCATTCGCTCGGCTTCGGCGTCGGTGTCGCCATGGGCTACGCCACGCTCGGCCAGATCGGCTTCGAGCAGCGGCTCGAATATGCCGCGATCGGCAGCGTCACCAATCTCTCCTCCCGCCTCTGCGACGAAGCCAAGGCCGGCCAGGTCGTCGTCAGCCGCCGCGTCTACGGCATGGTCGAGCCCTGGGTCGAAGCCCGCGCGCTCGACGATCTCGTGCTCAAGGGTTTTAACCACCCCGTGCTCGCGATGGAGATTCTGTCGTGGCGCGAGGAGGTGGAGAACGTAGTGGATGCCGCCGCGGCGGCAAGGCGAAGAGGGTAGCCCAAACAAAAAAGTACGAAAACAACCCCATGCACAGTAGCCGGGGGCTGCAAGATCAATGGGTTACGCGGGTGCCGAAAATGGCCGGAAGCGGTTTGACTCGTCGGGCAAAACACCGGCAGGATGGCAGCATCCCCACGAACCACATCTCTCGTCCTCGCGACTAACGATCGCCTCCGCATCGAAGCGAAAGTCCGGATAGAGACGATCGTCGGCCGCGTGCCGAGCCGCGACATTTTCCGCCTGCAAGGACATGAAGTTCGACTGGGCCTGCGGGTGATTACACCCCGCGCTTCGACCCCATCGCCTCGAACCCCGCCTTCTGCTCGTCGCTCAGATCGGCCTCGAAATCGTCGAGCGCGTCGCTGACGCCGTTCACGGCTTGCAGCATCGTCTCGAGCCGCACCTTTACAGCGGAAAGACGGGCCTGCGGTGTCGGTGCTGCCTGTGATGGACAGGCGCTCAGCGTTTCCATGGTGCGCAGCGTGGTGTCCTGGAGCACGTCGAGGCGGGCGCGGCCGGTGTCGTCGAGCTTGAGCGTTGAGGCGATCTCGGCCGCGGGCCATTGCTGCTGAATGAGCTGCTCGTATTGGCGCTGCAGCTTCTCGTCGTAGCGGGGATCGCTATTCGCCTGGCAGGCCGATGTCGCCTGGGGATTCTTTTGCTGGATCGCTGCGAGCGCGGCGCGGCGATCGTTGGCCAAGCCATCGAGCTTGGCCTTCTGGTCGTCGTCGAGAAGATCAACGAATTTTGCGAGCGGCGGCGCGACGGCGTCCGTTGCCTTGATCATGGCCTCGATGCGCTCGCGCATCAGGCCGAGGCGCTCCATGGCCGTCGCCGGGACCTGCGTTGGACAGGCGGCGCGGATGGTGTCGCGCGCAGATAGCCATGCGGTCGCGAGCTCGTCGAGCGCGACGCGCTGCAATTCATTCGGCTGCAGGGCAGCGGCGATGCGATCGACCGGCAGGCCGCCAGTGTCGCTAGCATCGCAGACCGTCTCCGCGGTCGGGACTCGCCGTCCGCGCCGGCCGTGCGGCGCGGTGTAGGCGGCAAGCTCGGTGGCCGCATAGGGCGCGAAGATCGCGGCATAGATGTCGCCATAGCCATAGAGCGAGAGGCTGGTCGCATCGCCGAGGATGATTGCGGTGGTGAGATCGTCATGCGCGAACGGCCAGAACACCGGGCCTACCCAGCCGTAGCTGCCGTCGGGGTGGCGCCACCAGCCCTGCGGACGGCGGCCGCCATGCCAGCCCGACAGCGCGGCCTGCGCCGTCATCGCGGCACGCATGACGTAGGGATTGGCAGGCTGCCCTCGTTCAACACCGCGAGGATCTTGCGACCTCAACGCTGCGGAGCGATATCGGCCGCCCCGCACCGCCATCCGGGCATGGCGCAGGCGCGACATGCCGATCATGTGGCCGACGGCAAAGCGCGCGACACCGAGCGGGCCGCCGCGGAAGCCGAACTGCGCCTCGGCCCGACCTGGCAACAGCGCCGCCAGAATCACGAGGGTTGCGCCTGATAGCGCCAGCCCCAAGCGTGATCTCGACTTGACCACTGACCTGTCCACCTTGGCCCTCCTCCGGCGCCAAGCGCGCATCGCGTCGCATCACAACGACGCGCGAGGGAACCAAATGTTCCGGAAGCGCACAGGGCAAAGCGTCGCAACGCGCACCGGCAGAGCCGATGCGGTGTCACTCCGTCTTCTGCGGCACCACGAAGGTCTGGCCGGGATAGATCAGATTGGGATTGTGAATCTTGGCGCGGTTGGCGTTGTAGATCACGGCAAAGCGGGCGCCGTCGCCATAAGCGAGCCGGCTGAGCGCCCACAGGCTGTCGCCGCGGGAGATCACCCGGCTGCCGCCTGCTTCCGCCGGTGCACCGCCGACGATTTCCGCCGGTGAGGCCGATGCAACGGTCGTGGCCGCGGGAGCCCGCGCCATCACCCTGGGTTTCGCTGCGCCCATCACTCGGGGCCGGGCCGCGGGCCTGTCCGATACCGATGC
This sequence comes from Bradyrhizobium sp. F1.13.3, assembly GCF_040548265.1. Taxonomy (NCBI): domain Bacteria; kingdom Pseudomonadati; phylum Pseudomonadota; class Alphaproteobacteria; order Hyphomicrobiales; family Nitrobacteraceae; genus Bradyrhizobium; species Bradyrhizobium sp. F1.13.3. Next base: position 36,618 of record NZ_JBEPRI010000025.1, on the reverse strand, counting down.
CACGACGTCCGACTTGTCGTCAGGCTTGTCGGCCTTCGCCTCTTGTTTGGCCTCCTGTTTCGCCTCTTGCCTCGCGACCGGTGCAGGGCGCGCGGGGGGCGGCGCGGCTTCGGCGATCGTCACCGGCATGCTGCGGCCGGATTGCGTAACGGTGCCGTCAGGCGATTTCGCCCGCAGGGTCAGCTCATAGGAACCGGCGGGAAGCTGCGGCGGCATCATCACGAACTGGCCCGAGGCATCCGCCACCACCGTGTCGAGCGGCTTGCCGTCGCGCAACAGCTCGACCTTGGCGCCCGGCGTCGCCCGGCCCGCGATCACCGCCGCCTCGCCGTGATCGTCGACGCGGGCGACATCGAAACGGGGGCCGGTATCGGCAACCGCCGGCGGCGGCTTGACCGGTGCGAGATCGGCAAGTGCAGCCGTGACCTGCTTTTGCGTCTCGGCCAGCGCACCGGCCTTCGGCTCAGGGGCGGGGGACGCGGCCGGCGCCGGCGGCGCGTTTGCGGCGAGCTTGGGCTCTTCCGGCTTGAGTTCCGGTTTGGGTTCGACCTTGGCCTCAACCTTGGCCTCAACCTTGGGTTCGACCTTGGCCTCCGGCTTGGCGGCGACCACGCTGTCGGTCTTCGCCCCGTTCGGCAGCAGGCGACGCAGCTCGTTGGGGCCGACCACCAGCACGGCACCGCCCACCGCGAGCAGACAGAATGCAATGAAGGCCTTGGATGCGGTCACCATCGGAAACGAACCTTGATCAGGAAGAACCTTGCAAATCAATCTAGCCGGCAAGTTGCGCCGTTTTGGCCACGGCAGCAAGACGGTCGATAGGATGATGAGCCGGCACGGGGATGAACCGACGCACCCCCGCCGGTGTCAAATGCTCAAGGCCGCATCGCGGCATTTTCTTGGGAATTGTCCGTGAACGCATTTTTCCGTCCCGCACAATGGCCTGTTGGGCTCGTGCTTGCCCTCACACTGGCCGCAACTCCGGGGCTCGCCGCTTCCAGCCCGCCGCCGGAGTACATCCTCACCGACAATGCCGATCTCGCCTTCACCTCGCCCGACGGCGCCACCAGGATTGAGCAGTACATGAAGGACGGCGGAGATTTCGAAGTCAAATGGCAGGTTTGGGCGAGGCGTGGTGAACAGATGACGGAGCTGAAGCCCGAGCAGGGCTACGGGGCCAGATTCCGCTTCACGCCCGACTCGCAATGGCTGCTCCGGATGCAGAAGACCGGTTCCGGCGAGCAGGATCTCTATCTCTATCATGTCGAGAAGGGCGCCTTCGTCAGCGCGACGAAGACCTCGCTCAGCGATTTGGCCTGGGCCTATTTCCACAGCCGGCCGGACACAAGGAAGATGAAGCTCGACTACCACATCTCGGCCAATCTCGTAAAAGGCACCGAAGAGGCCTATCGCGGGCTCGGCGTGCACTGGCCCGACAACCGTTACCTCGTGATCTCGCTGTCAGGCGAAATGGACAAGCACCCGAAGAACGTCGCCGTGAAGGGATTGGCCGACTGGCGCTGCCGCTATGATCTCAAGACCGGGACCTTCGACGTGCCGGCGATGTTCGCGAAGGCAAATGCAGAAGCGCTGAGATGGGAGATCCGACGCTGAGGGAACCAACCCTCTGATTCCGTTCCGATTCATGCTTTCCTAACCCTCGCTGGTAACTGGCTCTTGTCAGTTTTGCTGCATCTTGCATCCCACGGGAGGGCTGCATGGGCACATCGATCCGGTGGAGCGCGCGCATGCGCGCGTCGCTGCGCCGTTGGCGCGGCGCGCCACTGACATGGCTGATCGCAGGCGGTTTCGTGCTGATGGCCGCAATGGCGATCGGCACCGCGCTCACCGTCGACCGCTTCCGGCAGAATGCCATCGAAGGCGGCCGCGACAGCCTGGAGAGCGCGGTCCGGTTGCTTGCCCGCCATTTCGACCGCGAGTTCGAAGACTTCGCGGTGCTGCAGAAGAGCATCATCGCCGAGCTCGAAAGCCACGGCATCGAATCCGCCGACGTCTTCCGCAGCGAGATGGGCACGCTCGCCGTGCACGAGGTGCTGCGCGCCAAAGCCAGCGGCTGGTCGGACGTTGCCGGCGCCAATGTGTTCGACGCCAAGGGCGTGCTGATCAACTCGTCGCGGCGCTGGCCGGTCGCCGATGTCTCGGTCGCCGACCGCGGCTATTTCAATCGCCTCAAGAACGATCCGGCTTCGCAGGAAGAGGTCGAGGTGGTGCCCGGACGGTTGGGCAGCGGACCGGCGATCGTGTTCGCGCGCCGCGTCTCCGGCCCCCACGGCGAATTCCTTGGGCTGGTCTCGCGCGCGATCACGCCGGACCAGCTCGAATCCTTCTTCGCCTCGAGCGGGCTCGGCGAGGAATCCTCGATCGCGATGCACCACCAGAACGGCCAGTTGCTCGCGCGCATTCCGCACGTCGACGCGATGATCGGGCAGAACTTCCGCAACGGCACGCGCGAGCAGATGGCGGTGTTCGAGCGCACCTTCGTCACGACCCAGCTCGCAAGCCCGATCGACGGCAAGGACCGCATCGTCGCCGCTCGCCTCCTGACCGGCGAGCCGCTGGTGGTGGTCGCGACCAAGTCGCTGGATGCGACGCTGGCGACATGGCACACCCAAACGAAATTCTTCGTGACCGTCGCCGTGCTGTCGATCGGCCTGCTCGTGCTGACGCTCTATTTGATCTTCCGACTGATGACGCGCAGGCTCGCCGTGGAGAAGCAGCAGCTCGACACCGCGATGAACACGATGACGCAGGGCCTCCTGATGTTCGACCAGGATGAGCGACTGATCGTCTGCAACCGGCGCTACATCGAGATGTACGGACTATCGGCCGACGTGGTGAAGCCCGGCGCGTATTTCCGCGACGTGATCCAGCATCGCCACGACACGGGCTCGTTCCACGGCGACGTCGATTCCTATTGCGACGGCATTTTGGGCAATGCCGGGCAGACGCAGAGTACGATCGTCGAGACCTCCGATGGCCGCCTGATCGAGATCAAGAACCAGCCCGGCGCCGCCGGCGGCTGGCTCGCGACCCATGACGACGTCACCGAGCGCATTCGCGCCGACGAGCGCATCGCGCATATGGCGCATTACGACGCGCTGACCGACCTGCCCAACCGCGTGCTGATGCGCGGCCATCTGGAGCGGCGCGTCGCGGAGCTTGCCCAGGGCAAGCCGTTCGCGATCCTCTATATCGACGTCGACGAGTTCAAGGGCGTCAACGATTCGCTGGGACACGAGGTCGGCGACGAGCTGCTGCGCCAGGTCGCGAACCGCCTGCGAGCCTGCATCAGCGGCAACGACATGGTGGCACGGTTGGGCGGCGACGAATTCGCCATCGTCAAGGCCGGCACCCGCGATGAGGCCGAGCTGACGGCGCTGGCCGAGCAGATCCTGAAGGCGCTGCGCGCGCCCGTAAACTACAATGGCCAGGAAATCCCGACCGGTGCCAGCATCGGCATCGCGATCGCGCCCGACCACGGCGACAATCTCGACGATCTGCTCAAGCGCGCGGATCTCGCGATGTATGCGGCGAAATCCGAGGGCCGCCGCACCTTCCGCGTCTTCGCGCCCGAATACGACGCCAAGGCGCGGCTGCGCCGCCAGCTTGAGTTCGATCTGCGGCAGGCGCTGCCCCGCGGCGAGTTCGAGGTGCACTACCAGCCGCTGGTCGATCTCGCGGCCAATGTCGTCACCGGCTGCGAAGCGCTGCTGCGCTGGCACCATCCGGAGCGCGGCATGGTCTCGCCCGCCGACTTCATCCCGGTCGCGGAAGAGACCGGATTGATCGGCGAGATCGGCGAATGGGTGCTGAGGCAGGCCTGCCTCGAGGCAGCCTCCTGGCCCGGCCAGATCCAGATCGCGGTCAACGTCTCACCGGTGCAGTTCCGCTCGCGGACGCTGGCGCTGAAGGTCGCCGCCGCGCTCGCCGAGTCGGGTCTCGCGCCCGGACGGCTCGAGCTCGAGATCACCGAGACCGTCCTGATCCGCGACGACCAGGAGGCGCTGACGATCCTGCAGCAGCTGCGCGAGCTCGGCGTGCGCATCGCGCTGGACGATTTCGGCACCGGCTATTCGTCGCTGAGCTACCTGCATCGTTTCCCGTTCGACAAGATCAAGATCGACCGCAGCTTCATCAGCGACATCGGCCAGTCCGAGGATTCGTCGCCGATCGTGCAGGCGGTGGTGCACATGGCCGCCGCCCGTCACATGGCGACGACCGCGGAAGGCGTCGAGACCGAAGCCCAGCGCGAAGTGCTGCTCCAGCTCGGATGCAGCCAGATGCAGGGCTGGCTGTTCAGCCCTGCCGTGCCGGCGGCGAAACTGAAGCAGCTGTTGCTGGCACAGGCAGTGGCGGCTTAGCCGCGCACTGCCGCACGCTTTGGCATAAAGCATTTCCCTCCACTCCCGCCCGCCGTGCGTTCGCGAAAGCGCCGGCCGGCTTGGAGCAGGATCAGACAAAGCATGGCGGGTTCAGGAAATACGCCCGGCAATCGCGGCGCCTAGAACACGCGCCGTTCCGTACAAACACGGGACGACTGATCGAAACCCCGAGCTGATCAGGAGGCGCCACACCATGACCGGGAACACCGCACTCATGCGCAATCCCTCGCACAAGGGCTTGCCGCCCGCACCCGACGCACAGCCTGACGACCGCTCGACGTGCGAGCGGCGCGCCGCCGACGCGGAGATGGCGCGCGTGCTCAGGACCGAGCCGTTGCGCATGGCGCTCGACTCCTCCGGTGCCGGTATCGCGCACTGGAAGCATGATGCGCTGCACGACGTCGTCGAGCCCATGCGCCACCACGTGATCATGGCGCATAAAGGCGTGATGCAACGCATGGAGCGGCGGTCGGGAAAATCGATCGCAATCGGCACGTTTCGTCCGGGGGTCGTGAACATCGTTCCGGAAGGGTCGAGCTCCCGATGGGACATTCCGAAGCCCGTCGACGTCGTGCAGCTTTACCTTCCGGACGCAACGCTGCAGCGCGTCGCCGGCGAGGCAGGGACCGCCGGGCCCGCCGAATTGATGGAGCGAACAGCGCATCCCGACACAATCACGTCCCGACTGCTCCTGAGCGCGGCGGATTCGCTGGCGGGCCATGGCGTGCTTGATACGCTGTTCCGGCATCAGCTCACGGATCTTCTGGCCACGCGCCTTTTGGCTGCGCATGCGGGATCGCCGAGCACGTTCCAGCCGACCATGGGCGGGCTGGCGCCGAAGGTCCTGCTCCGTGCGATCGAACGATTGCGCTCCGATGGCGAAGCGGACGTCTCGCTCGATGCGCTGGCATCCGATGCCGGTCTGTCGCGCTTTCATTTCTGCCGGTCCTTCAAGGAGAGCACCGGGCTGTCGCCGCATGCCTGGCTGCGCCAGCACCGGCTCGAGCAGGCCATGAAGATGCTGCGGGAGAGCGACGAATCGATCGTCTCGGTCGCCGCCGCGCTTGGCTACTCCTCGCAGACCGCCTTCGCCGCGGCATTCAAGAAGCTGACGGGCGAGACGCCGAGCGATTGGCGCAGGCGCATGCGTTAGCAGCAATCTCTCGACAGCGACGGCAATCGCGCTGGGGCAACGGCAAATCGGGTCAGCTACATCGTCTCCATGTCCAGACCAATCGAGGGAGACCAAAGATGACCTGGAAAAACTCCGTCAGCCGACGGTTGATCTCATCACGCCAACGAAGCCTCGCGACCGCGACCTTGTACGGACTCTCGCTGGCCGTTCGCTTCACGTCGGCGACCGGCGAAGAAGTGGAAATTCCGGCCTACACCATGCACCCGGCACAGCCGCCCGTTTCCATCATGATCCGCAATGGCCCCGGTCTTCCCTATCAGGACTGGGGTCGAAATGAGCTTCAGCCCGTCGTCCTAGGTTACGGCCAGCGACCGAATTCGCTGCAGGCACGCTGCATCGCGCCCTAAGGCCAGCGATCCAACCCACCCCACGCGCCGACGCCGGACGCTGCCCTCCACGCAGCAGCGCGGTCGCGCGCGGTCTTTCGAACAGCAACCAAGGAGAAAATCCATGCGACTCGTCATCATCGGGGCCGGCTTCGCCGGCATGTACGCCGCCCTTTCCGCAGCCCGGCTGCGCGACATCAGGGGCGCCTCGCCGCAGGATCTGCAGATCGCGCTCGTCTCACCGGAGCCGACGCTGGTGGTCCGTCCGCGACTCTACGAGTCGAAGCCGGAAACCCTGACGGCCCCGCTGCTCGACGTCCTCGAGGCGATCGACGTCGATTACATCCAGGGTAGCGCCGAGACGATCAACACCGAGGCCAGAACGGTGCAGATCACGCCCGCGAAAGGCCCGCGCAAGACGCTGTCCTACGACCGCCTCGTCGTGACCACCGGCAGCCGGCTGTTCCGTCCGAACATTCCGGGCCTCGCCGAGCACGGCTTCAGCGTCGATTCGCTCGACGATGCCGTTGCGCTCGACAAGCATCTGCATGGCCTCGCGAAGCGGCCCGCCGCGAACGGACGCGACACGGTCGTCGTCGCCGGCGGCGGCTTCACCGGGATCGAAGCGGCCACCGAAATGCCGACGCGGCTGCGCGAAATCCTGGGCACCGACGCCAAGACTCGCGTCGTCATCGTCGAGCGCAACACTGCGATCGCACCCGACATGGGCGCTGGCCCCCGCCCCGTCATTGAGGAAGCCCTGCGCAAGGTTGGCGTAGAGACATGGCTCGGCGCCGGCGTCGCCGCGCTCGACGCGGCCGGCGTCACCCTGTCCAGCGGTGAACACATCGAAACCGAGACGGTGATCTGGGCAGCGGGCATTCGTGCGGCGCCTCTGACCGCGCAGATTCCCGCCGAGCGCGACAATTTCGGACGGTTGCTGGTCGATCGCTGCTTGCAGGTGCCAGGCGTTCAGGGTGTCTTCGCGGCCGGCGACGCAGCACGCGCCGCCTGCGACGACGAGGGCAATTACGCACTGATGTCGTGCCAGCACGCCACGCGGATGGGCGCCTTTGCCGGCAACAATGCCGCGGCCGAATTGCTCGGCGTTCCGACCAGGCCCTATCACCAGAAGGCCTACGTCACCTGCCTCGACCTCGGCGAAGCCGGCGCGCTGTTCACACGCGGATGGGAGCGCAAGGTCGAGCTGGTCGGCGACGTCGCCAAGAAGACCAAGCGTGAGATCAACACCGTCTGGATCTATCCGCCGAAGGCGGAGCGCGCCCTGGCGCTCGCGTCGGCCGATCCGGAACGGGTGACCAGCCTCTAACCCACCAAGCGATCACGGCCGCGCTCTCCCCCGGCGGCGCAGCCCGTTCAACAGGACCAGCCGGAAGCCTCAACCCTCGAACAGGAAGACCAACATGAATCTGCACAACACCTCATTTCCCGTGTCGTCGGGACCCGAAGAGCTCGTTCCGTCGCGCTACGCGCTGAAGATCGGCGAGATCGACGTGCTGGTGGTCAGCGACGGCGTGCTGCCGCTGCCGACCAAGATGCTCGCGCACAACGCCGACCCGGCGGTGCGGGCGACCTGGCTGCACGACATGTTCCTGCCGCAGGACGCTTTCGACTGGGCACTGAACGCCGTCATGGTCCGCAGCGCCGGCAAGACCATCCTCATCGACGCCGGACTGGGCTCGGACCCGAACCTGAACTTGCCGCGCGCCGGGCAGTTGATCAGGCGACTGGCGGTCGCCGGCATCGATCTCGCGGCGGTGACCGATCTGGTGCTGACCCATCTGCACATGGACCACATTGGCGGCCTGCTGGTCGACGGCGTGAAGGAGCAGCTGCGCAAGGACCTGCGGATCCACGTCGCCGCCGCCGAGGTCAAGTTCTGGGAACAGCCTGATTTCTCCCGCACCGCCATGCCGGAAGGGTTTCCGGACGCGCTTCGATCGACCGCCAAGCAGTTCCTGAAGGAGTACGGCCCTCAGCTGCGGCTGTTCGATGACGAGCACGAGATTGCGCCTGGCGTCGTCGCCCGTCGCACCGGCGGTCACACCCCCGGACACAGCGTGGTTCGCATGGCGGCCGGCGACGACGCGCTGACATTCGCCGGTGATGCCGTGTTTGCCGTCGGGTTCGAACAACCCGACTGGCACAACGGTTTCGAGCACGACCCCGAGGAAGCGGTGCGCGTTCGCATCCGTCTGTTGCGACAGCTTGCCGAGACCGGCGAGATGCTGGTGGCGACGCACCTGCCGTTCCCGTCCCTGGGCCGCGTGGCAGCCGACGGCGACGCCTTTCGTTGGGTGCCGGTGTTCTGGGACTACTGACCGCTTGCCGGGTGAGAGCTGAAGCAGGGCGCGGACTCGTGGCACCGATGAGTTCGCGCCCTTGAAAATAGGATCAAACATCGACCCTCGCGGTTGCCCCGCTGAGACGGCTGGAACCCGATCGGCGGGCGCCAGCCGGCATTGTGTCACGTGCAGCGGGCGGCTGTTCGTCTGCGCTCGTGCGCGCACGAGATCGAGCGAGGCGATATGGCGATCCCGGCATTCAGGATGATCACTCTCGTAGCGGTTGCTGCCATGATCGGCCCATCCGTGCAGGCCCGCGACGACGGTCGCTACGCGAACTCTCCCCTCAAGGGCTGGTTCGAGAGCCTGCGCAGCAAGGGCGGCGGTCCCTGCTGTGCCGACGCCGACGGCACGGCGCTGGACGATGTCGACTGGGACACGAGAGATGGACATTATCGCGTCCGACTTCTGGGCGACTGGATCGAGGTACCCGACGACACCGTGATCACCGAGCCGAACCGCGCCGGCCGCACCATGGTCTGGCCGTACTACATCAACGGCCGCGCCATGATTCGCTGCTTCATGCCCGGCAGCATGACTTGAAATTTTGACTTCTGATGTCCCCGGGCTCGGCGCAGCATGCGATGATGCGCCGTTGAAGCGGCCGGCGTGGGTTCACTTCACTTGCTTGGCCGCGTGGATCTCGACGAACTCGGAGTCGGGATGGGCGACGATGGTGGCGAACATGATGCCGCTGATGATCAGCGACCAGGCGGTGTTCCAATAAATCCAAAACACGTGCCAGCCTCCGTTTCGATCTGCTCCGCCCGCGGGATCAGGGTAACGGCAAGGCGAGGTTGCCGTTCCCAATGCGCGGGCGGCCCGGGCGAGGTGCTATTTTGGTTTGGTCGGCGCGGAGTTGGGATCGGTTTGGCCGGTGTGGCGCTTTGCCACGACGTCCTCATCGCGCTCGCCCTGACGCGGGCGCGGCGGCGACTTGGGCTGGCCGGCCTGACCGCCATGCTTGCCGCCCATGTCGGGCTTACCTTCAAGATCGTTTTCACGGGGCATGCCGGTTCAATGCGCTCGCGCGGCATTGGTTCGCTTCGCCTGTGAACGAGTTCATAGGATCGCCGCGATTTGCAGTGCACGATCGCCAGGCGCGCCGCCCCCGGGGAGCATTCTCATCCATATGACTGACGGATTCGGCCTGATGCGGAAACGACTCGTCGCCTGGACGATCCTGACCTGCGCGCTGCTCGCGGTCACCGTGTGGACCGTGCTCGGGCCGCCCGACACCCCGCCGGGGCCCCATCTGCCCTCCCGCACGGCGGCAATCCGCTAGACGTCCGACCGATACCATTTCGGCATCGATCGATCCCAATTGGAATTTGGTGCGGCGGGGCGGCTGCCGCTATCCTCGCCGGCAAAACGACAAATGCCGCACCGGCATCCAGGAGGGACCCCATGTTGAGACCGACCCGACGCATCGCATCCGGCGTACCCCGCGCCGCGATCGCCACCACGCTTGCTTTCCTCACCCTCATTTCTGGAGTCCGCGCCGGCATGGCCGACACCTTCGCCTACATCGGCAACGCCGACAGCAACGACATCAGCGTGTTCAAGATGGCCGAGAGCGGCGAGATGACGCCCGTGCAGACGGCCGCCTTCACCGGCGTCGAAAAGCCCGGCTCCTCGACGCCGCTCGCGATCACGCCCGATCATCGCGTGCTGATCGCCGGCGTTCGCTCGCAGCCGTTTCTCGCGGTGAGCTTTGCGATCGATCCGAAGACGGGCCAGCTCAGCCATATCGGCAACGGCCCGCTCGCCGACAGCATGGCCTATATCGCCTTCGACCGCGGCGGCAAATTCCTGCTCAGCGCCTCCTATGGCGGCAACAAGGTCGCGCTGAATCCGCTGCTTGCCAACGGCGTCGTGGGCGAGCCGAAGCAGGTGATCCCGACCGGGCTGAACGCGCACGCCGTCCTGCCCTCGCCCGACAACCGCTTCGCGTTCGCGACCAATCTCGGCTCCGACCAGATCCTGGCCTTCACGTTCGATGCCACGACCGGTACGCTCACGCCGAGCGATCCGCCGGCTCACAAGGTGCCGGAGAAATCGGGGCCTCGGCATTTCGTGTTCCACCCCAACGGCAAGTTCATCTACCTCCTCCACGAACTGAACGGCGACGTCGCGGCGTTCGCCTATGAGGCGAAAGGCGGCGCATTGGACGAGATCCAGCGCACCACCGCGCTGCCGGAAGGCTTTTCGGGAAAGCCCTGGGCCGCCGACATCCACGTCACCCCCGACGGCCGTTTCCTCTACGCCTCCGAGCGCACCACCAGCACGCTCACCGCCTACAAGATCGATGCGACAACCGGCAAGCTGACCACGATCGGCAGCGTGCCGACCGAGAAGCAACCGCGCGGCTTTCATATCGATCCCGGCGGGCGCTATCTCGCCGCGGTCGGCGAGCTCTCCGACAGCATGACCGTCTATGCCATCGACCAAAGCAGCGGCGCGCTGACCAAGCTGAAATCCTACGCCACCGGCAAGAAGCCGAACTGGGTGGAGTTCTTGAGCCTGCCGTGAGGGGGCCGATACCTCCTCGTCGTCATGGCCGGGCCGGGCATGACGAGTTGATTGGGCGGCGACCACCGGCGAACCTCTTTGCTTGTGCGGCGACTAATTCAACGGGCGGCATCGCGCCGCCCGTGCTGCTGCGGCATTCTCATCCGGCCGGCCCATGGTCCGCCGCAATTGCTTCTGCTAACGATGAGGCCGTCAAGGCCCCAACCGGAATGACCCATGCGTTCATTGCCTGCGCGTTCTGTTTCCAGACATCTCGTTGCGCTCACCGGACTGCTGTTGCTGTCCGCCCAGCCCGCTGCCGCCGCCGATGACGACGCGCCCAAGGGGCCGGCGGTCACGGTGCTGAAGGTCGCAAAATCCTGTTTCTCCGACATCGTCGAGGGCACCGGCACCATCATCGCGCGCGAGGCAAGCTCGGTGCGGCCGGAGCGGCCCGGCCTGAAGGTGACGGAGGTGCTGGCGGAAGCCGGCGACACCGCCACCGCAGGCCAAGTGCTGGCGCGGCTGGCGCTGCCCGAGGGCGGCACGCTTCAGGTCACCGCGCCCGTGGCGGGTGTGATCGCGACGTCGACCGCGCAGATCGGCAACCTCGCCTCCGCCAAAGGCGAGGCGCTGTTCACGATCGTGGCGCGCAGCGAGTACGATCTCGTCGCCCTGGTCGCGACCAGCGATATGCGCAAGCTCGCGGTCAACCAGGTGGCGACCGTGCGCATCGCCGGCGCCGGCGATATCGACGGCAAGGTGCGCCGCATCGGCCCGACGGTCGAGCCGAACATCCAGCAGGGCATGGTCTATATCGGCATTTCCTCACAGAAGCGGCTGTTGCTGAATGCGAGCGGCCGCGCGCTGATCAAGTCCGGGCAGAGCTGCAACGTCGCGGTGCCGCTGACCTCGGTGCAATATTCCTCCGCCGGCACCGTCGTGCAGGTGATCCGCCGCAACCGCGTCGAGACCAAGCGTGTCGAGGTCGGGCTGATGTCGGGCGGCAATATCGAGATCCGCGACGGCCTCAATGAAGGCGATATCGTCGTCGCCCGCGCCGGCGCGCTGCTGCGCGAAGGCGATCCGGTGCGCACCGTGATGGCCGCGGAAGCGGCGAAGTAATCTCTACGATCGTCATTGCGAGGAGCAAAGCGACGAAGCAATCCAGGATCTTTCCGCGGGAAGATTCTGGATTTCTTCGCTGCGCTCGCAATGACGATGTGATTGCAGATGTGCGCTGAGCACGTAGGTCGTAGGGTGGATTAGCCGAAGGCGTAATCCACCTATTTGCTTTCCACGCTGACGAGAGAGAGGTGGTGGATTACGCTTCGCTAATCCACCCTACCAGCGCTAAGAAAAACTAGCCGCCGGCTTCGCCGAAATGGACGTCCTCGAGCAGCGAGGAAGAGACGGACGGGACCTGGTCGCCTTCGCTGGCGCGGGAGATGGCAAGGCGGGTCTTGTTGAAGACGCTCTCGGCGCTGCCCTGCGCATTGAGGTTGTTGAGGAACTCGCTGACCAGCACGCTGTGCTCGCCCTTGCCGTCGTCGACGACCTTGCCGGGCGAAGCCGAGGAGAGGATCAGCGCATTGTCGGTCGCGCTGATCGGCGCGAGGCCGTGGCTGTAGGACCGGAAACGGCGCTCGTAGGGGTTGCGGCGGGAGGCGTCGACCACGACGAGCTTGGCCTTGGCGCCCTGCTCCTTCATCATGTCGAGAACGCCCTCGATGGAGATGCCCTGGCGGCGGACGTCGTTTTCCTTCCAGATCGCGGCATCGACCGGCAGCATGTAGCTCTCGCGGCCGGCCTGCACTCCGTAGCCGCCGAAGAACAGCATGACGACGGTGTCGCGCTTGATCCGGGACTTCAGGCGATTGACCGCGCGGACCATGTCGTCCTTGGTCGCGTCTTCCACCATGTCGACGTCAAAACCGTTCTTGCGCAGCGACGAGGACAGCGCGCGGGCGTCGTTGATCGACTGCGTCAGCGGCGCGGTGGCGTCGGGGTAATGTCCATTGCCGATGACGAGGGCGAGACGCGAGGCCTGGCCGATCGAGCCGGTGACCTGGTCGGTCGAAACGGCCTTGGCGGCATCGAGCGCCCGCATGTTGAGGGCAGCATGGGCGCCGATCACGAGCGAGACCGTGCCGATGAGGGCTGCGGCCACCGCGATCGTGCGTCGGGAAATGTCGAGCTGCGTTACATTCATCTCGCGTCATTCCTGTCAGTGCCAAAGACCAGCCAAGCACGCGCACACTGTTTGAGTAGCGCGATAGCGTCTTTGGGTTTGAGGGATTGGCCGGGGGTGTGCCCCCGAATTGCGCGCAATTTGCGGCGCCGCACCAAACAAACCCTTAACCGGATATCGCCTCCCCCGCAATAGATCGCCGAAAATTTGAGCTAAGTCTCTGTAATCATGATCTAATTTTGACCGCCCAATGTGTGATTTTTTTGCGTCCCCGTAGCCTTCCGGAGCCTGATTATGCAGGCTTCGTGCCGGCTTTTTCTGTGACCATCACCACATTTGTATTTCCTGCGAATCCGGGTAGCTTTTTCAACGACTTGCAGGGGGTGGCGCGCGGCTGGGAGCGTGCCGGCCGGCGCCCTCGGCCAAATTCCCGCGACCAGGTATTTCATGAGCTTTCAATATTTTGCCGGCGCCGCCTGCCGGGCGCTGACGGCGCGGAAGGACGGCCCCTCGCTTTACGACGTTTGCGATCCCGTATTGGCCGTTGCGGCCAGCGGCGATCCGCATCTGGCCAAGTTCTACAAGACCGCGCTCGGCAATCCCGCATTGCGGGTGCTGCTGCGCCGGGCCGGACTGCCCGAGCTGCGCGACGAAGGGAAGCTGGCCCGGCTGCGCCAGGCGCTGGTGCGCGCCCGCGACGAAGCCGAGCCCGATTGGGCGGCGGTCGGCCAGCCCGTCGCCGATCTCGTCGACAGCATCGCGCTGGATCATCCCAAGCCGCCGCCGGCCATGTTCACCGGCGCCACGCCGCGACAATCGCAGATCGACGGCGTGATCCGCGACTGTGCGCAGCATCTGCTGGGCTCGTACCGCAAGAATGGCTTTCTGCCGACCTACGCCGCGTTCAACCTGATCGGCGATCCCGATTTCCGTGGCCGCGAACTGACCATGGCGCTCACGGGTCTCAACGCGCGCGGCTACAAGAACTCCTCGCTGCTGTTCAACCTCGCCCGTGTCTTCATCGCGCGATCGCCGGCGCGCGCCGTCGTCAATCCGCCCTGGCGAGGGATTGCCGAACCGATGTGGGAGCCGGTGCAGATCCGGCACCGCTCGGCCTATTACGACGCGTTCTTCATCGAGGCGCTGTTGAGTTACGTCGAGACCGGCCTCGCCTCGCTCGCCGACAAGATGGCGGCGGAACGCGCGGTCGCGGACATGGTCGATTTCTGTGTCAACATCAGCCGCGAAGAGGTCGAGGGCATCGACAGGGCGCGGTTCAACGTCATCACCGCGCTCGCGCCCGCACCGCATCCGCGCTTCTCCCGCTACTTCGCCCAGATCAAGCAGGACCTCGGCTTCGGCGTCTACGTGCCGGATTGCGACACCACGGCGTGCTCGATCTCCGCGGCGACGCAGGCCGGCTGCACCGATCCAATCCTCGACCAGCCGCTGCTGGATTTCTATGCAGGCTATCAGGTGCGCGCCGGCGTCAACGAGCCGCGCGTGACCGTGCCGATCAACGACAATATCGACTATGAGGGCGGGGTTGCGACCTGGATCGACAACCTCAAGGGCGAGCGGCCCTATGGCAACGATCTCGATCCGACGCTCAATCTCGACATTCTCGAGGTCAGCTTTCGCAACCTCGCGCGCTGGAAAGTATTAGAGACGCCGGCGCGGCTTGCCACCGTTCATCGCATCATCGGCTTCCAGAAGCGGCTGGCGGCGAGCGGCACCTTCGCCAATCCGCGCTCGCACATCTATTATCTGCCGGAGCTCTACAGCGCCTATTTCGGCCGCTGCTACGCCGCCTTCCTGGCGCTGCCGCTGGCGGCGCAGGCCGTCATCGATCCCGACGGCGATTTCGATTTCATCCGCCACCGCGTGCTCTCCTACGTCAAGGGCGAGCTGATGGCCGCCGAGATGAACGTGTTCGACGCAGCGCTCGCCCTGATCGCGCTCGGCCATCTCGGCGCCGATCCGCGCGCCTTTGCGCCGGCGCTGAACGTGATCGTCGCGAGCCTGGGCGAAGGCGGCCGCCGCGGCCCGTTCCGCGCCTATGAATGGAACAAGATGAAGACGCCGACGCGGATTTTGGTCGGCGGTCCGGAGGTCACGTCGGCGTTCGTGCTGATGGGGCTGGCGGTGGCCAAGCGGGCGATGACGCGGGGATAGGTTAGGTAGGGTGGGTTAGCGAAGCGTAACCCACCACTTCTGCCGCCGTGGAGGCGAAAGAGGTGGGTTACGCCTTCGGCTAACCCACCCTACAAAAACTTCGCTCGATGACAGTAAGTTGAAAGCCCAACTGCCTTGCATATGCTGGCCGGGCGGACAAAAGCCGACCACAATTGCGCGGTCTATCGCAATTTCCATCACACGCGGACCGGCATGTTGCGAAAATTCCTGATTGCGCTGTCATTGCTTGGCTTCTCCTTGCCGGGCTTGCCGTCGCCGGCTGAGGCCGCCGACATCACCGGCACCGCAAAGGTTCGCGCCGGCGACGCGGTGGTGATCGGCAACACGCGGATCAGGCTCGGCGGCATCGACGCGCCCGCGGTCGACCAGCTCTGCCTCAACAACAAGGGCGAGCGCTGGACCTGCGGCATCGCGGCCCGCGACGAGCTCGCCAAATACGCCGACGGCAAGAGCTGGGTCTGCCATGCGAGGTCGATCGACCGGCGCGGCCGCACCGTGGCGCGCTGCGATGTCGACGGCGAGGACATCCAGAAATGGCTGGTGCACACAGGCTGGGCGCTGGCCTACACCCGGATGTCGCACGACTATGAGGCGGACGAGAAGGCCGCACGGGAGGCCAAGGCCGGCATGTGGCAGGGCGCCTTCATCGCGCCCTGGGACTGGCGCGTGCGCAACAAGAAGACCACCATCCTCGGCGCCACCAAGCCGCCCGACGGAGCGCATGCGATCCTGCTCGCTTCGGCCTCGGGCCCGGTCGCGCCCTCGCCGGACTGCACCATCAAGGGCAACGTCAACACCGCCGGCGAGTGCATCTATCACCAGCCGACCAGCCGTTGGTACACCCAGATCAAGATGAAGATCAGCAAGGGCACGCGCTGGTTCTGCTCGGTGGAGGAAGCCGAAGCTGCGGGCTGCCGCGAGACTAAGAGATAGCCCACGTCAGACCTGCGTTTTCCGGCCTTTTCTTGCACCGCAGCGCCGCGTAAAAGCGTGAATCAGCGACCCACCATCCTGTTCTCAGGCAACAAGGACCAACAGCAATGACCGTTCGCGCGGGCCGGGAATTTCTGGCCATCCCCGGGCCCACCAATATGCCCGACGAGGTGCTGCGGGCGATGCATCGTCCGGCGATCGACATCTACTCCAAGCAGATGACCGATCTGACCGAGAGCCTGCTCAGCGACATCTCGAAACTGTTTGCGACCAAGGGCAAGTCCTACATCTACATCGCCAACGGACACGGCGCCTGGGAAGCGGCGCTGAGCAACGTGCTGTCGCGCGGCGACAAGGTGCTGGTGCTCGAAAGCGGACGGTTCGCGATCGGCTGGGGCAATGCGGCTTCCCTGATGGGTGCCGAGGTCGAGGTGCTCAAGGGCGACTGGCGCCGCGCGGTACGGCCGCACGAGGTCGAGGAGCGCCTGCGCCGCGACAAGGAGCATACGATCAAGGCCGTCGTCGTCGTCCAGGTCGACACGGCGTCTGGCGTGCAGAACGACATCGAGGCGATCGGCAAGGCGATCAAGGCGAGCGGCCACCCGGCGCTGTACATGGTCGACACTGTCGCCTCGCTCGGCTGCATGCCGTTCGAGATGGACAAATGGGGCATCGACGTTGCGATGTCGGGCTCGCAAAAGGGCCTGATGACGCCGCCCGGCCTCGGCTTCGTCGCGGCCAACGCGCGCGCGCTCGAGGTGCAGAAGACGGCCAATATGAGCACGCCCTATTGGAGCTGGAGCGAGCGCGAAGGCAGCGAGCATTATCGCAAATATGCCGGCACCGCGCCGGTGCATCTGCTGTTCGCGCTGCGTCAGGCGATCGACTTGTTGCACGAGGAGGGGCTGGAGAACGCCTTCCGCCGCCACAGCCTGCTCGGCGAAGCCGCGCGCCGCGCCGTCGGCGCATGGTCCGAAGGCCAGGTGCTCGGCTTCAACGTCGCGGAAGCCAGCGAACGCTCCAACACCGTGACCACGGTGACCATGAGCAACGGCCACGATCCGGCAATCCTGCAACGCTATTGCAAGGAGAAGTGCGGCGTCGTGCTCGGCACCGGCATCGGCGATCTCTCGGGACAAGCCTTCCGCATCGCCCATATGGGCCACGTCAACGCCCCGATGCTGCTCGGCACGTTGGGGGTGATCGAGGTCGGGCTGAATGCGCTGAAGATCCCGCACGGCAAAGGCGGGCTCGAAGCGGCGGTCGCGTATCTCGGCGAAGAGGTGGCGGCGTAAACCTGTCGTCCCGGCGAAGGCCGGGACCCATACCGCGTGATCTATCGACAGAGCGCGGTCGCAGTACCGAGGACCGTTTCACTCCGAGTCTTCGCCAAACTCCTCCCTGGGGTTATGGGTCCCGGCCTTCGCCGGGACGACCCGGTTGCTTTAGCCGATACGCTTCAACCTGCGCCTTCAGCTCATCCAGCGACGCAAGTGGCGCCTTCGGATCGACCCGATATTCCCCGTGCGCCAGCCACGACAGCACCTTCGCATCGACGATCGGCGAATGGTGGATGACGTCGCCGTAGTTGTCGAGGTCGTGCGTCACGTCCTTGATCGCCCGGAAATCGTACAGGCGCACATTGGGAAGCTGGGTCAGGCGCTGCGCAATGACGGCCGTGAGGTCGGTGACGATCTTCAGCGTCGCAGGCGAAGCATCGCGCATCGCGACGAATTGCAGGATCGAATAGGGCGGGAAGTAGATGTCGAAGGTCACGTCCGGATGGCGCGCGATCAGGCCGACGGCGTCATGCTCGAAATGCCGCACCATGGCGTCGTAACGATAGCCTTCGCCGAGAAATCGGCTGCGTACGGGATCGGTGATATAGGCGAAGGCCGCGAGCGTCCTTTTCGCATTATAGGCGCGCGCGACGTCGACATCCCGCGGCAGCGCATAGATGTCGTCGACGTCTTCAAGCGCAAACTTGATTGGCAGAAAAGGCGCCGCCCGGGTCAACGGCTGCCGCAACGGCGGAACCGACCGCAGCAATGCGAACAGGGACTCCTTCGCCATCGCCGCGCTGAACACGTACGACGCGATGCCTTTTGCCGTCCCGCGATAGAGATCGGCAGAGAGATAGGGATCCGTCTCGATGTCGGCCGCATCGACAAAGATGAAGTCGTCCATCTGCCAGATCACGCGCTTTGCGCCGCGGTCGATTGCCTGCTCCAGCACAAAGCCCTGCTGGCGCGAATTGGAGCCGGTCATCGCCAACTTCAGCGAGTGCACGCCAAGCGCATGGTCGATGTCGCTCTGACGGAAATGGATCGCGAGCGAGGTACCCATGAAGGCCGCGTCGAACGACTGGCTGCGGATCAGCCCTGCATTCTGCACGCGCGTGTCATCGGAATAGAACGGCGCGATGAGACGCGAGGGCCGGAACAGCTGCAGGGGATCGATGACATAGGTGAGCGCCGCCGCCCCGAGCACGCACGCGATGCTCGCGAAGAGAAGACGCCCTGGATGTGTGAACGCGCCCCGCATCAGAACCGGAAATAGATGAATTCGCTGTGGCTCTGGATACCCAAGATCCCGAACGCCAGCACCAGCGACGCGCCATACAGGACCAGCGGCCGCATCCGTCCGGCCATCAGGCCCTCGCCGACCCTGCGATTGGCGTGGTCGTACCCCATGAGTCCTTGCGTGTTCGGCGCCAGCCACACCAGCGCCGCATAAATTGCGACCTGCACCAGCGCCGCGATCTCCTCGCGGCCGAACACGATGTTCGAGGGATCGGCCATCGCATTCAGAATCCGCATGGCCCAATCGACCCGCTCGGCGCGGAAGAATACCCAGGCGACAACGACGGCGAGAAATGTCAGCACGGCCCCGGCGATGCGAGTTGGGCGCGCGAGCAAGTTCGGAACATTCGGCACCAGCGCGTTGAAAGCGTGATTGACGCAAAGATAGGCGCCATGCAGCGCGCCCCAAATGACAAAAGTCCAGGCCGCGCCGTGCCAGAGCCCGCCAAGCAGCATCGTCAGCAGCAAATTGACATAACGGAGCACGCGGCCGCGCCTGTTGCCCCCGAGCGGGATGTAGAGATAGTCGCGCAGGAAGTGCGACAGCGTCATGTGCCAGCGGCGCCAGAATTCGACGATGCTGACGGCCTTGTAGGGCGAGTTGAAATTGACCGGCAGGAAGATGCCGAACATCAGCGATATCCCGATCGCCATGTCCGAATAGCCGGAGAAGTCGAAATAGAGCTGGAAGGTGTAGGCGAGCGCGCCAAGCCAGGCCTGATCAAAACTCGGCGCGCGCGCATCGAAGGCGAGCGCGACCAGCGGCTGGATGCCGTCGGCAAGGCACGTCTTCTTGAACAGGCCGACCGCAAAGATGATGAGGCCGCACAGGATCAGATGCCCATGCGGACGCTTGGTTTCCTGCCGTTCGAATTGCGGGATCATGTCCTTGTGGTGAAGGATTGGTCCCGCGATCAGATGGGGAAAGTATGTCACGAACAGCGCGTAGTGCGGCAGCGCGTAGGCCGCGACCTGCCGGCGCCATGCGTCAACCAGGAACGCGATCTGGGTGAACGTGTAGAAGGAGATGCCGACCGGCAGCAGGATGTGGACCTCGAAATGCGTGCCGGCCAGTGCATTGATGTTCTCGGTGACGAAGCCGGCATATTTGAAGATGCCGAGCACGAGGAGGTCGCCGGCGACGCCGACGGCAAGTGCCGCCTTTCGTTGCGACGGAGCAAGCTTCGCCACGATCAGGAGATGGCCTATGCCGTAGTTGAAGGCGATCGATATCAGCAACAGGGCGACGAACTGCCAGTTGCCGATGGCATAGAAGGTGAGCGAGGCCACCGCCAGCCAGATCACCGGGGCCAGATTGCTGCGCAGCCCGAGCCAGAAATAGCCAGCCAGCGCGGCCGGCAGGAACAGCAGGATGAACGGGTAGGAATTGAACAGCATCAGGCTGGACCGGCGGCGGGGATAGGAAGCCTAAAGCATAGAAGGGGCCGATCAACAACCCGGCGACTTGGCGCGGTCCTTGGCGCTGTAGCGCTGGCAATTCGCGGAATCGGGACGATATAAGGCAGGACGCATCTGAATGAGGATCGAGTGACACAAGCCAAAACACCTTCCCAGCCTCCCGTCGCCCCGCGCCGGCCGCATTCCTTCACGCGGCACGGCATTACCGTGACCGACGACTATGCCTGGCTGAAGGACGAGAAATGGCAGGAGGTGCTGCGCGACCCCGCGGTGCTCGATCCCGACATCCGCAAATATCTCGACGCAGAAAATGGCTACACCGAGAGCCTGCTCGGCCATACTGCAGCCCTGCAGAAGACGCTGGTGGGCGAGATGCGGGGGCGGATCAAGGAGGACGATTCCAGCGTGCCGTCGCCGGATGGTCCCTTCGCCTATTTCCGCAAATTCCGCGAAGGTGGTCAGCACGAGCTGTTCGGCCGCATGCCGCGCGATGGCGGCGAAGGCCACATCGTGCTCGACGGCGATGCGCTCGCCAAGGACCATACTTATTTCAAGTTCGGCGGCAGCCGGCACTCGAACGACCACAGGCTGCAGGCCTGGAGCGCCGACACCAAGGGCTCGGAATATTTCTCGATCCGCGTGCGCGACTGGGCGACCGGAAAGGACCTCGATGACGTCGTCGAGGAAACCGACGGCGGCGTAGTCTGGAGCAAGGACGCCACGTCGTTCTTCTACGTGAAGCTCGACGACAATCACCGGCCGATGCAGGTGTGGCGGCATAAGCTCGGCACTCGGCAGGTCGACGACACGCTGGTCTACGAAGAGCAGGATTCCGGCTGGTTCACCCATCTGCAGGAGAGCACCAGCGGCCGCTTCTGCGTCATCGCGGGCGGCGACCACGAGACCTCCGAGCAGCGGCTGATCGACCTCGCCCACCCCGACGCACCGCCGCGCCTGGTCGCGGCACGCGAGGAAGGCGTGCAATATTCGCTCGCCGACCGCGGCGACGAACTCTTCATCCTCACCAACGCCGACGAAGCCATCGACTTCAAGATCGTCACCGCGCCGCTCGCCTCACCCGAGCGCAAGAACTGGCGCGATCTGATCCCGTATCGTCCCGGCATCTACATCATCGACCTCGATCTCTATGCCGGCCACATGGTGCGGCTGGAGCGCGCCAATGCGTTGCCGTCCATCGTGATCCGCGACCTCGCGACCAAGGAAGAGCATGCCATCGCGTTCGACGAGGCGGCTTATTCGCTGGATACGATGGGCTCCTACGAATTCGAGACGACGAATTTGCGCTTTGCCTATTCGTCGATGACGACGCCGTCGGAAGTCTATGACTACGACATGGTCAAGCGGACGCGCACCCTGCGCAAGCGGCAGGAGATTCCGTCCGGCCACGATGCTGCCGACTACGTCACGACGCGCATCATGGCGAAGGCGCAGGACGGCGCCGAGGTGCCGGTCTCGATCCTCCATCGCCGCGAGCTCACGCTCGACGGCGCGGCGCCGCTGCTGCTCTACGGTTACGGCTCCTACGGCATGGCGATGCCGGCTTCGTTTAGCGCCAACCGGCTGTCACTGGTCGATCGCGGCTTCGTCTATGCCATCGCCCATATCCGCGGCGGCGCCGACAAGGGCTGGGGCTGGTATCTCGACGGCAAGCGCGAGAAGAAGACGAATTCGTTCGACGACTTCTCAGCCAGCGCCCGCGCGCTGATCGATGCGAAATACACCAGTGCAAAACGCATCGTCGGCCACGGCGGCTCGGCCGGCGGCATGCTGATGGGCGCGGTGGCGAACCGCGCCGGCGAATTGTTCGCCGGCATCGTTGCCGAAGTGCCGTTCGTCGACGTGCTCA
Source organism: Bradyrhizobium sp. F1.13.3 (assembly GCF_040548265.1). NCBI lineage: Bacteria > Pseudomonadati > Pseudomonadota > Alphaproteobacteria > Hyphomicrobiales > Nitrobacteraceae > Bradyrhizobium > Bradyrhizobium sp. F1.13.3. The sequence goes on along the minus strand of NZ_JBEPRI010000025.1, from coordinate 14,629 downwards.
ACACGATGCTCGACGACACGCTGCCGCTGACGCCGCCGGAATGGCCAGAATGGGGCAACCCGATCGAGAGCGAAAAGGATTTCCGCACCATCCTGTCGTATTCGCCCTACGACAATGTCGCGGCGAAAGACTATCCCGCGATCCTGGCGATGGGCGGGTTGACCGATCCGCGCGTCACGTACTGGGAGCCCGCCAAATGGATCGCGCGCCTGCGCGCAACGATGAGCGGCGGCGGCCCGGTCCTGCTCCGCACCAACATGGGCGCCGGCCACGGCGGCGCCTCGGGACGCTTCAACCGGCTCGATGAAGTCGCGATCGTCTACGCGTTCGCGCTGTGGGCGGCGGGAATGGCGGAGGCGGGGGTGTAAGCGACACCCTGCGCTGTCGTCCCGGCGAAGGCCGGGACCCATACCGCGTGATCTATCCGATAAAGATCGGTGTCAGTACCGCGCGAAAACACGACGACTCCAAGTCTTCGCCAAACTACTCCCTGGGGTAATGGGTCCTGGCTTTCGCCAGGACGACGACGGAGATTGTGGGACGAGTTGTCGTCCTTTACCTTCCGTTCGCCTTCCGCCATGCGGCGAAGTCGGTCAGCGTCTGCGGGTCGGTTGCCGGATAGAGACCGAAAATGCCGCGGCCCTTGTTGACTTCCTCGGTGACGAAATCCTCGAACGCGGTCATCTCGAAGGTCTCGTTGGCGATCTCCTCAGTGAGATGCGCGGGAATCACGATCACACCGTCGCTGTCGCCGAGAATGACGTCGCCAGGAAACACCGGCGCGTCACCGCAGCCAATGGGAACGTTGATCTCGATGGCGTGATGCAGCGTCAGATTGGTCGGTGCGCTCGGGCGATGGTGGTAGGCGGGGATACCCAGCTTGGCGATCTCGGCCGAATCGCGGAAACCGCCGTCGGTAACGACACCGGCGACACCGCGCTTCATCAAGCGCGTGATCAGGATCGCGCCGGCGGAAGCGGCACGTGCGTCCTTGCGGCTGTCCATCACCAGCACGCTGCCTGGCGGGCAATCCTCCACCGCCTTGCGCTGCGGATGGGAGTGATTCCTAAAGACGTCGATGGTGTTGAGATCCTCGCGGGCCGGCATATAGCGCAGCGTGAAGGCTTCACCGACCATGGTCGGCTGGCCGGCACTGAGCGGGTGCACATCCTGGATCATCTGGATGCGCAGGCCACGCTTGAACAACGCGGTGGCGACAGTGGCGGTGGAGACGGATTTGAGCTTGTTGCGGGCGGCTTCGGTGAGTTTGGTCATCTCGTGCTCTCTCTTGTCGTCATTCCGGGCCGATGCGAAGCATCGAACCCGGAATCTCGAGGTTCCGGGTTCGCTTCGCGCCCCAGAACGACGGTGAAACTAGTAGATCGAGGGCTCGCCGATCGGCGCGCCGAAATCAGTTTCAAGGAAGTCGAAGTCGCAGCCGTCATTGGCCTGCTTGATGTGCTTGGTGAACATCCAGCCATAGCCGCGCTCGAACCGGCGCTCGGGCTGCTTCCAGGCGGCGCGGCGCTTTTCGAGCTCGGCTTCCGACACATCGAGATTGATGGTGCGGGCGGCGACATCGAGCGTGATGCGGTCGCCGTTCCGCACCAGCGCCAGCGGCCCGCCGACATAGGATTCGGGGGCGACGTGCAAAATGCAGGCGCCGTAGCTGGTGCCGCTCATGCGCGCATCGGAGATCCGCACCATATCGCGGACGCCCTGCTTCACGAGCTTGGTCGGGATCGGCAGCATGCCCCATTCCGGCATGCCCGGCCCGCCCTGCGGCCCCGCATTCCGCAGAATGAGGATGTGGTCTTCGGTCACGTCGAGATCGGGATCGTCGACCGCCTTCTTCATGGAAGGGTAGTCGTCGAACACCAGCGCCGGTCCGGTGTGCTTGAGGAAGCGCGGCGCGCAGGCGCTCGGCTTGATGACGCAGCCATCGGGCGCGAGATTGCCCTTGAGCACGGCGAGTGCGCCTTCCTTGTAGATGGGATTGGCGGTCGAGCGGATCACGTCGTCATTGTGGACCTCGGCGCCATCGATGTTCTCGCCCACGGTCTTACCGGTGACGGTGATGCAGTCGAGATGCAGATGCGGCTTGATCTGCCCCATCAGCGCCGGCAGCCCGCCGGCATAGAAGAAATCCTCCATCAGATAGGCGTCACCGCTCGGCCGCACATTGGCGATGACGGGCACCTTGCGGCTCGCAATTTCGAAATCGTCGAGGCCGATGTCGAGACCGGCGCGGCGCGCCTGCGCGATCAGATGGATGATCGCATTGGTCGAACAGCCCATCGCCATCGCCACCGCGATCGCGTTCTCGAACGCCTTGTGGGTCTGGATCGTCTTCGGCGTCAGATCTTCCCAGACCATCTCGACGATGCGGCGGCCGCATTCGGAGGCCATACGGATATGGTTGGCATCAGCGGCGGGAATCGAGGAGGCGCCCGGCAGCGTCATGCCGATCGCCTCGGCAATCGCGGTCATGGTGGAAGCCGTGCCCATGGTCATGCAGGTGCCGTAGCTGCGCGCAATGCCGGCCTCGATGTCGAGCCAGTCCTTGTCGGAGATTTTGCCGGCGCGCCGCTCGTCCCAGTATTTCCAGCCGTCCGAGCCGGAGCCGAGCGTCTTGCCCTTCCAATTGCCGCGCAGCATCGGGCCGGCCGGCAGATAGATCGCCGGAATGTTCATCGAGGTCGCGCCCAGCAGCAGCGCGGGCGTGGTCTTGTCGCAGCCGCCCATCAGCACCACGCCGTCGACCGGATGGCTGCGCAGCAGCTCCTCGGCGTCCATCGCCAGCAGATTGCGATAGAGCATGGTGGTCGGCTTGAGCAGCGATTCCGACAGCGACAGCGCCGGCAGCTCCAGCGGCAGGCCACCCGCCATCAGGATGCCGCGCTTGACGTCATCGACGCGCGACTTGAAGTGCATGTGGCATGGCTGCGCGTCCGACCAGGTGTTGAGGATCGCGATGATGGGGCGGTCCTTCCACTCCTCCGGCGCGTAGCCCATCTGCATGGTGCGGGAGCGATGGCCGAACGAGCGGAGATCGTCGGGTGCGAACCAGCGCGCGCTGCGGAGCTGGTCGGGCGTCAGTTTCTTCTTGGTCATGATTGGGTGCCCCATTTCTGCACGGTGTTCCGCTCGATGGCGCGGAAGATCAGGTTTTCGACAAAAAGCCCGATGATGATCACCGTCAAGAGGCCGGCGAAGACCGCAGGTATGTCGAGGAGGTTGCGGTTTTCGAAGATGAACCAGCCGAGCCCGCCCTGCCCCGACGATACGCCGAACACCAGCTCGGCCGCGATCAGCGTGCGCCAGGCAAAGGCCCAACCGATTTTGAGACCGGTCAGGATCGAGCCGAACGCCGCGGGGATCAGGATTTTCGCCACGTAGGGCAATCCGCGCAGGCCGTAATTGCGGCCGACCATGCGCAGCGTGTTGGACACGCTCTTGAAGCCGGAATGGGTGTTGAGCGCGACCGGCCACAGCACCGAATGGATCAACACAAACACCAGACTGCCGTTGCCGAGACCGAACCAGATCAAAGCGAGCGGCAACAGGGCGATCGCCGGCAGCGGATTGAACATCGCCGTAACAGTCTCGAGGAAATCGGTGCCGATGCGGGTCGAGATCGCGAGCACGGTGAAGATCGCGGCGAGCGCGATGCCGGCCGAATAGCCCATGAACAGCACTTTCAGCGACGCCCAGGCCCGCATGGGAATCGTGCCGTCCTTGACGCGGTCGTAGAGCGTAAGGATCGTGTCGTGCAGGGTCGGAAACAGCAGGGGATTGTCGAGGGTGAGGCCGTAGGCCTCCCAGACCGCCGCGAGGAACAGGATGATGACGGTCTTGCGGACAAAACCATCGTTCCACAACAGCTCGAGCACGCTCAGCTTGCGCTCGACTTCGGCTGCGCTACCGGCGACCGGCGCCTCACGTAGCAGAATCCTGGCTTCGCCCATGAAAGGCTCCCCTCAATGCGCCGTTGCTTCGGCGGCGAACAGGAGATCATGAATCTCCTTCTCGAGCCGGCCGGCACTGCCGTCGTCATTCGAGACCTTGTCGACGTCGACCACCTCGGCCTTGACGCGGCCGGGGTGCGGCGACAGCAGCAGGATGCGGTTGCCGATGCGGATCGCTTCCGCAATCGAGTGGGTCACGAACAGCACGGTAAATTTGGTCTCGCTCCAGAGCTGGAGCAGCTCGTCCTGGCAGGTTCGGCGCGTCAGCGCGTCGAGCGCGGCGAACGGCTCGTCCATCAGCAGGATGTCCGGCTCCATCGCCATGCCGCGCGCGATCGCGACGCGCTGCTTCATGCCGCCGGAGAGCGTGTGCGGATAGGCATCGACCACGCGGGTCAGGCCGACCTTCTCGATATAGGCCCGCGCCCGCGCTTCGGCGTCCTTACGCGACAATTTTCGCGCGGTCAGCAGCGGAAACATCACGTTGGCCAGCACGCTCTTCCAGGGCAGCAACTGGTCGAACTCCTGGAAGATCATCATGCGATCGGCGCCGGGACCGTGGATCTCGCGGTCGTTGATGGTCATGCGGCCTTCGCTCGGGCTCATATAGCCGCCGACGGCCTTGAGCAAAGTCGACTTGCCGCAGCCGGACGGCCCGAGCAGCACGAAGCGATCGGACTTGCCGACTGTGAAGCTCACCCTTTCCGTGGCGGTGACGACGGCGCTGGAGGTCTTGTAGCGCAGCGTCACGGAGCTGACGTCGAGCAACGCCATCAGTTGCCCTTCAGATCGTGCGCGACGGGGAGGTAGTAATCGGTCCAGGCCTTGGGCTGGGTCTTCAGGGTCCCGGTCTTGAACAGATGGGCGGCGAATTTCATGGTGCCCTGCGGTTCGAGATTCCACTCCATCATGCCGGGCTCCTTCAGGAGATCGAGCAGCTCTTCCACCGAGGTCTTGTCGCCGGTGATCTCCTTGTAGATCTCGACCGCCTGTCGGGTGTCGCTGCGGATCAGATCCTGCGCTTCCTTGGTCGCATCGCGCACGGCCTGGATGATTTTCGGGTTGGCATCGGCGAACTTCGTGGTCGTGAAGAACTGCGCCTGGCTGAGCGGGCCGCCCATCACGTCAGGCGACGACAGCACGACATGCGCACCCGGCACGTTCTTCAGCTCGAGGAAGGTGAACGGCGGAATCGAGAAATGGGTGTGGACCTCGTGCTTGGTGTTGGACAGCGCCGCATAGGCGTCGGGATGGCCGAGCTGCACCGTGTTGACGTCCAGCTTCGACCATTGGTCGGCACCAAAGGCTTCGGCGGCGGCGATCTGGAGCACGATCGCCTGGGTCGAGACTTTTACGGTCGGCACGGCGATCTTGTCGCCGGGGCCGAAATCCCTGATCGACTTGATGTTGGCGTCGCGGCTGATCAGCGTCATCGGCTGTGCCGAGGTCGCGACGATGCCCTTGACGCCGCCGCGGGTGCGGTCCCACAGCAGCAGCAGATTGCCGGTGCCGGTGTTGAGGATGTCGACGCCGCCCGCGAGCAGCGCATCGGTCTGCGCGCCGCCGCCGGAGAAGGTGACCCATTTGGTGGTGACACCCGCTACCCCGAGCTGGGCTGCGTGTTTCTCGATCAGCTTCTGCTTTTCCATGATGTGGCTCGGCATGTAGAAAATGCCGGGCTGGCGCGACAGCGAGATCTCGGACTTTTGCTGCGCCTTCGCGGGCGAGGCCGTCAGCGCCGTTGCGGCGATCAGGGCGATGGCCGTGAGGCCGCACTGCAATTGCTTGATCATTGTTGTTCGTTTCCTCCGGCCGCCATTGACGAGCGATCACACTGATGCACTAATGTATTAGTGCCTCAAAGGCAAGGCCGGCCGGAGCCCTTCCTATGGAAACACCCCACCCCGCGCCGCGCGCGGCCGCCCGTTCCGGCGCGCGGCTCGACCGGGCCCGGCAGGCGGCACCGCAAGTGTTCGAGCGGCTGCGCAACGCCATTCTCGCGCTCGAACTGCCGCCGGGCTCGCCGCTGTCGCGCACGGATCTCGCCGCACAATTCGGCGTCAGTTCGACGCCGATCCGCGACGCCTTGATGCGGCTGGAGGAAGAAGGGCTGGTCGACGTGTTTCCGCAGCACGCCACCGTCGTCAGCCGGGTCGATGTCGGTCGGGCCGAGCAGGCCCATTTCCTGCGCCAAGCGCTGGAGCTCGAAATCGTCCGGCTGCTTGCGCAGCAGCACAACGAAGCCCTGGTCATACGCCTCGACCACACGATCGCGCTCCAGCAGCAATTCGCCAAGGCCGGAGACTTCCAGAGCTTCATTGCCGGCGACAATGATTTTCACGCGCAGCTTTATGCCGCGGCCGGCAAGCAGGAGCTCTGGACGCTGGTGCGCAGTCGCAGCGGACATATCGACCGGCTGCGCCGGCTGCATCTGCCCTCACCCGGTAAGGCCCAGAACATCCTTCGCCACCACAAGCTGATCACGCGCGCGATCGAGGCCGGCGACGCCGATGCCGCGCAACAGCATCTGCGCAAGCACCTGTCGGGCACGCTGAGCGAGCTCGACACGATCCGGAGCCACTATCCGGAATACCTGACCGACTAGCCTATGGGGCCCGATTGTCGCGAGCGCTTGTGCACGTCACCGTGCATAAGCTGGCGCAACCGATTCGCCTTTTGCGAGCAATTGTCGGATCGATGGCGAAGTGCTTGCAGGCCGGATGCAATCCGCGCAACAATTTCAGAGTTGATGGTTTGATTTGCGGTCGCTGGGAAACCCCATCCGGCCCGGAGGATACCAGACGTGGCCAACATCCTGATCGTGGATGACGACCCGGCCGTGCAGATGACGATTCGGCTGCTCGTGGAGAGGGCTGGTCATCACATCACCGTCGCCGGAGACGGCCGCAAGGGACTTGCGCTGTTCGAAGCCAGCCAGTTCGACCTGCTGTTTCTCGACATCTTCATGCCCGGCATGGACGGCCTGGAGACGATGCGCCACATCCGGGCGCTGCAGCCGGCGATTCCGATCGTCGTCATTTCCGGCCGTTCGTCCACGCCGGATGCTCATGCGGAGCCGGACTTCCTCAAGATGGCGACCAAGCTCGGCGCGGTGGCGAGCTTGCAGAAGCCGTTCCGGGCCGACGCGCTGCTCGCCGCGGTCGCCGGCTGCCTGGACGCGACGCGGACGACATCGGTGAGGAATCCGGATGTCAGCACCGGCCGCCGATGACAAGAACCTTCATTCTGTTCCAACAGAGCACGGGCACGGCCATTCGGGAAGCGGTGCAAATATCACCATGACGCTCGCTACGCGGCTCGCAATCGCGATGATCCTGCTGGTGGCGGTCACCGTGGCCGCAGTCGGCTGGCTCGGCTATCGCAACATCACCCAGGCCGTCATTCCGCGGGTCCTGGAGCGGATCGAAGCCCAGTCGAGCCTGCTGGCCACCCATCTTGAATCCTACGTTGCCGGCGCTCGTGGCGATCTACTCGGTTATCGCTCCGCCGCTGCCATCAATGGCCTGATCCGCGCCCATGTCGGTGGAGGCATCGATGCCGTCGACGGCGTTTCGGAGCAAACCTGGCGCGAGCGCATCGCAGCGCGGTTCGCAGCCGAGATCGACGCGAAACCCAGCTACGGGCAATTTCGAATTATCGGCCTTGACGACGACCAGCGCGAGCTGGTCCGCGTCGATCGCGCCGGCCCGAACGGAGCAGCACGGATCGTCCCCAACAGCGAACTCGAACGCAAGAGCGAACGAACCTACTTCCAGGAGACGATTCGATTGGCGCCGGGCGACGTCTATGTTTCGCCCCTCGATCTCGCCACCCGGCAGGGAGGAACCACGGACCCTCACATTCCGACGTTGCGCGTCGCGACGCCGCTGTTCACGCCGGATAGCAAGCCGTTCGGCATTATCATCGCCAATATCGACATGCGTCCCGCGCTCGATCGAATCCGCTCGACCGCGAGCGCCGGGGGAGAGATCTATGTCGTGAACGCGCGCGGCGACTATCTGGTCCATCCCGATCGCGCGCGGGAATTCGGCACATTGCGCGGCAGCGCAAATGACTGGCGCCGTGACTTTCCGTTCTTTGCAGCGCGGGCCGGCCTGCCGCAAGGATCGGCGCAGCTTACGAGCGACGGGTCGGGCCGGCCGAGTGGAGCGGCAATCGCGCCCGCGCTGCTTGCCGACAAGGAGTGGTTGGCAGTCATCGAGACGGCCCCCTCCTCCGTGTTCAGCCGCGTTCCGGCGGCCATTCAAAAAACCTCCTCGCTGGTTGGCCTGCTTGCCGTCCTTGCCGCAGCTTTGCTTGCGATGCTGCTGGCGCGCTCATTGACGCGGCCGATCGGGCGTTTGACCGCGGCAGTGGAGGCGATCGGCAGCGGACGGCGCGCCGACATTCCCGTCGATGCGAGCGGAGAGACAGGCGTGCTGGCGCGGGCCTTTGCCCAAATGGTCGAAGAAACGAGAGCGAAGACGGCCGCTCTTGAACGCGAGGTCGAGGAACATCGCCGCACCGAGGCCGCGCGAAGCCATCATGAAGCGCGCGAGCGCTTGTTCAGCGCCGCCGTCGAATCCTCCGACGACGCGATCGTGATGCAATCGCTCGACGCCATCATCACCGGCTGGAATGCCTCCGCCGAGCGCCTCTACGGCTATCCGGCGAATGAGGCGATCGGGCAATCCACCTCGATTATCGTCCCACCCGACAGACGCGAGCAAGGCAAGGACTATTTGCGGCGGATCGCCGGAGGCGAACCGATCGAACGCTTCGAGACGGTGCGCCTGCGCAAGGATGGCACGCCGGTCGAAATCTCACTCAGCCTGTCGCCGATCAAGGGCCCATCGGGCGAGATCGTGGGCGCCTCCGGCACCGCGCGCAGCCTGACCGAGGCGCGTCGGGCCGAGCGGGCGCTGCAGCAGCAGCTTGAGGAACGGCGACAACTTTTCGACACCTCGCAGGATCTGATCATGGTGATGGACGCGCGCGGCCACATCGCGCAGATCAGTCCGAGCAGCGAGTCTATTCTCGGCTACCGGCCGGAGCAGATGATCGGCCGCAGCGGCGCCGATTTCATTCATCCCGGCCATCTCGACCAGTCGCGCGACGAGATGCGCGCGCTCAGGCGCGGCGAGCGGCTGAAGCTCGCCGACACCCGCTGCTTCCACAAGGACGGACGCGAGGTCTGGCTGTCCTGGCTCGGTAGCTGGTCCGACCACGCCCAGCGTTACTTCTTCGTCGGGCGCGACATGACCGAGGCGAGGCTCGCACAGGAATCCTTGCGGGAGAGCGAGCAGCTTGCGCGCAATATCGTCGAGACCTCCCTCGACGCCTTCACCCAGACAGACCACACCGGTGCCATCCTGAGTTGGAACTCGCAGGCCGAGAAGCTCTTCGGATGGACGCGTGAGGAGGCAATCGGCAAGAATGCGATCGAGCTTTTCGTCGCCCCCAGTGAGCGCGAAAGCGTCAGGGCCAGACTGAAGCTCTTTCTCGAATCCGAGCAACAATCGCTAGCCAATCCACGGCGCGAACTTTTGGTGCGGCGGCGCGACGGTAAGGAATTCAGGGCCGAGCTCAGCGTCACGGCGCTCCGGCGACGCGAAGGCGTTCTCCTCAATTCGTTCTACCGCGACCTGACCGACAAGATCGCGGCCGATGAACGCATCCGTCATGCCGAGAAGATGGAGGCGGTCGGCCAGCTCACCGGCGGCGTGGCGCACGACTTCAACAACATCCTCACCGTCATCACCGGAACGATCGAGATCCTGGCCGATGCGGTGGCCAAGGAGCCGGAGCTCGCGGCGATCACGAAGATGATCGACGAAGCCGCCGGCCGTGGCGCCGAGCTGACGCAGCATCTGCTGGCGTTTGCGCGCAAGCAGCCGCTCCAGCCGCGCGAGATCGACGTCAACGCGCTGATCATCGACACCGCGAAATTATTGCGGCCGACGCTGGGCGAGCAGATCCATATCGAATCAGTGTTCGAGGACGAGAACTGCGTCGCGACCGTCGATCCGAGCCAGCTCACCACCGCGATCCTCAACCTCGCGCTCAATGCCCGCGACGCCATGCCCGGCGGCGGCAAGCTGATCGTGGAGACGGGCGCGGCCTATCTCGACGAGGTCTATGCCAGCGTCAACGACGTCCCGCCGGGCCACTACGTGCTGATCGCCGTGAGCGACACCGGCAGCGGAATTCCCGCCAACATGCTGGCCCGGGTGTTCGACCCCTTCTTCACCTCGAAGGGACCGGGCAAGGGCACCGGCCTCGGGCTTTCGATGGTCTACGGCTTCATCAAGCAGTCCGCGGGCCATATCAAGATCTACAGCGAGGAAGACCACGGCACCACGATCAAGATGTATCTGCCGCCCGGCAAGACGCCGACGGCGGTCGGCGAGAGCGTGACGCCGGCGACCATCGAGGGCGGACACGAGACGATCCTGGTGGTCGAGGACGACCGGCTGGTGCGCGACTACGTGCTGGCACAGCTGCATTCGCTCGGCTACGTCACCTTGCAGGCTGCGAACGCCGCGGAGGCGCTCGCAATCGTCGCCGCCGGAAAACCGTTCGACCTCCTGTTCACCGACGTCATCATGCCCGGCAAGATGAACGGACGACAGCTCGCCGATGAACTGCAGAGAACGCGTCCCGATCTCAGGGTGCTCTACACGTCCGGCTATACCGAGAACGCGATCATCCATCACGGCCGGCTGGATTCGGGCGTTCTACTGCTGGCGAAGCCCTATCGCAAATCGGATCTGGCGCGGGCCATCCGCAAGGCGTTGAGCAGTTGATGTGAGGGGCCGTAGCCCGGATGGAGCGCAGCGCAATCCGGGACGTGTCTTGCCGTGGACACGGATCCCCGGATTTCGCTGCGCTCCATCCGGGCTACTGACCGATAAATTTACGACGCGCGCTGGGCCGCGGTCATCACGATCCGGATCAGATCGGCGGCATTGCGCGCACCGAGCTTCTTCATGATGTTGGCGCGGTGGTCCTCGATGGTGCGCGGGCTGATGCCGAGCGTGCGGCCGGCCTCCTTGTTGGAGGCGCCGGCGGCGAACTGCTCGAGCACCTCGCGTTCCCTGCGCGTCAACGGCTCGCGTCCGGGGAAATGCAGCGAACCGAACTTCGGCGCCGCGTTCTCCGACTGCCTGCGTGCATAGGCACCGATCGCCTCGTCGAGCCGGCCGACGATCTCGCTGCCGCGGAACGGCTTCTCGATGAAGTCGAGCGCGCCGCTCTTGATGGCCCCCACCGCCATCGCGATATCGCCTTGCCCGGAGATCATGAAGATCGGTGCCGGATAGTCTTCGCCGTGCAGCTCATTGAGAATGTCGAGACCCGACTTGCCGGGAATGTGCACGTCGAGCAGGACTGCTGCAGGTGTGCGGCTTCGCGCGACGGAGAGCAATGCTGCGCCGTCCGCAAAACAGATCACCTCATAGCCCGCCGCCTTCAACACCATCGACAAGGTGTCGCGAACGGCAGCGTCGTCGTCGACCACGAAGATTTCACCGCGAGAGCTTTGTTCGGCCATGTGCCACACATCCGGTTGGCATGAAGGACTCGCGTCCGCCCCAACCGTTATGGCGTTCGGCGCGGATTCGGCCCACCGTATTTGTACGGGACATGGACATAACGCACAAGTAGCGGCAAGGCGCCTAATTGCAGAGGACGGAGAATATCCATGCTAAATTGGGCGCTACGCCGCCTCTCGTCGCAATGCCCGAAATCGAGAGCCGTGAGCTGATTGCGGCTGACCTTCGCATGCTGATCTCGCAGATCGAGACCAGTATGCGCCGGACCGCCACAGCCATGGATCAAGAACACGGCAGCGATCCGGAAGGTTCCGCCGACGTCTTCGTGCTCGACGATGTCACACCCCGGCATGCCACGGCGATCGCCGCTCTCGATGCCTGCCGGGCCGGCCTTGGCAACGCCCTGGAATGCCTGTCGGAAGCCGGCAGCACGGTGTAGATCGCGATCGCTGCGACGCGGCAACCGCATTCTTTCATCGCATGGCGGCCCGCGGCTCAGGCGCGGTGCCGCTCCACGATCGCGTCGGTGGCGACGCCACCCCAGGTGTGCATCGCCGGCAGGCCCATCGCGGTCTTGCCGAGATTGGCGAGGCTGATGCGCAATGCGGCCAGATCCAGCGGCTTGGGCAGGCTCTGGAGCTCGATCCCGACGGAACGGGCGAAGCTGCGGGCGGCGCTGCGGCGCTTGCCGTCCATGCCGCTGATGACGATCACGGCGCCGCCAAATTTCGCCTTGGCCATCTCGCCCAGCACGTCGATGCCGTCGCCATCCTCCAGCACGAGATCGAGTGTCACGCAGTCGAAACGCGCAGTGCGGAGTTTTTCGATCGCTTCGGCCACGGACGGCGCCACGGTGACTTCGTGGCCGGCCTGCTTGGCCGCGACCGTGATCAGGCTGCGCTGCGTGGCGTCGTCATCGACCACCAGAAGCTGAAGTGCGCGCCGCTCGGCGCCGTCGGGCAGGTTTGACGGGACAGGTGAGAAAGAGCTTCTGGGCATTACCGTATCCTGAGATTGAGACCGGCAATGGATACCCGGTTCGCGCTTAGGCGACGTAAAGCCGCGACGGCAAATTCAGTCGGATGTTTCAGCAAATGTGAACCAATGTCGCGGAGCACGGCGACGAGACGCACGTGAAGATCACGCCGCCTCGTCACGGCCACCGGCTGCGCCGCGCTTCTTCCGGTTCTTGCCACGCAGGAATTGGATGTCCATTTCGACGCCGTTGACGCGCACCAGTTCGCAGCGGCGATAGGCAAGGCCGGTGGACGACAGCAGCAGGAAGAACTCTTTCAGGTTCAGGCCCTGAATCGAGCCTTCCACCGTCAGGACGGCGTCGGTGTCGGAGATCGCGTTGAGCTTGCAGTCGCGGCGCCAAGTGCCGTCGATGGCCATGATGCAGACATCATAGCCGCGACTGAATGTCACGCGTTCCGCGCCCTTGCCATCCTCGGCCATGCCTATCGTCCTGCCATGACCGCTACGCGCGGCGCGGCGCCGGCGAGAGCCGGCTTGGCGGCCGCGGCACGCGGGTCGTTCGGCTTGTAGAGACCGCGCCGCTCCGGAATCGGTCTGAACGTGTCGGTCAGTCCGACCACCGTTTCGGCCGCGCCCAGCACCAGGAAGCCGTCTCCCTCGATCTGACGAGCCAGGCGGTTGAAGATGTTGATCTTGGTGTCCTGATCGAAATAGATCAGCACGTTGCGGCAGAAGATGACGTCGAAGGTGCCGAGCTGAGCGAAATCGTGCAGCAAATTGAGCTGCCGGTGCTGGATCATCGCCCGCAGCTCGGGATTGATCTGCCAGGTCTCGCCGGTCTGCTTGAAATATTTCATCAGCATCTGGATCGGCAGGCCGCGCTGCACTTCGAACTGGCTGTAGATGCCGGCCTTGGCCTTCTCGAGCACCTCCTGCGACAGGTCGGTCGCGATGATCTCGACGCGCCAGCCGGTCAGGGCCGCACCCATCTCCTTCAGGCTCATCGCCAGCGAATAGGGCTCCTGCCCGGTCGAGCCGGCGGCGCACCAGATGCGCACGCTGCGGCGGCCGGCGCGGGCCTTGATGATCTCCGGCATGATGGTGTCGCGGAAATGATCGAAGGGGACCTTGTCGCGAAAGAAGAAGGTCTCGTTGGTGGTCATCGCCTCGACCACGCTGGTGACGAGCGCGCCCGAGCCAGCGCCTTGCAGCTTCTGCACGAGCTCGCCGATGCCGGAGATGCCGGCCTTGCGCGCCAGCGGCAACAGCCGGCTTTCAATCAGATATTGCTTGTCTGCGGACAGATCGAGGCCGGAATGATCCCTCAGGAACTTACGCAGATACTCATACTCGGTCGGGGTCACGGATAGGCCTCTCGGAAGCTGTACTGGGAACACTCTGGCTGGAACACTTCGCCAGATAACTCAGACCATGGCTTGTCCGACCGGGATCAAGCCGACTTCAGCGAATTTGTCGGCGATGATGTCTTTGTCGAAGGGCTTCATGATGTACTCGTTGGCGCCGCCGCTGAGCGCCTGAGCGATATGAGCCACGTTGTTTTCGGTGGTGCAGAACACGACCTTGGGCTGGTCGCCGCCCGGCAGGCGGCGCATGTGGCCCATGAACTCGAAGCCGTCCATCACCGGCATGTTCCAGTCCAGCAGCACAGCGTCGGGCAGCTTGTGCTGACAGACCTCGAGCGCTTTGGAGCCGTCCTCGGCCTCCGTGACTTCGAATTCCAGGCCTTCCAGGATCCGGCGTGCGATCTTGCGCACGACGCTTGAATCATCGACCACCAAACACGTCTTCATTTTGGTTCTCCGGCTTCGATGTTTTTGGGGCTCACGCAGCCATCTGTACTTCGGTTTTGAGCTCGAGGACGCGGTCGACGTCGAGGACGACCATGAGCTGGCCGTCGAGACGGTGGACACCGCCGGCGAGCTTGGCCATGCGGGGATCGAGATTGACGGGGTTTTCTTCCATGCCGTCCTCGGCGAGCCGCAGCACTTCGCCGATCTGGTCGATCAAGAGGCCGTAGGATTCACCGCGCAGGTCGACGCCGACCGCCATCGGGATCTTGCCGTCCTCGGGCTTGGGCAGGCCGAGCCGGGCGCGCATGTCGACCACGGT
>NZ_JBEPRI010000024.1:0-124195 GCF_040548265.1 Bradyrhizobium sp. F1.13.3 | reverse complement strand
CGTCACCAACAACCGCCGGGCGCCCGGTGGCCTGTTCGTACTGCACGCCAGGTCGCTGCCCGATAATCCCTACGACGGTCATACCCTGCGGGACGTCATCGACCGCACCGAGGCGCTCACCGGCTGTCCGATCGAGCGGGCCTATGTCGACAAGGGATATCGCGGCCACGACACGCAAAATCCCCGTCGCGTCTTCATTTCGGGCCAGAAGCGCGGCGTGTTCGGCACCATCAAGCGCGAGCTCCGGCGCCGCTCCGCCATCGAGCCCATCATCGGACATCTGAAGGCCGAAGGTCACCTTGGCCGCTGCTATCTCAAAGGCCGCGCCGGCGACGCCGCCAACGTCGTGCTCTCAGCAGTCGGCCACAACTTACGCCGTATCCTCGCCTGGCTCAGAGAACTCTTGTGCCTCTTCCTGATCCAGCTATCGCATACGCTTGCCTGTCCGCTCCCGCTCAATTCGGCTTCTTAACGGACGACTAACTAGACCCCAGCAAAGACGGGCCGCAGGGCGTCGCATCGCTCGTTGTGGGCTAGGCCTTCCTTGTGACTTGCGTGTTGCAATCGCCCTGCATGATTCTGCTGGTCGCGAGCACTTCGGAGGCGCTTACATAGCCCGATCGTGCATTTCCGATTAACATCTCTCTTCATGTCTCCTCCTGCGGCTGCACTTTGGGAGCCCCAGGAGACTTTTCCTGCGGAACCGAACAAGAACCGCTGCAACAAGCCTTCTCGCCCCTATAGTTGGCCAAGGTTTGGAGCAGCCGCGGCATATAATGCTGTCTTGTAGCTTCCGGTACGATTTGCGGATCGTTTACCCATGCCATTGCCCGCTCGATCAGCTCGATCGCGCGTTGCTTGTCACCACTCTCGTAGTAATACTGAGCGACCACTCTATAAGAAGCGAAGTCGCCGCTGTCTTGCACTGAATTCAGGATATGTTCCGACACCTCCCTGCCGATCGCAAAGCGCTCGGCACGCGGAAGGTGGGCCTTATCGTTCTCCGGATCAAAGAGTTCCTCCATCACGGCAATCAGTCCAAGCACAGCGTCTGACCGTTTCTCAATCGCATCTTGGACCAGTTGGCGCAAGACTTGGAACCCGGTCGCTGTGTCGCGCATTTGAAGCAACAGACCCGCCTGAATCTCGCGGAAGTGTCGATCGTCCGGCATCATGGCAATGCCCTCTTCGGCCGCTGAGAGCGCTGCCGGCCAATCCTTTGCTTTCTTCGCCGATCGAATCGTCCGCTGGATTGAGTAAAAGCGCGCAAAGCGTTGGTCTTCGGCAATCCGTTTCGCATCAGCGGCTTTAGCTTCATCGCTGCTGCGCCAAGTGCCGTTGATAATTTTTGGCAAGACGTGGTCGATGTCGGGCGGATCACCGATAAAGGCAATGTGGCCGTCGCGGTCGACAATGAACGATCTCGGAACGCCGGTAGAAGAGCTGGCATCCATCCAAAGCTTGTTCATTTCGCGCGTACTGTCGAACCCGATTCGATAGTTCAGATTTGAGAACTTTTCGGTCAACCATGCGTCCAACTTGGCGCGAGCCTCATCCGCCGTTGGTGCTTTTTCATAAGCCGCGACCCCGATGACCTCAAGCCCCTCGGCTTTGTATTTTGCTTGCAGCTCTATCAGATGGGGCATCGCCTTCACACATGGGTCGCACCAACTTGCCCAAAATTCGACGATGTACACTTTCCCTGGCTCGAAGTTCGTGAGGCGCTCGCCACGCAGCCAGTTCTCGACTTTGAGCGAAGGAGCCGCGGACTCGATGCATAGCGCCATGATTGTCTCCAAAGTGACCTGTTGCGCGACCTTGTCGCGTCACCCGAATAGCAATCACCTGCCACGCTGTCCACGCGCGCTAAGCTACATGACAAAGATTTGAGAAACATCCACACGCCCAGTAGGTCCCTGTATGAAACCTGACAAGCGTTGCGTCGGCGTCAGATTTCGGGCACGCATCGCGACCTTCGTGCCGTCAGAAGATCGTCTTGCGAATGCGCATTGCGAGCCGCGCTGCGCCAGTAGGAGGTACGCGAGAGGCCGGATGGTGCCCGCTGACCGACAAGTGACATGCGCCCTCTTTCCAAGCTGGCGAGGAACAAGTCGATCGGCGAGGCGCAGCAATTGAATCAGCCGTTGAATCGCGCCCAAACCCAGTCCTTTGTCTCAAAGGTGGAGATGCAATACGATTTAGAATCACTCAGTCGATTTTGTTGACGATTGCGACGAACTCATCGAGCAGGCTGCGCATTTCGCTGATGGTGAGCGGCAATTTCAGGCGATCGTGAGCAACTGTCTCGCGCGATGGTGAGCAGCGGCTTTGACCGACATGGTGATTGGCTCAGGGGTTTGAGTTGGCGTCAAGAGTTTGATTGCGGGCGTTCTGCTTTCGCATGCTTTCTCCTCAGAGTTGCAGACGGTGAGCGTTATGAACGAGGCGGTCCAGGATAGCGTCGCCGAGGGGGCACCCCTTGCTTTTGGCCGGAGAGGAAGACGCTGAACTTGTGATCAGGCGGCGCGTTGTGGCCGCGGTATCCCTTGTCGGCGAGGATGCGCGCGGTCGTGCTGCCGACCAGCGCCTCCATGTCCAGAATCACGGTTGCCAGTGTGTGACCGTCATAGGGGTGCCGGGCAGCGCCTTGACGTGGGTGACGAACTGGCCGCCCTTGCAGTGCTTGAGGGTGGTGGCAACGCTGACCTTGACGCCGAACTCGTAGGGCCGATGGGCCTTGCCTTTGCCGATGCATTCGACTTCCGGCGCATGCAGGGAATAGACCTTCGGCCCGCGTTGACGTTGCTGCTGCTAGCGCACGCGGCGTGCCAGCATCAGCAACGTGGTGAACGTCGCTTCGAGCCCGCCATTGCCCTCGATCTCGCGGCCGATATCGCGGATCACGCGACCGAGATAGGTCCGTAGCGTCTTGAGCGCCCGGTTGGCGCGCTTGAACTGCTTGGCGTGGGCATAGCGCTGATGCTGGATCAGGGCGAACTTGCCCACCCGCGATAGGATTGACGCAAGCTCACCCCATGGCGCAGCGCCAGCCGCACCAGCTTCTCGCGCGCCCGGTTCAGAAGCTTGGCATCATTGGGGAACGTCACGTTCTTGGGCTGCACCGTGGTGTCGACAATCACCCGTGATAGCTCGGATGGCTTGATGGCCTTGGTCCTGGTGGTAACCGACAGGCTCTCCTGCAGCAACGCTTGCAGCCGCGCCTCGCCCATCCGGTTGCGGCAGCGCGTCAGCGTCGAACGATCAAACACTAGCCGATGCTGGAAGAACTCCTCGCCGCAGAACTATTGGTAATAGGGGTTCTCGACCCACCGCTCGCACAGCACCTCGTCGGAGAGGTCGTAGGTGTGCTTGAGGATCGAAAGCCCCGCCATCAATCGCGTCGGCAGTGGTGGGCGGCCCGGATCATCGGTGTAGATCGCCCCAAACTCCCGCTCCAGGAACTCCCAATCCACCGTGCGCCCCAGCGCCACCAGCGGATGCTTCAGGTCGATGATCTGATCGAGCCGAGAGCGGAACATCCTCCTCTCCCGTCTCCCGCGGTTCCGGTGCCCGGATCTGGTCATCTGGTCCCCCGCCAAAAACATCCAAAGGCGAGTGAATCACAGATCAAATTTGCAAGGAATCTGGAGGGTTCTGTGAGGTCGCGCTCACGCGAGGGCGCGGCAGGCGCTTGTGACGCGACCTCATTGAAGCCGGATTGAACGAAGGCGCGGGCGGGTATGCGTGGTTTTGCAGCTATGGGGATTGTTGGAGATCGCAAGGCCCGGTCTGCCGGCTCGGCACGTGAGGCAGAGCTGCGAGATGTGTGCATCGGGGAAAAGTTGAGATCAGGCGCGCTTTGTCGGAGATCGCGACAGGCGTTTTGCTGCATCGGACGGCTGTTGTCGCGCCGTGTGGCAGCACGGATTCGACAGCGTCCGCGATGATCGAGACGCTGGGAGCGGAATGACGAATGGCGATCGTTGTGCACGGGATGACTTGGCTCACGATGTATCGCACCGGAACGGGAATGTTTGAGGACTGGAGCGGTTGAAGTTGCGTCGAAAGCGCTCGACGATGCGCATGACGCCACCACACTCAGGACAGGCGGGAGCCTTGGGCCACGTCAAAGCGTCCGACTCCGCTGGCGACGGCTCGCCATCGTTTGGCGCTGTCCGCTCACGATCGAGAAGTTCGCGGCAAAGGGCGGTTTGGCAGCGCGATGGCTGTTGGCCATGAAGCCGAAGTGGCGGATGCGATGGAAGCCATCGGGCAGCGTGTGAAGAAGGAAGCGGCGGATGAACTCGTCGGCCTTGAGCTTCATGATCTTTGTCGTGCCGTTCTGGCGGTAGTCCTTCCAGGTAAAGGCGACGTGATCCTGGTCGAGGGCTACGAGCCGGCTGTTGGCTATTGCAACGCGATGGGAATAGTGGCCGAGATCCAGCACCTGCGCGGCGCCGCCGAACGGCCGTTTGGCGTAGACGACCCAGCTGATGCGCCGCATGGCGACGAGGTGAGCTGTGAAGGCAGCAGGCTCGGCCAGGGATGCGAGATCGCCGAAGAAGTTCAGGGGGCCGGCGTCGAAGGCAGCGGTCAGACGTTCGAGGAACAGGCGTCTGAACAGCCGGGCGAGCGGCTTGACGGCCAGGAAGAAGTTTGGTCGGCTGGCGATCAAGCGCGGCGCGCTATCGGGCGAGAGGCCGCCGCCCGGCACGACGCAGTGGACGTGGGGATGGTGCGTCAGCGCCTGCCCCCAGCGGCGGCTTTGAACAGGATCGCATAAACGATGGCCTTGTTCTGAAAGGCGGCGATCGGAGCCGGCAGTGTGAAGACGACGTGGAAATAGGGAACCGGCAGCAGGTCGGCTTCTCCCGCGGCGAGCCACGCGGCCCGGGCTGGCCCCTGACACTTCGGACAGTGCCGGTTGCGACAGGAATTATAGGCGACGCGTGTCGTGCCGCAGTCGTCGCAAGCCTCCATGTGGCCGCCGAGCGCCTCGGTCCGGCACGCCACGATTGCGCTCATCACGCGCCGCTCGACCCGACCGAGATGACCGGCATGTACACGGCGATAGGTCTCGCCATGCCGGCGCAGAATATCAGCAATCTCGATGGCGGGCCTGTTGGCGCGGCTGTCGGGGCGGATCATCACCCGCATCCCGCCGCGGATCATCCAGGTGGCGTCACCTCCAGCGACAGGCGATCGAGCGGGCTCTGCGTCGCCCGGCCCGTATCGGTGGCGACCTGCGTGTACCGTGCTGACGTACGAGAGAGCAACGATCACGCCAACGCCAGGGGCACTCATGAGGCGCTTGGCGATCGGATCGGCGGTCGCTCGGCGGCACAGTGCACTATCGAATACACCGATTTGCTCCTGCAGTGTGCTCAAGGCAATCAGCATTGGTTCGACAATCGTCAGCAGGACGGGCTTGTCCTGGATTGCAGAGCGAACGATACGGATGAAGCGCCGCTGACTGCCGATCTTGAGGATCAAGCCAAAGGTTTTCAGCAGTCCGCGGACAGTATTCTTGATCTTCAAGGGCGTGCTAAACGAGCTGTGCGCGGGCGCTGATCATTGCGCGGATCGCGTAGGTATCCATGCTTTTGACCAGCACTTGCCGATACCAGCCGACGCGAACCACTTGGGCGATCCCATGCGCGTCGTTAGCATCGGTTTTGTTGATCTGGAGCGACAGCGCTGCCTTGGCATGGCGCGCGTCGATGCAAATAATGGGCACTCGACGCTTCTTCAGCTCGTGGAAGAGCCAGACGGAAAGCATGCCGGTCTCGAGGCCAACGCGCAGAGCATTTGGCGCATGCTTGCAGACAAGCCGCTCAATCTCGTCGGGGGTCGATGCGCAACATCCGCGCCAGAGCGTTCTACCAGCTTCGTCGACAACACAAGCTTTGGTTTCTTCAAGCGACACATCGAGGCCGACATATTGCGCAATCGGCTGCATTGCATTGCTCCTTGTATAGGGAACGGAATCAGTGTGCAGAGGCTAGCAATAAGCGTGCTCCGCGATTACCCCATGTCCCGACCGCCCTTCGCGCAGCTGCCGCGCGCAGGGGCGGTCAAGGCTGGCCGCAGTTTGCGGCCAGCCTTGACCGGCCCGAGCACGGCGGCATCCTCGATCGGATCGGGCCTGGAAATAAACAATGACTCACCGGCCCAGTGTCCCGGGGGGATGGGAACTAGCCCGAACGGCGATTGTTATTGTCGTGCGCGGGTGACCTCGTGGCGAAGAGCGGCGCGTCGGCTGCAAGCGTCGCCGGGCAGCCCTATCTGTGTCCTGCCGGGTTGAGGCGCCCGCGCGCCTTTTCTTTTGGCGGGCGCGGGCGCCAAGCTTCGACAAAGTGCTCATACCTTCTCTGCGCTTGCTCAGCGACGTGCATCTCCTGATGGCGGAGTTGTTTGATATTGTACGCGTAGGCAGGGCCGCGCGTGTTGCCTTTTTTCTGCGCTCGGCCAGCCTGTAACTCCATGCCGCGCATCTTGTGAGCGACAAGACTGGGCCGGGCCAGAGGCAATCCTGTTCGTTAGTGAGCAGATGCCAGCACAGGACGGTCAGCTTGCGACGGCGGCCACCTGATGGCCCCGTCTGGCGCGGATGCGCACGAAGAAAGCGTGGAGCGGTCCGGGTGTCTTGGCGGCAGCCCAGGCGGCTTCTACCAGCATGGCCCGGGCGTGGCTACGTCCGACCTTGCTGATCCGGCCGTGATGAGCGGCACCGAGGCCCGACTGGTGCACACGCGGATTGAGCCGAAGTAGCTGACCAGTTTCTGCGGGCTCTTGAAGCGCGTGATACCGCCAATTGCCGCCATCAACCCGGCGGCCACCGCCAGATTGAGGCCGGTGATCGTCAGCAGCCGCCTGACCGAGCCGTCGTCCAGGCTGTTTGTGGCGATCTCCCGATGGAGTATAGTGAGGTCTTCGGCGAGCCGATCGAGCTCGCGCACATGCCGCTCAATAGCATCCCGTTCGTCGTCGGGTACTGGCTGGTGCGCCAGCCAATCGCGGCCGCGGCCGTTGAATGAATCGGCGTGCGGACATTTTGGGATTAGGTGCGCGTGAAGGATTGCGTTGCACTTTCCGATGCGCACGACCTGGTAACGCCGAGCGATCAGCCTGCGCAGCCGTTCTGTGGCCGCGTCCGGCATCCAGATATCCGGCAGATAGCCGGCCGCGTACAAGCTGGCCAGCGTGCCCGCGTCGAGCTTGTCGATCTTCACATGGGCATGCGCGATTGTCTTCACCTGCAATGGGTTGGCGATGACCACCCGCTTCACAAACGGCGACAGCACCCGTGACACCGCCATGCAGTTGCAGGTCGCTTCGATCACCACCTGGTCTAGATGTAGCTGGGTCCGCTCCGCCTCTTCCGTGGGGTCATGCAGAGAGCCGCGCTGGAGCAAGCGCGGGATATAATGCTGGCCCATGAGGAGACCTATCCCATGCCTAGGTTAGGTCCCGAGCGTTGCCGTTGTTGCAACCACTGCTGTCGCGTTTACGACGTATGTCGCAATCGCTTCGATAGCCGATAGTGCTGCAGTTGGAAGCGGCAGCTTCCCAGGCTGATCGGTGCTCCTCAGGAGAGTTTGCGATCGCCGTCGCGTGGTACGGCATTTGCTAATCTCATTCCAGTCGTCTCTGCTCCACGAGAAACACATGGGCGAAGTGCAAGACGTTGTGCTGTCCGCACGAGAAAAACAGTGCTTACGGTGGGTACATGCAAAGTGAATAACGTTCGCTCGTTTGGATGGGGGCGCCTATGGAGCATCGTTGCTGTTCGCAAGCGTGCGCTCCTTTACGTTCTTCTGCTGATGATTGCGGAATATTTGATCGCTCTCGTTCCTCCGATAGCCACGCAGAAGGCGATAGATGGGGCTAATTCGCGAACAACAATCGACCTTGCTTGGTTACTTATAGTTGCTGGGCTCGCATTTTTTGGACAAACTGTGTGCGGCGCTAAACGTCACAGTTTGGTTGCAAAACTGTGCACGTTCGTCGATCGGCGACTATCTCGATCGGCGTTTTGTCAGATGATTCGCCGACGAGCTGATGGGCGTGATTATGCGCCGGGACATCTGCAGTACTGCCTTCAACAGCTTGATGCACTGAGACACTTTGTTGTGCAGGGCGTTCCAGAATTCGTCTTTGGTTTGGGGGCGGCAGCAATTTCGTTGGTCGTTATGCTGTACTACGATCAAGTTATCGCAGTGGTAGTGTTGGTCTTCGCTGTTGTTAGTACCGAATTTTCGCGGCGGCGGTCAAAGCACGCCAAGGCGGGGGTTGAAGCAGACTTTCGGAATGGCAGTCGCTGTTATGGCATACTGTCTGAGACGGTCACCGCGTTTTCGGCCGTTAAGGCTCATGGTCTTGAAAGCATTCAGTATCACCGCTGGAGGGATGCAATAGAGGACCTACTTAGAGGAAATGAATATCTGTCACTTTGTTATCACCGGGCTGCAATGGGTGTTCAGCTGCATGGAACGATTCTCGCGCTCGCAATTCTTGGTTTGGGCTGCTGGCGCATTGCGAATGAAAGACTGTCAGTGGGAGAACTAATGGCGTTACAAATGCTTGCCGGCCGGGTCATGAGCCCAATCACGACCGCAGCAAGCATTGTTCAATCGTTCCAAGAAGCGAATCTGATCGTTCAGCAGTTGCGGGATCTTTGGGCTGAACAGAAGGAGAACCCTGAGATACTTCCCGTGGAACGCCCCCACAAGCCTTCTGAGATCGAGTTAATTGGCGTGACCCTGACATACACAGCAACGCGGCCAGCCGCGATCAGCGATATTTCATGCAAGTTTCCAGATCGAGGAATAGTCGCGATCGTCGGAAAAAATGGTTCGGGAAAGTCGACGCTTATGCATATCTTATTGGGTCTTGAACGAAACTACGATGGACGCATTCTAGTTGGTGGCGCCGATCTGCGGTCGTTTCGGCCCCGACACTGGCGATCCACAATTGGAATCGTGACCCAAGATACGTTCTTGTTTGGAGGTACAGTGCGACAAAATGTCGACGTTTCGGGTAAGCGAGGAGACGATGAGTTAAGAGCGGCGCTCAGGAGAGCCGGAGCGCTTGAGTTTGTAGACGCACTCCCACTTGGTTTAAGTACGGTATTGGAGACCCGAGGAGAGGATCTCTCGGGCGGACAGCGTCAGCGGATTGCGCTAGCGCGTGCTTTTATCAAAGACCCGTCGATCGTAATTTTGGATGAACCAAGTTCTTTCTTGGATCCGGAAGCGGTCGCTTCATTGGAGAAGTCCCTGATCGAGTGGTCTCGAGACCGACTGCTTTTCCTCATTTCGCATAACATGGCTCTAACGCGGTCAGCTGATAGCATTCTGGTGTTGCAGGAAGGACGCTTGGAGGGTGCTGGTTCTCACAATCAATTGTTGGGAAACTGCTCATCTTACGCCGCGCTGTGGTCCGACTACATTCGATCGACCCAGAGCGTTGATGAAGCATAAGGACAGGGGTGGACCTTTCAGAACAATCCGCAAGCGCTGCGCCTTTCTCGCCCCAGCAGGGGACTTCGCTTGCAAGTCTGATGCAGCAGCATGAACGAGTTTTTCCGTACGGTTGGAAAACACCGTCAGGTTCTTTGCTGCCGAACTATCGAGAACGCATTTCGCCGGGAGCTCGGCAAAGATGGCGAGCAAGCCGGTCCCTGCGGAGGGCTTCAAAACCCGGTCGGACGGTGTGACGCCGGCCGCGGTGCATGCGGCGAGCCCAAGCGGGATCGGCGTCGAGAACTGTTGAAGGGCTTGGCTGTCCTCGGATCGGCGCGTGCATTACCTGCAACCCGGCGGATCGAGCTTGTTCAGTCGAGGCGCCTACATATGGAGCAAGTCCGAGCAGCCGGGCTCTACAGAACCGATGCGATAGCCTATCGTTCGCTCCTAAAGGAAGGATATATCAAAGGCGTACGGGAGGATCGTCCTGCAGTCGTGCAGTTGAATGGCTTGATTGCAAGCCTTGCTGTCGGTGACCCGATTGCTGTCATAGGTGCTCAATCGATTGCCGCCCGCGCCGTAAAAGCCGTGGCCCGCATAATAAAAAATGAACAGCGCATCGTCGTCGAGAGCGTGGATCTTGTAGGCTAGATGGTCCTTGACCGCGATCAAGCTCGCGTCGGTGTCCTTCATGACCTCGATCTCGACATCGCCTGCCGGCAAGTGCTTGAAAATCTCCAGCACCGCGTCGCGGATTCCGTCCGCGTCGGCATGAGCAAACGCGACTGACGGCAGCGCATCGCCATTCGACGGCTTTCGATAAGATCGCACCACGAATTTGGACGAGAACGGGACTGCGCGGCCCAGGCAGAGCGCGGTGGCTGATGCGCGCGCGGAGTTGCTGCGCTCCGCACCGGCCGAGCCTCCTGTACCCCAAATCAAGGTTTCTGATGCCGCTTCCGTACTCGACATGGGAATTATAGTGACTTCAGCGGCCCCCACCATTCTTCACAGCGGCCGGCTTACGCCTGAGCATTCCGTGCCGGGCCAAGTCGACGTTGAGCAGCTCCTCGCGCCCGCGCTCGCCGGCTCACCTCCAGCTATGCCGATGGGCGCGCGCATTTCAGAGGCGCACGACGAGGCACACAGCTGGACGGCAACTTGGTTAGGTGTGCTGCTGATGACGCTTGGTGGCTTCTCGATCCTAAGCTCGAGCCGCACGCTTCGGCACGCGGTGAGATTACGCCAGTGAGCTGGCGCAATACGCGCGCGACGGCCGCGCGATCGATGAATTCCAGGAGTTGGTATAACCGACGGTTTTGCAGATGCGCTCCAGAGTCAACACAACGTCCTCGCCTCGATAGCTGAACCGCGGATCGACCGCCGGCGAGAAGCGGCTGAAGATGTCGACAATCGTCAGCACGCGGAGTTTGCGGCCGGTGGCCAGCTGGTCGTGAACGAAGTCCATGGCCCAGGTCTCGTTGATCTGTTTGGCATCGGTTCGATCTTCTCGCAGCTTGGCCTTGACGCGGCGCTTGGGCGTTTTGTTGCGTAATTGCAGGCTCAATTCCCGGTACAGGCGATAGACCCGTTTGACGTTAACGGCCCAGCCCTCCCGTTGCAGCAGCACATGAATGCGCCGATAGCCGTATCTCACCCGCGTCGCGCAGATGTCCTTGATCCGGTGTTTGAGAGCGGCCTGGTCGCCGCGCTTCGACTTGTAGACGTAAAGAGCGCGATCAACCCGAAGCGTGGAGCAGGCCCGCCTGACTGACACCTTCCAGTCACTTCGCACCTTGTCGGCAAGCTCGCGCTTGCGGCCAGGCCTCAGAGCTTTTTTGAGAGCACATCCTGAAGCATGGCCTTGTCCAACGACAGGTCGGCGACAATCCGCTTCAGCTTCCGTTCTCTTCCTCAAGCTGACGCAGCCGCTTCATCTCCGAGGGCATCAAGCCTGCATACTTCTTCCGCCAGTTGTAGAAGGTTGCCTCGCTGATCCCGGCCTTGCGGCAGACCTCGGCCACCGCCGAGCCGTCTTCAGCCTGCTTCAGCACGAATGCAATCTGCGCCTCTGAAAACTTCGATGCCTTCATGGAATTCTCCTCTCCCCCTCAGGGGATCATAAGTGGAAAATTCCAGTTCAAACTGGCCTAATTTGGCGGGGGCAGGTCAGCGCCGGCAGAGTATACAGCTGGACGACCGCTGCAGGTTGTGGAGGTCATCCTCACTGAAGGTCAAAACCTCATCGATGCGCTCTACGACTCTCTGTGGAGCACCATCTAGATGGCGCTTGAGGACGAACGGCGCGCCGTCGCGGAGACGATGCGAACGGCACTAGGGCAGGAAAACGCGCTGACGGCAGCTCAAGCGCGTCTGTTCGTTCGGTGCCTGCTGTATTCTTGGCAAGTACCGCCTAACCGCTGGTCGGACCGGGAGTTCCAGGAGCAACTCGCCGACGCACGCCGGCCCTTGCACGGGGCCGATATTTTTCGCGAAATCGATGGACATGAATCGCTGGGTGCAATCGAATGCTACCGACGCGCAGCTGAGCTGCTCGAATGGCTCTCTCGAGCCGACGACAGCATCAAGACGATGGTCCCGCTCGCGCTCTATGCTGCAGGCGCTTATCAACTCGGTGAGCTCCCCGCCATGGCTACAAGTCTTCTACGACAGGCCGTCGCCAGCGATCAGATCGAGGCCCTCGATATTGACGACGGCGGATTCGATGAGGAGGGTACGAGCAGCGACGAATCGGGACCGCGCGTGGGTACGTCATCTAGCACGAGCCCGGATGCCCGCGTCGATCTGCCTGAAGCAGGCTACGGGAAACTCTATGCTGCCTTCCTTAAGGCCGATTTCGATGGAGTGTTGCGGCTCTGCGGCGATTTTTGGTCGCGCCACCCCGAGCTCATCGGGCGCAACGGATCCGCAGCTATTCTTGGCGAAGACTCTGAAGATCGGATCAGTTGGTTCCTCGTTGTCGAACTGGTCCGCGCGCTCGGGCTCATCGCCGACGCGATACGACGCGGCGAAGAAGCGCGCCTCGCCGCCGCTCGTCGGAAACTTGCGGGCCTTGAGTCGCTCGCGGTTCGCTCAACCGCCGAGGAAGTTTGGCTGTTGCTTGCGCTAATGCGTTCAACGGCCGAGCGCTTTACTGCTGCAAGTATTTATTCCCGCGTTGACCGCCTCGCGGCCAAAGCTCCCCATTTCGCGTCCCGACTGCGCCTGTTTGCTCGCGAACAGTATGCTCGCGGCCGAGGGGTGCTTTGGACACAAATGCACGGCCTCGATCGGCTAGTGGAGACATCTTCCTTTGCACTGTGCACGCCGACAGACATCTGAATTTCGTAACCTTGCTGGTCGAGCCGGACGTCCAGGCGCCGCTGAAGGGGTCGAAGGGATGACCCTCGTTGGTTTGGTTTTAAGGCCAGCTAGCACCGCCGCGGGTGAAATTCCGACCCAAAGAAACCAGGTCGCGGCGATGGCCGCAGACTACGACGGCCTGCTCAATCGACTGGCTGCCGACACGGCACCGGAGGCTACTGTCGCAAGTCCGTTGGCGGTGTTGCTCCAGCTAATCGCTGCTCACGTCCGCAATATCTTCAATTTCCGAACGAGCGATCAATTCTATGGCTGGCTTGAGGCGACTCTCCCCGAAGTTGTAAGTGATGCGGTGGGTACGGGCGCTCGATCAGCGCCAGCGCAACTGGCCGGTAGCCTTGATGAGCTGGATGGCGTCCTACTTGGCGCGATCGAGGAACTAAGCCGGTTCATGAACGTCGTTCCAGATGGCCCAACGACGGAGGCCTTCCTGAGAACTCTTTGGGCGAGAACCTTCACTCAAGTGGCCGCTGCGCAGGAGGCTTGGCTTGAGGAGACCTTCATTCGACGCGGTCGCGGTATTGTCGAGCGGCTTTATCCCAACGCCGCACAAAGACGCCGCCTTTATCAATATGGGTTCGCACCTGTTATCGGTCGGCGCTTTGAACTTGTGGCACCAGCGATCCGAGCTGAACTCGTTGGTGCCGAGAGCTACGGTGCAAGAACCCCGGCTGAGCGAATAGCTCTGTTCGAGCGACTCGGCACACTCATTCGCGATCAGCCCGGGTTTGGTTTTCGAGTTCGGGGTACCGTCGGCGATCAAGCAATTCTAGCGAATTGGGTCGGCGTGCTACGTTGGTGGATGCAAGTTCCTGGAGCCGAAGCTCCAAATCCTCGAATACTACGGGCGTGGCAACGCTTCGTGAGTGACAATCTTGAGTTCCGCCTTGGGGTCGGTGTAGGGGCTGTCGTTGCTGAAGCTTGGTCGGAAGGCGCGGGCGTGGCGCTCACGCCTGCACTCAACACATGGCGTGCCACTGCGCGCCTTCCTTGGTTTGGTTTCTGGGCACGAGAGGGGAACCCTAGATCCCTTCATAGCCTTCTGCCTCGCCCAGGGGTTGGCACAAACCCGCGAAATAGCCAGCACGCTCAGACCAGCGTTTGACGCATTTCTGACTGCCATATTGCCGAATCCGATTGCCGATGACTTCATCGATCCGCAGCAGTTTCTCGCATGGCAGCGACTGCAGCCAGTAGCGGCGAGACCGGAGTCATCGGCGAGCGTGATCGCCGCAACCTTGACTGGAACTGATGGCGCTCGTGGTCGCTATGGAGTGATTCCCGTGCGATCGGAGCAGAAGACAATATGGCTCGACGCTGCGGGTTACAGTCTCGCCACATCATCAGAGATCGGCGACTTTCTCCCAAATGCGCACCATCATGATTATGAACTGAGAACGGACGGCAGGCCGCACATTCAACGCGTCTTCAACTGGACTGGCGCAGGCTAGCTGAGGCCATCTAGTGGGTGCATGATCGATCATCGCTTCCTCTAGCGACAACAGCCGGCCGGTCAAGGCTCAGGTTTGCCGTCGAAGTGGGTGGAGGCCCGAAAGAACTCCCATTTCATCTGCTTGATATCTTCGACCACTTCGGTGCGTAAGGTTTCGGCAAAGGCTGATGGCGCCTTATCGTCGAGGCAGGGCTTGACGGAAAAATCCGTCGTGCTGCCGTCGATGCGCCTGATCTCAAAGCACCGCGTATTGTACATCGACTTACGGGTGCCGAATTCCTTGACGCCCACACCGATTTTGGCCGCCGCTTCCGGGGGCCGCTCTAGCAGCCAGTAGACATGGGTCGCATCAGGCTCGGCAAGAGCGACGCCTGTCTCGCGCCGATAGAGGATTTGGCGAAAATGCTCGGCCGGATCGCCCTTCCGCGCGAAACTCAAATCTCCGATGTTGAGAGGTTTTGAGGGCATGCGTCGAGCTTAAGTGATCCTATAAATCGATGTCATTCCTTGATTATGAAACTATGACTTTGCTTTTTTGGTCTCGCGCAATCGCGCATATGTAGCTTTGATCATTTCGTCGAGCGCGGCGGCGGCATCCTCGTTCAAATCGGGATCGTCCCTCAAAATGGACGAGATTTGAGTGAGCGGGCTGGCACTGCCGAATGCCACCGCCTTTTGCCCCATAAATCGGTCGGCCGACATTCCAAGCCAACCCGTAAGTGCAGCGAGGCTGTCAACGTCAGGCCGCTTGCCTTGTGACAGGCGGGTCAAGGTTGACGCACTAACGCCCGACGCGGCCGACACATCCTTCCAGGTTAGACGGCGCGATACCCGCTCCGAGTCCAGAGCGGCGTGGAGCGCGGAAACGTCAAATTGGGGGGGCCCATTTTTCTTCGATTTCACTCTTGCAATTCTCCGTCTAAGATGCAATATACGTTTCACTCTAGCAATTGCTAGTCAGAATTGCAACTGGAGAACCGGCGATGTCACACCATAATCCGGAGAAGGATGACGAAGACTCGGCCAAAAGGCTTGAGGCCGAGGCCAAGAAGCTCGAAGCCGAAGAGCTTGAGAAGAAGGCCGAGGAAATCGAGAAAACGGCCGAGGAGCTGGAAGCAGAGGCCAAGAAACTCGAAGAAGAAGCTGAAGAGCTGGACAAGAAAGAAATCGACGTGATCTTTAACGAGAAATACCCCGTTAAAGTCTACGGCAAGAAACAGACGGGCCTCAGTCTTAAGCAGGCCGCTATAGAGCAAAAAGTTCCGATCCAGCTTGACTTCATTCTCAGCATCGAACTTGGCGGCGGCAAAACCGAGGTCATCGGCAACGATGACAAGATCAAGGTGAAGGAAGGCGACCGGTTTCTGGCGATACCGGACGATGACAACTCGTGAGCGAGATCACGCCCATCGTTCAGAAGGCAATCGAGCAGATTAGGGTTTCATTCCCGGACTGCCCACTTGAAATTTCTCCGGATGGAAGCGGCGGCGCATTTGTGACGCTCAGAAACCTTCCGCTTGGGCCGCCTTGGGCGCAAGCGGATACGTGGATCAGTTTTCAGATCACGTTTCAGTATCCATACGCGGACGTATATCCGCACTTCGTTCGACACGATCTTTCTCGTCTGGATCGGCAACCGCTTGGGCTCGGTTTTGGCCAGGCGCAGTTTCGCAATCAGCCGGCCGTCCAAATTTCCCGCAAATCGAACAAACTCAATCCCGCGACGGACACGGCCGTTCTCAAGCTTCTCAAGGTGATGCAATGGCTTCGATCGCAGTAACTCCGTGGCGGTTGGTGCTCACGGAAGCAATGAAGGCCGAACTTTTTGGCCACTTATTTCCCGGCGATAACGATGAGCACGGCGCAATCATTCTAGCTGGGGTCTGCCAGACCAACCGCGGGCTAAAGCTGGTCGCGCGAGAACTCCACCTGGCCATCGACGGCAAGGATTATGTACCGGGACGGCGCGGCTACCGAATGCTGAAGAGCGAGTTCATTCAGAGCCGCATTCTTCGCGCGCGGGATCTAAAGCTTGCCTATCTCGCTATCCATAACCATGGCGGCACGACTTCGGTTGGATTTTCGTCAGATGATTTTGCGTCGCATGAGCGCGGCTACCCCTCGCTAGTCGACATCTCCCGTGGCATGCCGGTTGGCGCCCTTGTCTTTGCCCGGTCAGCCGTTGCAGGCGACTTATGGTTTGAGGGAGGGCAAAGAGCACCACTCAAAGAAGCCATCGTCCTCGGGCAGCGCCGCGAACTACTCTATCCGGCCCCATCCAAGCAGGCGCATATCAAGAGGCCCGAATATGATCGGCAATCCAGAATGTTCGGCGATCGAGGCCAAGACATTCTGCGGTCGCTCCGCATCGGCATTATTGGACTCGGCGGCGCGGGATCCATTTTGGCAGAGCTGCTTGGTCGGCTTGGAGTTGGCGAGTTTGTTCTCGCCGATCCCGATCGTGCGGAGGTGACAAACCTTCCTCGTCTCATTGGCGCACGCACAACGGACGCAATCATTGAGTGGCTGCCTAGCGGTCTTCAGCGACGGTTTGCTCGTTTCAAAGTCGACATGGCTGCACGAAACATTCGGCGTGCAAATTCGTCAGCCACAATTACCACACTGAATGCGAACTTTCTCGATCCCGATGTCGCCAAACACTTCGTTGACTGCGACTATCTCTTCCTGGCGGCAGACACGATGGGCGCGCGATTACTCTTCAACGCCATCGTCCACCAGCATGGGATACCGGGCGTACAGGTCGGTG
The DNA here is from genome assembly GCF_040548265.1 of Bradyrhizobium sp. F1.13.3. Classification (NCBI taxonomy): domain Bacteria; kingdom Pseudomonadati; phylum Pseudomonadota; class Alphaproteobacteria; order Hyphomicrobiales; family Nitrobacteraceae; genus Bradyrhizobium; species Bradyrhizobium sp. F1.13.3. Next base: position 107,127 of record NZ_JBEPRI010000024.1, on the reverse strand, counting down.
CGAAAGTTCCTGTCTCCTCAACTGGAGAGGTGGGAGACGTGTTCTGCGTTGCGCGCCAGGTTACAACAGGACATGGCTGTTTATGGTGCAACGGCTTGATAAATCCTTCACGTTTGCAAGATGAGGCTACGTCGGACGAAACGCGGCGCGGGTTTGCCTATGTTGCCGACCCTCAAGTTGCAGCACCGAGCGTGATTACGCTCAACGCAATTGCTTGCGCTCATGCCGCCGACGAATTTCTCTTTCACGTCACAGGCCTCAAAAATCCAGATGCGCAAGACCAGTGGTTTCGCTGGAATTCGCGAAAAGGAACCGCAGGCTATGACCGACCTCGGCGAGACCTCGCATGCCTTGAGTGTTCCAACATCGACGAGAGTCGGTTGGGAAGAGGCGATTTCTTTCCACTTCCGACCCGCTCCAAGTGATTAGCGCTTGTCGCGGCCGTCATAGAGATTATCATTTTCGATGACGACTGCTTTCTGTGATTTGGCGGCATCGGGCTCATTAACGTCACGCAGGAAAACGACCCCCGGTAGATGAAGCATCAGGAGGCCCACAACTTCGCGACCGGATGAAGTTGCATCGATGAGGCTATGCCCGAATATCCTGCGAAGGCCGGCCGAAGAATTATTATATGAATCCACCGTCGATATTTCTGTCACCCAGGTGAAATGGGGAAGATGGACCTCCAGGAGAACGTCTTTGAGCGCGTCGGAAGCTGTGCCGGTTCCGATATGTCTGCGATAGCTCTCGGCTGAGGTCAGATATGTTTTCAATATCATTCTTCCGCTGTTGTAAGCGGCAAACAGATCATCCAGCAGAGGATTGGCAGAACCGTTCTGCTTGGCCACTGCAGCCTTGATTTGATCAATTTGTGCAAATGCGCTCTGTATGCGGCCCAGCGCCGTCACCTCGGCGGCACGGGCCGTCGAGAATGCCCGAACCGGCATGAGAGCCATGGCGAAGACACCGTGATCTTCAAGATTAAATTGCAGAACTCCCGAACGTCTTTTGATTTCGACCAAGTCTTCCTTCGCGAACCCAACATCATTCGCCGAAGTTGGCGTGGTGGGAATAACCTTGTAAGGACCCGCCTGATCGTCGTGGACAATGAAGCCCGCAATAAAGTCGATTGGACGCGACGTCGGTGCTTTGATTTTCGATAACACCCGGCCAATAACGGTGACCGCATGGCCGATGCTTGCGCCTGGGATTTTCAGGCCGAGGATTACGGGAAGACCGGACTCAACATAGGGTAAAATCTGCTCCCCGATGTTTGCTCCCTTAAAACACAGTGGTTGGAAACCCATTTCGCTGACCGCGCGGATCATGCGTTCCGATGTCAAGAAATCCGACCCAGCAGGTAGCGACGTAGCTTCGTCCGGCGTCGTCGGTGCGGCAAGCTTGGTGATGTCCGCTACTGATAGCCAGTTGTATCGGTAGCGCAGGTGCATGTGCCTCGCGCCCATCCAGATCGCAATCTGCGCACACGCGCCGACGCGTGACTCCTGCTGCATAAAGGACGTACTTAGCACGTCGAGTTCAGCCCCAAGCAGGTTCGCTCGAATAATCGCCTTAGAGGTAATAACAGCCTCCAGATCCTTGCCCTCTGGCCCTCTTACTTTCAACGCCGTTCGCCCAATGGACGCGTTGGGCAACGGTCGAACAACACAGAAGCCGCAATAGCTTCGTAAAGACGTTGTTTCGAGCGCCTTTACCCGATCTGTCCAGTTAGGGAGGGCAAGAATCTTATCGACATCTTCAGCAAAAAAGTGGACGCGCTTACAATGACGTTCATGCGTCCTGAATGTCTGGGCGTAGAAAAAGCGATAGTCGGAAGAATAGTCACGGTCGATGTACGGGTCTTCAATGAGGTATGATGTCACGTTTGAGAGCATGAGGTGATGGATCACGCTGCTCACAACATCGGAAGCGCCGCCCAAAACAACGCTAAGTTGTTTCCAATCCGCTGCGTTTTTTAGCTGCCTGATCTCGAAAGAAACATTCATTGTTGTCCAGTGAAAAATGTTGGTGCGCAATTACTGGCGAAAATGAATGCGTGTCTTCTAATTATCGCCAAGCAAACTTAATCGTTTCGTGCGCGGTCTTGACCGTCTCGTCGTGAATGCTTTCGATTTCGAACAAAGTCTGCTCATCCGCGAGGAGCGAAAATCCTGCGTCGCTCGGGTTAAACTCACGTTTTGGCGAGAGCTCTGGCACCTTGGTTGGTGGTGTGGGGCGTTCGCGCGTGGTCAGGTTACAGCTCCATTAACGACAGAAATTGGGGGGGGGGTATGCGAAATTTCGAAATTGAAAATCTCGGATAGATGCAACGTAGACAAGAACTGGTCGATTTGCACGTCGAATCGCGTCCTTTGGGTTTTAGAATCAAAATGCATGACGCGTCAATCACCGGTTGCAGATTGGCCATCAATATGAGCAGCTTATTGGCAACCGTTCCGCTCCTGTTCTCACATCGCGGTCTCATGATCGGCCGAACATATCAGCGGCGATTCCGTCCATCGCCTTCTTATGGTTGCCCGACTTAAACAAGTGCCCGTATGGTCCATCGTGACCTGGAGGCTGCTGTGGCCGGCGAAGGTATGCACCGTCTTGGGCTTTAGATCGGCCTCGATCAACATGACACAGCGAAATGCCTCAGCGCGTGCCAATTGAAGTGCTCCGCCATTTCCGTGTATTCGGCCGGATTTTTTTTGCGGCGTTTTGCGACCTCATCGAAGAGGGGCAGGAACTTGCGCTTCACCATATTGTCGTGGCCCGCGTACCACCGCGCTTGTTTGGAAACACAAGGTCACCTCCGGCCTTACGCTTCGTTCGTAGCTTCCAGCCTTGAGCATAAGAATGAGAGGCTGCGCCATCAACCCGTGTGTCTCGACTTTCATTTCCGCATTCGCAAAGCCAAATGATGCCAGCGCAGCGCGTGCAATCCACCTGCACGGACACCGGTCGCGCTGGCGAGGGCAAGCTTCACATTAAAAATTCTCGTCGTCAACAGCGAGCAAAGCCCGCATGGCTTTCTTAGTCGGAGGTATGATCTTGGAGTAGAGCCTGGTCCGGCGGAGCCGGGCGCGCCACTGCTCCACCCACCTACATGAGGTTCTTGGCTTTAGGCAGCCCACGCTAGCTTTATAAATTGTTCTTGTGACGACATCGTCTATTTTCGTCGACGGCATCCGACTTACTAAGTCTCGATCCCCGCAAATCGCACGTTAGTCTGGAATCGGAACGACCATGAGCAAAACGCATCTTACTCAACTGTGGCAATTGCTATCCATCGTTTGAGTTCTCTTCCTCGTAACCAGTGTGATCTCACTTCAAGGAGGCTCGGAATTCCTGGGGCGTCTGTTCGGCGACAAGTTGAGCGCTGGCGACAATAAGCCCGCCGCGGGGTACTTTGGGGCGATTATCGGAGGCGCGTTGTTCTTATTATCGTCGAGCATCTTCCTGCTGCACACGAGGCGTCACGGCGATCAATGGCACTCGCGTATTCCGGTGCTCCTGCTCGAAGGATTGAATACAACCGCGTGGGAAGCGAAGATTTATCAAGCTTGCGTAGTTCTGCTATTTATTGGGGTCCCCCTAGCCGGGACTGCCCTCTGCATGATCGCCGCTGAATCTGGCGACATCTGCGAACAGGATACGACGAACGTTTATCTCGGGAAGGAAACGACTCTCCTTTGGGCCCCGGTTTCAAAACAGGAGAAGCAAATGCGCCTGAGGCGGGCTGACTCGGGTCAGGAGCCCTGCAAGGGGGGCGTTGAACTCTTCCCCCGGTCGTGGACACCGCTAGCTTTTTATCTGCTACCGCTCGCAGCGATCAGCGTCGCCTCGCTAGGCGTTATCTCACTATTTAGTCGGCGAAAATCACTCAAGACGATGGCTTCGCAGGAAGTAGAATAGGAACTATTCGAGGGCACTATTTCAACAGGGCATCTGTGAGTTCAACGTCGGCATTCATACTCAGCCGAGCTGTGGCTATCAGGCTGTCCGTCGCCATAGCAACGCTAGAAAGTTTTATGAGTGGCGGTGTAGCAGAGATTTTCAATCCGGGAACATTTGCTTTGGCGACGGCTCCCGTAACTTCGGATGCCGCGGCATCTATCTGTTTGCTGAGATCGATCTTTGAGTGTTCCTTCAATGACGACAAAATCTGCGTTTCGAACAGCGTTTGCGCGACGCTCCAGAACTCATTGTCGACGACGGTGGCGAAGTTGATGCCTTCGACAGTGATTGCTTTGCCATCCTCGGTTGGTGTCGGCTTTCCGGAGATATACACCCAGCCAGCCGTATCCAGCCACCGTCCGGGCAGCTTGGCGTTCACCTTCAGTCCAACGGCAAGCGAACCGTTGCTGGGATAGAGGTCAAGATCATCAATTCTCACTTCGATGCGAGACGAGGAAATTTCTTGCTCGAACGTTTTCCCTTTGAGCTGTGTCGCCAGTTCGTTTTTGAGAAATTCGTATGGCGCTACTGCTTGAAGGTTTATGTCGAATGTTCCTTCCTTCGCTGCCACTTTCTCCAGTTGTGGGAGAACCGAAGCGGCCTGCGCGATCTCAGAGGCTCCGACAACTGTTTTCGCATCCACCCGCACAACCATCCTGAGTGAATTCTGTTCGGCGATCAGTCCGGAAAACCCAGCGGATTTCGGCTCGATGTTGAGGAACAGAGGAGCGGCTCCGCTGCGGTCGATCTTGATGGAGAACGGATGCCAGTGCTCTTCAACCTTCGCCCGCAAGGTGTCACAAGGTAAAATACTCTGAGCTGAACGCTGAATATCGTCACGATGCCTATCGAATTCGTTGTTCAGCGCGTCGGCAAGGCCCAGATTCACGGGGCCCGCACAGACCTCCGGATGGCCAAGCGCACCTAGATCGAAGCCGACGCAGTTCTTCCCCGCCACCTCGACGGACGCGCTATCGACCCATCGACCGATAGGGGTGACCTTGATTTGCGGGCACCATCGATTGTCGAGATCAACACTCAGGTTCATCGAGGCTTTGACTTTCGAGTCAAAGTTCTTTCCCGAGAGGGACAATGCACCGGCCAAATCACCCCCGAGGCCTGCCTTACCTGTCACATGAATATTCTGTTCGACGTGGAGATCCGTTCCTGAGTTCGCGATCCGAACTGGTCCATCTTTGTTGATGTCTGCATTCCAGTGATAATCAGCACACTGGTTTTTCATGCCGATACTCGGTCCCGTGATGTCCGGTACATTTATGCATTGCTCCTGCATTCCTGCGCCGCGGAAGTCTACGTAAGGCACTTGCGTGCACGCGCGGTGAGACCCGACGTGGCCTGGGTTCACGTAGGGCAAATCCAAGCAGGCCACATGACCGTCACCTCCAATTGGGACGGAGGCAGGAATCTTTGCCTCGGCGGCGTGCACAAGCGCGCTGTAGGGTATTGTTGCCACAAGTGTGAGTTTGCTATCGGAAACAGTGGGAGGCGGCAGGGTATCTCCTCCATGCGGAGGAGCCTGAAATAGTTTCTTATCACCACAGCCCGCCAAAACTATGCTACACAAAGAAAGTAGTATCTGAATCGACAAACGATTTTGCATAATTAAGTCACCACTAGTCTGCGCTTGTTTGCAATCGGCAACCCTGAATTTTAAAGCAATTATTGTATATCCAAGCGTGTATCGTGTCGTAACTGCATGTTGCTGTCCATACGTGATGCCATTTTTCGCGAATAATATTTTTCGTCGGGTAATTGCCATTTGCCGGAAGGCTCGGCCAAGCGAGACGCCGCTGTCATCAACCCGCGTAACAACAGGACCGTGCTGGCCCGGCGCGACTTCTCGCCGTGAAACACGAGAAAACCCCTGCCGGTCTGGGCCGGCAGGGGCATCCCTCGATCCGAACAGCGGAAGGGTCATCAAAACCTGTCGTCGTGGCCAGAATCGCTAGAGCTGGATTGGTGGCCGTTGCGCGAGATAGCGCATTTCCGGACGCTCTTGCAGAACTGCATGCATCCCTGGATAGTCGTGAGGTTGTCGTAAGACCATCCTGCCTCCCACTGGAACAGGGTCGGAATGGCGTCGGTAAAGTCTTGGTCGTCTTCAGTCGTGGTTCGGCAGGTCAGAACCCGACTAGCGAGACCGCACGTTTCGAGTAGAACGCGCTCGCCCATCCAAGGGGATCATGCAGCAAGCGAATTCCGAACCGCGCGAGTTTTTTGTGCCGGAGGAGGATCTCGCAAAGACGGGTGAGCACGTCACGATCTTGCTCGCCCAACCGCGTTTGATCGCCAGCTGTAGGTACGGCTTCAACGTTTTGTTGCTGCTGAGACCTTCCGACTTCGCGCGGTGTCTCAGGGCCATTTCAAGCACGATGTAGCTGTGCTGTTCCGCGAGCATCGCAAGATCGTAGACAAACCACGAGTATAGATAGGCGCTTCGCGCTACATCGAATTGAGAGCGAACTTCAGCGGGAACAGCCGAGCTAAGCTCGATAGGACTCACGGCGCTATATAGATCGCCCGCGCAAAGGGGACGGTTATGCCCGGCGGCTTGATCGTGGAATGAGAGGTGTTGAAACCGCTCATTTGGCTCGCAAATGGTGAGCAGAGTCTTCAGCATTTGCGCACCCTTTCTGAGGATGTGAATAGGCAGGTATCTACCGGCAGCCGGCAGAATCCCACCAAATTATGACCAGTTCACAACTCAGTGGCCATGCGCTTCAAAAAAGCGCTTCAAAAAGCCTCCTTCGGTCCTCAACCTGAGTGAGCGAATTATCGAATTGCTATCAATGAGTGAGGCATTCCCGCGGATTGTTTGACCATCTTCACCTTTGACCTGGAGGATGCACCATGATCCAATTGCGACGCCATAATTCTCGGGACTATGCGGCCCTACCGGACATTGACCTAACCAGCGCGGGCCGTCTCGCCGGAGACGATCATGCATGCCTCGACGAAGTCGGGCGCTGCCTTGTGAAAGAACACGCCAACGAACGATTTGGCGCCACGCTCCTGCACAGCCACTTCCCGATCCGGGACGACGAAGTCCTTGTCGAGAAGGCGCACGGCGACTCGCAGCTCATAACGCTGCGCCCCATTTCGGAAGTATGCCCCGACCTAGTGCCGACGAGTGTGTGCTTCGAAGGACCTGGCGATGCGTTCGGACTTATCGGTCTGGAATTTACGTCCTCAGATTCGCTCGCGGGTGTTTGGCCCTTGGCTTCGCGAAGAAGATCTGGAGCTCCCGGGAGGTCATGGTTCGCGCCCTATGTCGTTTTTGAAAGAGCTACCAAATCTCCGGGATCGGCTGTTGCACGGAAATGTGCATCTGTCGCCGGAGTTCACTCTGATGATGATGCGGAAGTGCGCCGAATTGATAAACAAGCTCTACATCAAAGAGCGGCTTCGGATCGCGCGCAACACGGCATAATGTGGATCGGCGCCAGTTGTTGACCCCTCTGGCACAAGAAGAATCAGTGGCTTACAGCGCCGATCGGCGTCCGGACCCTACGCCGATTCACAACTGACATACGGTCTCTACTATCGTCGCCACGGCCCTCTCGCTGGGTCAGGCGCGGATGTCCAGCTGTGCTCTGCCCTGAATTGCGCCAGCGCCGACTCGCGCGCTCGCTGAGCATATCGCACCTCCATTCGTCGCAACGGTTGCAGGGAAGTCGCTGATCCTTACTCCGGAACGGGACCGCCAACCGTTGCTTCGCAGAAGGGTCGTACTGTCGCGATCAGATCGCCGACCGCAGCTTCGGATGCTGCCAACGTGGGGAGGTCCTTAAATCCAACCTGTATGTACCGGAACTCAAAATCCACAGCGAATGGATCAAGAATTTCTATCATTTGCTACGAAAGCATCATTAATCGGATGGTGCGGAAAGCCTTCAGTCAGACAAGCGTCCCAAAGCACCTTTAGTTTGTGACCGTAATCGCGCGATCTGAGCCGATTGCTGGTCACTCCTTTGCTGAGCAAATACGCTTTAAGGGTCAGTTCCAAAGCATGACTATAGAGGTAGTAGATCGGCATATTGAAGCGCAGGCGCAGATCCGCCGTCTCGACACCGCTTCTCAAATATTTGGCGGATTGAAAGTAGGATTCGCCGGTCAGAAAGACCGCAATGGGCGGCGAGCGATCAATCTCTTCGTTCTCGGTGGGCTCAGTCGTCATTAGATGAGGTTTCCTCGGGCGGAGAAGTCGCGCTAGGCGGTGGGAGGATCTGTGGCAGGGCCTTCGTTGTCCGGCTTCGGGGGAAGAAGAATGCTTTCCCAATCGATTTTGGAGAGTTCGGCTGGCAGAACGGCTTCGTAGGCCCGCAGGGCCGCATGGCCTGGGTGACGAACGCTATCAATGCACGGGCCCGCGGGTCATTGCCGGCAGCGCGGTTAACCTCGGCCACATAGAGCGACAAGGCAGCTTCAAGCAGGAGCCCAATCTTGGTCACGCTCGCTGTATGCCGTGTCTTGAAGTAGGTTTTGTGCAGTTCCTCTAACTGCGCCAACGTCCAATCAACCCGATAGCCCGCGATCAGATGGGCAACGAAGCTCTCGACGGTGGGAGTATCGAAATCGGCTTTGTACTTCTCAAAGAGGGCCGGCCATTGTTTGCACTCGAACTCCGGGCCTGCAAACTGATGGAACAGGTAATATAGCGTCAACATCGGGAGCCGCTGGTTCGGCTTTCGTAACCCGGGCACTTGGTCCTCTACCATGATCAGGATCGGCCGTAGGTCGGTTAGTTTGGCGTCCTTTTGATGCAGGAGCACGGCGGCAGTAATTTGCTCCAAAACGCTGTAAGCCGCACCGGCGCGCTTTTATGGTCAAAGCCTACTGTCGAGGCGACCCAATATTCGGGGGAAAGCTTGACCGTAACAATGCCCGGCAGCTCTCGGCGATAATCGAAAGCCTCGCGTTCAACCGTGCGCCCGCGCGCGATAAACTGCATGATGATGTGACGCGCCAGCCGAGACAGGCCTGCAAACGACAACGTTTCCCTGTCGTCGACCTCGGTAGCCTCGGGAAAACCACTTATGGTTAGCTGACGGGGAACATCCCGCAAAAGATGCACGTAGCTCGATCGGATCGAGTAAGCCTGTTGAAGCGCAATGGGAAGATCAGGTCGGCCTATCGGTCCCTGGGCGCCAGCGGCCTCTTCCCGAAAGAATGACGGTGCGACATCGGCCATGGCGAAATCGCGGAAACGGCGCGCCAGCGCAACATGCTCGTTAGAGAGAACCGCGTCTCGGACACCAGCGGCGACTTCGTCTGATGCATCCTTCAGGGCTTGGTCAATCTTGTTTCGCTTGCGCGGCTCGTAGTCGCTCCACTCGGCTACATGACCATCAAAACCCTGCGCGAGAGATTCTATCGACGTAACGAACAGCTTGTAAGCCAGATTAAGGTCGTCCGCTAAGCGATGTGAACCGATCACGAACTGCCTTATGGCGCGCATGGCGCCGACAAAAGTCTCACGCTCGAGCCCGATTAGTTGCGTGATGAAGGCAGCTAGCGCCGCGGCTTCGCCATCCTTGGCGTGGACGTCCTTGTCGAACATGCGGCGGGATCGGGAGTGCAGGTGACATTCAGGAAGAAGGAGATGACGGCGGCAAAGTCATTCAGGAGGTCATCTCCAGTTGTCGCAATAAAAACACCCGGCCTGGGTCCGTCGGGATACTTCTCCTGTTTCTCCAGCATCTCGCATGTGAGCGTCGCAAGCGAGTGAAGGCCGGTCGAGGGAAGAAGGGACCCTACGGGCGTGATGATCTTCTCACCTCGCATAACGCGGTAATTGGTGTAAAAAATTGCGCGATGGAGCGTTTCGTATCGCTCGCCTGGCGGGAAAAATTTTTTGGTAATGATCTGCAGCATGACCCGCGACCTCTTGGCAACTTATGACCGAGGCGGTCCGGGCGGAAACCTGTTCAATCCTTCAGGCCGCGCATAACCGGTCTTGTCAAATACCTCCTCAAAGAAGGCCAACAGGACCGTGTCGATCGCCGCGGCATCGGCGGAATCAAGCTCGGCTCGCACAATGGCTTCGTCGAATTGAATCGGACCGCGAATGTCATCCTGATCGACGCCGAGATGCGCCCCCCGCATGTTCAGCAGGCCGAGTTCGATCTCGCACGGGAACGTCAGTCCGAGATGCTGGACAGCGAACGGCACGTTCGTATGGAGCGCGCGATAAAAGCCCTTCTCCAAGGTAACTACGGGAATGATCGGCAACGGAATGTGCGCCGGACGCCATGCGCGCTCGCGCGTGATCAACGTATCCGTCAGGCTCCAGAGCTCGCCGTTCTGAAAGACTTGGGTCGCCCAGCGCAGCGGTGCTGGTCCCATCGTATAAGCGCCAGCGGGATCGTAGTAGATCGCGCCGTACGCGTTCACCGTGGCAAGGCCGCCGTGGCCGGTCGCGCGTATCATTTCGGATTGATTGACGTTGGCGTTCAGGCTCGACACCGTCAGCGGCTTTTCCCGGCGTTCCATGGGAATAATTCGCATGTAGCCATCGGGGGCGCCTGCGAACGCAAACCGGACCCGATCGACGTCGGGTACGCCGACCTCGGCAAGCGCCTCGCCCTGCGCGAAATAGCTGCCCTTGCTGAAGGTGGACGACGTTTGCAGGAAGGCAGGCTTTGCCTTCCGCGCGCGATCCTGACCGCCATCCAGCCCTGAAAGGATCTCGAAGGCGGCGGCGCTGGCTGCGTCGGCTGCGCGCTGTTGCGATCCTTCCTTGTCGGCGGTCGCCTTGCCGGACAACAGATCCGAGATGCCGCGAATGACGGCGCCCTGCGTGGGGTGACTGATATGCACCCCCTTCAGGAAGCCGCTGCCTTCCATCTCGACGGCGATGGCATCACCATAGTGATCCTTGATCAGCGTCGCGGTGGCGGCCTTCTTTGAGGCCACGACTTTCTCGCCTGCCGCGATCGGCGCGACGAAGAACGCGGGGTCTCCCTGCTTGACCGCAGGATCGAGCCGCGATTTCCAGTCGTTTCCTTGGCGGATAACGCGGGCGCGCTGTTCCAGCGCATGCGCCGTATTCTGCACATCAGGACGCGTCTGGAAACCTTTGGCGGTGTCCTTGCCGGACTCATAGCCGTAGACCCTGGTTGCGACCACCACGTCGCCGATGGCCACATCCTTCACCCCGCCGGCGACGCCGACAAACAGCGCAACATGGGGCTTGTAATGCTCAAGGGCTCGGACCGCGATTGCGGCGGCGCCCGCATTGCCGGGGCCGGCCTCGACCACCGCAATATCCCAGCCGTCGAACTGCCCTTTGAAGAAGCCGCTACCGTTGACTGTCTCGACAGCGTGCTTCCCGAGTTGCCGCAAGACGGCGCGCGTCTCGACCTCGAGGGCGGTGACGATGACAGCAGTGGAAGATAGGCGTTGTGGCACGCGGCAGGCTCGATTGGTGTGGGGATACCCCCTAATATATAGGTGCTCGTCCCTCTTCGCCTAGCGAAAATTGCGATGAAACCGATGATCGGCATGTTGATGATCAGCTAGCAGGTGCTGGTGCTGGCGATCATGGTGATCATGGGCACGGCGATGATCATCCTGACGCTGATGGTGCTGCTGCTGGTCATCATGATGATCATCATGATCGCCCCGGCTAAGGCGCCTTCTCCCCGTCCTTCAGGGCGCGAGCTTCCTTTGCGCGCGGCATCAAGAACTCCGCGAGCGTCTTGGCCACATCCGTCAGCGGGCCCGGGTCGACCGCGACCTGTCTGGTGAACGCCGCCCACTGATCCTTCTTGCCGGCATCCTCGGTAAAGGCCGAGGTGAATGCATCCGGCAGTGCGGTGGGAATGTCGGTCTTGCGGCGCGCGAATGTCGCCTTGATGGCGCGAGCCAGCGTGTCGCCCTCGAACTTGTAGGAGCGGATCAGCACCCAGACGTCGTAGAAGTCTTTCAGGCGTGTGTTGGCGAGGCCAAGCGCGACCATCGCCTGGAATTTCTCGGCGATGACGGTCTCGCGCGGATAGGAGCGTAGCTTGGGAGCCGGAAAATCCAACAGCACCGGGAGGTCAGTTTCCTGCACGCCGGGCTCGATGGCGTCGCCGAATGCGATATCGATTAGGACGCGAACGCGGGCATTATCGACCGTGGCATTGCCCTTGATCCGGACGCCGCCGTATTCGTTTTCGTCGCGGATGCGGTCGACGGTGAAGCTGGCCGGGTCGAAGATGACGCCGTCGGCGGCGTCGACGGCGGCGATCTCCTTGAAGATCGCCAAGAGCGCGTCGGGGTCGGGATCGCCCGAGCCGAGAAGGTCAAGGTCGCGCGTCGGCCGGAACTGGTTGTCGATCCAGGTCGCGAGCAGCATCGCGCCCTTGAGAACGAAGCGGTTACGATAATCCGTCGAGCCGAGGCGATAGAGGAGCCGTTCCAGCACGTAGCGGGTGAGGAGAAGGTCGAAGGGTTGATTGCGCTCTCTGGAGAGCGTGAGCAGTCGCGCGCGAACCGAGGCAGCGACATTCTTGGGCGGGTTAGCCATTGGCGGTCATCGCTTCGATATAAGGTTGCATGGCCTTCCAAACCCCGGCTTTGCGCGCGAAATCCGCGATCTCCGAAGGCTTGGCCTTGCGGGTTCGCAGGGCCTCGCGCAGGCCTTCGAGCGCGAGGTTGAGGCCGGTGCTGTGACGGTAGCGTGTCCCGGCGCTCCGCCGGTAGCGAAAAAGATCGACGACGGTCTTGGCGGGGCTGAAGATCTTGACCGGGCAACCTTCGATCGTATGAATCTCCACGCCCTCCTGAAGCCGCTCCGGGTTGAAGCGAACGAACTGCATTGGCGGATTGGTTGGAAGGGACTGACGGTCTTTGGGACCGATGGCAAGCCAAACCATGGAGGGGATGGTATCGGTCAGGTCATGGAAAGCGAGCGCTGAGGTCAGCGCGACGACCCCTTTGGGTACGCGTTTGGCGGCTTCGGCGAGGGAATGGTGCGTATCGATGGGCGCGTCGGGCAGTTGGTAGAGACCGCGCCCGAGTTGGACAACGAGGCCTTTTTCCTTCATGCGGGCGATAGTCGCGGCCGTGATGCCTACTGTGGCAAGCTCGGAAGGGCGCGCGATGCCGCGCTCCTTGAGGAGTTCGATGACACGGTCTTGTTGGGTCGAGGATGGCTTGGCCATGGCTTATGATCCGATTTGTCGGATATATCCTATTTATATCCTGCATTTCATATCATACAGAACTACCGCTAACAACCCGCAAATCGTTCCGCAACCCCTTGATAGATATAGACATCCTACGGGCCAAAATCCGATCTGGTACGCCCCGCTGCCCGCCGCAATTGTCGGCCACGGCCATGCTGGCCGCGATCGCGTACATGGCCGCCGCACGGCTATCTGTCGGGACACGCGGCCGGGATAGATGAGAGCGCGCAGGGGCGCACGTGCAGCGACCGGCAAGCCGAGCTTGCCAAGGCGCTACCCGCCGACGTGCAAGACCTGTGGGACGCCTTGCTGGGGTTCACGCAGAAGCAGTTGATGCGCCTGCTCGCACATTGCGCGGCCCTTGCGGTCGATGCGGTCGTCCGTCCGGGCGCAGGCTCATCCCCGCCCCTGAAACACGCCGAATCATTGTCCCAGGCGGTCTCGCTGGACATGGCGGCGCACTGGCAGCCCACCGCCGTCAACTACCTTGGTCAGGTCACCAAGGCGGTTATTGTTGAGGCGGTCCGCCAAGGGGTGTCGGAGGAAGCCGCCGCGCAACTGGCGGACTTGAAGAAGCCCGCGATGGCCGAGGCCGCTGAGCGTTTGCTGGCGACAAGGGCTGGTTGCTCACCGTACTGCGATTGCCGCAGGCCGTTAGCACCGCAGCGCCGATGGCTGCGTAGACGTCACGACCACCAAACGAGCCGGAGCCGCATGCGCGGCTCCGGCTTTGGCGTCCCAAATTTTCGCCGCGCGCGACCAGCGCGCGGCGTCAGCCTATGGCCTCTAGGCACACCTTGCGCTCGATGAGCTGCAAGTCGTCCGCAACCAATCGGCCGGTCTTCCAAACTCTATGACTTGGCGTCGGACGGCATCGCCCCGAAAACGAGTGTCAACATTCCGAACACGGCGGCTCCGACAATTGAGATGCCAATCATCGCGAATTTGAGCCATGTAAGAGCAGTCGCTCTCCGGGCATCGTCATCGCGGACGATTCGCTCCGGCCGGAGAAGCATCCGAAGCATGAAATCCTCGCCCACGTCGGAGCAGCCGTAGATGAACCCTACCATGCCGCCGAACATGGCGAACGACGATACCAGCGGCGAACCGATTTGCTGTACGGCCACAACCCAGGACAGCAAGCTGAAAAAGCAAGGCCACGGCGAAACCGAGGTCAAGCACCAACACGCGATCACGGTACACATCGAGCGCAGACTTCCCGAACGTTGTCGGCCGTTCGAGCCCGACTCTCTTGAAATCGGCGAGATCTTGCGCGCTATACCCGCGCCATCGGCGTTCGGGCACTTTCATCGGGGCGATTGCCTGATCGACCGCCTCCCTGAACCGATGGTTCGCGCCGAAGAAGACGATTGTCGCTACGCCAGACACGACCAGCCCGGCAATACAGACCCCATTGAAATCCATCAGATCCCCATACGCTCACGTCGGCCCACGCCATCGTTATTTGGACGGCTTGATGAAGAACGAAACGCACCCCCCGTTATCGCCATAAAGCCACTGGTATTTACGTGGGAGAACAAGAACGGCATCGTTCAAGTAAAAGAACAACTCGCCCGCCACCTTCGGCGTCACATATTCAGATATTTTCTTCACCCGTCGGTCGGGGTCAGGTTCGAGGAAGTCCACTTCACTACCTAGCGCGCCATAGCGCGCCACCGGTTGGAACCAGGGCTGGAAGTAGTAACGCCGCAAAGGTGATGCGAGCATATGGACAACGGTCCCGGTCCAGGACAGCTGTGTTCCGTCATCCGGATTATGGAAGGTCGAATAGCCACGTGCATCCGTGACGACGCTGCCATTGTGCAAGTCTCCCGCCCCCACCTGACATGTTGCGCGGCTGGTAGTGTAGTCCTTGTACTGCCTGGCCAGGGCAATCGGGTCCGGGTTGGTCCAGACGAGGTATCGCTCTAGGCGCCCCACTTTATAACCGGTCGAAAAGCAAAGGTCGGACGCATCGAACGAGACCAGCGCGCCGGCGTCGGGGACAAATTCAAGCCTGTCCGTTGGCTTGCAAACCAGCCCCGCTTGATCAACCGCGGTCAACGCAAGTCGATTACCGACCGTGACTACCAGATAGACGATGACAACCGCGGAAAGTACCGGAGCGAGATAGTAGCGCCATGCCGTGCGCACACCGACAAGAAATAGCTCGCGCCCATGAGGGCTGGCGCTGGGAGCCGCTGATGGCGCGATAAGCTCGCCTGCGAACGCATCTCGCCAAAGTGCGGTCATCCGGTCATCGATCGCAGATGCGACCCGTTTGCCGCCGAAGAGCAAAGCGACGATGACACCCCCCAGGATCAGGAACGTCACCGGATATTGGGCGTAGGACACCAACCACTGCGAGACCCAGGACGGCAGGAAGCCGGACAGGGTTTGGATGATGTCTGACACCCACTTGAGCGCATTGACCCGCTCGCCCAGAGGATCGCTGCGCCCCGTGAAGGGAAACAGCACGAAGACGATGGTCGCCGCCAGCGTGAGGAAATACAGCCCCGCGCGCAGGTAGACCAATGGCCAGATGAACTGCCGCTCCGCGACGACGCGGCCTTGGGCCTGATCGGAGGTTTCAGGGGTGCTGATTGTCGGCCCCGATGCCCTCTCCGGAAGGCTGTCAATTCGGAAGCGGACGCAGCCGTCTGGAGCGATCTCAGGCGACACGACATCATAGTTGTGTGGGATTCCGATGGGCGCATAGACGTGTGCGTTGTTCTTAATGCGCCGCAAAACCGTCTCGTGAATCTTGGGCCTCGCGACGTAGACCTCATCTCCTGTGGTCCATGAGAAGCTTTGGCGGGTCAGTCGGGAGATCCGCCTGGGGCCGTATCGGTAGTAGCTGCCCGAGCCAGCGCGAGAGTCGTACAGTCGACCATCCTTGTCCTGCGCTTGTTTGGTTTCGGCCACGGCCGCAGGATCGGACGTTTTGAAGGAGAGGCCGCAGGCCCGCGCCTCTTCCATAATCCAGTAAAGCGGAATGTGCGCCAGTGAATCGTCCGGGTAGCCGCCCCCGACATTGGCATGGACGCCGGCAAACCAGACCTGCGTAAGCCTTTCATTGGATGTGTACCGGGTGGCTCCCGTCGGCTGCGGCGGCTCGCGACGCTCATTCCAGAGAACCGGGTGGAAGGTCGTTCGCTCATCATCCAAAGACAAAGCGTGGCAAGCACGTTTCACGTCGGGATGAAGCGTGTGGCCCGGGAGTTCAAGCGGCCATATCCATTGGCTCACTCCCTGGGTCATCTCGTCAACCGGAAGTCCGTACGCGGCGACGGTGTCCCAAAGCCCCAGAAAGCGAATGATTGGCGAGTGCCTTCCTGCGGTGGCTCCCGCAGAGGGCGCAGACATCTCCCGTCCCAGCAGCTTCTTGAGCCCCTGAATCATCAGGTACCAGTTCGTATGGAAATGTCTTTTATGGTAGGCGCGATAAGCCGCCTTGGCCTGCCGGTCGAGTTCGCTATCCGAAATGTCCTTCGCAGGAATCAGACCCTGATCCAGGATCAAACCTATGGTCACGCGAATGGTGAATGCGCCGCGGCTGAATCCGAATGCGTATATCTCATCTCCCGCAGCTCGGTAGTTGCGGCAGGCAAACTTGTAGAGCGTGATGACGTTGCGGCGAAGGCCTATGCCGAAGGCTCCGCCAAGCATCGCCAATGGCTTGAACGACGACGTCCCCACGCCATCGTCGTAACAGGCAACCTGGTCGTCCTTGGTGAGATCGAGCGCACTGAACATGCGCCAAACATTGGTCCGCCAAACCTTTGCCGATGAATTGCCAGTGCCATCGGAGAGGAGCACGATCCGTCTTGGCATGGTCTTCCCTCAATCAAAAATGAGATCAGCGTTTGCGCCGAAAGCGCGGAAATCGCCCACAACAAACGGTTGCAATACCCGTTAGTTGAACGTCCCGCCCCGCACTAGTCAAGGCTGATCTGCCGTGGCTCACAGCAATTGTAGCGCGGCAAGACGTGCTTAGCCCGACGCCCGGAAGATTCGGAGAGCCCCTCCCTTAGTCCGCATGTTCAGCCTTTCTCTCACCGACAGCCAGAAACCCCGCAGGCGCGGTCCTATTGCGTCTCAAGCCCCTCCCATGGTGCGTCTAACCCCAATGCATCGGCCAGCAGGACGGGGAAACTGGCGCCGAGGCGTGTCGGCGCAAGGCATCCAACCGTATCCCGCAAGCGGGTCCCTCGGCCGGACCCTCCGTTCCGCCGCCGCTAAATCCTCGTTTTCCAAAGATTTCCCGTCCGGCCGCTATTGGCGCAGCCGGCAAAAACCAAACGGGAGATCGTCAAATGAAACGCAACGAAAAGAACCAGCGCCCACATGGAGTTTATGTGGTCGAAGGACAGGGCGACAACGCCTTCTGGACCAAGATCGGCGCCGCATGGCCGCACGAGGACGGCAAGGGCTTCAACCTCCAGCTCAGCTGCCTGCCTCTGGATGGCCGCCTGGTCGTCCGCGAACCGAAGGCCGACAAGGAGACGGGGCGATGAGCCCCGTTTCCCTCTCCGCTTCCTAGTCAAATGCTTTGACTACGAAGAATGGGCGATCGTCGTCGAGGCTGCCAGCCGCGAGGACGCGATCCGCAAGGCCGAGGCCATCTATCTCACCGGCTGTCTCGGCACCATGGACGGCTTCGAGCTGGTCCGCAGCGACTTCGGCTGGGACGCAAGGCCCCTCGTAAGGGAGGTGCGCTCATGAGCGCCCTACCCGTCCAGGACATCTGCAACACCGTGCTTGCCGGTGATTGCGTCAAGGTCAAGCCGCATGGGCACCGCGTGTGTGGATTTCATTCTCACTGAGCTAAGGTTGAATTCAGCGTACTAAAACAAAGTCAAAGGGAGCACGCCAATGGTGGCGTGCTTTCTCATGTAAAGCGGTCACTACCGCTCTACTCAACGCCAGCGACTTCGCTTTCACGGAAACGCGCCAACTCAGGTGTGGCAACTAGTGTCCAGTTCTCGCCAGCCGTTCAGGGGATCCTAGCGATCTGATGTTTAGCTTAAGCTGAGAGACGCAACATGGACGAGCAAGCGCGGATTATCCAAGCTCTCAGCTTTCTCGAGCGTTGGTACAACTGTTACGACGAATTGGTGAATAGCGCTCCTCCCGAGAGCCTCGGTGGTGCCACTGGCCACAACATCGCAAGCCGGGATGAGTATGCGAACGCGATTGCTGTCATCAAACGGTTACAAGGTCAGCCACTAAACAAAATGCCCGTCGAGATCGCCGCGCGAGCTGATTCAGCGTGACCGGCTCGGATGGGTAAAGAAAAGCCCGCTGCCGAAAGGCAGCGGGCCGCCAGATGAAGACTTCAAAGGTTGAGCGCCCGGGTCTTCATCCAACAATGGGAGGTATCGATGTGGAATTAAATCGATAATGTAAAAGAACAAGTGAGACGAGTGGTGCCGGGTTCAAGCCGGCACCCTCTATTTCAGAAGATACTTTTGCGTCTCTAGTATAAAAAAACCATTCGTATTTGTCGCCCTCGAATCAAAGGGGGGCCGGGGGATTTGCCCCCGGCCGATTTGTCTGACCAACGACATCGGGCCGCTCGGCGAGATATGCGTGAATTCGCGTCATGGCATGATGTTTTCTTGCAGCTTACCCAAAGGACGAAGAGGCTTCGCCAGGTGAATGGCGCACTTACACATCACTTCGCGACATCGGTGCGCGGCCGCCACGGCGGCCGGAAGAGTCGCTGCGCGACAAACAAGAACAAGAAAGGACTGTATGGCATCCTACCATTTATCCGCTCAGCCGGTGAAGCGCTCCGAAGGGCGCTCGGTGGTCGCGATGGCCGCCTATCGCGCAGGCCAAGCACTGAAGGACCATCGACGCGGCACAGTGGCCGACTACAGCAGGCGACGCGGTGTCGCCCATGAGGAAATCGTTGTACCCGAGGGATGCGCCGAGTGGCTGGCAGACCGTGAGACGCTGTGGAATCACGTGGAAGCCATCGAGGTGCGCCGGGATGCGCAGCTCGCCCGGGAAATCAATATGGCGCTGCCCATGAGCTTACGCCTGAGGAAAGACTTGAGCTGGTCCGGGTATACCAACACGCTGAGGGCGGACTTGCGTCCGGACGACGGCAACGAATTCATCATCGCCCGACTTCCCGATGATCCACGCATCATCGTCGCGTCGCCTTGCTCCGGTCACCGGGCGAAGTTCGCCAGCGCGATCGGCGCCATGCTTGCGGACATGTCGCTGGATCCAAGGGCCAAAGCGCCCCAAGCATTTCGGCTCGATAGGCTCAGCGGCTTCGCGAATTGGTTGACAACGACAACCTCAGCGGGCACGATACAATTTGTTGTTAGATGACGAGCAAGGCTCATATGCTCAGAATCATTTTCTCGCTCAATTTCTTGCTTTGGGTATTCTGTCCGACCGCCTCCTCCGCCTGGGGATTTCAGGGGCACCGCATCGTGGGATCCATTGCGGATCAATTGTTGAACCCACGCGCGAAGCTACAGGTCGCGAAGATACTTGGCTTCGAACTCCGGATCGCCGGCCCATGGGCCGACTGCGTGAAGAGCGTCGTGCGAAACGACGACGGCACCTTCGAATACAAGGAAAACCCCGATCATCCGGAGTACGAAATCCCATGCACTTCGTTTCGGACCTCTGGCGAGCAGAAACGGATGGAGGATTATGTCGGGCGGAACTGGACTCAATGCGTTTATCCGCCGACGGGCCAGGAACGGGGGTGCCACAACACGTATCATTTCGACGACATCGCCATCGAGCGCGACCGGTTCGATCGAGGGTTTCTCGGCACCAACGAGCACGACCTCGTTGCCGCAATCTCTGCCGCCATATCGGTTTTGAAAGACCGGCCGGCGACGGCCCCTTTTTCGATAGCGGACAAGAAGGAGGCGCTTTTCATGCTCTCCCATTTTCTGGGAGATCTGCACCAGCCCTTGCATGTTGCCGCCGTGTACCTCGACACCCACGGACATCTGGTGGATCCCGACGCCGTCCATCGCATCGACCCATCAACCGACACCGTGGGTGGAAACAATATCCGCGACCAGCACACCCCATTCCACACGGAATGGGACGCTATCCCCGGTGACCTCGGGGAGGCCGCAACTCCCGCACTCCTTTCCGCTGCCAGATCGACCCCGCCAAGCGGAGGAGTTGTCGAGGATTGGCCGGCTCTATGGGCTTCGGACACCGTCGCCGTCGCTCACTCCGCTTTCGCGGGTGCCAATTTCAAGTTCGTGTCGCCCCAACACTGGACCGTCTCGTTCGACGACCGAGACGCGTATCTGGCGGCCCAAGACTCTATCAAACGGCGACAACTGGCAAAGGCAGGTGCCAGGCTGGCTGAACTGCTCAACGCTATCTGGCCCTGATCTTCGAACCGCGCGTCACCTCGGAATTCAGGACGACAGGTGGTCGACTTAATTCATTGGGCTTCTTGGATTTCACGACAGGGAAAGGTTGACGATGCAGCTCAAGAGTGCGGAAGGGCTCTACACATCGGCACAGCTTCTCGAGGGCTTCAATCCATTCGATCGGCTCGGCTTTACATTGACCCGCGATTTCGCGGTGTTTCGCCAATTCTCAAAGGACGGCGGCCCGGTACCAGCATCGCTCGAGATACGCAAAGCGCAGGCGGATCATGATACTGACCTTGCAGACGCTCTGAAGCGGTTTCTTGGGGAGGTCAGGCGGCCGCTCTTGGGCATCATGGGAGGGCACGCTGCAAAAAGGGGCGGGCAAGCCTTTGCTGACATCGCGCACTTGGCGAGAACTCTTTCCGAGGAGGGCTATCTCATCGTGACGGGGGGAGGTCCCGGCATCATGGAAGCGGCTCACCTGGGTGTGGCTTTTTCAAAGAACGACGCTTCGGATCTCGAAAAGGCGCTCGCGAAACTCGGAAAATATCCCAGCTATGGAAATCTCGACGGTCTGTTCGATCACGACGGGACCGTGAAGAGGGAAAAGATCGCTGACGTCGAGAAGGCGAGGGACTGGCTGCAATCCGCGCTCGAGGTGCGCTCCTACGCGCCGCCGATCATGCCGTTGAGCGTGGCGATCCCGACATGGCTTTACGGCGCGGAGCCAACAATGCCGTTTGCGAGCCACTACGCCAAATATTTCCAGAATAGCCTTCGGGAAGAGGCGCTGGTGAACAATTCGCGGGCAGGCATCGTCTATGGCCAGGGAGGCGGCGGAACGATGCGAGAGGTATTCCAGGATGTGGAGAGAAACTATTACGCGGGCTCGGCAAAGGAATTTACGCCGATGATTTTCTTTGACAAAAGCGGATATTGGAAGACCGAGGCTGCGTACGAAGGCACGGCGCTGAAGACGCCGGGAATCAAACTGGACGTCATCATTCCTTCAATCCTGAAATTCGGGATACGTCAGCGCCTGAACTTGGACGATGCCGGACTCAAGCAGTTCACGGACAAGGTCTTGTTCAGTGACGATGTGAATGAGATCAGGGCAGTGCTGGCCTTGAATGCCGATACCGCGAAGGAGAATATGGGCTTTGCGTTGCAAGCTCAGCCGAGCAAGGTCCCCAGTTTCCGGATGAACAGAGTATGACGGGCAGTCCGCCAGTGCGGGAGGCCCTGCGTCGCCGCTTGCCTTCCATGGCCGACGTCCCGGGAGCGGCATTGCGATGAAGCGGACTTCAGTCCCCGATAGCGCGCAAATTTTGATCCTCGCGGCGATCGCCTTCCTGCTCATCACCTCACCGACGAGTGCGCAGAACGCAATCAACTACCGAGGAATCTGCAATGCGTCCGCGGCCGTGCCTCTGGATCAGGATCATTTCATCGTCGCGGACGACGAGCATAACACGCTGCAGATATATCGACGCGACCTGCCCGATCCGGTCTCGACGGTCCCCGTGTGGCAGTTTCTCGGCACCGACGAAGACAAGGAGTCCGATCTGGAGGGATCAGCGGTCGTCGGATCGCGGATCTACTGGATTTCGTCGCACGGGACCAACAAGAACGGCAAGGTTCAGGAGCGCCGCCGACGGTTCTTCGCCACGGAAATCGTGGGCGGGCGGGTTCCGACGGTGACGCCGGTCGGAAAGCCCTACGATCTGTTGGTCGACGATCTCGCGAAACTCCCCAGCCTTGCTAAATACAGGTTGGCGGACGCTGCGAAGCTTCCGCCGAAATCTCCGGGCGGACTGAGCATCGAAGGTCTAGCCTCGACAGCCGACGGGGGGCTTCTCATCGGATTCCGCAATCCAGTGCCGGGCGGAAAGGCGTTGATCGTACCGCTCCAAAATCCCGGGTCTGTGGTTCAGGGTTCGCGCGCATCTCTCGGCGCTCCCATCGAGATCGATCTCAAGGGTCAGGGAATAAGGAGTCTCGAAAGGGACGGCGACAGCTATCTGATCGTTGCAGGCCCGATCGACGGCAGTGGTGTTTCGAAACTCTATAGATGGTCAGGTGGAACGGCCGATGACCCGAGCCCGGTCGCTGGAATCGACTTCTCCGGCTTCAACCCGGAAGCGCTGTTTCTCGTTCCGAACCGTTCGGAACTGCAGATATTGAGCGATGACGGAAAAACGGATGGCGAAAAATGCAGCGAGAAGAAATTCAGAAGCATGATCGTCGCAAAGTGATTTGGCTCGACCCCAAGCCGCTCGTTCCGGGCCCGCGGAAGTTCTGTCTTAGACGTCCGAGGATTGCGTTACATTTTGAAGGTAGGTCACGATGAAAGCCCCACCGAGAATAGCAGACGCTGCGAGGAAGCGGATCACCGACGCCATCGCACAGATACGCCATTCGGTGAGCGCAATCGAAGCGGGAAGGCCTGGCGACGCAGAATACGAGACCTCACGAAAAGTGCAGGTGCTGCAGGCCCGAACCGGCGTATCCCTTGACGAGGCTGCCCGCGTCGTCGCGAGACCCGACGAGGGAGCCGAGCGCATCTGGGGAAAGACGGTCGATTTCGTCGATGTCGCCTTCTTTGAGCGCGGCCGCCGAGCCGCGAGGGCAGTCGCACGCATCGTCACCAAGGACGGTGCTCCGCTCGGAACAGGCTTTCTGATTTCGCCCCGCCTGATGATGACGAACAACCATGTCATCGGATCGGAAGCCGAGGCCGCAGCCCTAGTCGCAGAGTTCGAATACGAGCGCGACGTAGGCGGCAGAATGCTCGCCCCGACGACCTACGAGTTCGAACCGACCACCTGCTTCGTCACCAACAGTCAAGACGATCTGGACTACACGGTGGTTGCGCTCGGCCGGCGAATTTCCGGAGCCACTGAGCTTGCGGCGCTGGGATACCTTCCCGTGAGCGCTGCCCGCAACAAGCATCAGCTCGGAGACTTCGTCAATATCATCCAGCATCCCGACGGCCGACCCAAGGAAGCGGTCATTCGCGAGAACCAACTGGTGGCCAGGAGCGGCACGACGCTTGATTATGTTGCAGACACCGAGCCCGGCTCCTCGGGGTCGCCCGTACTCAACGTTCAGTTCGCGCTTGTAGCCCTGCATCATTGGGGCACGCCACACCGCGAACTGACAGACGAGAACGGCAAGACGATTCCCAAGACGGTCAATGAAGGAATCCGAGCCAGTTCCATCTCCTCCGACCTTACCACTTTGCGGACTTCGCTTCAGTCGGGGCCAAGGTCACTGATCGACGAGGCATTGCAACTCGGATTGTCCAGTGATGCGCCCGCCGCGAGCGCGCAAACGGCTGGCGAGGCATCGGCGCGGGTGCAATCGACGCCGATGGTCGCCCATGTCCAAGAGGGTGTCGCGACCTGGAAGATTCCACTGTCCGTCTCGATCTGGATTGGCGATGCGCCATCAGCGCAAGTGGTTTCAGTGGCCGCGTCCGCGCCGGGGACCGGCGCGGCGGAGGCGCGCGTCGAACTCGATCCGGATTATTCTGACAGGGATGGCTACGATTCCGAATTCCTTCCTGGTGCCGAAGTTCCACTTCCCAAGCTGTCGCGCGATCTCGCCAAGCTTGCCGCCAAGAACCTGAGGGCCGGCCGCAACGAGGATCCTTACGAACTGAAGTACCATCACTACAGCGTCATCATGAACGGAGCCCGAAAGCTTGCCTTCGTCTCCGCGGTCAACATCGACGGAGCGACATCGAAGGACTACGACCGCTCGACGGGTAAGATCACCGACCCAATGATGGGCATCGACGGAGACGGCGCGTCCGAAGCATCCGAGCTATGGTTTCCCGAGCACCGCATCCGCGACGACGAGCAAACGCCGAGGGACTTCTACGAGGGGCAGACGACCTTTGATGCTCAGGGAAACCAGATACTCGACAAGCGAACGAGCGGACATCGTAACCGGATGTTCCAGAAAGGCCATTTGACGCGAAGGCAGGATCCGTTGTGGGGTGACGACGAAAGTATCATCAAATTTGCCAACGCCGATACCTTCCATGTGACGAACTGCTCTCCGCAGGTAGGTTTCTTCAACATGGGAATATTCAAGCAGGGCACGAATGCGGAAATGCGAGCCGCCTCGGAGAAGCAAGCTGTCCATCCGGGTGGAAATCTCTATTGGCGAGCACTCGAAGAATTCGTGCTGACGAATGCCCGCGCCGAGCGCGAACGGGTCAGCGTCTTTACCGGGGCGGTGTTCGACGACGAGAATGACATCCCATGGGACCGCGGCCGGCAGGAGATGCGCGGCTTCAAGGCGCCTCGGCAATTCTGGAAACTGTTGCTGAGGGTCGAGAACAATGAACTTCAAGCCACCGCTTTGGTTGCGGACCAGTCACCCCTGATAGACTACGTTCCCGAGGCTCTGCTTCGTGGTGAGGCAGTTTCGAAGCCGTTGCCGTACGACAAGATCAAGAAATATCACTTCAGTGTTGCGGAACTCCAGAAAGTCACCGGCCTTGCGTTCGGCGCCACCGTAATGAAGGCCGACACCTTTGGCGCCGGCGGCAGAAGCGCTTCCGGCCGCCGTGAGGTGCGTCGAATTGAGGACGTCGCGATCTTGCGGCCTCCACAGACCAAGAAGCGTCGAAAGTAGCCTGTCGAAAGTCGACTTAAGTTGGCCGCACGTTCACTTCAGCAAGCGGATGATCTCGGCGAGTGAATCGCGATCGCCTAGCGTTTCCTAACGCTGCGAGGCCTCGTTGAGGAGTTTTCACGCCTGCGCGTCACAGTGCCAAGCAGGAGCCTCGCGAGCGTTTTGCGCGCGTATGCACCGTTTTCCAGATCGTCCGCTGAGACAATTGAGACCGCTCCTCTGAATGCCTCAATCGCGAAATCAGGCCTCTGAAGTCTGAGTTGAAGGTCCCCCCGGAATACGAGCCCTGCTGCGTCGTTCGGAGTGCCGAGTGCGCTTATCGCCGTCAAAAGGAGCCGCTGCGATGCATAGAGGTGACCAAGGCAAATCGATGGGCAGCGTTTGCAGTGCCAAATCGGCCCCCGTGCTGCTTGGAGGTCCGCACCTTAATCCGCAGCACGGGGGCAGAGCGTATCGGCACCACGGCCGACAGCGGGGTCATGATGCACGTGCCTCGAGGGGACGCAACAAAGTAAGTTTAAAGCTCAGCGCTGTGGCGGGCGGTTGAAGCACCATCGCCTCGCGTGCGGACTGGCACTCCATTTGCTCTGCAATGTCAAATCCTGCAAAAGCAATTGGAGAGCATCTTGCCGCCGGAATCGGAGCGCGCCGCCTGAGTAAATTGTCACGCAAAATCCCGCCGGCTTGGGAGCCGGCGGAGTCTGATTGAGATTGTTGACGATCGGCGGGCACCGATCACTGGATTGGGTTAGCAGAGTCGCCGGCCCAGCGCGAACCAGCGGGCCTTGATTTTTGAGACTAATAAGCGGGGCTCACTAGCGCACTGCCTTAACTTTTGAAGCGCCCTATATGGGCTAGCCGACCCTCAGATTTTCAGCGGACGTTTTGCCCTTGTTGCTCATTTCGTCGTAGCTCACCCTCGCACCCTCATTGAGCGTGCTCAGTCCCGCCTTTTCGACGGCCGAGATGTGAACGAAAACATCCTTGCCTCCATTGTCAGGCTGGATGAAGCCGTAACCTTTCGTCGGGTTAAACCACTTTACTGTACCTATGGTCAC
Organism: Bradyrhizobium sp. F1.13.3; assembly: GCF_040548265.1. NCBI lineage: Bacteria > Pseudomonadati > Pseudomonadota > Alphaproteobacteria > Hyphomicrobiales > Nitrobacteraceae > Bradyrhizobium > Bradyrhizobium sp. F1.13.3. The sequence continues at coordinate 80,895 of NZ_JBEPRI010000024.1, read as the reverse complement.
GCACGTCTCTCCTAAAAAATGAAAACGTCCCAGCTTGCCAGAAGCTGATCACAAGGAAAAGAGGCCGGCGGCCCCTTCCGCGTCATGGCAAGAAGTTGCGCTCGCGCAACAACCGTCCAGGTTCCGCCTCGGAACAGATGTTTTGAGACTCAACCGGCAAAAGCGAATAACGACGGTTTATCGCGCCGCTATCGGGAGACGACGGTGCTCCCGTCCTTGGGGTAGTCTGGTTTCTTGAGGGTTGGGAAAGCGCCGCGATGGATACTCAACCCAATCTTTCAATGCACCTAAAGCAGATACTGGTTTTTGCTCTTCTGGTTGCTGCTCTTTTTAGGCCATTTTACAAATACAAGCTGACTTCAGTTTCGTGGACCCTTTTGGTTACTCCGCCACTGATTGTAGCCGCGATGGTTGCCTTGCAGATGGTCCGTGGCTAAGGACCACTCATCTCGTCACGCGCTGCCACAGATAAGACTCATACCTCGTGCGCCACATGCCCGGTTAGTATGCCTCTTTCGCTCAAGGCCTCTGCCTGAGATCGGCCCGGCTTGAGGATGGCGGCCGCCCTGGATGGCCTCGCTCGTGCCGCAAGGGATCAACGTGGGCGTGCAATTCCCGCTCGCGGTGACGGATCTCGCCACCCCCTCCCCCCGCTGGGACGAACGGCGCATCGCGCAACGCGCCGAGTTGCTCGCCGGTCAGATCGGTGGACTTGCGACGCACACGATCGAGGGAAGAGAGAACTGGGAGTTCAAGCTGTGGCCGGAGCTGTCGCGGGAAGCGCAGCGCAGAGTAGATTTCGCGCTTGCGCGCGACGGGCTGGGGTCGGTATGCGCCGCGAACGAACCGCGTCGCGACCGTGCACGGGACTATCAGTTCGCGGTCGAGGCCGCACTCATCGATCGCAAGCGCGCCTGCGCGCCCGTCTTCTTCCTTGAGCAGGGGCCAGAGGTCGAGGCGCTCTATACGGTGACGAATCCGGCCACCCATCTCGACTTTGGTTTGAGCGAGCTCTCCGATCAGGCAATCCGTATATATCTCGTCGGCCTCGCGTTCGCTTATCGCGAGCTCACTGACGCGGATCTGCGACGACGTGCGCTAGAGGCGGCTATACTTTTGGTCTCGATCCGCGCGGAGAAAGGTGTGGTGCGCGAGGCGGACTGGCTCGCGTATATGCGCTTCCTCGAGGACGTGGCGAAGAGCCCGCGCCTCGACGTCGCGGCAGATAACGCGACGTTTCCGCGGCTCAACGCCTGCGCGCGGAGTTGGTGTGAGCTTGCCGAAAAGCTCGCGGCCTTTTTTGCCGCCGGGGCCGCGGGCGTCGGCAACGGCCCCGGAATGCTGACGTGGCTGATCGCGCGCGTAACCGATCGACGTGATGCCGAGGGCGACGGTGCGCGCAGCTGGGCGCTCCCGGCCCTGTTGTTGCTCGCGCGCCACGGCGATCTCGGCCAGGCCGAGTTCGATTGGATCATCCGCTTTTTCCGATTCATCGCTATAGGGGAGCCGATCTGGATCGATCCGATCTGGCTGCCACGCTTTGCCCGCGTGCTCAAGTTTCGATCATCCTGGAAGGGTGGGCTCGAACGCTGCGCGTTTCACATTGCTGGTAGCCACGTTGCCTGCTCAGACCTGGATGCGGACATGGCCGCCAATATCCTGAGCGCGCAGGGAGGCTTTCTGGAGCCGTCGGAGCAATCGATGCTGCTGAAACGGCTCGATGAGCGCATGCAGCAGGACCGCATCGCGCTCTACGGCTCGCAGATCAGGGACGTTGGATGCTGGAGTAAGCTGCCGGACCGCTGGCTCAAGGCGTTGGAGAGCAGTCTTGACTACCAGCTGCGCATTATGCCGGCGCGCGCGACCGATCCGCTGACCGGAGTGAGCGTGATCGAGGTCACGGATATCGCGGCCGCGCATGCGCTAGCGGCGTCGATTTTGGGCCGCGCGGATGAGAAGACCAGATTGACGGTTGTGCTTGCGCGCTTTGCGGCAAACCATTGGTCGTACGAAGGGCTGCAGCTGCTGTTTCGCGCGCTCGCGGTCGCATTGGCGGCCCAGGATGCATTCACGGTGGATCGTCTGCTCGCATCGTAAGAGAACAATGCGTTGGTACGCAGCGCTGTGTTGGAAGCGTTGACGATCCGGGCGAGCGAGGGGCTGCTGCACGATCCTGTCTTTTCAAGCGCGCCATCCTATCTGCGGCTGGACGCTATGCTGGTCGCGAAGCATCTGATTGCCCAATACACATTCGAGCTCGACAAATTATGTGAAGGACCGGCGCGCTGAAGCGCGTCAGTGGCCCGCCGTAATCCCCGGCTCGGGTGCGCCGGCGAAGTTAGCAAATACTGGCACACCCTCACGATTGCAATCGATGCGAGAAAGACGCCGGGGGAAAGTCCATGGCAGAACCAACGTTGGTCGCGCTGATCGGATACGTCGATCGGGATCGAAAGACCAAAGAGCAGACCCACATCATCACGATGGCGGGTCGCAGACCTTCCATTCCAAACGCGTCGATTACATCGCAACATTCAATCGAGCCGGGCGCTGGCGCCACGGTGCGCTTCTTTCTCGCCAACGACGCCATCGTTTCGGCGGAGATGCTCGCCAAGGACTTGCCCGAGGGCGAGACGCACGGGTCATCCGATACGGCGCGCAGGCGGCGGCTTGAGCTGCGTTCGGAGGTGGCAGCACTTGAGGGCGACACGAGCGTCTCGGCCGATGCCGCATAGTTGGGTCGCTGTTGCATCCGACCGTTGCCATTGTCGGGAGCATGGCCGACCCCACGTTGGGGCGGTGTGCGAGCGGCTTGTGGCCGCGTCGCGACCGGTTGTCATCGACTACTCTGCCTATCTGATAAGATGCGCGGCGAGCGTTAGACTTAAGCCTTCGAGCAATGTGCGCTTGGCGCTTGATGATCCGAACATCGACGCTTTGGATCAGGTTAGGACAGTCTGGTGCAACCCGCTGGCATTTGCGCACCGCGAGACGGAAGACCACGAGCGTCGACGGAATCTCGACATTCCAATGCGAATTCTTCTGGACGGGCTTCCTGGCGCTCTTACCGCCGCACACGGTCTGGTACAACGACTGGCGCGCCGACCATGCGGCCGACCGCAATCTGTTGCAGCTGCGCGTCGCAACCGAGCTGGGGTTCGCCATTCCCGACACGCTGGTCTCCTCCTCGGCCGAGGAGGTCGCCGCCTTCGCGCCACTGCAGGCAAATTGTCTTCAAGAGCTTCGGCGGCTCGCGCCGATACTGGCGTCCGACTGCCATCTACTCCTCGAATGCGATCGCGGCGCTATGGAAAGACGGCAGCTATGCTGGCAGGTACGCAGACCCTGGTCACTATCAACGATGACAACTTCTCGCTGGAGGGCAAAGGGTTTCACGAGTTGCTCCGTCGAATGGGCGATGAAGGGTATGAGGCGATCTCGTTCTGGGCGGAGAATGCGGACGGAGATCCCCGCAAGCCGCGACACGTCGCAGCTGGTCATGCGACCGATACGCCGAGGCGTACCATGTCAACGCGACTGAGTTTTGGCGTGTTCGGGCGACGCCCATACCGCCGCGTGTCGAAAACGCCGTGCCAGCAACACCATTGCCGCCGCGGAACCAAATACTGGCCCTGAGTGCAGCAGCCGAGCTCGCGCAGACACCCGGCCTGATCGGCTCCCAGGTTGTCCGCACCACCTTCCTGTGCCCATCCGGATTTGCAGGAAGCCGTCGCCTTCGTGGACGGCGTACCGCTTCATGCGGTCCTCGCATCGATGTCGACATTGTCCACCGCGGCCGAACTGACCGCAATCTGGCGAACCGCATTTTTGCTAGAGAAGGCCCTGGCCGTTCTGGGTTGGCTTTGGCGGAAGGGCATCATCACGGCCGGACTGGAAGGTCCGGCGACCGCCCGCAGAAGGAGCTGAAACAGTCTGCGGATCAGCCGGCGCAGCTGCCTCCGAACGGCTGTTTGATCGTCCCTATGTTACCGGCCGTCCTCGCGGAGCCGGAAACGTCCTCTGACCAGCCATTCAATCAATGGTCGCATCTGGGGTCTTCGTCGCTGGCTGCGTGGAATGGATTGACTACATCAGAAAGGCGCATGTAGTATCAATGGCAACGTGAGGTCGCTCACGTCTTTTTATGAGTTCGAACGACTTTTTGAATCGATTGAATTTGGTCCGCGCTTTCGTGCGCGGCGTCATGTGCGCACCGTTGTTTGGGTAGTCACGCGATGCAACGCTTAAATCCGTGGGAAGCGCGGCTTCCGATCCGGTTTGGCCAGGCTGCATGGCTGACCGGGGTAGCCCTGGGTTTCCTGCTTCAGCCGGCAATCGGGGCAGAGCTCGTTCAGCCACCAATCTGCTCTGAAGCAACGGCAGGACAGCCTGATCTCGCCGGCATCTGCTCCATTACGCCGCTCGCCAATGGTCAAAACGAGGTGGAGATCACTCTGAAGGCAGCCAGCGCCGAGATCGCCATGGGCGGCTACAAGGTCACCTCCGGAAACTACAATTACAACTATCTGACGCCAATCGTTGAAGCGATGCCGGGCGATACCGTTTCGGCGCACCTGATCAACGCGCTGACCTCCAGCACCAACGGCAGCATGCACGACCACAATGACGGTTCGACGAACCTTCATTTTTTTCATGGCGGGCTCGTATCGCCGAACAACGCGCGACCCGCGCCCGCGGAGCTTGGCACGGGCGACAACGTCTATGTCCATCTCAAGCCCGGCCTGAGTTTCGATTACAAGGTGCCGATTCCGGGAAAGACGCCGATCCCCGGCAATGACATGATCGACGCACGCGTTCTCGAAAGCACGGGACTCATCCCGCACCCTCTTGGGCTGAATTGGTATCACTCGCATCTGCACGGGATCTCGTCCGATCAGGTGATGGGTGGAATGTCGGGTCTGCTTTCGGTCGGCGAAGCAACGGCCAACGTGAAGGCGGGCTGTCTGCCGGATCCGAACGACAAGGAGAAATGCTCCAACGACGTCGCGAAGGACACAAGCGACCTGAAACGCATCACCATGGTGCGCTATGCGCTGCTCCGGGACATGCCGGTAATGAACATCGCCAAGCTCCCCGGCGAGGCGAACGGCGATGCTGCGACGTGGGATCCAGATCCGGCCGCGCGGGATTTTACTCCGGGCAAGTCGTGCGGGGTGTGGAAGCCGGACGGTTCCGGACCGGACCTCGATCCGAAGCTGCGAACCGGCTTCTGTCAGCGCGAGCAGACGAAGGCACTGCTTTTTACGGTGAACGGGCAGCGATATCCGACGATCACTGTGGAGGGCGGCAAGAATCTCCTCCTCCGGCTGGGCAATCTCAGCGCCAACATCCCGTACTGGCTGGAGCTGCGGAACGAGGACGCGGCGGACACCAAGCCTCTGCGAATGACGATCCTCAGCCTCGATGGAGTAGTCCCGGCAATCCCCATTGCACCCGGGCAGGCACAGAAACCAGTGCAGGCCGTCGACTATGACGATGTGCTGATGATGCCGGCCACGCGTGCGGAGATCTACGTGCGCAACGACGACAAGCACGAGAAGCAGCGGGTCTATATTCTCAAGACCAAGCAGCACACGGTCGGCACGGGGACGGACGAATGGCCGGAGATCCAGCTGGCCCGTATCGTGCTGGAGCCAAACGCTACGACCAGCAACGTGCCGATCGCATTGAATGCTGCCGTCGCCACCCTTGGTCCACCCCAAATCCCGAGTCCCGCCCTGGCGGTTGAGACGGCGGAATTACCCCCGGGATGCATTCGCGATCTGGACCCGGCGTTTCGTGAGTACCGCCGCGTCTGGTTTCTGGATGGCGTCAAGACTACCGACGGGAAAATGACAGATTGGAGCGTTTTCACCCAGATCATACGCCCCACCGGACCGGACCCGCAGGACGAATCGATGCACAACCCACCAGCGGACGAAGATCCCGACAAGACGACGGTCGGGCTTAACGGAGGGGGCATCCCGTTCGAGGAATATGTCGGGAGCGATGGGCTGGTCGATTGGACGAACAAGAAGCATGTGTGTGTCTTCATCGACAAGAAAGCTCACGAGGGTAGCCACAAACAGCTTTGGGTTCTGTCCAATCAAACAAGCACTCTGCATAATTTCCACATTCACCAGATGAAATTTCGCTTGGCGACAGCCGATGAACTCAACAGCTATTTCATAAAGCCTCCCGATTCGGCGCGCACCTGCGGCCAGGGCGCATGCCCGGCGGACGTGCCAAACTATGATCTCTATGACGATCAAAAAAATAGCGACCTTGATCCCGGCGCGACGCGACGCTGGCACGATACAATTCCGCTGCCTCCGGGGCAGTCGGTGTTCGTGGTGATGAGCTTCGATACAAGCCAGCAGCTCGGACGCTTCGTTTTCCATTGCCATATCCTCAAGCACGAGGACAAAGGGTTGATGGCTCCTATCGAGGTCTGGGGTCCCGGGCTAGCAGCGCAATAGCGTCAAAACGCCAAGTGAGGAGGAGACCAATGAGGACGTTGTCAATGCCGCTTCCGATCGCGAGCATCATTCTCGGTGCAACTCTGGCATTTGCGGGTGCAGCATCTGCGGCGGACACCCATGTGATCGGCGTCCAGGGGCTCGCCTGGACCTACAAGGACAAGAAATCGACGGCTTCCACACCTCTCCCCGTCGATGATCTGAAGGTCGGTGACATCGTCGAGGTTCAGATCCCCAGCGGGCCCGTCCATCACGGATTTGTCACCCTCAAGCGAACCGATGGCGGGCCTCCGGCCGAGGACAAGAGTCCCGTGCTTGCCTGCGACGACACGACGGCCAAACCCAACGCCGCGCTCCGCGAACTCGATTGCAACGGGACCACCAGCAAGTTCGGCGTCGGCTTCACTGGAAGCCTCCGACTGGAAGTCACGGACAAGTTCAAGGACCCGGTCGACTTCTTTTGTGTGGTCCACAAGGGCCTCATGCCGGGAGAGCTCAAGCTCGCGCCGTGAGATCGGCAGCGCTCGCGCGCGCCCCTTGTCGCTCGCGCCGAAGCACTTCGCATGCTCGTGCGGAGCGACGGGAGATTGATTGGAGGATCGATGGAAAGTCCCATCGCGGCTGCGATCTGCCCGATGGGCTCACTAATTGAGCTGCCATCGACGTTCTCGCATTTCGTGCGTCGCGGCGAACGCGCGCGACGATATCGATGGCCCGGATGTCGAGTTACTTAAGGAGTGGAAAGTCTCATGGCCAAGGCAAAGACGAAGAACTCGGTTACAAAGAAGAAGTCAGTTACGAAAGCGAAATCGGGCAAGTCCAAGAAATCAACCACCAAGAGATCAATCAAGAGGGCGGTCAAATTTCGTCCGATGAACGTTGTTACCACTTCGGGTTCGCCGGCTGAAAAGTATTACCGGGGCATGGCCGCGCCGATGGCCGCCGTTGTAGCGGCGACCGCGTCGACATTCGCGCCAACTCCCACGCACAATCTGATCAATCACGGTGGAAATATCATCCAGGACCTCGTCTATACCAATTTCTATATCGGTGGCGCATCGTCATGGGCGGCAAACGACATCAAGAATATCGACGACGCTTTGGCAGCCGCGATGGCGGACACCAACTTGAACAACGTCATGATGCAGTATTTCAAGAACAAGCCGATCACCACAACGTTCCAGCCCTCGCACATTCTGCCTGGCGCAAGGCCATCCCAGTTCTCGCAAGGCGACGTCGAACAGCTGGTCAACAGCCTTTTCCAGCAGGGCGCGCTGCAGGGTTTCGATTTCGGCTCGACCGTCTTCAATTTCCTGCTGCCGAGCGGAACGATCTTGACGACCGACGAGGATCCGACGACTGCAATCAGCCCGGTCGGCAATACCGCCGCCGCTGTTATTCCCGTCGAGGATGAAGCCAGCTCCCTGCGAGGGTTGGGCGGCTATCATGGCTCAATCCATCCGACCAGCAAGGTCACGATCTACTACGCTATCGGCGTCTTCTCCGAAACGCGGCCGAGCGGACCCGATAACGGGATCGTCGCGTTCGATCAGCCCTGGAAAAACATCGTTGCGACGTTTTATCACGAACTGAACGAGGCGCGGACCGACCCCGACGTGGAGGATGCCATTCGGGCCGGCAGCAGCCCCAATGCGGTCAAGTTTCTCGGATGGACGTCCGCGCAGGGTGAAGAGTGCGGCGACTTCCCAATAACCGAGGCTGGTGCGAATCTGAGCCGCGTGATGAAGGAGGTGAATCTCACCAATGGCACTCGAACGGTGCCCATTCAATTTCAATATTCGAATGCCGTAGCAGGACCCGAAGGTCCAATTCAAGCCCCCCATGTTTAGGGCCAGATGGCATGGTCACCCAGCGAGATGACCATGCGACGTTTCTCGACGCGCTTGGGCGTGTCGAAACGTAGACTTCTGAAAAATAGCAATCTCGTAAGGGCGATTTTCGGCGGCATTTGGTTAGCTACCCCCTATCCGCCGTCGAAAATAATTCGCTTTTCGACGCCGACGGCGCAGTGCATCCAAGCGTAGTGTGTCCCGCTTCTAATTGCGACTGCCACGATTTCGTTCGGCTTTCGCGCTGGGATGCGGGCTCGGTCTAGCGGCTGACCTTACGAAAGGCAGCCACCGTGCATCGGCAGCGATTTCGATCTCTTGGCCCCGCAACGAATCGCAATGTGGCAAAAGCGAGATCCGCAATTGTTCGCGCTGCAGCATCGTAAGCGGTTCTGCGACATTCCGCGCGTGGCAATCAGCAATAAATTGTTGCGCAACCCGAGGCATCAGTAGATAGTCAATACCATATTAGATTGTGACAAGAATACTTCATGAAATTGGGGGACGCTGATGGTTGGAAGGGCAAGCACCAAAGGCGTCGGAAGGGAGGCTCACCATGAGTCTCGGCCAAGATCCGCTTAATCCTACACGCTCCCATCCTCTATCGTATGCCGCGGCGGGACTCGATCGTCCCTCCGACTCCGCGGGTTCATCTCCATCCAGCCTTCGCGCCAGAGTGGTCGGTATAGATCCCAATGGAGGCCGACCCATGACAGACGGCGAGCGCGCGTCCCTGGGCGACCCCTTTTTCGAGCTCGTACTGGCGCGCGGGCGCTTCCCAGGGACGACTGCCGAACTCCTCGCCGTCCTGAACGAGTCGAATGACGCCCCCGAGGGCCTGCCTGAGCAAATGGTCTTCGTCGTCGCGGAAGCCGGCCAGATTCCATTCAACGAAGCGAACTCGCGGCTGCCAAGGAGTGTCCGCTACGTGGTCACCCGCGGCCGTTCCGCCAATGGACCAACAGTTCTGGTCAGCACGCGACCGCCCGCGACCGATCCGACCGCTTTTCTGCAGGTCGCTGGCTGGGACAGCCGCAACAAGGTGTTTCATTTCTACGAGCGCGCAGGAGACGCATGGTTGTGGGAAGGCTCCTCCTGGCACGCGTTCGATGATGCAGCGCGGGGCAAAGGGCCATTCGATAGCCACGTGAATGGCACGCTGGTCATGAAAGAACTGCGCTTGCCCTGGCTGCACTGGAACAGCACAGCGCAGGAGATCCCGCTTGAGTCCTTTCCGCCAGATCACCCGGTGAGGACCGATCCGCTTTTCGCTGCCCGCGAGAGCGCGGACATTTTGGAGCGGCGGGTGGTACGACCGGCCGTTCAACGCTGGACCCGCGCGCGCCTTGATCGCCTGCTCGGCGCGCCAGGCGGTGTCGCGGCGCCCAGGGAGCTGTTGCGCCACCTGCTCGCGGCCACATCCGTCAACATCGTCTCAAGCGAGGAGCGAAGCCGCGGGAGCAAGCCTGAGTTCGGACTGCCGGCCACTTTCTTCTTCGACGTCGAGAGCATCGTCAACCAGCTCGCGCTCGATATCACCGGACTCGGCCAGGCGTTTCAGGTGCGACGACCGGACTACGAAAGCGCCGTCGCCGCACTCGGGCTCGTGCTGAAGCGCTCGGATGCGGGCTTCCAGCAGGCCGGCGATGCCTTCTTTGCCTGGCCGGTTTCGGAGCGGGCATTCGAGGACTGCGTGGTCGTGGGCGAGCTCACGCGACGAGGCATCCTTTCTCCCGGCTTTGCGCTTGGGCTCCTGATGGTGGACGCCTGGAATCCGACTGACTCGGCCGCGCGTGAAAGTCTGCTGCAGTACGTCCCGGCGGGGACAACGCCAGCAGGCCAGATCGAGGCCGAAACGCGCAGGAACATCAACATCGCCGCGGCCGGCCTGCCTCCGGAGGCACCGGAACGCATCGCAGCCGACTACCTGACGCTGGACGAGGCAGCGATGCGCACACGGGCCGCCGCGGAGCTTGACGCGTTCGTTGTCAAAGTGCGCGCGCGTCTCGCGACGTCGCAAGGCGTTCTCGATTTCATGCGTGTCGCCGATTGGCGCAGGCGCGCTTTCCGCAAGCGCAAGATAGCTGAATTCGGCCTGACGCTACCGTTCAGCAACATCGACGAGAACGCGCCGCCCCTGGCAGTAACCAGGGATGCCGAGGTGGTCGAACGATGAGATTTCCGGTCCTGTCGCGCAGTCATCAGGGAGGTGAACATGGCGTTGCAACGATTTGACCCACCGGGTTTTCTGGACGATTTCGGACCGGCCCAACGCGATGCCTGGCATCAGTTCATTTCCGACGCGCTGAACTCCGCTCAAGAGGGTAGCGGCGATCCGTTCGACTCGCCCCGGGCACAGTTCTTCAATGCCGCCAAGGTCGAGCCGGGATCCGACACGGCAGTCGAGGACGTTAAATGGACGGCGTTCCCCCGCATCGTCCAGATTAGCAGCGGCTCCGACATGGAACGCTGGCGCAACGCCGATGCCTCACGCGACGTTCAGGACGAGTACTGTGAGTGGAGCGTGACCCGGCAATCCGGCACGAACAAGATCACGCGGGTCACGTTTACCTGCGAAGGGCCGGAGTACTGGCGCTTTCTCGCCGCAACCGACCCGACCCAAACGCTCGCACTCTACAAGCAACATGTCGACGCCTCGGCAACGCAGGCAGACCTCTTCACCCCATCGGGCGCCTACATCCTGCGCAACCGCTTCAACAATTCAACCTCCAACGGGGCCATGCACCTCGTGCAGAGGAACAACACACTGGGCGCCGAGATCGAGATCGCGGGCGCGGCAACGGTTACGCGGCTGCGCGCCGATGGTTCGCCAATGGTCGATACCCTGGAATTGATCCGGTGTGGCCGATACGGCGCCGAACAGCGACACAGCGACCCGTTCATCGGCGCGCGCGTGAACTTTCATGCGCGTAGCAAGGCAGACGTCACTGTCGCCAACCCTGTCGGCATCTATTTCGGCGGCCTGGACACGCAGGAATGGGAAACCCCCGACGGCAGCGATCCTGCCGCTTTCTGGAAGTATACGCGCGGAAGTCCAGAACGTCCGGTCCGAGCCGTCATCGAAGTGCCGAGCGACCGCAATTACGTGCTGGGCGATGTACTAATCGACGGAAGAGCGATCCAGTTCGGTGGCCAGATCGCAGACCGGATTCAAATGACGATCCGGGCGCTCGCAACGCGCATCGGCCAGAGTACGGCGCAGCCGGTTCGCGGCTGCGTCGGCGACGGCGCGGGTGCCGCCGGCGGTCCTGGCGGGCCGCTTTCGGTGGGCGCGGTGCTTTCGGCCGGCGACACGCGCGGACGGCTCTAGGGGCAAGCCGTGCCGCTCCGTATTGACGAGGTCAGTTGGATCCACGGCTCCGCTGATTGCGCGGCGAGCACCGATCCGCCGCTGCAAGTGGTGTCGGTCGATGACGACACCCATGTGCTCCGGCAGAGCAAGTGCTTCAGTTTCGAAGCACCGTTCATGTACCTGCTGATGGGCAGCGAGAAGGCCGTGCTGTTCGATACGGGGGCCGGTCCCGACGACGGCGACCCACGGAAAATCCTGCCGATCCGCGAGGCCGTCGATATGCTGCTGTCACCGCGTGCCGAAGAAGGTCGCGCCATCAGCGAGCTTATTATAGCGCACACACATGGCCACGGCGATCATGTCCTCTGGGACAGGCAGTTTGCCGGGCGGCCCCAGACAAGGGTTATCGGCCGCGGCGTAGGCGCGGTTCAGCACGCGTTCAATCTCCCCGCTTGGCCGGAAGGGCAAGCCACGCTCGATCTCGGCAGCCGTGCGCTGGTCGTGTTGCCCCTTCCAGGCCACGTTTCCGATCACATCGCCGTCTATGACCCTCGCATGCAGGCTCTGCTGACCGGGGACACGCTCTACCCTGGCCTGCTGACTGTTGCCGACTGGGCGGCTTATCGACGCAGCGCGGCGCGCCTTGCGGCGTTCGCATCCGAGCACCCGGTTTCACTCGTGCTCGGAAATCATATTGAGATGACAAGGACGCCCGGCGAGCTTTATCCGCTCGGGACGACGTTTCAGCCCGACGAGCATCCGCTGCCGCTCAGTGCCGAAATATTCGCCGAGTGGCATCAAGCCTGTGAAGCGATTGACACTTTAGCGCAACGTATAACGCGTGATCATTTCGTCATCGAGCGCGCTGACCAAAGTTGAGGGAACATCGCGCGGTAGCCATGCGCAACACCAAGCGTGACTGGTGTAGAAGAGAAGGGAGGGCGCCTTGACCACAAAACCACGTGCGCGACGGCCAAGAAAGTCAGCGGCGGATGCGCCGAGCTCCAGCGGCAGGGCGGCGCCGAAATATGATCCGGTGGGGTCCTCGCCCTACGAACAGCCAACCATCAGGAGGCCGCGCCGGGCACGAATGGCGGCAGCGGCCTTGGCTCCAGCGGGGACGGGCTCGGCGGCCAATGTCGGCGTGCGTGGCGTCGAGATCGTGCAGGTCATCCAGGCGCTCGACAACCGTGTGCGGCTCATTGCCGGCAAACCCACAATCGTGCGCGTCTACCTCGACCCCGCCACGGTCGCTGCCTCGACGCTGGTGACTGGCGAGATTACGTGGCGACGCGCCAACGGCGGCGCTTTCTATCTCGCGGCGATGAACCGCGTGAAGCTGGATCCGGCGAGCACGCCCGATCTCATGGGACAACGCTTCGATGTCGCCGAAAGCCTGAATTTTGTTCTTCCGGCCGACGCGCTCGGCGCCGGATCGATCGAACTCCGTCTCGACCACCTCAATGTGCCGGGAGGAGAGAAGCTGCCACTCGCGGCGCAACCGGCGATGAGCGCCAATTTCGTCGCAGCGCCGGTGTTGCGCATCCGGGCGATCGGGCTTCGCTATCGCAGCACGAACGCCCCGACGGCGACGATCACACCGGGCGCAATCCATTTCGATTACCTTCGGTCCTATCTGACGCGGGCCTACCCGGTCGCCGCGCTCGAATGGTCACAGATTGTCATCGATGGCGACCGCCTTAGGCCGCCATTCGGGGGCAATCAGTCGATCCTGGTCAACGCCCAACTATCGGCCCTGCGCATGCGAGAGATTTCATCCGGAATGGATCCACGGACCCATTATTATGGCCTGGTTGACAATGAGGCGGGCAAAAGCTTCATGCGCGGCAGCGCCCTTTACGATGAGGCGACCACCATCTTCGGGGCGGTGGCATGCGGCCCCTGCGGCGTGCCTAACGGCTGGACCGGCGACAGCGACGCGAGTTTCGCGGACTGGTACGGCGCGCACGAACTTGGCCACACGTTCCAGCGCCGGCACCCGGGCTTCCCGACCTTTGATCCTGTTCAGGGGACGGGCCAGCCCCGAGACAACCTCGAAACGACCTTTCCCTATGCCGGTGGCTTGATTAGCTCACCAGCGCAGGAATTCGTGGGCTTCGATCTCGGCGACCCCGCCCTCGGGCTGCAGATGCGGGCGCTGCCGGGGAACATCCATCACGATGTGATGACCTATGCCGACAGCCAGTGGCTCTCGGCGTATACTTATGAGGCCATTCACGATCGCCTGGTCCATGAGGATACGGCGCTCGCTCCGCCGAACGCGTGATACCGGCGGACGATCAGGAGGCGAATGATGTCATACGAGAACAAAGTTATTCACGTCGTCGGATCCGTCGACATCGGATCAGGTACGGGCGAATTCCTTTATGTCAATCCGGCCACCGCGGCCGCAAGCCAATCAGCAACGGCAGGCGCGGCTCCACCCGCCAACCAGGCGCCGCAAGGCACCGGGTTCGAACTCGTCGTGGAAGCGGCGGATGGGAAGGAGCTGAGCCGCGTGCGGCCAACCATTCTCCTTCCCAGCGACGACCATGCATCGAAGGCCGGGCTGATCGACCAGAACGTATCGTATGCGCAGGGCATGGCCCGTCTCGTGCTGCTGCACGATGGCAAGGTTGTAAACACGTTCGAGGCAGGTTCTTCGGAACCCACCGTGGCAGCCCGGTCTCAAGGATTGGAAATGGGCGCGGGGCCGCCTGGACATCCCGAAAAGCGATCGATGTCCATGGCCGCCCCCGATGAGCCGGGCGTCAGTTACACGATCCAGGTGCGGCCTGACGGCGAGAAAACATGGCAAACGATCGCCGTTGGCCAGAAGAGCCCGAAGGTCGTGCTTGACCGCAACCAGTTTCCTACCGCGGAGCGTGCCACGGTTCGTGTGCTGCGCTCGACCGGCTTTGACGACAGCATCATCGCTGAAGACGAGATGGACCTTAGATTCAAGGAATAGGCGGCAGCATACCGGGGGGACGACATGGCGGGCGTGAGTGCATCCGAGATTGCCTGGATAGGCGTCTATCCGCCGATCGGCATTGCGCGCCTGGGCAACGCGCAGGGGCAGGACGACTACACGCTGGCGCCCGAGGTGATCGGCGGAACGCCCGATGCGCGCGGCGGGTTTCAGACTGCGGCCGGCGAGATTAAACGCCAAGGGGTGCGCTTCCACGTCTATGCGCGGCTGAAGTCAGGAGAGACCATCGAACTCGTCCAGGGCCCGGACGTGAAGATCTCCTGGCGCGTTGAAGTCGCCAATCTCAAAGCCGGCTGGTACCAGTTCAACCAGGCCATGGACCTGCCGGCGCAGTTCGTGGTTCCAGCGGCGCGGCGCAACGTGGACTATGCTCGGCGGCGTGAGCTCGACATTCGCCCGGCAGCGCGGCAGATCGGCGGTCTGAACCTGTCCGGGCCCGAATTCCGTTTCGACGATGGGCAGATTCTCAATTTCTTCGTCACGCTTGGCGAGCTACGAACCGACGACGCCGGGCGGCTCATTTTCCTGGGCGGTTTTGGCAAGTCGGCGCCGTTCTACACCAGTATGCGCCCCGTCACCTTCGCCAACAACGATCGTTGGTATGACGACACATGCGACGGGCCGGTGCGCGCGCGCGTAACCGTGGGCACCACGGAATTCGAAGCTGATCCCGGTTATGTGGTCGTCACGCCGCCCAATTTCGCGCCCGGCCTTAACGGTCTCGTGACGATGGACGACACCGTCCGGGAGGCGTTCATGGCAGCCGGCTGGCTCGCCCGACCGATGACGACAAGTTTCTCGCACGACGTTTGGCCGATCTTCGACCGTCTAACCGCACTGCAGTGGATCAATCACGGATTCCTTGTCGCGCACGGCGTGGGGTCGCCGCTCGATGCGCAGGCCGTCTCGGTGATCTCACGCCTGGCCGACGCCAGTCCCGGGAACAAGTCATGGCGCCAACAGGTATGTGCCTTGTTCCGCCCGGTATCTCCCGGCCCCGGCTCGCAACGGCAGATACCCTACATATACGGGGACCTCTTTGGTGAGGCCCGCGACGTCGATCTGACCTTTCTGTCGGTCACGCCTACGATGTTCGTACACCTCGATCGGTGGGCCGCGGGCACGTTTGTGTCCGATTGGCAGGGACCACCGTCGCTACCGGACTTCGCGGCCCTCTCCGCCGATGCGCAAGTATCTCAGCTGATGCGCGCGGGCCTGACCGAGTGCCTCGGCGGCCCGTTCCACCCAGGCATCGAGCTTACATGGCCGATGCGGCGGCCTGAGCTGTGGGCGCTGCATCACGCGGCCCAACACGACGATCGCCTGCTGTACAGATTGAACCTTGTCCCTGAGGGCGAGGCCGTGCGCCAGGATTTCGGTTCACAACTGACGCGGGACACATGCCTCGGACCCGCAGGCCCGATCACAGCTGCGGGCCCCGGTGCGCTCACGCGCTGGCTCGGCCTGCCCTGGCAGACCGACGAAGCATCGTGCAACTCCAGCGCCGATTACTCCCCTAGCACATATTTGTCGTTCCCGAGCTTCTGGGGCGCGCGCGTGCCCGACCAAGTGCTGAGCTCTGCCGCTTTCGAGCGAGCGAGCGCTAACCTCACCGATCCGTTTGATGAGGCAAAGCTGCAGCGTCTCAAGCACGCGTTGCTGCGGGAGGACTGGCTGCGCGACGTGCGCGGCCGCACCTATTACGAGCGCATTGACAAGATGGTTCAGCTGTGGGCAACGCTCGGCATTGTCGAACCACGCCAAACGCCGCAGGCGCTGCGCGAGGTTGGCTTCCCGGAAACGGTCCACGTGGAGACTGGCCGCGATCGCGCGAATGCCGGCTCCGACGAAAAAATTGCCTTGATTACCCGGATCGAGGCGCTGCGGGAGCGGACACCGGAGCCGACTCCGTTCCAAGCGGGCCTCGACGCGCCGCCCGAAGCGACCACGCCGCCGCGCCATCAGTTCCGTCAGGGCGAGGTGTGAACGGCGTGGACGACGACCGCGTCTGGGACGTTCTCGTGGTCGGCGCGGGCCCGGCGGGAGCGGTCGCCGCCGCGGCTCTCGCGGAGCGGGGTCTGCTCGTCGCACTCCTGGAGAAAGACCTGCAGCCTAAGGGCAAGCCCGGTGAGGTACTGACGCCGAACGCCATTCCTATTCTGTCTCATCTCGGTCTCCTCGACGTTATCGAAGCGAATGGCAATCTGGCATGTCCCCTCGCATGCATCGATCGCGCATGGTCGATGGCTCGGCCGGACCGCGAGCATTTTCTCCGTCACCCGGGTGGGCGCGCTTGGGTGATCGACCGCGTCGCCCTCGAGCAGTTGCTCGTGAGCCGAGCCATGAGGGCCGGCGTCCGTGTCTTTCCCGGCCATCACGTTCGCGGTCTAAGCCGCTGCAATAGATATTGGTCTGTGCAGAGCCGTTCGAGGAATGGTCTGGCCTCCCTGCGTGCGGCGTTCGTGGTCGATGCAAGCGGGCCCACGTCGACATTAGCTCGCCGGCTCGGCGCGAAACGAAAGTGTCTCTTTCGCCTGCTCGCCGTTCATATCCAGTCCGCGCCCGACACAGAAAGGCAGAGCGAACCGGCGTCACTGACCGTCGAAGCCACTGCGGTCGGATGGTGGTACGCGGTATGCGGCCCGGGGCAGACGCTTACGTGCGCCCTGTTCACCGGTGATCCCGCCCGCGCCCGAAGCGGCGCCGCGCGGTCAGCCCTTCTCGCTGCGATCGACAACACAAACACACTTCCTCGTTGGACCAAGGAACTGGTTCGTATCGGCCATGTGCAGAGCGTCGACGCCTCGCCGTCGTTCCTCGATCATCCGACCGGTGAAGGTTGGCTAGCAATCGGCGACGCCGCCGCAAGCTTTGATCCGATCGCATCCCAAGGCCTTGCGAACGCCTTAGCATCGGCGGTGGACGGTGCAGAGGCAATCGGCCGTCAACTCCTCGGCGATTGCGTCGCTATGGAGGCCTTCGCCGTACGAACTGCTGAAACATGGCACCATTCTGTGCGGCAGCTTTTTTCGATTTACCAAGCAGCCGCACACCGCTGGCCAACACCTTTTTGGCAAGCGCACCTTCCGATCGCGACAAGGACGCGGTTGAGAATGTGACGTCGCCCGAAATCGTTCGCCCGCCGCATCCACCGACTTATTGCTCGGCCGACTGAGTGGGACAGATCTATTGCGAGTTGGACCCACGCCGTGGGCTCAGATGTGCCACCAGGTTGAATGTGCCGGCACGCTCAAGAAGCAAGTAATCGGGCGTCCTTACGAGGTTCGGATCGTTCGCCGATTCGCATGACAAGACCCTCCCTTGACCTCGCGACATTACGCTAGGTCGATCTCGGCCGAGATCTCGAGTCAGAGCAGGGTTCGATTCCAGCCGAGGCGAGGTGGATCGGAACGGCATGGCGCGCGCCTACACGCTGGGGAGCCTGCTATTCTATTTTTGTCAGCTATACCGCGCGTGATCTTTGTTGGTATTCCTGTTGGTATCGGCAGCAATCGAGGCAGTCAATTACTTTACATTCAAATGGTTATGGCAGCGGTCGAGCATCGGCCAGGGGTCCAAGGACCTCGCCTCAGGCCGACTTCCGCTTGCTTTGGCCGCCGGCTTCTTTGCGGCAGCTTCCTTGGCCGGTTTCTTGCCGGCGGTTGGCATGAGCATTTCCTTCTGACCGCTCGCGACCTTGCGTGGCTTCTTGCCCGGCTTGGAGTTTTTCGCTGCCAATGCTCTTGCGCAGCGCGTCCATCAAACCGACGACTTTCTCGCCACGCGGTCGCTGTTCGCAGTGATGGGTTTGCCGGCGCGCTTCTGCTTGATGGCAATCTTAGCAGCGGAGGGCGGAGAGTGACGACAGTTACCAGGAACCTGCTTGCTCGAAAGGAAAAGCTCCTCGAACTACTTGGAGCTACCGAAGACGCCGATCAGCGAAGCGATATCCGACGCCAGCTTGAGCAGGTCGATACCGCGCTACAGTTCCCGGGCGTGCCGGAACAGACTCGCGAATAAGGAGGTCGTTCCGCTATACGCCGCTGAAGACATTCCAAAACGCGAATCCGCAGAAGGCAAACCGCGCCTAGCCGTAGGGGCTTGGCCTGCTGTTGTGCTCATGATTAACCGATCATTTTGATCCAAGTTTGATCGGCAAATTGATCGAGCTTTTCGGTCAGTTTGGGTGAAAGACCGACGCTAATGAGCCTGCCAAAACTTGGCATCGGCCTTGCGCTTTTCTTCCGCGATCTCTGGCTCGTCCCGATCTTGTTCACCTTCATCATCTTGGTTTGACCATTCTGGCCTTGGCGATGTTTGGCAGCCATACTGGCCAGCTTTTCGATCCCTCCACGTTTCCGGATCGCTGTCGCAATGTCCTCCACTTCCACTTTCAGGTGCTCAAGAAGGTGTCTCATCACATTGAAACGTTTTGAGAGCTCCTTTTTTTCTGCCAACGATTTCGGGACAAGGACAAAGTTTAGGGCCGCACGCAACACGTCCTCCTCACTCATCTCCTTGCAAAAGCGAGCCGCTACCGCCGGATCGCGTGCATACCACCGAGTTGTTCGATGCGCTCAGCATCGCAACGGCCGCGCGGACGAAGGAGCAAGCGCAGAAGATTCGCACGGTCATGGAAGCCGTCTTAGGTTGGAAGTACCGGGGCAACATCCGCGTGGACGAGAAGCAGGGTCGCGGCTACTCGCGACCCCGCACCGATTAGGGAGGTCACGTCGGCTTCTAGCGCAACACCGGAACTCGAAGGCGGGTCCCTCACGACCGATTTTGACCCAACTGCGACGTTGGCGAGTCACGGCTCTCGCAGGCAAAGCTATCGTTCGCTTCCTGCCGAAGCCGGCGTGCCATAGAGATGCAGGAGTGGCCCAGCGGATATACTAGCTGGAGCGGCTCAAGCGCATTCTCAGCGCCGAACCCGCGTTGCATGGCCGCAGCGGAGGAAGCCAGCCGCATATGTGAGTGAGCCTCACGAAGGGTTGCCCCACAGAGCATGAGCTACCCACAGCGGCCCGAGAATGGCAACTTGTACTCCGAACAGCCAGATGAATGGCCCGAAGATGAAGAGAGTCACCTTTAGCACCCTGTCTTCTTGGCGCTTCGTTTCCTCGGGTGACGCGGGCAGTGGGCTTCGGAAAGTGTAGCGATGTCCAGCGGGTAGTCCTCCTTTTATAGACCATGCTCTGATCCTGTATGCTAACAGGCCCACGGCACCGCCTGCGCTTAGCAGGAACAATGCGATGGAGGTGTTAGGCCAGAAGTAGTACCCTGCCCAAAGTCCCGTGGCTGTGATTCCGATAGCCACCAGGAATATCGCCAACGCGACATCGTGCGGCCGGCTTGTTATTAACACCCCTGCGCTGGCAAACATGTACAAAGCCGCCATGAGTGCAAGGATCACGAAACACCAGAGCAGCGCCGCGAAAAGAAAGAGCAAGTCAAATGCGAATGCATATTTTGTGATCTCGGCCAATAACTTGCTGTCCATGTTTTCCTCCTTCTAACGGCCCGTCACGGGAATTGTACCCGTTCTTCGGCCCCCGCCATACCAGCCCAAGACCTCGCAAATTTGCCACTACCCTGAACGGTCACTGCTGGTGAAGCCGTCCGCAAGTGCACCTGCTAGAGGCTGAGAGCTGCCCTTCGCGACGCCGCGCCTCTCACACCAGTTCCGCCATGAAGCGTAGAGCGTTGATCTGGCTATGAAGGCATGCCGTCCCCCGTCGCAGATGCATTAGTCGAGGCAATGCTGGAATATTGGGGCGCGGTGGATGGCAAGAACGACTGGCAGGATTGCAACGTCGCCGTGATCTTCGGGCTCTACTGGCAAGATCCCACCCGGCCGATCAACAACGTTTTCGCCATCGACGGCCCCAAGGATTTCTCGTGGCTCAAGGCTCCGCGCCACGGCACATACGAGAACATCTTGGCGGTCATCTCCCAGAAGGACGTTTCGGCATCGGTGATCCAAGCCATCAACCGCATTTGCATCAGGCGCGTGAACGACCTTGAGAGGCGATGCGCGGAGGCTGACGTGCACATTGTGCTCCGTAAGGACTGCGCGGTGATGCCATCCTGCAGGACATTCACACCAACATGCCGGGGCTCAAGGAGGCTGCGTGGGACTTCGAGCCGGATGGCCCCAAGGTGTACGCGCCGCGCAACAACTCAGTGGCTCAGGCTGTGATTGAACTGATGCGAACACGGGAGCCCGGAGAGACGCCGTTCTCCTACGTCCGCCCGCAACTGTCACTGACGCAACGGCAATTCGCCAGACTCAAGGAGGACCTCGCGAAGGCCGCCAGCAACGTTGCGACGGCGCTGCATGAGCTGGGCGTTCTTTACAAGGTCGAAGGACGAGACCGAGCCACCAAAGGCTTCCTGGTGAAAGTCGCGTAACAGCAACAGGGCCGCACCAAGGCTTTCCATTCGCAGCCTGAGGTGCGGTCATTTTGTTTGAGCTATGCGAGTCGATTCCCGCGCTCGTCCCTTTCAACAATAAGAGTGACCGCAGCGAAGCCTTTGATGCTCTGTGAAAGGCTTGTGTCGGTTGATGGAAGGCGTATCCTGACTGTCGATGTAAATTCCAGGCGCAATTTCCTTCGTTGACTCATCGAAAAATTGAGGTGGAGCGAGCGATCAAGCTAGAACACGGGAGGATCATCCGATGATTGAGACACTACTCGCGGTGCTAGGGGCTGCGGGCAATGTGGGCTCCACCTACAGTGCCATTTCGGGCGTTGCGACTGGCCGCTCCCTTGATCGGATCGTCGATTTGCTGGAGCGAAATCATCGGCAGCTGGTGAAACTGGGAGACGGTATCCTGTATTCTCCCTTATCGCACAACGTTGCATTCCAGTCGCGAGCAGAGGAGATAACAGAGCTTCGTCGCATCAGAGAGTTGTTGGTCCCAGTTCATGTCGTTTTTTCAAACATCATTTCCACAGCTGTGCTACGGACGCCTGACCGACTTCGGCACCAATTTGAGCACGATGCGTGGAATTGCTTGTACGATATTCGACCCTTCACAATTACGAGTTTCGATCGAGAGTCGAGTGAAGTCCCTTTACTGTTTGAGTGTGACGGCCAGATGTATGTAGGGTGGCAAAAGCGAGGAATGCTCAACAGTGCCTTGGGGTTGGAGTTTAGTGGAACGGACGGCGATGCGTGGATTCAGCCTGCGCCCCGGGGGGACAAGGAGGCCGGCGAACTAATCAGCAGTGTCCTCCATCAAAATTTCGATTCACTCACTACGTTAAGTAAGACAATTAAAGGACTCCGCCAAGAGCAGGTCGCACTGCGAAGCAACAAGGCAGACACGGCAGCTCTAAAACGCGCTGACGAGATCGATAACGAAATCTCGAGATATAGAGTGGAAGTCGACCGATCCATGCGACAAGGAATGACCAGATCAAAGAACTTCGAAGAAGCCGAACAAGTGAGTGAGGAGGAGGCTGAAAGAGTGGGACCAGCTGATATGAAGCTCAGCAGACCGCAACATAGAGAGTCAGCAGCGGCCACTTCAGGTGTGGTCAAACGCCGAACAGCCTGACAAGGCGAGCCCGTGCGATTCTCGTCCATCAGCTAATTACTCAGGTGCTAGGTAGACTTACCTGCCGGTCATCGGGTTACCTTGGCACCGCGCGTGCGCTTAACAGGTCCTGACGTGCGGACCCGACAAGTCCAGACCCGGAAAATTGACATTGGAAACCGTCTCCTGCAGCCTCTGAATGCCCCAGCGCTGAAGCATCTGCCTGGCCCCGTAGGTCCGGCTGACGGATTTCCCTGCGGCGCTGCGGCCTGCCAAGGCGTCTCGCAATTCCTCATCGGGTGTAGCGCGGCGAAGCGCGTCCTGAAACCCATGCCGAAAACTATGATAGACGAGGTTTCGGTCTTCGATGCCGATGTGTGTTCGAAGGTAACGGCCCCACCATTTGGCCCAAGCCTTGCGCACGCCGCGTTGATCACACACATACCCGGCAAGTGTCGATGATGAATGCAAGAACGCTTCCCGGCTCGTCAAACCAATCGATCGCAAATCGACCGATGGCTCGCGACAGATGCGGAGCAGATACGTCCAATGCGTTGTTCTTCTTTCGGGTGAGCAAGCTTGTACCAATACCGCCGCCGGCCTGGTTCGCCGTGGTGGCCTCGATGTAGATCTCAAACACCAATTTGTCAGTAAGAAGCCAGCACGTCGGTGGCTGCGATCGTTCGCCCTAGCTAGACGTCCTCTCGAGCCTTGGTTTGCGCGTCATGGATTCTGACTCGAAGCATAGGAAACCGCTTCTTCAGCTCGCGCGCCGGTTTTGGCCCCGTCTCTCGTCGCTAATTCAGTCTCGAGTCGCCCATCGATTTCAAGTGCGCAATCTGAATGCGGCAATTCACGGGCCATAGCGACCATCTTTTCGCTTGAGCACAGTCGGGATCCAAGTCGGCTATTTAGCCCAAGTCGCGCAAATAGCGCCAGCTCACACCTATATTAAACTAGCGTTCTCGACCGTTCAAATTCTCGACTTGCCGCATGAAGGCACGATGGAGATTTTCGGATGTCGACTGCGGCCGAGGGCACTCGCAATCGCGATCCCAACGTCGCGCGGCGGATTCCGACCACCACGATCACGATGACGTGGTGCTTGGGGCAGCGGCAACGGCGCCGAATGTTCAGAGAAACCCGCAATTCAACTCAGTTCTGAAAGAGCTTGAATCGTACGTAAGGTCATATTGTACGCTATCGATCGCGTAGAGCTGCGCCTCGGTTGCCGCAATTACGACGAGATGTATCGCGAACGTGTTCGACTTATGCACAGTATCGCCTGGCATGAGCGATGCTTGTTGAAGTAAACGAGACGCTAGGCCAAGCCCATCGATGCAAGCGCACTCGGGAGCTGCCCGATCCTGCTGGACTAGGCGGAGAGAGCCGTGGCGCCTTCTTCATCTTTCGCGGTCGCGCTTGCAACGGTGCCATGTCGCGCTGATGGGCGACGAACGAAATGATGCATGAGCGAACTGGCTTGAGGGATATAGCTCGACGGTCACCCTCAAGATTCTTATTCCCAACGAGGAGCGCGGAAGTGGATAATGTCAGATCGATGACTCTACAGGAGCTGCGCTCTGCAGTCGCTGGCGGCAGGGTCTTGGAGATAAGTACGACAACGGGCTCTGTCGTCGGATGTACTTATTGCTCGCAGGACAGGTTTGCCGAACGGCAAAGAGCGAGATCCGACGTGAAGCATCTTTCTCTGCAAGATTTCAAGCGATGCCTGGCGCACGTACCAGCAGCTGTCGACATCAGCTTTTCCGGGTTTTCGCAGCCTTGGCTCAATCCGGCTTGCACCGAAATGGTTGAGCATGCCTACGCGTGCTGCCATGGAATCCGGATTTTCACAACCCTGGCCGGAATGAATGGGCAGGATCTAAGACGCTTACGTGCGCTGCAGTTCCGCGTTTTCCTGGTGCAGGTTGTTGATGACGGCACGTATATGGATAGTGGTCTCGTCAGGCGCAACTATGTCGATTTGATGCGGCAACTTGTCGACGGCGACATTTCATCACTGCTCTTCGTTGTCAAGGGCGAGGTTCATCCCGAACTTGTCGGCATCATTCCTGACGAAGCGCTGGTCCGCTTGCGTCCGCAGCGCAGGAGAGGTGGCAGCGGCGAACTCGAGATGGTTGAAGCACGACAACCAATCGTTGGAACACTAACATGTCCCGACGAACGGCAATATCGTAATGTTCTTCTCCCAAACGGCGATGTTACTTTCTGCTGCATGGATTTTGAGCGACGACACGTCTTGGGCAACCTCCTCCGCGACAGGTACGAGGATCTCTTCGAAGGGGCGACTTTTCGCAACATTGCCGATCGCATGAACGGAACGGACGGCTTTCTGCTTTGTCGATCGTGTGAATTCGCTGAACCAATAACGTCCGAGAGCTGATCTTTGAGAGCAGTTTGGCCGCTGCCTGATCGAAGCGAATCGCGAGTCCTGGCGAAGCTCGGCCCTGCAGCTCATCACTACATCAGCCGCGGGGACGACCCTCCCATCAACGGAGGGTCGCCATGGACTGGAGTGGCATTTTGTTGGTCCTCGATCTGCTGGACGTCGCCTGGGCTACCCGGCGGAATTTGATTGTTATTTCCGTGCCACGCCCTTGTCTTGTCAGGCCCTGGAGAACTCCATCATTCTTCTGAGGCGAATGCGGCTCTCTCGAACTCAAAAGGCGGCGTCTTGGCATGACCGCGAGTCCGTGGTTCTCAAGAATCACGGCCGAGATGGTGTCATTCTGCGGAGTTCGCGACTTTGTGTCTTGCGCCGTTCGCGCATACGAGAGCTTGAGACCATCTTACTATGCGCATGATCGGGAGGACGTGGCGCCAAACCGGACGCTAAAGTGAACATGGATCAACTGCGCCCGGCAAGCCTGCCATCTACGGAAAAACGTCGCCGCTGCTTGGCCGACGTGTCCTGCCGTGATTTCCCTTGCTAGCCTGTTAGTGAATAGTTCCATGATCCGCCAGCGCTGCGCACCGCGCTTGCTGCAACTGAACACGAAACCTCAGAACTGCGAATCTCGTGCTCACTCAGGTCCCGAGCTTGACGCGGCCGGGGACCGCGACCGGGCGTGCATAGCGGCTCCGCGTCGGCGATAAACGTTAAACGGAGGAGAAAGGAACTACGCCGGGACTCTCGACGCGGTTTTGACTTCTCTGCAGGGACTTTTCTCAAAGCGCCCTGAACACTCACACGCAGTCGGCGGCTCCCCTCAAGTCCGCTTCCGAACCGATCCCGGCATGACGATCCTTCGCTGGCTCATTCAGCAGCCCGGCGAGCCTGAGGCCTTCAGGGACTCCTTCGAGCCGCTGTTCGCGAATGATTGCGGCAAGCAGCAAAACGGCCTCCTCCCGATGGACGGTGAAGCAGACGTCAGGCGCTTGCTGAACCAAGAAGTCCAGCAAGTCCGGAAGGTCAACAACGTGGTGGCGTAAGGTCGAGACCGCATCATTGGCGAGATAGGTCGCCAAATCCGCATTCGCCGGCGGATCAAAGTCCAAGTCGACCTCGGCGCGCTTCTCGATCGCCTGTCGGATCAACTCGCCCTGCCATCTTGCATTCATTGAGAGCATGAACACCGCATCCGCGAGCTTCTCGCGCGGCAAGCTTCTCAGTTCGGCTATGCATGCCTGGATGTCGCCAACCGAACTCTCACGGCCTACCTCTGCTCGCCGCGCGTTAGCGGCTGCCCTGCTCTTTTGTACTCGAATCATCATAATGCTCTCCGGCCGACGATATATCCCCGCGATACAATGCGTCGCGCCCTTGTTTTGGATCCGCTCGCTTTGGCTATCTTCGGGAATACTATGGGGGGAAGCTGGGAAGCTGCGGTTGTCTCATGCAAGGGCCTGCCCGTGGCCGCGATTGAATGTGCCCGGGTGAATCTCGAGTCCCGCGCATCTCGTTGCATCGCGACAACGCCGCATCCTGCCAAAGCCAGGCCCTCCCCTGAAGCTTCAACCAAACTTGAATAGCACACCGTAACCGCCCCGTGGGTAGCTCCACTTGATATCACCGCTTTCTTCGCAGATCACCCGGCAGGTGCCGCACTCGAGACACCCGTCGACTGTAATCTCAACATGACCTTTATCGTTGAGATCGTAGCACCGTGCTGGGCAAGCCTTCAGCATGGCTAGCAGCTGCGACGATGGCGTGGCGTGCGGCCGCACCTTGATATGGGCGCGGCCGGAATCAACAAGATAACGGTTGTAGAATAGTTTGTCCTCGACACGTTGGGATGGCTCGCTCGACATTGATTCTGGCTCCGTCAATCGTCGTTGTCTTTGCTTCGTGATCAGCGCCAGGCCCGGGCAATGCGGAGGGCATCGCTGAACAGTCCACTCCACGATCGCGCCTTGATGAACGAGCTCAGCATCAGCTTCTCTTTCTCGAGCTTTGGTGTACCGTCGACGCGCAGGTAATCCTGCATCGCCTTCGAGAAGAGCTGCGGATATGTGAGAAAGAAGTTCTGCGAGTGGGTATGCAACAGTGCCGGCATATCCTTGTACTTCTTCAGGTCCTTGATTACGAAGGAGTCATTCAGCATTTTTTTGTATAGCGAAAGATTTTTCGCCGTCATCGGATCATTTCGCGATCTGATAAGACAGATCGCTTCCGCCGCGATACGGCCCGACGTCATCGCCAGATTGGACCCCTCGCGATGGATGGCGTTGTTGAGCTGGGCGGCGTCCCCGACGACGACCCAGCCCTCACCACAAAGCTGCGGGATCGCCTTGTACCCACCTTCGGGGATCAAGTGCGCGGAATATTCCTTTACTTCCGAACCCTCGATCAGCGGCGCGACGGAGGGGTGACGCTTGAAAGCCTCGAGCAAGCCGTAGGGCGTCTCGCCGGTACGCTGGAAGTCGGCAACAAGACAGCCAATACCGAGCGAGATACATTCCTTGTTCGAATAGATGAAGCCCATGCCGGTCATGCCGTGGGAGATGGTTCCGGCAGCTTCGATGACGAGCCCCTCGTCGCCTTTGAGGCTGAAGCGAGCATCGATTGTCTCGCGCGACAGGAAATGCATCTCCTTGACCGCAAGTGCCACCTTATCCGGTTTCAGTCGCCCTCTTAACCCCGCACCCGTCCCGAGCACTCCGTTCACCCCCTCGGCCAGCACGACGACATCTGCATGGATTTCACCGCCATCGCGGTCTGTGCGCACCCCGACTACCCGCCCATGTGAATCCTGGAGGAGCTCGGTCACCGTGGTCTCGCACAGGACCGTGGCGCCGGCCTCGCGGACCTTCTGCGAGAACCATTTATCGAACTGAGCGCGGATGATGGTGTAGCGGTTCGGCTTCTCCTCATTGAAATCATCGGAGCGATAGTGAAGCCCCGTGTGCGAACGCTCGTCCATGATCCAGAAGCGCTGCTCGACCAGATGCCGCTCAAGCGGTGCATCCTCGCGGAAATCCGGGATCAGCTTCTCCAGCATATCGGCATACAGGATGGCCCCTTGCACGTTCTTCGACCCCGAATACTCGCCGCGCTCCAGCTGCAGCACTTTCAGGCCACGCTCGGCCATGGTAAGTGCCGCCGCATTCCCGCCCATGCCAGCACCGACGACGATCGCGTCGAATTTTTCCTCGATCATAACAAGCTCCCTAGCCGGCGATGCGGTCGTGCGAGTGCGGCGACAGCCGCGCACGGAATGCAGAGGTCAATGCCGGCAACAGTCGAATGGCGTCGGTGACGATACCGATATGGGCGAAGTCGAAGATCGGGGCGTTCTTGTCGGTATTGATGGCAACGATGAGGTCGCCACCCTCCACTCCGACGCGATGCTGGATCGCCCCCGAAATACCGGCCGCGATATAAAGCTTTGGCCTAATGGTTTTTCCAGTCTGGCCGATTTGTCGGTCCGAGGTGACCCAGCCCTTCTGTACCAGCGGCCGCGAACAGCCATATTCGGCGCCAAGCACGTCGGCGAGCTCCTGTACCAGTTGGAAGTTCTCAGGCGATCCCAGACCGAGCCCTCCAGCGACGACCACGTCCGCATAGGCAAGGTTGGAGTTTTTAGAATCGCGGTCCGGCACGAACGAGAGGACTTTTGTGACGATATCTTCTTCTACAAGCCCGAGCGGATGCGAGATGACGCGGCAGACGGCGCCCGTCACGCGCTCGGGCATCGGCATCACGCGCGGGCGGACGGTTGCCATCTGTGGACGATAGTTGAGTGTGTAGATCGTGCACAACAGTGAGCCGCCAAACGTCGGCCGCGTCGCTGCAAGCGAGCCGTCGGGATCGACATCGAGCTCGGTGCAGTCGGCAGTTAGGCCGGTGAGCAGTGTGGTGGCCACTGAGCCGGCGAGATCCCGGCCGAGTGTAGTTGCTCCTAGGAGTAGAATTTCCGGCTTGTACGTATTGACCAGCTCTGACAGAGCCTTGGTATAGGACTCATTGCGATAGTCGGCCAAGAGTTGGTCCGCGACGATATAGGCGAGGTCGGCGCCGTAGCAGAAGGATTCGGCGACCGCCTGCTCCGTTGTCTCGCCGACCGGGCCAATGACAACCGCGGCGAGGTCGACGTTGAGCTTGTCGGCGAGCCGGCGGCCGGCACCCATCAGCTCCCAGGAGACGGGGTGCACAACCCCGCGTTCCTGCTCGATGAAGACCCAGACGTGCTTATACGCCTTAAATCGTTCCGACAGCTCCCTCTTGGTCGCTGCGCGACCACCACCCGCGGCCGGCGCTGCACTTTTGGGTGCGGTACTCATCATCTGTACTCCCATCCGTTGTTCAGTAGTGGCTCGCCAGCGGGCGCTCTGCCCCCAGCTTTGAATTCGCGCTTTAGGATTGCTTCAGTCAAAAGTTCGGCCGGGTGCCCGCCATTGAGTCAGCACCGCCTGGCAGCAGCGCGGGGCCGAGACAGACATTGCTCGATGTGTCGACGACCCCGGAATCACGCGTTTCGGGTTCTCCGCGCCGGTCACGCGAGCCAATCGATTGGTCCCCCACATCTTCGAGATGCGACCGAGCTGGTACGGATCGAGGATGTGGCAGAGGCTCGGCTGATATCATTATCCGCCACGTGCTTGCCGGTGAAAACGCGATCCATTGCTCCGAATGCCCTCGAGATCTCGCCGATTGCAGCGACAAACCCGCAACTCTTGGCGAGAGCACGAGCGCCGGGATCAAACCGCCCGTCAACGGTCCCACGCCACCGGCCCTGGAGAGCAAGGACTGGGCCCACGAAACCTCGGCCATAGATCGGCCGGGGGTGATTTCGTCGACGAACCTTTGGCGCAAATCAAACCGAGCTTTTAGCTCAGCCAGGTCGGAATATGCGGCCATCGCGTTGGCGTCGCGACGCATCATGGTGCGGACAGGCAGCGCGCGCGAACCTGCGCGACGTCAAAAACACAATCGATGCGGACCAAGATGTGCATGCGCTTCTCCACTGGCTGAGCCATGTCAGCAATTGTCGTACCAATTGCGTAGGCGATTAAAATTGGGCGCCAATACAGACTCTTACTGAAGGAAATGGGTTGGCAGCCTCTCAGACGATCGGAACATTCGATTACCGACTCGAGTCGTGTCCGGAATGCGACAGAAGACAGTCATCCAAATCTGGTGCGCTTTCCTCGCCGAATGTGCGCTTCCCGCTGCCGGCGTACCATTGCAGGAGATAGGCGCGCCATCGGCACCAGCTTGAAAGGATGGACAAACCAGCGCTCAGTCGTGATTGGCCCTTAAGGAGAGCGGAGTAAGTGTTAAAGCTGCGGATCCACGAGGCCACTGCAACTTCCGTTTGAATTGCAAGCTGGAGCTGTCAGCTCCGAACCTTCACGGTCCAGAGCACGAGATGGAAACTCGAGTCACTCCAAGGAACCGAGCTGGACCAGGGCTGGATGCTTGTTCGGTTGTGGCGCTGCCGCATCCTTGAGGACCTTGAACACGCGCTGTTCGATCGGGGAGGACGTGACGAAGTCGGCATAGGCGCGCTCAAGCGTAGCCTTACAACGCAAGGCGATCTCAGGATCGGATGCAGCGGTCAACTCCTCACCCGCAAGATACTGACCCATGCGACGCAGGATGTGAAGCCGCGCCACGTTGATGATTTTCTCGTCGTACTCGACGCCGAGCAGTGCAAAAAACTCCTCTGCCGCCGAGGCCTTCTTCAATTGCGAAAGGATGCCGTCCGTCATCATTCTCAACCTCCATTTAGATCCACGCCCAGAAACCATCCGGGCCGACTGTTTCGACTTGATCGCGCGGCCCTGGCTGACCAACCGATCATGCGCCCTTGACGAGGGAACCCTCGTGATTGTCGCGTCAGATTGCCACCACGCCGGGGCACCGGCCCTTTGTGCTCGATGGCATGCTTGCGGACGCGCGCGAGGATGGTTTCGGTTTGCTCGGCGGTGACCGACACTTGCAACTCGGACAACAGCGAAGTGATTTGGCAAACCCTGAATGCTAGCCGATCACAATGCGGTGGGAGCGGCCAAGCAATCGCGGGTCCACCGCTTGGTAGGGCGCTGGTCTTTTAAACGGAATCATCGAGACGACGCAGATGATCCCGCCGTCGTCCGGCCATCCGGCTCTCCCCGCTCTCCTCGCCGAAGCAAAGATCAAAATCATTGCATTCCGTGCAGACCGGCGTAGTACACATCACCAGACCGTCATCTTCGCATAGCAAGCGATAGAAGAAGCGCTTCCAGCGCATCTTCTTTGAGTTGCGAGCCGCTAACGGCCCGAAATGGCGCGTCAGGAGGCGGGACAATTCGTCCCGCTTCCGCAGACCAAGATCTTCCCACAAGTGATTGGGCTCCATGGCGCGCCGCGCGATCATCGTCGCCAACCAGCCGCCGACCTCGCTATGGGTCGAACGTTGCGCAAGCAGGAGGTCGCGCACCATAATTGTCTCGGCAGGAGCCGATAACGCGGACTGTTCGCGCCAGTTACACCTTCTGACCGGGCTGGACGGGAAGTATTGCACTAGGAGCTCATTGAGCTCCTGGTTAGTCAAGCCAGCCCGTTCGGGAAGTTGGCCGCCATCCATAGCGGATGCGGCGAGAACGCAGGCGAGCACATGGCGATCGAAATCGTAATTATCGCTGATGTCGACTTCTGTTGGATGGCGTCCAGTCAGAAGGCCGTAGAGCTTACTTGCATCGCGCAGCTCGGCAACGTGAGCTGCCGATACAGGAGGTGACACCGTATCGGCCACTTTTCTTTGTGTACCAATCATGAAGGTCCCCCCGCATCTGAGTGGACGATGTCGGCCTTCCCGGGTCGAGAAGGCCGACATCATGAACTATGCCGAAGCAGCGGCGAGCTCGGCCGCGGTCTTGCCGACCAAGCTCTCGTCGACGGGCTTGATAATGCCGTGCTCCATGAGCATATCCTCGAGCTCGTCCATGCTGATTGGCGTCGGGATAGCGCCTTGTCCAGCATTATTGTGGATCTTGGTCGCGAGATTGCGATAGTGATCCGCCTGCTTGGAATCTGGTGCGTATTCCAGCACCGTCATGCGGCGCAGCTCCGCGTGCTGAACGACGTTGTCGCGCGGCACGAAGTAGATCAGCCGGCTGCCGAGCTTCTTGGCAAGAGCATCTGCAAGCTCCAGCTCCTTGTCGGTCTGCCGCTCGTTGCAGATCAGGCCGCCGAGGCGCACGCCGCCGGAATTCGCATACTTCAGAATGCCCTTGGAGATGTTGTTGGCGGCATACATCGCCATCATCTCGCCGGACATCACGATGTAGATTTCCTGCGCCTTGTTCTCGCGGATAGGCATCGCGAAGCCGCCGCAGACCACGTCGCCGAGCACGTCGTAAGAGACGTAGTCGATGTCCTCATAGGCGCCATTTTCCTCCAGAAAGTTAATGGAAGTGATCACACCTCTTCCGGCGCACCCGACCCCCGGCTCCGGACCGCCGGACTCGACGCATCGAATGTCTTTGTAGCCGAGCTTGATGACGTCCTCGATTTCGAGGTCCTCGACGCTGCCGGCATTTGCCGCCAGGCTCAGAATGGTGTCCTGCGCTTTGGCGTGCAGGATGAGGCGGGTCGAGTCTGCTTTGGGATCACAACCGACGATCAGAATCTTTTGGCCTAACTCAGCAAGGGCCGCCAGCGTATTTTGCGACGTCGTCGATTTTCCGATGCCACCCTTGCCATAAAACGCGATTTGTCTCAGCGAAGACATGTTGCTCTCCATCAACCGATTGCCAAATTTTTTGCGCCGAACGCGCGAGGCTGTTTCTCTCTCAGAAACGTAGGCACACGGGTTTCGGGAAGGAGGCCATCGCTCGCCATCGGCGTCGGCATGCCCTCAGCCCTCACTCGTTGTTGCTGCATCCATTTAGCAACGGGCGTGCCATTTCCTTCGCAGGTGCGTCAAGCGCCTGACCATGCTCGACTAATCGCGCCGTCGTCCGAGACCGGATGCCGTGGGCGCACGCCACAGCGGCAAGGGCTTTGACTGAAACCGGACAAAGCCTTGGCGTGTTTGTTCCATTACGAGCACCCGGCGACAGGGCGCGGAACGCGGGAATGCCGGGCCTTAGCCGGAGGCGATTGAAGAGATCATACTGTGCAGATCGGGTTCGAGGACACGCCATCATCAAAGGCGAATGTTTCATGACCGGCACGGTGGGTACTTGCCGTCGATCGGGTGGCATATCGCTTGCTTTGCTAGTCCCGGAACGCAGTTTCCGCGTGACGCGATGTTGTTGTGAGGACAATATGTCTGGAATTGGAAGTAAGTTGCCGCCGTTCGACATCACAGGCGTGAAGCCCGGCTTTCACCTGCACCAGGAGAACGGGCAGAGCGCCTTCGAGACGCTGACGGAGACGAGCTTTCCCGGCAAATGGAAAGTCATCTTCTTTTACCCGAAGGATTTCACATTCGTCTGCCCAACCGAAATCGCTGAGTTTGCCCGCCTGTCCAAGGATTTCGCCGATCGCAATGCAATCGTGCTTGGTGGCTCGACCGATAACGAGTTCTGCAAGCTCGCCTGGCGGCGTGAGCACAAGGACCTGCACCGTCTATCGATCTGGCAGTTTGCCGACACCAAGGGCGCACTGGTCGATGGCCTTGGAGTGCGCTCGCGTGATGGCATCGCGCATCGCTACACCTTCATCGTCGATCCTGAGAACACGATCCAGCATGTCTATGCGACAAGCCTCAATGTCGGCCGCAGCCCAAAAGACACGCTACGCGTTCTGGATGCGATACAGACTAATGAGCTCTGCCCTTGCAACCGGGAGATCGGCGGCGACACGCTTAAAATTACCTGAGGCAACATGTCGATCGTGCAGTTGAAGAAGCAGCTCCCGCATTCGAAGGACGTCAGACTCGGTACGGTCTAACGTGGAGGCTATTTCCTGGATCCGCTACTCGGCAGAACCACATCGAACGGGCCGTCGCCCGAGCTGGCGCATGGCTGCCGTCATCGACGCGACGGTTTGTTGCGATGCTGCAACCCAACAGTAGGGCGAACAGGCCCATGAGCATCGTTGCAAGCCCGATCATCCAGATCAGCTTCCGCCGAATGTCTTCAGCTCGTATTTCAGCAGCCTGCGAATTGAGTCCGGCCGACAAGTCGGAGAGCACCGGCGCAACTCAACCCCCTCATTCAGAATGAGCCGATCCGCCTGCCCAGCTCGAAGGTGTCCGCCGCCACATCAAGAGCATCCAGGGCTGGGAAGTCACCGAGCCGGTGACGCTCGCGACGCAGTCCTTCACCAAGTAACTGATATGGGAGGATCTCGTCGACCGCGCAGATTGCCCAAGAGCAATCCCGTCGTGCGTCACCTGATCGATATCCCGACCCACAGCTACGATGGGTCCCGGGCGAGCTTCATCGATCGCGGACCATCGACGATATCGTCGACCTGATCGAACTGTTCGCGCCGCTGTCGGCCGGTTCCTCGCAGATCGCTGCCGTCGTCGCTGCCCAGCGCGGCGCGGGCTATGTACTGTTCGGCCCGCCCGGCAGGGGCAAGAGTCAGACTATCGCCAACGCCATCACCAATAGCCTTGCACACGAGAAGACGGTGCTGCTCGTCGCCGCGACCGCCTCCTTCAATATAGCGTTGATGACCTGGCTGTCCTTGTACGGGCGGTTTGGCGCCCGATGGGTCACGAACAGCGTGCGCGTGGTCATTGGCTCCTCCCGTGGATACCGGATGATCGCTTTACCACAGGGTTACGCACCGAGCGATTTCGGCCAAGAAGCTTGCGCTCGGCCTGCCATCACATGCTTGGCACAAGATCACGTGGCGTGAGGGTATGGCAGAAAGGTTGTCCTCGCGCTTCGCCCGTGTGCGCGTCCGTCCGGCACATCGAGATTAGTGGCGCGGCGAAAGCCGGTCGGAGGAAATGGCTGCCGATCGAGGCGCCGGCAGGCGAAGAGGCGCCGACCAAATATTGGTTGTCAACGCTTCCGGCGAACATTGGCTTCCGTCGGCTCGTCGATGCCGTCAAGCTGCGCTGGCGCATTGAGCGCGACTACCACGAACTCAAATAGGATGTGGGTCTTGGCCACTTCGAGGGGCGAAGCTGGCGTGGCTTCCACCATCACGCAACACCGTGCATTGCCGCCTACGGATTCTGGTCTCCGAGCGAGAAGCGATTTCCCCCTCAGAAACAGCCTCCACCAAGCTGTTCAAGGAAGCTGCAATTCCCGAAACTTATCGACCGAGGGGGTCCGCCATTGCGGCCTGAGCGACACCTCCCAGATTCGATCGCCCCCGTTCGGAGAGGATGGAACGCGGCTCTCGTGTCCACACTATTTCGATACCCTTATTGCATCAGACCAATCTGACGTCGAAGTCGGTGCAAATTATGACGCAGTAGGACTGATCGCTACGGATGACGCCGGGGCATTGTTTAATTATGGACAGCCGACGAAGAGCGCCACGCCAATGGGGTCATCCGCACCACAGAGCTGTCGCTAACGGATCCGAAACGGACCTTCGAGAGAGATTAAACATTCGATCACATGATTTTGGTCCATGGCTGACATCTCAAAGACGAATTCTCCCTGTTGGTTATGATCGCATTTGACGAGATGTGCACTTGCCGCGCGTATGCTGCAGAAAAGCCATTCTACGACGCCCTAGGAACAACGCGTTTGTTGATTGCTAGAGGTGATTGCCGACGAGGCGGTTCGCCGGCTGAACGCTATCAACGTGATCCGCGACCACATTGGCGAAGTGGGCCCATTCTCGACAACCTAATTCGCGTTACCGAGACATCTACGTTATTCCGGCGCCTTGTCCTACACTATTTCGGCGGAGTGCACTCCAAGCAGCTGCTTGCCAACGTCCGTCTGGCGATCACGAGAAATATTGCGAAGCCACTCACGGCGCAGAGGGAGAGTGAGCCATCAGCCGAGTTGAGTGCAATGCCGTGGCATCCGCTGCGCAGAAATTTGCGCTCCAGCGAACAGGCAATCGTTCACCGCCCGCCCGAGTTGGACCGTCGGTACGACGCCGTGCGTCAGACGTTTCGATGGGTGAGCGTCCCTATGCGTGTAACAGCGAGACAGGCGAAATTGGAGTCGGCGGTGTAATCGCCGCTCGGTCTGTCGTTTGCTGCAAGTTGCCATTCTGCCAGTCGGCGCCAAGTTATGGTGCGCTTTCGTGCGCAATGTCGTGTTCACGACATGCCGGCGGTTGACCGTTGGCCAGTACGTGCGCCCCACGTTTTGTTCTGCGCCCAGTTGGCGCGTAGCGTGGCCGTGCGCAGGCCGCCAGGCAGTTGGCCCCGTCTTTGCTCAGTTGCTTGCCAAACGGTGTGCGGCCTCCCGCTTTTGTAGGGATTGTCTGTCACAGAACGTGGCTCTCTATGGAACGAAAAGGCGATGCGATGAAGAACAGGAAATCGGTAACCGCCAAGGTGGGAAGCACCGCGGCTGGTGCCTTCGATTTGATGACGCGCACCGCACTGGCTGTCGAAACGTATGATAGCGCGGATGACATTAATCAAGGGAGCGTCGTTGCCCGGGACACAGTCAGGTCGGATCGACCAGCCAGCTTCACGCTTCAGAACGGCCTGCAGGTCGTGGTGATTGCGGATCATCGGACCCCCGTTGCGACTCAGATGATCTGGTATAAGGTCGGCTCCGCCGACGAGCCACCCGGCAAATCGGGGCTTGCGCATTTCCTCGAACACTTGATGTTCAAGGGCACATCCAAACATCTCTCCAAGACCGTGCTGCAGGGCAGCTTCACCGGGACCGACCATACCAGCTATTTCCAGCAGGTGCCGCGCGAGCAGGTCGGTAAGATGATGGAATTTGAAGCCGACCGCATGACCGGTCTCATCCTCAAAGAGGAGAACGTGCTGTCGGAGCGCGACGTGGTGCTGGAGGAATGCGATTTCTTCGCCAACAGGCCGAATCCGCAGCTCGCCCAGCAGATGATGGCGGCGCTTTACCTCAACCATCCCTACGGCCGCCCTGTGATCGGCTGGCGTCAGGAAATCGAAAAGCTCGACCGCGAGGACGTGCTCGCCTTCTACAAGCGTTTTTATGCGCCGAACAACGCCATCCTGATGATCACCGGTGACGTCGACGCAAATGATATCCGCCCGATGGTGGAGAAGAATTATGGCCACATCCCCCCGCAACCATCAATTCCCGCGGAACGCCTGCGACCGCAGGAGCCGACGCCGGCCGCGCCGCGTACCGTGACGCTGACCGATCCCCGCGTCGAGCAGCCAGCCTTGCGCCGTTATTATCTCGTGCCGTCGGCTCACCCCGCGGCCGCCGGCGACAGTCCAGTGCTTGATGTTCTCGCGGGATTGATGGGTCGCGGCGCCAACTCACATCTTTATCGCGCGCTGGTGATCGACAAGCAGATCGCGATCAGGGCGGGGACGTTCTACAACAGTATCTCGCTCGACCCTTCGTGCTTCAAGATTTCTGCGATCCCGAAGCCCGGCGTTGGGTTCGGGGAGATTGAGTGCGCCATCGACGATGTGATAGCCGATATGGCGCACATGTGCGCGCGCGCCGAGGATCTCGAGCGGGTCAAGACGCAGCTGATTGCGCGAGCAACCTACGCCCACAGCCAAGAAGTGCTTGCGACCTGCTACGGTGCTAGGCTCACGACCGGACTCAGCATCGACGAAATCCGAGGCTGGCAGGACGGCATCCGCGCCGTCACCGCCGACCAGGTGCGCGCGGCCGCTGGGAAATGGCTCGACAAGAAACGCTCCGTGACCGGCTATCTCATGAGAGAATCAACGCGGAACCACCAGGAGAAGCGATCATGACCTATTCCTTCACACGTCGTGCGGGCTTCGCCGGCGGAGCCTCGCTCTCGACTGCGATGCACGCCTCGCCACGTTCACTTTCCGCGGCCGGAACGCGTGGCGCGACCAAGATCCAGCGCCTGGTGTCATCTTGCGGTATAGTAGCCTGGTTCGTGCAGGACGCCACTGTCCCGTTGATTGCGATGGAATACGCATTCGGCGGCGGCGCGACCCAAGACTCCCCCGATAAACCCGGCGTCGGCTACATGGTTTCTGGCCTACTCAGTGAAGGCGAACTGGTTTCCAGACCTTTCATGAGCGGCTCGACCGTCGCGCGATTGAGGTGAACTTTGAATCGACCCGCGATCATTTTCGCGGTGCCTTGTGCACGCTCGAACACAACAGGAACGAGGCCTTCGACCTGCTACGGATCTCGACGCGGCCGATGTCGAACGGATTCGTGCCAGCATGCTTGCGAGCCTTCGGCAAGACCCGACCGATCCCTCGTCCCTCGCCAAGCGCAAATTCCTCGAAGTCGCCTTTAACGATCATCCTTATGCTCGGGAGGCCAGAGGCACGATCGAGAGCGTGCCAAAGATCGAGGTCGCGGATCTCAAGGGCTACGTCCGACGCGTGATAGCAAAAGACACGCTCAAGATCGCGGTGGTTGGCGACGTCGATCCAGAGGCCCTGTGCAAATTGCTCGACAGGACTTTTGGCGGCCTGCCGGCCATGGCGGAGTTGACGCCGGTGCCCGACGTGGTCGCAGCAACACCGCCGAAGCGCGTCTTCATTCCGCTCGATGTGCCCCAGACCGTTGTGACCTTCGGCGGTCCCGGCGTCCGCCGCAGCGAGCCCGATTTCATGGCGGCCTATGTCGTCAACCACATCCTCGGCGGCCCCGGTCTGACGTCGCGGCTGTTCCGCGAAGTCCGCGAGAAGCGCGGGCTGGCCTATTCGGTCCATGAGCGCTTGGTCTGGATGGATCATTCCGCCATGTTTGTCGGCCATAGCGGCACCCGCGCCGATCGCGCTGACGAGATGGTCGAACAGATCGAGAATCAAGCCCGCCGAATCGCGGAGGAAGGACCGACCCAGCAGGAACTCGACGATGCAAAGTCTTACCTGAGCGGCTCACAGATGCTGGCCCTCAACACTTCCTCGAAGTTTGCGCGAACGCTGCTGCAGCATCAGCTTGATAAGCTGCCGATCGACTATGTTAAACAGCATAACGCCGTCGTCGATGCAGGGACGTCGGAGGACGCCAAGAGGGCCGCACAGCGGCTGTGGGGCCAGGGTCTGCTCACCATTGTCGTCGGCCGCTCTCCAATGGGCGCAGCCAGGTCGACCACTGTGTCATCGGCCGCGACTTCCTCACCGGGCGCCGAGCAGCTAAGCGTCCCGCCATCGCCAAAATGCCGGCCAAACCCAATTAGTTTGGGCAACGCCCGCAGAGCTTCGCGCCTCGCTCTCCGCTCCGCCCCTTGGGTGAGAACTGGAGAGTGGTGGCCGTGCGCATAGAAATCGAGCTCAAATACTCCCCGACCGCATGTTCGGGCTTCCATAAGGATCATCATGATGCTCTCGAAGCGAGCGACCGCCCTTTTTGTTGCCGCACTTGTTTGCACGACCTCGCTGTCAAGCAGCGGCCTCCGCGCCCAGACTACGGTTACCTCCGAGGGCCCCGCCAGCTTCACGCTCGACAACGGCCTGCAGGTTGTGGTGATCCCCGATCACCGCTCGCCTGTCGTGACGCAGATGATCTGGTACAAGGTCGGCTCCGCCGACGAGACGCCGGGCAAATCCGGGCTCGCGCATTTCCTCGAGCATCTGATGTTCAAGGGCACCGTCAAGCACCCGGCCGGCGAGTTCTTGCAGACCGTGCAGCGGGTCGGCGGCGACCAGAACGCCTTCACCTCGGTCGACTACACTGGCTACTACCAGCGCGTGCCGCGCGAGCAGCTTTTTGCCATGATGGAGTTCGAGGCCGACCGCATGACCGGCCTCATCCTCAAGGACGAGGACGTGATGCCCGAGCGTGACGTCGTGCTGGAAGAATACAACGTGAGCGTCGCCAACGATCCGGACGGACGGCTGGCCGAGCAGATCATGGCCGCGCTTTATCTCAACCGTCCCTACGGCCGCCCGGTGATCGGCTGGCACCAGGAGATCGAAAAGCTCGACCGCGAGGACGCGCTCGCCTTCTACCGCCGCTTCTACGCGCCGAACAACGCGATCCTGGTGATCGCCGGCGATGTCGAGGCCGCCGACGTGCGCCCGCTGGTCGAACGCAATTTCGGCCCGATCCCGGCCCTGCCCGCGATCCCCGCGCGGCGCATCCGCCCGCAGGAGCCTGAGCCGGCGGCACCGCGCACCGTCACGCTGTCCGACCCGCGCGTCGAACAGCCGAGCCTTCGCCGCCTTTACCTGGTGCCCTCGGCGACGACGGCTGCGGCCGGCGAGAGTGCCGCGCTCGACGTGCTGGCGCAGTTGATGGGCAGCGGCAACAACTCCTATCTCTACCGCGCGCTGGTGATCGACAGGGGTCTCGCGATCAGCGCCGGCGCTGGCTACCGGCGCACGGCGATCGACCCCTCGCAGTTCTCAATCTCGGTGACCCAAAGCAAGGCGTCGAGTTCGCGCCGATCGAGGAGGCGATCGACAAGGTGATCGCCGACCTCGCGCAGAATACCGCACGGGCCGAGGACCTCGAGCGGGTCAAGACCCAGCTCATTGCTGAAGCGATCTACGCCCAGGACGATCAGGGGAGGCTGGCGTGGTGGTATGGCGAAGCCCTGACCACCGGTCTCAGCATCGACGATATCAGGAGCCGGCCGGACCGTATCCGTGCCGTCACCGGCGAACAGGTGCGCGCTGCCGTGGCCAAATGGCTCGACAAGAAGCGATCGGTGACCGGCCATCTGATCAAGGATACTGCGCCGAAACATAAGGAGAAGCGCTCGTGACCTATTCCCTCACCCGCCGCGCGGCGCTGATCGGCGGCGCCTGCGCCGCGATGCCGACGGTGTCATCCGCGCCCGCGCAGGCTGCGGCCAAAATCTAGCGGCTGGTGTCGCCCGGCGCCATCGAAGCGTGGTTCGTGCAGGACGCGACCGTGCCCCTGATCGCGATCAAATATGCGTTCAGCGGCGGCGCGAGCCAGGATCCGGCCGGCAAGCCCGGCGTCGGCAATCTGGTCGCCGACCTGCTTGACGAAGGCTCAGGCAATCTCGATTCTAAGACCTACCATGAGCGGCTCGACCGCCGGGCCATCAAGTTGGGCTTCTCCGCGACGCGCGATCACTTCCGCGGCTCGCTTCGCATGCTCAAGGACAACAAGGACGAAGCGTAAGACCTGTTGCGGATGGCGCTGACCTCCGCGCGGTTCGAGCCGGCCGATGTCGAACGCATCCGCGCCCACGTGATCTCCACCCTGCGCCGAGAATCGACCAATCCGTCCTCGCTGGCCTACCGCAAGTTCCTCGAAGTCGCGTTTGGCGATCATCCCTATGGCAGGCCGGACACCGGCACGCTGGACAGCGTACCGAAAATCGAGATCGCCGACCTGAAGGATTATGGGCGCCGGATCCTCGCCAAGGATACGCTACGCATCGTCGTGGTCGGCGACGTCGATCCCGACACGCTCGGCAAGCTGCTCGACAAGACCTTCGGCACCCTGCCGGCCAAGGCTGAACTGACGCCGATCCCCGATGTTGTGGCGGCCAAGCCGCCGCAGCGCGCCTTCATCCCGCTCGACGTGCCGCAGACCGTCGTCACCTTCGGCGGACCCGGCATCAACAGGCACGACCCGGATTTCATGGCGGCCGATGTGGTGAACCACATTCTCGCCGGCGGCATGTCGTCGCGTCTCTTCAACGAAGTGCGCAAAAAGCGTGGGCTGCCCTATTCGATTTCTGAAGCGCTGCTCTGGATGGATCACTCCGCGCTGTTCATCGGCAACACCGGCACCCGCGCCGATCGCGCCGGCGAGACCGTCGATGCGGTCGAGACGGAAATCCGCCGCATCGCCGAGGAGGGCCCGACGCAAAAGGAGCTCGACGAGGCCAAGTCTTACCTCAAGGGCTCGCAGGTGCTGGCGCTGGACACCTCCTCCAATCTAGCGCAGACGTTGTTGCAGTATCAGCTCGACAAGCTGCCGATCGACTATATCGAGAAGCGCAACACCATCGTCGACGCGGTGACGCTTGACGACACCAGGCGGGTCGCAAAGAAGCTCTGGGGCGACGGCCTGCTCACCGTAATTGTCGGCCGCGACCCGCAGGCGGCCGCCCAGGCGACAGCGGCGACCCCGAAGTCGAACTGACGTTCCTAGGCGCACCTCCGTTGCGGTTTATCCCTGTCCCTAACGCCTTCCCCGCGAGGGGCCAAAAGGGCGGACATGAACGGGGTGCGCACCTCACAGGGCGTTGCAGATGACTCCGAGGTCATTGGGATCAGTAAGGGGCGCATTGGCGGACGAACTCCCTGCCGCCTCCCTCCCCCTTTGACGACCCTTTGACGGGATCCCCGAAGGAGATTGTCCTAATCACCAAGCCCTGGCAGCCGGACCAACTGGTCGAAACCCTCAAGGAGGCGGTTTAGCTCTATCGGCTGCAGAAGGAGACCGAGACCGCCGACGTCGACGTCAAGGCGACCTCGGGGCACATCAAGAAGGTCGTCTCGGTCAAGCGCGGAGTGGCCAAGCAGCTCTACGATTTCGACCGCATCGTGCATTCGACGGAAAGCCCGATGCATGTCAATCGGTCCTTTTAATTGCGGTTTGTTGTCAAGCTACCATTCTTCCTCTCTCCAGTGACACGCCGATAGCGATTGCTCCGTCGGAGCTGGTCAGGTTGCGGAGAGGGAGCGATCGCGGATGGCGAGACGATTGCTTAGCGGGATTGGCAATCGACGTCGTTGGCGGCTTCGTCGGGTTGGGTCGATATCGTAGCTGGGGTCATGGTCCTTTCCGAGATCGCGAGCGCCTCATCATGGTGTCCCGATCGGGCGCCTCAACGGTTGCAGCGGAGTGCGGGCGAACCGCCACCAGCCGATTGACCGAGGTCACTACGACCACCGTCCCAGCAGGACATCGCCAGTCCGGCGGACCGGACCAGGAACTTGCGAGCAAATCCTAGATGGGCTTCGGCTGGCCCCAGTCGAACGATGTGCCATCGACCCAGATGCAGTGGAGAATCACGGCGATCTTTCGGGCGATGGCGACCTTTGCCTTCTTCATGCCGATCCGCTTGGCGAGCTTCATGCCCCAGGCCTTTAGAGAAGACCACTTTTTGGTTCGATAAAGAAGGACAGTGGCGGCCTCGAACAAGTAAGTTCGGAGAAGCCGGTCGCCCCATCGAGATATCTTTCCGTTGGTGTCGGTTTCGCCGGATTGGCTACGCCTCGGCGTTAGGCTGAGGTAGGCGCCGACCCTCGAAGCCGATCGGAAGCGCGAGGGGTCATCGATCGTGTGGCGGAACGTTAGGGCCGTCACGACACCGACCCCCGGGACCGTCATCAGGCGACGCGTCGTCTCGTCCAGCTTTGCCAACCGGCGGACCTCGTTGTCGAACTTACCTTGTTGTTGACAAACGTTCTCATGGATCGCGAGCAGCGGCGATATCACGCTGAGAAGCAAATGATCGACGCAAGAGTTCGCCGACCTGGTCGCGGAACTGTTGGCCGATCGCGCGAGGGAATAGCAATCCACATTCCTTGATCAAGCTGCGAACCTGGTTCTCGATGTCTCGGCGCACGGACACTAGCCGAGATCTGGCGACAAGGATCGCGCGGATCTTCTGGCTTTCCTCACTTTTGACTTTTACCGCTCGATACTATCCAACCCGCACCAGTTCGGCAAGCCCTCGCGCATCATTCTGATCGCTCTTGTTCATTCGGACCGACAAAGCTGCGTGCGCATGCCGAGCGTCGATGCAGACCACCGGAAGCTCAACCCTGCGGAGTTCATGCCATAGCCAACTCGCCATCGCACCGGTCTCGAAGCCGATACGCTCGGCAT
The DNA here is from genome assembly GCF_040548265.1 of Bradyrhizobium sp. F1.13.3. Taxonomy (NCBI): domain Bacteria; kingdom Pseudomonadati; phylum Pseudomonadota; class Alphaproteobacteria; order Hyphomicrobiales; family Nitrobacteraceae; genus Bradyrhizobium; species Bradyrhizobium sp. F1.13.3. The sequence goes on along the minus strand of NZ_JBEPRI010000024.1, from coordinate 37,457 downwards.
GAGGCGCATGTTTGTTAAGCAGGTCAGTCAAGGCACCAGGATTAGACCTGGCTTTCCCTTCGAATATTACTTGACCGGTCTCGTTGACAACGCACACAGCGGTTTCTCTCTGTGAGACGTCCAGCCCGACATACTGCTTCATGGGAGCTCCTTCGAATCATTTGATTGCGAGGGCTCAACGATAACGGAGGTTGTCTGCCACGAGCGCCGACCGCAATTACGTCATCGTGTTCAAATATTGCAAGCCGAATGACACCGGGTCGAGCTCATCGCCGAGCTTGTCCGCGCGCAGCAATGCGGGTGTGTCCATCGGCTGCGGGGCAGACCGTCCGGATTCGATCGCCGCGACGGCTTCGAGCACCGCCGCAACCGCGCAGGACGTCACCTCATTGCGGTAGATGCTGGACTTAGGCGCGCGCCGCATCGGGAAGCTGCGGAACGCCCAGACCGAACCGCCGTCGAACTCGCCATCCGCCTGCAAGACCGTGACGCCCCACTCGCTTGCACCGTCCAGAATCGCCCAGTCGAGCGCCGCCGGACCGCGATCGCCGGGCGGACCGGGATGGACGACCAGGCACCGCAGGCTGCGCCAGACGCCGTTGGGAAATCGCCTGCTTCAGGAACGGCGCGATCACAAGATCCGGCCGATGCAGCGCCAAGCTCTCGCGCGTGACCTCGGCATGGATGTCGAGCTCGACCGCGACATCGTGGCCTCGATCCCTGAGCTCGACATGCAGCCGCTGCGTCAGGCCGTTGAAGGAATGCGACAGGAGCAGGATGCGCATGATTTGCCTCAACAGATTCTCGGCAATTGCTCGCCCGACGGCCAGTCGACGATCCGCCCGCCGCCGAAGCTCGTGGCCATCTGCACGAAATGATGATCGTCGGCCACGGCCTCGCCGATGTCGGCGGCGTCGCGGCCAAGCGGATGCGCCCGCATCGCGGCCAGCACTGGAGCAGCATTTTCGGGCGCCACGATCGCGACCAGCTTGCCCTCATTGGCGACATGGAGCGGATCGAGCCCGAGCAGCTCGCACGCTGCCGCGACGCCCGGCTTGACCGGGATCGCCTCCTCGCGAAGATGGAAGCCGAGGTCGGACTGCTGGGCGATCTCGTTCAGCGTGGCGGCAAGCCCGCCGCGGGTGGGATCGCGCATCAGGCGGATGCCGCGGCCACCGGCTTCGACCATCTTCGCGACGAGATCGTTCAGCGCCGCCGAATCCGAGACGATCTCGGTCTCAAAGGCGAGATTCTGCCGCTTCGACATGATCGCCACGCCGTGATCGCCGAGCGTGCCCGAGATCAGAACGCGATCGCCGACGCGGGCATTCTCCGCCGAGAGATCGAGCCCGTGGGGCACGACCCCAACGCCGGCGGTCGAGATGAACAGGCCGTCGGCCTTGCCGCGCTCGACCACCTTGGTGTCGCCGGTGACGATGTGAACGCCGGCCGTGCGCGCAGCCTCGCCCATCGATTCCGCGATCATCTTGAGGTCCGCGAAGCGGAAGCCTTCCTCGATGATAAAGCTTGCAGAGAGGTAGAGCGGGTGTGCACCGGCCATGGCGATATCGTTGACGGTGCCGTGCACTGCAAGCGAGCCGATATTGCCGCCGGGGAAGAACAGCGGCGAGACCACATAGCCGTCGGTCGTCATCACCATGCGCCCGGCACTAACGTCGAATGCCGACTGGTCGTTGCCGCGCGCCAGCCATTCATTGCCGAAGGCCTCGTGGAACAGACCCGAGATCAACTGCGCCATGGCCCGGCCGCCCGAGCCGTGGGACAGGTCGACGCAGCCGTTCCTGATGTCGAGCTTGCGCTGGTAGGCCTTCATGACACGCGCCTTTGCTGGTGGTCGCGGAAGCGGCCATAGGTCCAGTGTGCGGCGCAGGCGCCTTCGGAGGAGACCATGCAGGAGCCCATGGGCGTCTCCGGCGTGCAGACGGCGCCGAACAGCTTGCAGTCGACCGGCTTCTTCACGCCGCGCAGGATGGTGCCGCATTCGCAGGCGGGATTGTCGTCGACGGGCAGCTCGTGCATGTCGAAGCGCACCTCGGCGTCGTATATGGCGTAAGTGCGCTTCAGCTTCAGCCCGCTATAGGGAACCTGACCGAGCCCCCGCCATTCGAACTGATCGCGCAGCTCGAAGATGTCGGAGACCTCCCCCTTGGCGCGCAGATTGCCGTCGCGGTTCACCGCGCGGCTGTACTGGTTCTCGACCTCGTGCCTATCCTCGTTGACCTGCCGCACCAGCATCAGGATTGCCTGCATCATGTCGAGCGGCTCGAAGCCCGCGATCACCACGGGCTTGCCGAACTCCTCGGCAAAGAACTCGTAAGGGGCCGTGCCGATGATTGTCGAGACATGGGCCGGCCCGACGAAACCGTCGATCTCGACCCGGCCGATGTTGCGGATGTCGGGACTTTCCAGGATGTTCTGCATCGCCGGCGGCGTCAGCACGTGGTTGCAGAATACGGTGAAGTTTTCGAGCTGCTTCTTCTCCGCCAGCCGGATCATGACTGCAGTCGGCGGCGTCGTGGTCTCGAAGCCGATGGCGAAGAACACGACCTCGCGTCCGGGATTGTCCTCGGCGATCCGGATCGCGTCGATGGTGGAATAGACCATGCGGATGTCGGCGCCGCGCGCCTTCGCCTTCAACAGCGATGCGCCCTGCGAGCCGGGAACGCGCATCAGGTCGCCATAGACGCACAGGATGACGTCCGGCCGCTCGGCGAGCCGGATCGCCATGTCGATGCGTCCACCCGGCAGCACGCACACCGGACAGCCGGGGCCGTGGATCATCCGCACGGTCTTCGGCAGCATGTCCTCGAGGCCGTAACGCGAGATCGCGTGGGTATGGCCGCCGCAGAATTCCATGAAGCGATAGAGCTTTTGCGGATCGGCTTCCGCGCGGATCGCTTTCGCAAGCCCGAGCGCGATCTCCTTGTCGCGAAACTCGTCGGCATATTTCATGGCGCGGCTCCCTGCCCCCCGGCGCTAAGCTCGCGCAGCAGCTCGAGCGTCCGCATTGCCTCCTCCGGATCGATCTTCGTCAAGGCATAGCCGACATGGATGATCACATAGTCGCCGAGGGCGAGATTCTCGATCAAGGCGACCGATATCTCCTTGCTCACGCCGTCGATCGAGACGATCGCCATCTCGTCGGGCAGGAGCTTCGTGACCTCAGCAGGTATCGCGAGACACATCAGGCGGTTCCTTCCAGGCCGTACTGTTCGAGTTGGAGCGCGGCGATCCAGGCCTGGCCGAGGCTGAGACCGCCGTCATTGGGCGGCACTTGCCGCGGCAGCAGCGGCAAGAGACCGGCGGCGATACAGCCGCGCTCGATCTCGCAACTGAGGATCGCGTTGAGAAAGCAGCCGCCGCTCAGGGCGACGGTCGTGACGCCGGTCTCGCGCGCCGCACGGGCGATCCAGTCGACGCAGGCAGCGGCGAGCGTGCCATGGAACAGCCCGGCCCCCTCGACCGGATCGATGCCCTCGGCTGCAAGGCGCGCAAGCAACGGATACAGGGACAGCACCCCATCCTCGATCGTCCAGCCGTCTTTCATGGAGCGCGGCGCGCGAACCCGCGCCTCCAGTTCCATCGCGGCTTCGCCCTCATAGCTCTGCACCTGGCAGAGACCGAGCAGCCCCGCCGCCGCGTCGAACAGCCGGCCGGCGCTGGTCGTCACCGGTACGCCCGGCTGGTCGAGCAAGGCATGGAGACGCGCAGCCTGCGGCTGCGCTGCAAACCGGGTCGCGATCACGTTGCCGCGGGCCAAGCCATGCAATGCGCTTGCAGCCATGCGCCACGGCTCGCGCGCGGCGCGATCGCCGCCCGCCATCTTCATCGGCGCCAGATGGCCGAGCCGCCGGAACTGCGCGCGCTCGCACAGCAGGAGCTCGCCCCCCCAATTGCCGCCGTCGCTGCCCTGGCCAAAGCCGTCGAGCACCAGTGCCAACGCAGATCCCGCGAGGCCATGCTCCGCCATCACGGAGGCGGCATGGGCATGATGGTGCTGGACTGCGATCAGCCGCCGCCCGCTCGCTTCGGCGAAGCGGGTCGAGGCTATGTTCGGGTGCAGATCGTGGGCGATAACCGCCGGCTCGACGTCCAGGGTCGACAGCAGGTGGCCGATGGTTTCCTCGAAGACACGGACGCCTTCGGCGGTGTCGAGGTCGCCGACGTGCTGGGAAACGAAGGCCTCGCTGCCGCGCGTGACCGTCACGGTCGACTTCAACGCGCCGCCGACCGCAAGGATCGGCGGCACCGGTCGCGCCAGCCGAACCGGCTCCGGCACGTAGCCGCGGGCACGGCGGATGAATTGCGTCCGGCCGGCGACGACGGCCGCCACGGAATCGTCGGCGCGGGTGACGATGTCGCGATCATGGCTGACGATGAGGTCGGCGATGCCGGCAAGCCGCAGCTCGGCCTCGCGATTGTCGGTCAGAAGCGGCTCGCCGCCGGGATTGGCGCTGGTGGCGACGATCGCCCAGCTCTCGCCGGCGAGCGGATACGCCGCATCCAGCGCCTCGAAGATCAAATGATGGAGCGGAGTGACCGGCAGCGCAATGCCGATCCGCGCCAGCTCCGGCGCGATCGCCGGCGAGAGCCGATGGCGCGATGTCATCAGCACGATCGGCCGCGGCGACGTCTCGAGCAAGGCGAGCTCGGCAGCATCGGCGTCGGCGATGCCGGCGACCGCGTCCACCGAGCCGACCATGACGGCAAACGGTTTCTGGTCGCGCTGCTTGCGCTGGCGCAGGCGCTGCACGGCTGCCTCGTCCCGGGCATCGCAGACAAGCTGATAACCGCCGAGCCCCTTGACTGCGACGATCTTGCCTGCGGCGATCGCGGCAGCGATGTCCTCGATACCGTGGCTGAGCCGCGGGCCGCATTGCGGGCAGGCGATCGCTTCGGCATGGAAGCGGCGGCTCTCGGGATCGGCATAGTCGCCCGCACAGGCCTTGCACATCGCAAAGCGCTTCATGGCCGTGGTCGCGCGGTCGTAAGGAAGCCGCTCGGCAATCGTATAGCGCGGACCACAATGGGTGCAGTTGACGAAGGGGTAGCGATAGAACCGGCCGGCTGGATCGAACAGCTCGCTCAGGCATTTTGGACAGGTCGCGGCATCGGCGACGATGCGTGTCGACACCCTGCCCTGGTCGCTCGCGCGGATATAAAACCCTTCGCTCGCCACCGCCCCGACCGGCTGCACCGAGATCTCGTCGATCCGGGCGAGCGGCGGCTTTTCCAGCGGCAGTGCCCTGACGAAGTCCGACGCGAGCTCGCCCTCGACCTCGATGACGACGCCATGGGAATCGTTAGCGACGAAGCCGCCGAGGCGGTAGCGCGTGGCGAGGCCGTAGACATAGGGGCGAAAGCCGACGCCCTGTACCGCGCCGCGCACGTGCAGGCGCAGCCGCCGTCCGTCCCGCGCCGCGGCCTCGCCGCCCATCGTCACTCCGCCGCCGTCATCGCGGCAGGCGTCGTCGCCGCCATCCACTTGCGGATCCAGGCAAAGAACGTCGCAAAGCCTTCGCCGGTGCGCGCCGACACCGTCAGCACGTCGATCTTCGGGTTGACCCGGCGCGCATAGTCGATGGTCTTCGCCAGATCGAAATCGAGCACGGGCGCGAGATCGATCTTGTTGATCAGCATCAGCGATGAGGCTGCGAACATGTCGGGGTATTTCAGCGGCTTGTCCTCGCCCTCGGTGGTCGAGAACACCACGATCTTGCAGGTCTCGCCGAGATCGAACGCCGCCGGGCAAACCAGGTTGCCGACATTCTCGATGAAGAGCAGGCCGCCGTTCAGCCAGGGCAGCCGGTCATAGGCCTCGCCGACCATGGCGGCGTCGAGGTGACAGCCCTTGCCGGTATTGACCTGGATCGCCGGCACGCCGGTCGCGCGAATGCGCTCGGCATCGTTGGAGGTCTGCTGGTCGCCTTCGATCACGCCGATCGCAAAGCTTGCCTTCAGCTCGGACAGGGCGCGGACCAGCAGCGAGGTCTTGCCGGCGCCGGGGCTGGAGACCAGGTTGAAGGCGAGCACGCCGTCGGCCGCGAAGCGGGCGCGGTTGTCGGCCGCAAACCGGTTGTTCTTGTCGAGGATGTCGCGCTCGACCTGGATGATGCGGTCGCTGCTGATGCCGGCGATCTTCTGGCCCGCGGGATTGGCGCCGCAGTCGAGCAGCCCGGCCTCATCGGGGGCGTGGTCGTGGGCACCACCGTGGTGATGGTGGTGACCGTGGTCGTGACCATGACCGCGGTCATGATGATGGTGCCCTCCGTGCTCATGGCCATCGCCGTGATCATGATGATGACCATGCGCATCATCGATCGATGCCTTGTCGTCGCTGCAGCCGCAGACCGTACACATCAGTCGACCTCCAATTCCCTTACGCGCAATTCTTCGCCGCCCGTCACCTGCAATTGGTAGCCGCCGCAGGACGGGCACAGCTCGTAATACTGCCCGATCTCAACGGTTTTGGAACAGGCCATGCACCAAGCCGTGCCGGGCGTCTCGACGATCTCGAGCCGCGCGCCTTGCGCGATGGTCCGCGCGGCCACGGCCTCGAAGCAGAATTTCAGCGCCTCCGGCACGACATGGCTCAGCGCACCGATCTCCAGACAGACGACGTTCACCTTGGTGAAAGCGCGCTTGCGCGCTTCCTCCTCGACGATACCGACGATGCCTTCGCACAGCGCCATCTCATGCATGGCCGGCCTCGCGAAATTGCAGGCTGAAGCCGACGCAGGGATCGAAGGAGCCGACCAGCGCGCGAACCGCGTCCTGTCCCTGCCGGCCGGTCGCGAGCGTCGCGCCCTTGAGGCTCCTGACCAGCGGTCCGCGGAGGTGAAAATTCCACTCGGTCGGTGCCAGGAATTCGAAGTTGACGACGCGATCCTCGTCGTCCAGTGCGACGGCGTGATGAAGGCGCCCGCGTGCGCATTCGACCGCGGCTGCCCCCTTGCCCGCGCCGAGCCGGTAGCTCGCGACGACGCCTTCATCAAGATCCGCATCGCCACGATCGAGCCAGGCGCAGAGCCGCGCGACCTCGGCAATCCGCGCCTTCAGACGCGCGGCGGAGCCCGCTTCCGCCGCCGAGACCGCTTCACGGCGTGCCCTGCGCGCCCAGACGCCGGTTTCCGGAATCCGGCCGCAGAGGTCCGGTGCATCGGAATAGGCCGCACCGTCCGCCAGCAGACGCGTGACGATGTCCAAATCGTCCGCCACCGTCAGGAAGGATGGATCGGCCTCCGGCTCTGACACCAGCTTGCCGTGGCATCCCGCGACGGAGGCGGCGAGCGGGCTGCCCGGCGCGAGTGTCTCGTCTTCTTCGCCGGCGATCCCCATCGCGCCGAGCGCGGCCTTGATCTGCACCACGGCGTTGCGATGCAAGGCCGGCGGGACGACCTCGTCCGCGCCCCAAAGCAGCGCGCTTGCCTGCATTACGGCGCGCACCGCCGGAGCGTTTGTGCCATCGAGCGCGAGCCGTCCGACGAACAGGCCGCGCAGCAGTTCGGTCAGCCGCTCGACGACGACTGCGGTGACGCGGCGCCGCACCGTTGCGGGAGCCGCCTCCCGCCCTTGCGCGGCTTCCACCGCCGACTGGAACGCCACGTGATGGGCGATCGAGCACAGCGAGAACAGACGCGGCAGCACCGGAAGCAGCGAAGCCGCGGGCTTTCCCGCAAACAGCCGCGTCAGCGGCGGCCGGTTGCGCGGCTTGATCGCGACGTCGGCGATCGTGGCGCCGGACAACAGCACCGTAATATCGATCTCGTTGCGGAACGAGAGACTCATCCGTGCCGCTCCATCAAGACACCCCGCAGGAAGTTACGCCGATCGATCGGGCTTGTCTCGGGCTCGCGGCGGCGAACCGCCTCCTCGCTGTCCGCCAGCAGCATCAATTCGGCAAGCGCGGCTTCGGCCGTCGCTCGCGCGGCATCCATGTCGGCGAATTGGAACATCGGCGAGAACAGCGAGCAGCTCGCGTTCCGGCCGATCCGGGCGATCTCGCTGAGGGTGAATTCGATATCGCCCGCGGGAAAACGCATTCGCACGGTCGCGCGCGAGGTGGCTGGCGTCACCGCGCCCGCCGGCATCGCCACGTTCATGAACCACGGCGTGACCATGATGCCGACGATCGTGCCGTTGAAGGGACGGAAACCGACCGCCTCGATGCCGAGCGCATCGTTGTAGATGGATAGATCGCGCATCGCGCGCTCGCCGATCTCCCGGTAGCTTGCGGCCAGAAGCTCGCCCCACGCCGCGGCGTCGGCGTCGCCGGCAGGACCTGACGCACTCGCTGGCGCGCGGCCTGTCATGTTTCGATCGCCATGAACTTGGACTTTGGCGCGTCGCAATTCGGGCAGTGCCACTCCTCCGGCAGCGCCGCGAACGGCGTGCCCGGCGCGATCTGCGCTACCTCATCGCCATCCGCCGGATCGTAGACGGTCCAGCAGATGCCGCATTCCAGCCGCGTGACGTCGGCGACGTCCTTGCGCACGCCAATATTCTCGAAGGCGCTCATTTGAAGTAGGCCTCGATGATTTCCTGCAGCCGCTCGGCGGAATCCTCGAAATCCTCGTCCGCTGCCAGCGCAACCGTCGGCACGCCGCCGACTTCGAGCGTATCGAGAATGATAGTGTCCATGGCGTTGAAGAACTGCACCGACCAGACATTGCGGATGCCGGTGGAGAGCGCCCGGCAGGTGCCGTAGCCGCGCGACACGAGCTGAATCGGTCCGTTCCGGATCGTGTCCCGCAGGAAGCTCATGTCGGCCGGGCTCATCGGCAGCAGCGTGAAATTGATGATCTGCGAGCGAATGCCGGGCCGCCAGGCCTGTGCCCGCTCGCGGATTTCGGCGAGCACCGGCAGCACGTTCATGGCGCCCTCCGGCACCTGCCCGATCTCGAAATCGGCGGATGTCAGGTCGGCAGCCGCACGCTTGACGATCTCGGGAACCGCGCCGATCTCGAGATATTCGGAAGTGGCGTCGGTCGCGAGCCGCACAAGCCAAATTCCCGCCAGCACCGATTCCTGGATCTGCGCCAGCGATCCGTCCGGCAGCGCGACGACGCCGGCGACCTCGCCTTCGCCGAGCACGTCGGACACCAGCTTGCTCTCGAGATCGTTGAGATTGGCCAGCCGAAACAGTCTTGTCGGCGCGTTCGCCTTTTGATCCGCGATGGCATCCGCGATCCTCGAGAGCAGCGCGACCGCGTTCGGGCAGCTCTTTGCAAGCTCCGCACTGTCGAGCGTTGCAAGCTTTGCGAGCGCGCCGGCCGCCGTCAGGCTGCCCTTCGCTGCATTGAGACACTCGTCGCCGATCGGAAACACGCTGACTGGTTGCTCGGCGCTTTCGGGCGCATCCCAGAAGCCGACCTTCATAGCCCGACCTCTTGTGCGCGATGCTGGGGAACGATGGTGAGGGCGACTGCGGCGCCTTGCCCGCGCGGCCGGTTGATCAGCTTGGTGATGCGGTCGGCATAGACCGACCAGTCCTGGATCTTGGCGATCAACCCCAGCGTCTTGCCGTTGGCGACGAAGATCAGCGTCGGCTGCACCCGCACCTCAAAGCGCTCGCCGAGCACACGCTCAGCGTCGCGTGCGATGATCGCACCGCGCAGCCGATTACCGAACGCTGCGATAAGCTCGGGCAGCACCACGGCGAGATCGATTGCCTCCGGAAAGCGGTTGGGATCGCCCGCCGACAGCAGCACCGCGACCGCACCGGCCTCGTCCGCTCCGCCAAGAAAATGATCGACCGTCGCAGCATCGACCTCGGGCAGACCACTCCGCGCCAGATCATGCTTTCCTACCTGGAATTCCATCGAACCTCTCCTGACAAGCTTGTGTTTTTGCCAAACTAGAGGTTAGCAAGCCACGTGCCAGGATCGGTTATCACATGTCCGGATTTATCCCATTGATCCAGATCATGTATTTCTTGGCGCCGATTGTAAGCTAAGCTTCAATGGAAAGATGCTTGCCATATCTGGTGAGAGCTGTCTTTGCGGGTAGAAATCGACCTTCCAGGCCCACAGCGGCCGCCGAGGCCGGCCGGTCACTGATGTCGTCAACGCATCAAACGGGAGAAGCAGCGGCGATCTTAGTCGGACCGCAGGTGCTCGGGTAGTTGCGGCTCGCGGTCGATGAGGTCGGCGAAGAAGCGGTCGCAATCCTCGCCGTCGAGCGCCGCGCTGAGACCTTCGATCGCATTCGCGATCAGGCGTGCCTCGTCCTCGTCCAGGAGCCGGATCGCGGTGTCGATATAGACCAGCACCTTGGCGCCGACCGGAGGATTCGAGAGCAGCAGCACAGAGACGGGGCGCTGCTCGCCGCGATACGCGCACAGCGCCGAGATCCCGTCGGTCTCGACAATCGTCATGGGCAGGCCGAGGCACATGGGCAAATCTCCGGCAGTGTGGCCGATCAGGCCGGCCGCGTCTCGTAATGGAGATGATCGATGTCATTGGCGAGCAGCCGCTCGATATCTGCCAATGGCTCGGCGCGTTGGCTCACCGTGAGGCCCCATTCGGCCAGGATGGCGCAAGCGAGATTGATCGCGGGCGCGATCTGGTCGCGCACCGGCGGCGTCAGCGGCCCGCCCCAGTCTTCGAGATCGAGCGGCTGGCAGCCGATCAGCACCAGATGTTTCGGGCAGCGGCCGAGCAGGTCGGCCGCGCTGATGACTTCCTGGAAGCCGGTCTGGTGCAGGCTCATCTTCTTGGCGCCGGTGAAACGCGGCACCTCGTCGTCACGCACAAGCTTCAACTGGCCGGGCTCGAGGCCATAGTCGATCGCGTCGAACACGATCAGGCGGTCCGCCTCTTCCAGATAGTTGACGAGATAGAGCCCCTGCGTGCCGCCATCGAGAATGGTGACATTGTCGGGTACGGCGTAGCGGCGGTGGAATTCCTCCACCGCCCGGACGCCGAACCCTTCATCGGCCCACAGTATATTGCCGATGCCGAGCACCAGGATGCGATCGTCTTGCGAGAATGTCGGCTTCACTTGGCGTTCCCGTTTCAGTCGCGGAATTGCCGTTCGCCCGAGATCATCGAGGAGATGATGCTCTGGCGCGACATGATGTCTTCGCGGATCGCGGTGTAAATGTGCACCATCACGAACACGACCAGCGCCCACATGCCGAGATGATGCCGGGTGTGCACGTCCTGGCTGTTCGGCCAGATCGCAAACACCCAGCCGAACAGCTTATGCTGCCAGCTATCGATGCCGGTGCCTTCCGAATAGAGCGCAAACCCGGTGACGATCATGAAGGCCACGAACAGCGTGAATCCCGTGAACATCGCAATCTGCGCCAGAGGATTATGGCCAACATACATCTTCGGCTCGCGCTCCAGGAACGCGTACCAGCGGATTTCGTGCAGCACTTCCTCCCAGAACTGCTTGCGGTGAACCGGGATGTAGAAGATCTGCCGAGACTGGTGGTTCCCGACGAAAGCCCACAGGATGCGCGTGAGGAAGAATACCGCGAGCACCTGCCCGGCGGCGAAATGGGCGAAGCGGATGTAGCCCATCACGAAATTGTCGGACGCCTCGCCCGCGACCGTCGGCAACGGCGTTCCGATCAGATAGCCGGTCACCATAAGCACGATAATCGAGAACGCGTTCACCCAGTGACAGATCCGTACCGGCGCTTCGTAGACATAGACGCTGGGACGACCCACCGCACGTTCTCCGGAAGCATCGGCTGCGATCGCCGCGAGGTCGGGCCCGGCGTCCGAGGCAGCTGCATCCATCATGATCCTCTCCTACCTGACCTTGACCTTGGCGAGCTCCTGGCCGTCCGGGCTCATGACGTGCGTCGAACAGGCCAAGCACGGATCGAAGGAATGGATGGTGCGCAGGATCTCCAGCGGCTGCTCGGGATTGACCATCGGCGTGTTCATCAGCGACGCCTCGAAGGCGCCAATATTTCCCTTGGGGTCGCGCGGCGAGCCGTTCCAAGTCGTCGGCACCACGCACTGGTAGTTGTCGATCTTGGTGTCCTTGATCTTGACCCAGTGCGCGAGCGCGCCGCGCGGCGCCTCGGTGAAGCCGACTCCCTTGGCCTCCTTCGGCCAGCTCTCCGGCTTCCACTTGTCGACATTGGCGGTCGAGCTGTCGCCGGCCTTGATGTTGGCGACGAGCTTGTCCTGGAAGTAGCGCATCTGGCGTCCGGCCCAGACGGATTCGAGCGCACGCGCCGCCGTGCGGCCGAGCGTCGAGAACAGCGCCGAGATCGGCAGGTTCAGATCCCGAAGGAACTTGTCGACGGGATCCTTGAACTCCGCCTTGGTCTGCGCGTAGCCGACGACCCAGCGCGCCAGCGGGCCGACCTCCATGGCGTGACCGCGCCAGCGCGGCGCCTTGATCCAGGAGTACTTGCCGCCTTCGTCGAGCTGCTCGATCGCCGTCTTGGTGCCCTTCGCGTTGGGTCCCAACACGTAATTCGGCTCGGTGACGCCGTCCCAGGGATGAAGTCCCTTGGTCTCGTCGGGATATTTGTACCAGGAGTGCACCACGAACTCCTGGATCTCGTCGGGATTGGCGTGGTCGACCGGAAGCACCTCGGACAGGTTGCCGTTGATAATGGCGCCGCGCGGCAGCTTCAGGCTCTTGGCGGAATAGTCGTTGGCATGTTCTGGCACATCGCCATACGAGAGCACGCTCTGGCTCGAAAGGCCACCGCCATAGAGCCAATCCTTGTAGAATGAGCCGATCGCCGCCACGTCGGGCAGATAGACCATTTCGTTGAACTCGATCAGACGGTCGATGATCGAGGAGATCAGGTTCAGCCGTTCCATGTTGATGGCGCCGACAGCGCCGGTGCCGTCGACATTGATCGGACAGGGCACGCCGCCGACGAGCCAGTTAGGATGCGGGTTCTTGCCGCCGAAGATGGTGTGAATTTTGACGATCTCCTTCTGGAAATCGAGCGCCTCCAGATAATGCGCCACCGCCATCAGATTGGCTTCGGGCGGCAGCCTGTAGGCCTTGCTGCCCCAATAGCCATTCTTGAACGGACCGAGCTGTCCGGACTCGACGAACTTCTTCAGCCGGGTCTGCAGATCCTTGAAGTAGCCGGGCGACGACAGCGGCCAGCTCGAGATCGACTGCGCTAGCGTCGACGTCGCCCGCGGATCGGCCGAGAGCGCGGAGACCACGTCGACCCAGTCCAGCGCGTGAAGGTGATAAAAATGGACGACGTGGTCGTGCACCTGCAGGGCAAGCTGCATCAGGTTGCGGATCGAATTGGCGTTCTGCGGGATGGTGATTCCGAGCGCGTTCTCGACCGCGCGCACCGAAGTCAGCGCGTGCGTGCCGGTGCAGACTCCGCAGATCCGTTCGGTGAACGCCCAGGCGTCGCGCGGATCGCGGTTCTTCAGGATCACCTCGATGCCGCGCCACATCGTGCCAGTGGAGACCGCGTTGCGGATGACGTTGTCGGCGTCGACATTGACCTCGACCCGCATGTGACCTTCGATACGTGTCACGGGGTCCACGACGATGCGCTTGCCGGAATTGTCGAGATTGAAGCCGTTGGGAGTCTCGATACCCATGATTGTCCTGCCCTGCTGTGTCTTTTCGATCAGCTATTGTGGTCGGCGTCTTCGCGCTTGGTGGCGAGCCGCTTGACAGCGGTCACAGCCGCATGCGCAGCCACTGCGGCACCGACGGCGCCGGCCGCCACCATGCCGATCTGATCGGCGTTCTTCTCGATGCCGAACTGCTTAATGTTGGTGAGACGGTCGTAGAACGAGCCCTTGTCCCAGAAGCCGTCCTCCGAGCAGCCGATGCAGCCGTGACCCGACTGGATCGGGAAGGACACGCCGCCGTTCCAGCGCACGGTCGAGCAGGCGTTGTAGGTGGTCGGCCCCTTGCAGCCCATCTTGTAGAGGCAATAGCCCTTGCGCGCGGCCTCGTCGTCCCACTCCTCGACGAACTGCCCCGCGTCGAAATGCGGGCGCCGGTAGCACTTGTCATGAATGCGCTGCGAGTAGAACATCTTCGGTCGGCCCTGGCGATCGAGCTCGGGCAGCTTGCCGAAGGTGGTGATGAAGGTGACGACGCCGGTCATCACCTCGGCGATCGGGGGGCATCCCGGCACCTTGATGATGGGCTTGTTGGTGATCACCTTGTCGATCGGAGTAGCCTGTGTCGGATTGGGCTTTGCCGCCTGCACGCAGCCCCAGGAGGCGCAGGCGCCCCAGGCGATGATTGCCATCGCGTCCTCGGCCATCATCTTCAGCTTCTCGACGAACGGCTTGCCGCCGTCGATGCAGAACATCCCGCCTTCGTTCAGCGGCGGATTGCCTTCCACCGCGAGGATATACTGGCCTTTGTGCTTGGCGCGGGTCTCCTCGAGGATGGCTTCGGCCTGGTGGCCCGCAGCCGCCATGATGGTGTCGTCGTAGTCGAGCGAGATCATCGACAGCACCGCATCCTTGACCAGCGGGTGCGCGGAGCGGATGAAGCTCTCCGAACAGCAGGTGCATTCGAGGCCGTGCATCCAGATCACGGGCACGCGCGGCTTAGTCTCGAGCGCGTTCGCGATGCGGCTCGCCGCCAGCGGTCCGAGGCCGAGGCTCGTCGCCGTCAGGCTGCAGAATTTATGAAAGCACCGACGCGTGATGCCTTGGCGCCTGATCACGTTGTAAAACGTTTCCGTCGCCGCGCCCATGAATGCTCCCGCCTTCGGCTTTGACTTTTCGATGACGCAAAGGTTAGCAAGAAGCAGGCCAACAGCCTGGAGAGATTCAAAAGTGGAGAGATTCCATAACGTTGCGAATTTGAACCACTTTCATGAACGGTACGCGAGGACACTGCCAACACGAGAAGAGGAAACAATTCGATTTGCAGCCGGCAACGAAGTTTCCGGTCAATGCGCGGTGCACACCATGCAGGGCTCGAACGAGCGCACGATGTGCTGGATCGCAACCGCACGCGGGCCGGCGTCGCCGACATCAGTGCCGACCAGCGCCCGCTCCAGCGGGCCGCCGACGTCGAAGGAATCGCGCGGCGAAAAATTCCAGGTGGTCGGCGCGATGATCTGGAAGCGCTCTATCTTGCCGTCGCGCACTGCCATCCAGTGCCCGAGACTGCCGCGGGCGGCCTCGACCAACCCGACATAGCTTCCGTCGGGGAGCTCGCGCGATTTGTCAGAACGGTTCCGACAGCCGCAGCGCGCGCGTCCACTGCTCCATGGCAAGCGCGATGCGCGCGGTCTCGATCAGCCGAGGACGTGATCGGGGAAATCGATCTGAGCACTGGAGCGCTCATTCAGAAGCGGCGGACCGACATTGTCTATGGCTGGAACGACACCACTCAAGGCATGCGTCTCGTCTTCGAGTTCAAGCGCATGGGACGGCAAAAGAAGCACCGTAACCATTATCTGCTAGAACAAGGCCTCGGTGGTTTCGTCACAGGCATCTACAGCCGCCGACAAGCGGTCGCCGCCATGGTGGGGCGTCCTTCTTGATCCGGAGGCTGATGTGGTCCCGCAGATCAGGGAAGCACTGGAGGACGCCGCCCTCGCAACCGCATTGCGCCTTAAGCCTACCTCCGGCGGCGACCCGATAGCGAGGCCGTCCAATATGTTCAGGGCGGCAGATTTCGACACTGAGCACGAACGAGATCCGTCGCTGGCTCCCACGCACGGCACCATTCGAGTTTCACACTTTTTTCTCGCCTTCGGTTATCCGACAAGCACCCTAAAACTGAAGACAACCTGACGAGGTCTCATAGAGGCCCGCCTAGGCGGGCTCAAAAACGACAACGGAACGTCTCGGCGTTGCTGAAGACACTCGATGCCTCTGGCATGTCCGATGCCAATAAGCACCTGTAAGAACGAAAGGATGATGAATCATCTCCAGCAGCTCCAATACTTGGATGATGACGTTCGATGAGTGCCGACGCTTGACAGCGCTCCCTCGACCATCTGCTGCAGGCGGGGCCAAGGCTGCACTCGATGGCTACGAGTACCAACTCGCCGTCTCGGTGTTGGCGGCTCTGCGGTTGATGTTGATCACCAAATCGGCGACGAGGATCACGCTCGAACCCGCCAACGAGGAAGATCTGGAGTCGGAGTTCGAACCAACGACGCCTGTGTCCAACCTAGCGCGAACGTCGCAGACGGCTACAAACTCGTCGTGCAGGTGAAGCTGCGCAACAGCGGTCCCTGGTCAATCACCGACTTCGACGCGTTGCTCAAACACGGTACCACCCGTCGGCCGGCCAAACACCACCTCGACGATCCCGGCACGCGCTATCTGCTGATTACCAATGCCGACGCCACCGGCGTGGCCCGCGACCTGTTGGTCCGCGGCTTGGAGGAATGGCCGGAAGAGCGGATTTTCCCGGCCCGCCTGTCAGGGACCCTACCCCATGGACCGGAGGGGCGGATCGGCATCTGGGGCGTTCTCACCGAGCGTCTCTTGGACTTGGAGATTAACGACATCCTCGGCTTCCTACTGCGGGTGCTCCAGAGCCGACGAACCGAATGCCGCGCGCGATTGCGCGACGAAGCTCTGCTGCGAATGCGCGGAACGAGCCCGGGCGTATGGACGCGCGAGGACTTGCTGAGCCTGATCCGCGGCTGTGGCGGCTATACGATGATCTCTAAGGATCTGCTCGGCTGCGCGACGTCGCGGAACAACGGCACATGCGACAACCGCCTGAATATCAGGCGAGACTCTCTCGAAGCCTCGGTGCTCAGTGGCCTCCGGACGCACTTGATGGAGCCCGATCTATTCAAGGAATTCCGCGACGAGTTCACCCGCGAGGTTAATCGGTTGCGGATTGAGCGTGGAGCGGGCCTCGCTGCCATGCGAGACGACCTCACGCGCATCGAACGCGAACTGGGAAAGCTGCTGGCTGCTATTAAGGCTGGCGGTCCGATCGAAGCCATCGTCGAGGACATGAAGCGGCTCGAGGCCCGAAAGGCGGTACGGAAGGACCAGCTTGCGAATGCGGAAGAGCCGCCACCCCTCCTACATCCGAACATGGCGGAGATCTACCGTCAGCGGATCGCGGCGCTCTATGAGAGCCTGCAGAACGAGGATGGGAAGACCGAGGCGGCGGAAGTCTTCCGCACGTTGGTCGATCAGGTGACACTTGTGCCCGACAAGGCTGAACTGGCGATCGTCCTGCGGGGCGACCTGGCCTCGATCCTGCGGTTCGCCGCAAACAAGAAAAACCCCGACGTCCTTTCGGAGGCCGGGGTTTTGGTTGCCTTGCTTTCGCAAGAATCGTTGGTTGCGGGGACACGCAACACCCGATTCCGGCGAAATGGAACGGGTGTTCTCGAAATCGGGGTCTCGCAAGAAATGATGGTCGTGGGGGCTCGTATTACCCGGTTTTTGCGATTGGTGGAAACATTCATTCCGCGATTGGCTGCCTAGACCATTGCCTTCCCAAAGGTGGAAGTCACACGTTCGCATAGTGTTTGGTGCGCCACATCGTTACAAAACTGGGCACTCCAAAAACTGTCAATCGGCGTTCAAATTTGGCTCGGATACGCTTGGCAAACACGTTGTGCAAGCGCATTCCCTCCTTGAGCTCTTCCGGCGCCCACTGTTCGCCGTGCTGCCAGTCTCGGAGGAACATACAGAGACAAAACTTCCAAAAGCTCGAAATCTCCGCTCCGCCATACTTGGCATCTCGTCGTGCGCCCCAGAAGAAGCGTCTCCCTCCGAGATGCCCCCCGCAGTTTTCCTCATTCACGCGAGGTACCCAATGGCGCGGCACGTCGGTCGAAATAGCCTCCAGGGAACGCAGTCATCGGAGCGATTGGCGTATATGGATGCCAGAGCGCGAGCCCAACCAGCCGCCCGTCCAGCCGCACAATCAATTTGCGAGCGATCATATCAGCTATCGCAGCCTCAATCTCGGCCTGCATTACATTCGTCCCGCTCAGCTGTTCGCGGAGGCGGTTTTCAGGCGAGCCTTCGTCCGCGGCCAGAAGAATTTCCCGCTCGAGGCCCCTGACCCGGTGTTCGCGCTCGACTGCAATGGCTCGCGTGTCCTCGACTATGATCTCGTCGCCGCTGTCCCGCATCGACAGCATAGACAACTTCGGCTCGTACCAGGCTTTCAGCCAGGCATCGATACCCTTGGTGACAGTGCTTAGCCCCGGGCGGCGATTAGCGTCGCGCGCCGCGAAATGACCGCCGACATCGTCTTCTTCACTGTCTTCGAAGTAGTAAACCTGATCCGCCAGATCGCGCTCCGACAACGGATAGACGTAGCGATAGGAGGCGGCCGGGCGCAGCTTCAATCCATGTTTCTCGGCTGCGTAGTGATAGGGGCTGTAGCGCTGGTACCGCAAACGCACCGCAGGTCCCGGCTGTAGATGATGCAGCAGCGGTAGCAAAGGAGCCATTTCCGCATACCATGCGTCGCTCTCGCCGGGGAAGCCCCACAGCAAACTCCAACTGACCCGCACACCGTGCTGACGGCACCACTTCAAGAGCTGGACATTATGCGCTGAGCTCGTTCCTTTGCGCATCAGCTTCAAAACACGGGTATCCAGGCTCTCAATACCCGGTTGGATCCAGCGGACGCCGGCGGCAGCCAGCTTCTCTACTTCGTGGCGCTTCAGGTTGGCTTTGACCTCAAAGAAGATCGCGAGCTTCTCGGGTAGCGCGGTGAGGCGAGGCAGCGCCTTTTTAAGGTAGTCAGTGGCCAGAATATTGTCCACCGCTTCGATGCGCGACGAACCGTAGCGCGCCGACATCTCGATCATCTCCTCTGCGGCCTGCCTCGCGGGTTTCTGGCGATAGGTCATCGATCCGCCGTTCAGCCCACAAAACGTGCAGTGGCTCCGCTCGCCCCACCAGCAGCCTCGAGAGAACTCCATCGGCAGCCCGGCATGGATGCGGTCGGCGTAGAGCGACGCGTTGAGCTCGGCAAAATAGTCCGAGAAATCGGGCAGCGGCAGGTCACCCATGTTCTCGATCACTGCGCGGGGCACTAAGTCGCGCGTCGACGCAGCGGGATAACCGGCCTCGCGATGCGCCGGACCGAAAACGCCAAATGGCAGGTCCGCAGGCGGAATGTCTCTGCCGCGATTAAGGATGTCCCAACACAGCGGGCCGATCAGTAAGTCGGCCTCGCCCGACACGACATAGTCGACCCATGGGAAGCGCATGTGAGTGCTCCGCCCCATTACCGACTCGCAGTTTGCGCCCCCCATGAGAGTGACAAGATCCGGTGAGCGCTCGCTCAGTCGGCGCAGCAACGCGAGCGAGGGAACATGCTGGGTGAAGGTCGAGCTGCACCCGACCATGGCCGGCCGCTGCTCCAATATCTTGTCAGCCGTCCAATCAATAAACCCGCCTATGAGCGAGCGCAGCCTGAGGAAATTCGCGCGACGCTCGGCCAAAGATTTGCCTGCGTGTATCGGGTTGCGTTCGAAATAAAGGTCCAGGAAGGCGCTTTCTTCAGGCTCGAAGTCGGGAAATGCAACGCCCGCGAACAGCCAATCAACCAGCGCCTCCTCTGGCGGGCAACTCTCAAGAGGCCCATAGTCGGCAATGCCTATGTATTCCAAAAACCAGATGTTGGGATATGCAATCGTGGCTTGCAGCCCCGCCTGGGTCAGCGCTGACTTCAGCAGACCAAGCGCCAACGACGGTCTTTCGACTGCCGACATAGGCATGTTGACTAAGACGATTGGCACATCGATACCCATGTGATGCCACATTATTTGTGGAAGACTAGGCGCGTTCACCCGGCCGCAGCCTCATGCGCTGGACGGCGATGCGAACTTCTGCGCGACTCCGTGATTGGAGCCGTGAACATGAAGTCAACTAGTTCAGCGAATGCCCTAGGCGGCGCGCTTCGAGCCATGTTTCCGTGTCACGTTCATTGCCTGGAGACTGGAAAGCATGAACGCGCGAGTCCAGCGGAGGGTGCTAGAGCCGAGCCGTGAATGAGCCGACACACCGCTTCGCTCCCGACATTAAGCGGCGCCACGCCAAGGACCAGGTCGGATCGAGCCGTTCTTGACGAAGAGCGTGCAGCGCTCCAGTCGTACTCGCCGATGTGCAAAAAAGGAGGACTTGGCTCGAAGCCGCGAGCGCGGAAGTCCTTCGGTCGCGTCCAGCGCGGAGCAACCAAAGCCCATCCGGCGGAGCTCAGGCAGGTGGTAGACCGAATGAGTTCGAGCTGCCTAGGAGAGCCCGGCACGCCAAGAACAGGTTTTGCGGTCACGTCGGTTCCGCGCGCCATGAAGCCGCGGACGGTGGATGCGAAGCGGCTTGCCACCCCAGTCCACGCTGCGAGATGGTAAGATGCCGCAGCGCCTCGATACTGACGTGGTATCTCAGTGCGAATCGGCATGATCTACGTCCGTGCGGGAGCCTGCGTATTTGGCAGCTTCGGTGCGGCGCGTCGTCCAATTGCTGGTCTGCCAGGCGAAGCGGTCGTCGAGGTCGTCTTCGATTAACCCGGCCGCGTACAACCGATCGAGCAAGTCAGCGACTGCAAGTACGCTCGTTCCGTCAGTCGTGACCCGCATAACCAGCTCCGACGCTGTGCAGTTGCCGAACGCGATGAGATCGCCCACGGAAATCGGAGCGACGTCGTCGGGCACCCGGTGTTCCATGTTGCGGGCGCGGAGCTGGAAGTACCGGATCCCTGCTTTGTATTGCAGGTCTCTGCGGAAGCGGATCGGCAGGTGTGGGGCTGGGCTCTCGAGCATATACTGGTCGATCATGCTCTGCAGCCCCTCCCGGAACTCGTCAGGCGTCCTGAAGAAACGTTCACCCAAGATGCGGTAACCGAGAGGCCAGCGTTCGCTCCCCGGTACCGGCGTCACCAGTTGCAAACGTCCCTGCTGCATATTTACGAGGAAGCCGGAAACACACGCGATCGTGGTATGATCGCGTTCCAGCAACGCCATTGCATCATCTTTGATGGCGGACCTAAGCTTCCCCTTCCGCTCGCGCGCGCGTCCGGCGAAAGCCTTTGCGGTCGGCGCCTCCTTGCCCTGCAGGATGAGTTCGACCCCTAGCAGCTCCTCTGGCGAAAACGTCATATGAATCTGATTGAGATGGGCTTTGCTCAGCACGGAGAAACGATTCGGCGTGGTGCCATACAGGTTGAACAGTCTGAGCACGCGTCTGATGAGTGCCTGATCCTTAAGCGGCGCAGCGGTCGTTGTCTGCGGCAATGCGCCCGTGATCCGATAGTAGTCGAACAGAAAGCGATCGTAGTGTGGGTTGTCCATAGGATCTGTAGCCCAGTAGCAGAAGCCAGTACGGGCTGCCGAACCAAACACCTCGCTCGCGACGCCAACTACGCCACGCCAACGCTCTGCCTGCTCTTTGCTGTAGTCGTAATAGCCTTTGAACCGGTCGGCAGAGAGGCCACAGAACCAGCAACCAACGGTGCAGCCTTCGCTCAACTCGAAAGCGATGATCGGGTACGTGACCGATAGCGATGATGCGCCCAATTCGTCGTTGCAGCGCCGGATTTGGCGCTCGCGCCAGGCATGGAAACGAGGGTTAATCGTCGACATTTCGCCTTCATCGCGCAGGAGGTCGCGATGGCGCAACATCTCGCGCAGATGCTCGTCCCACATCGTAGCCAGCGGCCACTGGGCAGACTCCGGCTTGAAGCGGTATTTTTGGTAGTCTCCGTGCCAGATCGGCAACATTTCCATTGGGTCAACTTCGATGCCGTAGCGCTCTGTTACCGTACGAGGGGCGTCGACGTTCTCCGAAAGCGCCTTGCGGAACTCCACGTCACCGGCTAACCGCTCCGTGAAGCGCTTGACGTGCGACAGGGTGCGCCGTTGCTCGGGGGTGCGACGGTCAAAACTCTGTCGGTAGTGTTCGGTGGCAGCGCGCGTCATCACGTTACGGATAAACCTTGAAGCAGCATCTTATAAGCCTAATGGCAATGATCTCACCCCGGACGAGGCCTGCTTTCATGTTCTCGTCGTACTTCTCGTCTCCTTGAGCACGAGCCAATGCGGTCATGGCGAAAGGCATGTCAGGCCGCGACCGCAACAACAACAACCAGAACAACAGCGACGGGCTCGACTGCCGAGGCGAAGTTAGAGTGCGCTTCCGCGACCTGTACGCCGCTCGTGGGCACCTCCGCAGCGGACCTGGCCAACCCGGCGGCCTGCACAACGCCGGTCGAGATCGCAACACCCGAATTCGGATTGGCGCCGGCAGTCGCATCGAGCTGCTTACTAATCAACTCCTGTCGGCTTCGACACCGGATGTAACTCTTCGCTTCATCAAGTGTAAAAGTGTAGCCGTGACTTTTTCCCACCGCTACAATTGATGCAAGACCTGTAGCACTCGGTTTTGCGTTTTCGAGCAGATTGCCCTTTTTCCCTAGATCGTTGACAAATCGCTCTATCTCAGTTCGCGACACAGCCAGTCTCCACGTCTTCGCTTAATGTTGCCAAACTATTCACGATGCCTTCGCAGGCGATCGACGCCGACAGCGCGAACAAAGCAAGCAACGCGCCAGACTGAAAATTGCTGATTTTTCGCTTTGTCTCACGTCGTCAACACGACAACATTGGTTTGGAACCGACAACCGGCCCACGATTCGGGACAAGATTTCGTTGTCGGTCTCTAATAAAGTCGTCCGTTCTTTAATCGCTGTCGACAGCAAACCGAGCGGTGCAGGGCGACGGCGTCGGGCACGCATGCAGGATGCGGCATCAACCCGGGCTATGGCTTTAGGCGCCAGCGCAGAGGACAATTCGGGTGGCCCCTCTCGTTACTGATCGCACGACCAAAGCGACTCAAAACAAAATCCAGCAATCTTTTGGGATTGCTGGGCTCTTTCGATCGATTTGGTGGCGGGTCTGAAACGAACGCCAGATCGAAGACCCTCGTTTGTGGTTTCCGCGCTTCCGGGAGCTAAGTGATAATCGGCTCCGAGGGAGCGGACGAGGGTTCTCACCACCGTTTGTTTACGATCATTCACTTGAAGCCGAACCAATTCAGCGCAACGGCCTTGGTCTGAGTCAGGCGTTGATGGACTGATCCTTGGCGCGCTCTGACCGCGGGACTTGTCGATGCTAATGGTGATTAGCACTCTGCCCAACAGGTGGCGCGTTACCGCGTCAGCCGCCGCCTTGGCATGATGGAACCCTACGGTCGGGCTGCGCGCCACCTGCCCTCTTAAACAACCTCAGACGGCGAGCTGATCGTCTCCGAGCTCTCGTCGCGGTTTAGGCGCTCGTGCACTGCCCTGCTGGCCTTGAAGACCGGAAAGCGCTTTTGCTCGATTTGCACGGAATTCGTTCATTATTGATCGGATTCCACATCGAGAGGTTCATGTTCTTGATTTCCTCGGTAGGGACATCCGAAATCAAGCAATTGTCCGGGTCTCCGGTAACCCGCCCGAGCGTAGTGTGTCATGCATCATCCAGGCATGGCCGCTCCTATGTGCGCGAAGATCGAGTTCGACACCGTGGAAACCGTGCTGAAGCGCGTTGTCGGCGGCTGAAATGGTGTTTTCGAGAATGTCCTTGGAATTATCGAACACACCGCGGTGCTGCAGCATTTGCTTCGGATGCGGATCGATGCCGCGGGTCTTGCTTCGGGGCCGGCGGGAAGAGATCCTTCCCGTAACCGGAGGTGTCGATTTCGGACTTTGCGTCGCCAAGAGCGGGCCTATCCAGACCAAAGCTGGATTTCCAAGCGGCCTTGCCGCCAGCCAGTCGGTGATCGTCTTGTTGACGGTGCCATCGACGGGATCGTTCGGATCATTGGAGCCAATTTTTTGGGTTGTCTCGCCACATGCGGGAACCGGTAGAGAGATGGCTTTAGCCCCGCTGCACCCGGCCGATTTGGGTTTGCAAGCCGGCCTTCACCTCGTCTCCCGCGACCGCATCGGTAACACTGCCAGCCACAGTTGAAGCGACAACCGTGGTCCCAATCAGCCTTAGCGGGTCAGTTGCTTGCGCCAGCGGCGCGTACTGAAGGCGAACACGTTGCGAACGGCGCCGCCAGGCAGATCTGTCACGTTGGCGGCGGTGCCCGAAGAGTTGAGCAGAACCGTCCGTTGCCTTATGATAAGGGCTCTCCGTCGGTCTCAAATGTTACTTGTCGTTGCTATTGCGGTGTGGAGTCTACCGGCTTTCTTGAAGAGGACGACGGATCACCGTCCGCGTTGGCGCCTCTCCAAGAGAGAAATGAGCCCGTAGATCTGCGGCATGTTCGGATCAGCCGCGCAAGAGCAGTCGCGCCCGTTAATGGCGCATCTAATTTGGGAGGGAACGCCTGTGCTTAACTGAAAATGCAGTGGAGCGTAACAGTAAGGCGGCCGATTGAATGCCGGTGGTCCTTCGAGAACGAGTTTGTTGCGTGTAAATGGGAGATCATTGCCCTGAGTCAAGAGCGTGAAGATAGCGCGCGTCCGCGCGGGCAAGTTCGTCATACCTCAAAAGCTCGAAGACCTCGTCGAGCGTCGCAATATTGGGCTCGATACCGGCAACGCCTTCTTCGGCAATGATACGACGGCAGATCTGCTGCATTGCCGCTATTGCAGCTCGCACTGAGTGGTTGGCCCAGATCACTGTTGAGATGCGGGCATTACGATACGCAGAGACTGGTGTTCGATAGTATGTCGTTGGCACGATCACGACGGGCAATCGGCTTTGCCAGGTGCGCGTGAAGGAAAGAACCTCGTCCGCGGTGCTCTTTCGCGAGTGAATGAGGATCGCGTCCGCACCCGCGTCCGCGTAGGCGTGAGCGCGTAAAATTGCTTCGTCCATTCCATGCCCCGCGATCAACGCCTCGATCCGGGCCACGAGGACTAAATCTTCCGCGACTGTATCCTTGACTGCCCGCAGGCGGCCGGAGAATTCGTGGATATCGGCGAGGGGATGACGATCGCCAATGAGCGAGTTCATCTTCGGAAAGCAGCTGTCCTCAAGCGCAACGCCCGCAGCGCCTCGTTGACGGAGCTTGCCGGCAAGGAGGCGTGCATTGTTGAAATTCCCAAAGCCGCCATCGCCGTCAACCAGAACAGGCAGTTTGCTCGAGTCCACGATCCGCTCGACTGCATCGACAAGTTGGCACCATGACGCTTCGTTGACATCACGATACCCAAGAGAGGAGGCAATTGAAAGACCGGACGCCCAGAGACCTTTGAACCCTGCGCGCTCGGCGATCGCAGCCGAGAGGCCGTCATGCGCTTCCATGAGGAAGGAGAGTTCAAGATTGGAGCACACCTGTGCACGCAGCACTTCTGCGGTCGAGGATGCGGTGCATCGATCAGGACCGTTGGCGAGTACAGATTGTGGTTGACGTTTCATGCCGAACACCTCAGGAGCGACGGTTGAGGAGCCCAACTGAGCAGCCCAACCTTCATCCGGCAATCACTCCCCTTTTCTGACATCTAGATCAATTAGCAGGCTTGATAGTTGACGGGGCGTTCCTCGCCCGTCCGGTCGAGGGCGATGGCCCTCTCGGTGGATCGACGCCACCTACGCGAAGGTGCGCCAGCAGGGGCGCATTGCGCGGGGATCGTCGCGATCGGCGTACAGTGATGGCCGGCCCGAAGTCCCCGGCATGGATGTCGGCCCATCTGCGGACGGGGTTCCTGCGCAGGCTCGCCAGGCGGGGTCTGCGCGGCCTCAAGCTAGATCTCGGACGCCCACGAGAGCATCAAGGCCGCCGCCGCCAAAGGTGCTGAACGCCACGTGACAGCGCTGCCGAGTGGCAGGTCGCTGAAAGAGTTCGCGCGGATTGACTCCGTTTTCTTTGTGATTCGCGGCCGGAGAGGAGCCACATGCTGGGAAGGAACAGGATCAGCTAGAGCTGTTCGTCACGGGCTCGCTCCGCCAGCTAATCCCGACGATCACGTGGTGGTTCGGCTCGATCGCGTACTCGATTCTATTGGCTACACTACGAAGTCTCACTGTTGTTGCCTGTGCGATGGCCGGGCGAATATCCGGAAGTCGCTGCACGGTTGATGCTCGCTGGGCTGCCACTGGGCATCGTCGACGATCGGAGGCTCAAGTCAATGTCGCCATCCGATGGTTCGTCGGCTACGGACCGCATGACGCTCTTCCCGACCACTCCAGCTTGATACGGATCCCCTAGCGGTGGGGTGCAGAGCGCCACCGCATGAGTCTTCAAGCGGACGGTCGGGGCCCGTCTCAAGGCGAAGATCGCCACCGCTGAGGTCGTTCACATCGATGCATCGCTTATCCGCACCACTCTGAGCTCAATAAGCATCGTCGGTGGCGCGGGCGGCACTCTCAGGATCGGACTGCGGCATGTTTCAAGCGCCTCGTGCATCGACATGCTTGCAAATGATAGAAGCCATCGCCAAGGGCAAGTCTAGACCTGCTCGACTCCGAGCACCGCAGAGCCGCAACTCTCGTCTCAATTCTAACGACTTACGTTTGCGCTCGGGTCAACTACCAACGTTAGTATCTGATCTACTGATGGGAGCAAACTATTTGTCGGATGAGTATCGGGCTACGCAAACATCAGCTGCAAGGAGTTCAGCATGCAGACTCACTCACAATCTGTTCTGGCCGACGGCCGCGATCGATGCGTTGGCTCCTCGGTTCCAAAATACTGTGTGCTCAGGTCTGCTGCAACCGCGCCCCTCCTTGTAAGTGCATGAAGGGCATCTTGGCGCGATGAAGAGGTCGCCGGTCTCAATGAACTCTAAAGCCCCATTTGGCTACGACGCGGTTGCCGATCGGAAGAGTGATATCCGCCGAGGCAGATCGCGTACCGGCGGCGAAGCGGTTGCGATCACCTTAACAAATGCGACCATCGATGCAGGAGGAGCGCACATGTTGGCGCAACGGATGTCTTTGCTGTCAGGTTCGGGCACTGCCGCCGCCCGGGAGGCGGCTAAGATAGCTGCCGCGACCGGCCGTCAGATCATCGATCTGGCAGACGGCGAAGTCATCATCGAGCCACCATCATCCGTGCGCGAAGGAGCGATTGCCGCCATCAATGCCGGGGCGAACCGGTATACCGATTCCATCGGCCTGACGCCGCTTCGCGGCGCCGTTGCCGCGAAGCTGTCTGCGGAAACAGGCATCGACTGGAATACGGATAACATCGCTATCACTGCGGGTGCAAAGCAGGGCCTGCTCGACGTTGCCTTGGCGGTGTTCAATCCTGGAGATGAGGTCATCATCATTCGCCCCTGCTGGCCGACATTCCCGTCCCAGGTTCTTCTCGCTGGCGCAAAGCCCGTGTTCGTCGACGTTCGCCCCCCGACATATATTCCTGATATTGCCGCAATTCGCGCCGCTGTCAGCCCGCGCACGAAAGCCGTTATCATTAACTCGCCGAACAATCCGACCGGCGCAGTCTATGATCGAACGACTCTACAAGCTATCGGCGATCTCGCGATCAACTATCAGCTCTGGATCGTTTCCGACGAAAGCTACTCCAGCTTCGTATTCACCGGTTCGCGCCATGAGTCGATCGTCATGGCGCATCCCGGCGTCCGTTCAAGGACAATCCTGGTCAACGCCTTCTCAAAAGAGCTGGCGATCACCGGTTGGCGCCTGGGTTACTTCGCAGCTCCGCCGGAGATCGTTTCCGCGGCCAAGAAGCTGCAGAGCCATACGACCTCGAATGCCAATGTAATCGCACAGCACGCCATCCTGCATCACCTTCAAGTCGGCGACGGCAGTTTTGAACGAAAGATGCATGAGCGTCTGTCCGACGCTCGCAACAATGGTCTTCGCATCCTCTCTGGTCTGCAGGACGTAAGCTTGCCGGGCGCCGACGGCTCGTTCTTCTTCTATCTCGATCTCAGTAGGCTCGTCTCAGCTTTGCCGGCCAGCGGCCACCTTCGATCCACCGACGACATTGCACGATTGCTCCTGGAGGAAGCCGATGTGGGATCCGTTGCCGGCGGTACCTTTGGCGACGTGAATGGCCTGCGTCTCTGTTTCGGTGCTCCACCAAACCTGCTGGAGACGGGACTGAAACGCGTCGTCGAGACCCTGAACAGCCTGAAGACCAGGCAGCCAGCCTGAAGCTTGCCAGAAGGACGTTTCAAAATGCTCAATGGTACACGGGCGGTGATCCTTGCCGCAGGAATCGGCTCCAGGCTGCGCCCCTACACGGAATTTGTTCCGAAACCTTTGGTGGAGGTGAACGGAACCCCGATGCTGCACAACGCGCTGCATCAGTTGTCTGAGCTCGGGGCTCGCGAAGCAACCATCGTCGTGGGTTATCGCGAAGAAGCCATCGAACAGTCCTGCGGCCATCGGTTCGAGGAGGTCGACATCGAGTATGTCCACAATCCCATCTTCGATCGGACCGGCAGCGCCTACTCCTTATGGCTAGCGCGAAATACAATGCTTGCCGGCGACACCGTCTTTCTCGAAGGCGATGTCTTCTTCGAGCGCGAAGTCCTCGAAAGAACAATTCGAACGGTCTCATCTACCCAGCAGAGCGTGGCGGCTGTTGCGGCGTTCAACGCAGCAATGAGTGGCTCCGCCGTCGAGCTGGCTGACGATGGTTCTGTCGTCGCGTTCGTCATGAACCAGACGCCCGTCGAGGCCCGGGCCAGGGGTCTCTTTAAGACCGTCAACCTGACGCGCTTTTCTGCAGACGCCTCGCGCGAACAGCTGGTGCCAGCATTGCACCAGGCTGTCGAAAGCGGGCATCGTACGGCCTATGTTGAGCAGGTCCTCGCACGGCTTGTCGAGCAGCGAGAGCTGCAGCTTTCAGCGGCGGATTGCAGCGATACCCGCTGGTTCGAAATCGATTGCGAAGATGATCTGCGCCTAGCGGAGAAGATTTTCGCGCCGCCGATGAGCCGCGCAGTTTCCGCGGCGAGTTCCATCCCGCTGACGGGAGCAAGGCGATGATCGGGTATCTGCGTGACTATGCAAATGTCATCACCGCCCTCGCCTATCTGTTTGCCGTCATTGGGCTCTTCCTGGCCTTAAACGGCAAGATAGAGCTCGGCGTTGCGGCAATGCTCTGGACCTGGTTTCTGGATCATTGGGATGGGCATGTTGCCCGCAAGACGAGCCATCTTCGCCGTCGAGGTGTACCGGAGTTCGGAAAGAGCTTTGATGGATTTGCCGACTTCTTTCATGGAGTCGTGTTCCCGGCTGCAGTGATCATCCTTATCAGCCAAGGAACTGCCCTGTCGCTCGTCGCGAGCGTGCTTCTCGTTTTAGCGGGTGCCATCAGGCTCAGCTATTTTGAGAACGTGGGTCTTACTGCCGACGCTCGGTTCACGGGCATCCCCGTTTCGTACGATACGCCACTTCTTGCGATGCTCCTCCTTTCACGGTCGCACTTTCCTGACGACCTCTTTCCGACCGTCGTGGCGATCGCTTTCATCATTCTTGCAGTGCTTCATGTGACAACTGAGATTCGGGTTCCGGCTATTCGGGGCATCGCAGTCCCCATCGCCACCGCCTTCGCGATCGCGGGCTCTATCAGTTTGGTGATGATCTCCCGATCTGGCCTTCAGCACTAGGATCAGCGGCCAATTCATAAGGTTATGACTAGCGAGAGCGAAATGAACGATCTGAACAAGCTTGGACAAGCGCAGCCCTTATCACCCAAAGTGATACCGATCGATTTTGGTCGGAATTTTCCACCTCCAAGCCCC
This sequence comes from Bradyrhizobium sp. F1.13.3, assembly GCF_040548265.1. Classification (NCBI taxonomy): domain Bacteria; kingdom Pseudomonadati; phylum Pseudomonadota; class Alphaproteobacteria; order Hyphomicrobiales; family Nitrobacteraceae; genus Bradyrhizobium; species Bradyrhizobium sp. F1.13.3. The sequence goes on along the minus strand of NZ_JBEPRI010000024.1, from coordinate 7,850 downwards.
GTAGTTCAACGAGCTTTGACGGACACCTTCGCCGACCTTGGACGTGCAAATATCGCGGATGCAATTCGCTTTCCGCGCTTCATAGGAACTGTGGGCGACCGAGACGCGGGAGCGACGTGGCTTAGTCAGCGGCTTGGTCAGAAGCCGAGCGTAGAGCGTGTCGTACTCGCAAACGGCTCGCAGAGCATACTGGCGATGTTAATGGCTCGGTTCGTCAAACCCGGCGGTGTCCTTCTAACGGAAGAGCTGACCTATCCAGCAATCAAGCCACTTACAGCTATATTCGGCATCGAGCTCCACGCTGTGTCAATGGATGTTGACGGGATCGATCCGGAGAGTCTTGAGAAGGCCTGCGTTGAGCTGGGCGACAATGCTCGGGCCCTCTATTGCATGCCCACACTGCATAACCCAACATCTGCAACAATGTCTGAGGCAAGACGCTCAGACATTGCGACGGTGGCGCGTCGACACGATCTTTGGCTCTTTGAAGATGATATATATGGCGTGCTGCCGGAAGAGGCGCCTCCTCCACTTTCTCTCTATGCGCCCGAGCGCAGCTGGTACATTTTGGGACTAAGCAAATGCCTCGCCGCGCAGCTTCGGGTGGCGTATGTCGTAGGTCCCAATTCGGACATCTCGCAAAATGTCTTTTGGCCTGGAGTGCGAACCACGAATTGGATGGTCGCACCGCTGGTGGCAGAGGTCGCATCGTATTGGCTCGCAAATGGGATCGGCTCAGAAATACTGCGATCGGTGCGGGCGGAGACCCTGAGGCGCCGGGCCCTGGCTGCGTCGATCCTTCCGCGGATGCAGCTATCTCCAAGCGCATTCAACTATCATCTTTGGATCGACTTGCCTGAGGCATGGCAGCTTGACGCCTTCGTCAAGGCGGCCCTCGATGCTGGAGTGGTTGTTGGACCGGGCGATTCCTTCGCCGTTAACAATCAACACGGACACCGGAAATTTCGGGTCGGTCTGGGCGTGCCGTCGGATCAGGACGAACTTGTTCGCGGGTTGAAGGCAATTGCATCTCTTATGGATGCGCCTGCGGATCGGGAGTTCAACCAATGAAGGGCCAGTTAACGCATGCTCCCGTAACAGGTCAGTTCCCCACCAGCGATACCGATCTGCGCGTTTGTCTCATTTCCGAAGAAGCAGGCCTTGACCTCCGGAATTCGGAACTGACACCCGCACCTCCGAAACCAGTCCCGGCCTATCCTGACGCCAAGGCCCTATTTCACGTCGGCGCCTACTGTGGATCGGTCCTGGCGTCCGTTGGTACGTTTACTCTCGAAGACATGGATTTGGATCAAGGAAGTCCGTCATCCGGGCGCAGTTGGAGAATTCGTGGAATGGCAACGGCCCAAGAGTTCCGTCGCCTTGGCTTTGCCAGCGCTGTACTTGACCATGGTTTACGCGAGATCCGTAGGCGTGGAGGACTTCTGATATGGTGCAACGGGCGAACAACGGCCGGCTCGTTTTACCGACATCACGGATTCGAACAGATTGGCGACCAGCGGCACGTGCGAGGCCTTCCATCTCATTACCGCTTCAAGAGAGCTATAGGACAGGCGCATTTCTCTTAGGCCAGAATGCCTGCGAGGCTTTAGCTGCCTGCTTTCGAACGCTGCTCGCTTTGAGCGTAGCTCAATACCATGTGCGCCCTGGGCCTCATAGCCGCTTCTTCCATCAACTCGGCGCAGGCCGAGAGTTACCAGTAAGTATCGCGCACGCAGACGTGGCCGAGGTAAGTGGAGAGCACTGGGAGCTGCTGCTCGACGTTCTGTGCGAGCGGTGGGTCGAGAACCCCTATTACCAATACTTCTGCGGCGAGGAGTTCTTCCAGCACCGGCTGGTGTTCGATCGTTCGTCGCTGACGCGCTGGCGCAACCGGATGGGCGAGGAACGACTGGCTGCGCCGATCCAGGAGAGCCTGTCGGTTGCCACCAGGACCAAGGCGATCTAGCCGTCCGAGTTGTCCCGGGTGATCGTCGATACCACGGTTCAGCCCAAGAACGTGACGTTCCCCACCGATGCGAAGCTTCTGAACCGGGCGCGCGAGAAGCTGGTACGGCTGGCGCAGCGCCATGGGGTGAGCTTGCGTCAATCCTATGCGCGGGTGGGCAAGTTCGCCCTGATCCAGCATCAGCGCTATGCCCACGCCAAACAGTTCAAGCGTGCCAACCGGGCGCTCAAGACGCTACGGACCTATCTCGGCCGCGTGATCCGCGACATCGGCCGCAAGATCGATGGCAACAGCGGGCGCGAAGCGGCGTTCGCAAAGCTGCTGCCGCCGGCGCGGCGCGTGCGCGAGCAGCAACAGCGTCAACGCGGGCCGAAGGTATATTCCCTGCACGCGCCGGAGGTCGAATGCATCGGCAAGGGCAAGGCCCATCGGCCTTACGAGTTCGGCGTCAAAGTCTCCGTTGCAACCACGATCAGCCGCGCGAAGGGCGGCCAGTTCGTCACCCATGTGAAGGCGCTGCCCGGCAACCCTATGAGGGTCACACGCTGGCCACCGTGAGATCGCAGCACGGCAACAGGACCGCTTCGATGAAATGCTCGATCATCATCGTCGGAGTCCCATTTGGATCGCCTAGAAAGCTGCGATTTAGGTTCCAATCATCCAAGGGAGAGACTCTTTGGCCAATGTGAACGGCTGATGCATTCGCGCCAGGCAGAATAACCGAATGCCCCTGAATATCCTCTGCCTGTACCGACTGAATCAGCTTTATAAGTATGATCTGACCTTCCCACACATCGCCACTGAGATCCATCCGTATGCTGAGGTATTGGTTGAGATCGGCACGCGAAAGACAACCGGCGACCTTGCCTTCTTTCTGAAAATCGCATTCCGAGCAAACTCTTGAGGGCCGCATTCCGCTCCATCAACGGAATATGGTTATTGCACAGCCCGTACTGCAGTTGTAAGTTCGGCGCTGTAGGTCACATCAATAGTCCCACTGGCATTACAATGACGGGACAAGATCGACCGCAGCTCGTTGATGATGATGTCGTTACCGTGCGCGGCCCGTGCTATTTTGAGTTGGATTGTGGATAAGGCGAACGCCTCGAAGCTCTCGGTCGTGAAAGTTCTTGGCCAGTCCCATTTCTGGACCATGACCTTCGAAAATCGATTATCTGAGGCAAGCTCAGCATCGAAGTTGGCGACCGAGTATCCGCCGCGAGCATCAGCGCATGTGCCTGTTCGATAGCCCGGGACGAACTTTTCGAGGAACAGCTCGAAGGACCGGAAGAAGCCAGTCTCATGGCGGCGCTTATTCTGCAATATCGCGAGGAGGCCAGTATCTACCAGGATGCGGTGTGCTTCTGCATAGAAGAGCGTCCGGTCGAAGAGTGGGGCGGCACTTGCAGCCGTGATCACCCCAACGGTTCGATCGTCGAACGGAAGATGCTCGGCCGGAGATTGTACGAACCGAATCGCCCGAATGGTCTTTGTTGCTTCAATAGCGCGCCCGATCATCGTCGAACTCGGCTCCAGACCAAAAACTTCAAGAGACGGGTCGAGAGCACCGGCCAGCATTCGTGTGAAGATACCCGTCCCGCAGCCGACGTCGACGACCTTGCGCGAAGAATGACGCAAAGCCAGAGCCCGTGCCGCAATCTCATGAACTGCGCTGATTGGATAGCCCGGTCGCTCCTTGTCGTAGTGCTCGCCAAGCGTCTGATAATGTTCCCATACAGCGGAATTCGTTGAAACTTTTGTCGGCATGTGAGTGCTCCAAAGAACGTCCTCGTTCGCTTCGAGACTTATCTTCCAATGAGGAAGCTTAGGTGGGCAGTCCGCACAACTTTCTGTACTGAGATAGACCTGGTCCGAAGTCGCCGGCGGGGCCGATCTTATCTTCACTCCTGAAGGATCATGCGACTGTTTTACAACTCGTCAGAGGCGGAAGCGGCCTGAAGGCCCGGTAACTGGCCCTCATTGGTCCAACTCCAGTTGCGATCCGCTCTCTTCATGACGGAACGAACATTGCAAGCCGGTCCGCCTACGAGAAGGGCGGGGGAAATAGCCGCTACTTTTCGTCGCTGGTATGATCGTCATCACCGCCTCAGCGATTCGGGAGGAGAGAGCTCGCAAGTGCTACGGGATCAGCTAGAAGGGATCGCATTCGTGATAGGCCGATCGAGGCTCCTGACACGGGCTACGCTGCATCGGCCGTCGACGCTAATAGGAATATCGCCATCGATTGCCGCGCGGTGAACGACGCGCCGCTGGTCACCGTAATCCTTCGTGGCATAATGCATCGTGGCGCGATTGTCCCAGATAGCCACATCGCCTTGCTTCCAGTTCCAGCGCACAACGTTCTCTGGCGTCGTAATGTGCGACTGGAATAGATTGAACAACATTTGGCCATCATATTTCGGGACGTTGACAAAACGTTTCACATAAAAGCCGAGCACCAACGCTCGCTCGCCGGTCTCGGGGTGGACACGTACGACAGGATGCTCGGTCTCGAACCTCCCTCTGGCAAGCCTTTCGAAATAGAGCCTTTTATCCACTTCGTTGGGGCGAGCAATATCGGCAAAATCGAACTCGTGGGTATGAACAGCCCAGAGGTCGTCGGCAAGTCGTTGCAGAGGCGCGGGCAGGTCAAGATAGGCGGCTGCGGTGTTCGACCACAGCGTGTCGCCACCGACCGGTGGGATCACGATGCTTCGAAGCACTAAGATCTTTGGGTAGGCGTCCACGTAGGCTAGGTCGATGTGCCAATTGTCGGTCCAGATACCTCCGCCCGCGGAATCAATCTCGAAAATTGATAGTGTACCCTTTTTTGCACCACGTGTCGGAGACGGCACAAGCGTCCCCAAACGAAGCGCGAAGCGCTCCTGCTCGGCATCGTTGAGATGATCTTGACCGCGGAAGAAGACGACCTTGTGCTCCAAGAGCAAGGCATTAATCGCGCCAATCGTCCCGTCGGGCAAATCGCCCGACAGCTTGATGTTTTTGATCTCGGCACCGATGCGCGCCGCGCGTTTGACGATATCGCTACGCGGTATCCAATTATCAATCGAAGCCGACGCACTCATCGTGATTCTCCAGGGTTGAACCGTTCTGCGGCTCTTGAGGTTACCCCGCTAGGTATCGCTAAGACTAGAAGGGCGGTTGCGTGATCGAGGAAAGTTGGTTGCAATGCGATGTACTAAGGATGAATGGCTCTCCCTTAACCAAGCTACTGCACGACTCGAGGATCGCGGCCAACTTATTACCAGCAAGCGCCGCCAAATTCGGTCGTTCGCCGGCTCGCGGTCTTTACGATTTCCTTCTTACCTCCTCTCGCTGCGTTTCCTCTCCTCTCATTATTTGCTTAGTTGCACGGGTTCTTCAACAGCGCACCTACCTGTCTTGATGGGCTAGAGCATTTGCTCGACCCGCAAGCCTACCTGACCGACGTGCTGGAGCGCATCGCCTCCGGACGAACCAAGAACCATCAGCTGCACGAGCTGCTCGAGTTGCTCGCCTGGAACCGGAAGGCGGCCCGCCAGCGCACTGCGCAGGCCGCAGCGTGAGCCCACGTCGCCAAAAAACATCGTCGCCGATGGCCGCCGCCGCGATGCCGCTTGCGGACCCGGCCAGAGTGGGCAGAGTCCCTTGCGGCCCTTGCCGGTAAGACGAACGCAACTTGGGCTATCGAACCGGATCGCCTTGGACGCAGATCGAGAGCCTCCTGTATCCGTGCTCCGCTGTTGTAGAGGACGAGAGCAGTGGTCACGTATGCGTTCGAGTGTGGAGCGGTTTGGCTGGGCAAGGATCGCTGCTACCTCCGCTAGGTCCAGATAACAGGGTCCCAACACCAGCGCCCACTTGGCTGGGATGTGAAGGATTTCTACGCACTGAGCGATCGATGCGGGGTCCTTGGTCATGACGAAGTTGAAGCAGCTGCGTATCGCGGCAAGCCTGCAGTTGCGCGTGCCGATAGTACCGCCGCGGTCGTGCTCGGCGTGACCGAGGAAGGCAGCCACCCGTCAGCAGTCAGATCGGCCAGTGTGAACACCGCCACCCTTTTTTCCACACGTTGTGCGGCGAACCGCAGGAACAGCCGCTAGTGTCACGATAGGACCGGACCGTGTGGATCGATGCATTGCGCTGCTCGACGAGCCATTCGAAGAACGCACACATCAAATCCGCGAACGCGTTCGCCTGTTCATGGTCGCAACTCCTGCCTCAGATCGAGGCATGGATCGCCTACGGCCCTGAACCGCTCGTGCGCAAGATGAAGCAGGTCTTGTGTAACGGTGATGTAGATGAGGGTGGAGAGGATATCCTTATGGCCAAGATATGTCGCGAGGAACAGCAGCCGGTCTTGCGGATTGATACCTGAGCGGTACGATTCGAGGATACGGTGCACGACTATCGAGTGGCGCAGGTCATGAAGACGGGGACCCATTCGCTCTTCTGGCGGCTTCAGCCCGGCTCGGCGGATCACGTCCATGAGCAACAAGGCGATGACCTGCTTTGTATAGCGGGCGTTGCGCCCCTCGTGCCAGAACAGGGCGGAGAGTGCGGATCCTGCGGTGCACCGGCCTGCTGCCGCGCATCGAGATAAGCCCGAAGCTCGGCGATCACGCTGTCAGAACGGCAGGATCCTCGTCTTGTAGAACTTGGTCTGCCGCATCGTGATTGTGCCGACGCGGAAGTCAACGTCACCAAGATCGGGACGGGCAAGCTCGCCACGTCAAGCCCCGCGCAATAGGCCAGCAGAAGCATGGCATGAATGCTCGGTGCACACAGCGGAGCCCGTTCCGAAAGACAGGAATGGGCTGTATCGAGCATCTGCCGTATGTCGGTCGGTGTATAGATGTAAGGCTTGCGCCACCGCTCGCTAGTTCCTTCTGCGGTCGCGGGTCCGAGCGGCGCGGCGAGAGCGACGGATTCTTATGGCGCAGGACCCTCGCAAAGATCCGCTCCAGTTTCTCACATTCCGCAGCGTGATTGAGTGTCGTTTTTGCCTTCTTCTTTCAATGTTCCAGCATCACCTCGATCGGTTCATCCTGCAACGTCGGATTCAACTGCAGGAACCGATCGAACCGCAAGAACCATGCGGTCTGTAAGGTGTATTTGTATCCTCTGTTGCGCATCAGCGCGACGTGCTCGGCCATGATCCCGCCCAGCATGCTTTCGAACGGCTTGGGCTGGCGGAGTTCGGCAAGGGCCTGTTCGGGATCATGCGACGCCAATGCGCGCCAGACCGGCCGACATCGCTTGATATTGCATGGGTCGCACAAGGCGGTGACGAGATTGCGCTCGATCGCTCCGGTGTTCAGAAGGTGATCGAGGAAACCGATCGATGTTGCGGGTGCGGTTCAGCAGCGTCGCTGTCATCCACTGGTCGGTCAACATCTGCAGCCAGCCCACCAGAATATCCTTGCTGAGCTCGGCATGGCATTCAGGGACGTCCTGGAAGCTGTTCAGCACCTGCCTGTAAGAGGCGTAGCGCTGTCGGCGTGGCGCAGGCCAAGGCCTGCCAGATAGCGCGCGATCAACTGCCGTTCGGGATCGGCCATGTTGTCATGACAGCACCTCCGCTTCCGGCACGTCGAGTGCGATGGTCCTGAGGTCCTCGGTGGCAAGCTTGAGATAGGTCGCCGTGGACTCCGCCGACCGGCGCTCGATCAGATCACCGATTACCTCCTGCAGGACCGATGCGCGCAACATCTCGACCGCGCGTGCATGTCGCAAGACATGGGCACCGCTCTTGCCCGGCAGCTTGATACTGGCTTGGCGCAGTCGGCTGTTGCGCGGCGATCAGGATGGAAGAGCGCGTCAATCAAGGTGAGAGGGTTTCGCCGGGCTCGTGACGAAGGGAGGGCGTAGCCCGACCGGAGTT
>NZ_JBEPRI010000023.1:0-124330 GCF_040548265.1 Bradyrhizobium sp. F1.13.3 | reverse complement strand
GGAGCTCTCCAACGGCTATTGGGATCTTCTCGACCGACTACCGGCCTATCGGGCCTTGCTCCCGCGCAGCGGGCTGGAGCGCAGCGACTTTGTGCATTGGCCCTTAGCTGAACATCTCGGAGTCCACTTTGATGTCGGCTATTAGCGGTAAACCTCACTTAGGGCGGCGCTTGTCTATACCGCCGGCCCGAAGCGGCCACGGGCCTGCCTGTACCTCGATGGTTTTCTGCTCCGTAATTCTCCGCTGAGAATTGCACTCCCGATTATAAAGTACCGAATGGCAAACTGAATATTACCATCGGCAAGCGATCGCAATGACAACTGCACCTCTAAGCTTGCTGTGTGAGATTACGCACGCTCAATTTGGGAGCATTGAGGCATGATAGAAGCGTGCTGCAATTAAGCAGCTCCTTTCGTGGAGACTTGTCATGTCTTCCTACCCTCGTGCCCTTGCAGTTTTCGCCCTTATCGTTGGTTTCGCCTCGGTCTTCGGCTCTCACTCGGCTTCGGCGATTGGGCTAGATTTTTTGAATCATATGAATCCAGAATACACCAAATGCATCAGCAATGTACGCGCCTCGATGCACTACAGAGATCGAAACGACAGCAAACTTCAGAATGCTGTCGTGAACGCCTGCAATCGGGCGCATCCAGCTTTTGGAAAGGGTTAGGCGCGCGGACCATGCTGCTTGCCCCCGAGCGTCCTCGTGCTGAACGGCTTGCTAGCCGCGCGAGGAGGTGTTTTCTCGCGCCAGGAGCAGACATCGACACTCTAAGCAGATCTTGTGGCAAGCAAGGATCAACGACTCAGGGTCTCGCAGCAAAGGATTCTTGCTTGCTGTGCTACCCTTTCCGGGGACCCATTTTCAGCTACCCCAGCCCCAATCAGCGGGCAAGAGCTGTCGCAGAGACCAGGCGTGGCAACTCGCCAGCCATTCGGACCCGTTATAAAACGCGGGGACGCTGCCCAAATCGTAATCTGTCCGGGAAGAGATCTCTGCTACCGGAACAAAAAAATGCCTCCGGGTCAGGCCCTTGAGGGCACTGATGATAGAAGGGTTATTCTGTCATCAGTTATATGTTAGCTCAAGAAAAGATAGTTTCAGAACTTCGCGGCTCGACTAGCGAAGCCCTTCGTCAGAGCGCTTGCTGCTAGTTTCACATGAAATCGGACAACCACAATGCTGGATGCTTACCTGCGTAAAGGGGCAGCGCTACCGACTGAGCCAGCGCTTGACGGTCGTCGGAGAGTAATCGAAGACGCAATAACGTCAACTTTGCTCACGCCCGTACGCTACATGCACAGCCCGGATGCAATCCGAATATTATCTCTCTTAGTTGGCGTCGAATTCGAGAAACCGAATGCTTGCGAGCTTAGGCTTTGGCAAAGGTTTGACTCTGTTCTAACCACAATGAATGCGCACTCCGTCGAACCAGACGTTGTCGCAGACCTACGATACCAAGATCGGGTCCATAGGATCGTGATCGAAGTAAAGTGGGATGACGTTCTGCACCTCGATCAGGTGCGATCGCAATTAGCGAGCACCGCTGCCGATATAGAGGCGCCAAGCAGTGTTCGTCATTTTTCTCTCGTCAAATTCGCCGACGACGAGGTACTTCGATTCAAGAGCCTTTTCCATCGCAACCAGCCGCCCGATCAATATCTCCCGCGCGTTAGAGCGGGGAGACTGCAAGACGTGGCGAGCGAGCGGCGACGTAACGTCTATACGGCGCAGACATTGGTTGAAGGCAGTCAGGTGCGGTGCAAAGTCCGGCATCTCTCCGATTCCTCTGCGATCGTCCAAATCGATAACGCGCCTTTCGTGCCCGAGGCATTTGGGCTGCGCGTTCCGAGCGCTGGCTTAGATATTGATTGCTCCGTTGTGTGGCGTGATGAGCGACGTCTCGCTGTGAAGTTTCTGAACTGATCGCCATGCTCCCAGTCGATGTCGTTGCGGGATAGCAGCCGCACCCGTGCGTCGTCCCGGATCACCAGCATCCGATAACCGTCGTGCTTCACCTCATGTATCCACTCGGGGCTGTTGGGGACCCTCCTGGCCGTCGCCAAGCACAGCTCGTAATCCATTCTAATAAAGCTGGAGGGTCTCTGGTGGTCGATTTGGAGTCGCAAACTCGGTCATGCCGGGACGCTCCGGCCGGGGAGGGGAGCGCTCGAACTGCGGGCGGAGGGGTTGGAGAGCTTCCGAGAACACTCGCAACAGATAATCTCGTGATATGTTCGGACAAGTAGCCAAGCACGAGCGCCCTATGCCAGCACTGCGGAAAGCCGAACACCCGCTTGAAACGCTAGGTCAAGACATCGGTCAACAGGAAAGGCGCAGGCCGTTTTCAATCAGCATCACCGGCAAATGCTCGATCCTGTTCGTGACCGCGATTGGGTGTCTTCTTTTCGAAGCTTACCGATCACCCCGGAACAAAGCTCGTCCTTCTGTGGAACGGATGGATGGAGCGACGCTCAACCGGCAAAGGTCTCGAATATCGTTTGACCGAAGCCGGCCTGACAGAACTTAGCCGCCCCCAGTAGGCACAAACCGTGGGAAACGACGATCGTGTCACAGGCCATGGAATTGATCGTCGCTAGCTACGTCAAGGTGCGCGACCGTCGCGCGCTGACGGAGCTGCTGGCGCATCCGCGCAAGGTGCTGGCTGAATTGCAGGCTGTATCAGGCATCAACCCCGAAAACGCAGTCAGGGCGATCCAGGACGAACTGGCTGTGATCGAAGCCGGCCTCGAAGAACTTAAACCGCCGCCCGGTTCTCTCCCTGAGCACCAGTGGAGCTAGAGATGCGCGTTAACAAGATCAATTGGGACAAAATCGGCCGGGTGACGGAGCCGGGTCGATTTAAGTGTTTTTTCGGATATCTCACCGTCACGTCTGACGACCTAGATGTGTGGGCACGTTATCCGCACGCCACGTTCACTTTGATCACGCAAACGGCGGATGAGCAGTCAGTTGGCGAAGAATATCGTCTCGGCGCGTTCGACATAGGAAATCCTGAACAGTAGCGAAGCGGGCGGAGCTGATCGCCACTTGAAGACCGATAGGTTCACGGCGGACACAGCATCAAGGACCGGTAAGCCGGAACGGTCTATCCGACGCGACCCGCACCAAGGCTCTAGGCCCCGATTTGGACCGCGTCCGCTGGACAAGGGGCGCCGAACTGGACGCGCATGCTGCCGCCGCTTGTTCCAGATTTAACTCTCCGCGGCGACATCAAGCTTAACCCGCGGTTTCGATTGCGCCGGAGCTGCTGAGCGTTAGCCTCTCTGCACCGGACATTGCTCCCGTCCGGGCTCACCATGGCGACGCCGTCGCGCCATTATATTCGGCGCGGCGGCTTCGTTTATCGGCCACAACGGTATGAGCTTCATTTGGCGATTAGGCCCAACGATGACCGGCCCGATCTCGTTGAGATACGACGACAGATCACGAACTTGCGCTCGCAACACTCTGACAATCTTCTCGTCACATCGCGATTGAACCGCTTCCTCGTGAAGATTGCTTTTCTCTCAGAGCCAAAAGATGCGGCGCACGCCCTACATCTTCAGTCTGAATTCGCTCGGATGCTGCGAACTGTTGACGAAATCGTCTCACGAGGCCCATTCACGAAGCCGCGGCGCAAGTAACACTAACGCACGAACGTTCTTGCGCCGATCCGGCCCAGCGCAGATGCTGGATGCAGTCGCGAAGTCGTCATCGTTTCGCGTATCGGCGCATTCGCGGCGAGGGGTCGCCGTCACCCGGTCGACGACCCCGCCCATGGGCGACCTAGTAAGCACGCCGCACTACTCGGGGCAGAGATGGCAGTCTCAGAGAAAACCGGTGGGCAAGCGCGAGCACTGCGGCTTCGTCGGTTTCGAGCGCGATCTTCTGGGCGAGCATCACATCGCCAGCCGCCAGAGGACGTTCGGGAACGAAACACCAGCCGATCACGGGCTGCCCTGATGCGTCGAGTTCTACAACATTGCTCAGGGTACCATATTGAACTCGATATCGTCTGCCGGTGTGAGAACCGGTGACTTCGAAATAGTTGTTGGCATCCAATTGCGCGCGCTGCTCTGGAGATAACCAATCCCGCAGCAGACGCCGCGAACGCGCTTCCGGTCCATTTTGCTCAGTGAAGCTCCGATAAAGCTCACGGAGGGCACGGAAGCGTGTTCTGTTAACGTCGCTGCGTCTGAACGGAAACATTGTCGCATCGCGATAGCTTAGCCGCCGACGAGGCGCGGATAGAATAGTGTCTCATCTGCGGCGGGATCAAACGACCGTGTGACCTTCAGTTCACTGCCCGCCTTTCGCGTCGCGGCAGTAAATCCCTGATCAGTGAGCTGCTTAAATCGCCGTTCAGCCTCGGCGAGCCCCTTCGGATCAGTTTGCTCAAAGAAATGTCTGCTGTCGCCTGTGTGGTCCATAACGATTTGGGTAGCCATGGAAAAAACTCCGCAATGCCTAGGGCTCTGATGAAGGAACGAAACCTCGCAGCACTAAAAAGTGTTCCTAAGTTCGGCATGACTGGCAGTTCTTCTGGCGACGCTCGAACTCGACAAATACCTGATCGGCCGCCACCTAACGCCGGCACGGATCGGCGCGATCGATCCGCCGCGACCCGACCCGTGCCAAGGCGTAACGCGCCGATCTCGACCGTTTCACGACGTCGCGTACCAGCCGTCAGGAAATGGAATGAGCGGCCAGGGCGCGTTGTCGTTCGCGGCGGCGGGTTTGCTCGCAGGTGTAAGATCGGAGGAGCAGTCCTCCACCTCAGCCACCGCAGCGTCACTCGCCGGGCTGCGCGCGGCGCAGCTCAAATCGATTTGCATGAACAAAGCTCCCCACCGGAAGCGCGGTTACTTTGCAGAGTTCAAAAAAGTCGATCGAAACTTAATCACCCAACAAGATATCGGGTCGCCTTGCTTAGCGATAGGAGCGCGAACCTGACCTAGTTGGCGGGCAACGCTATCAGGCGTTGCCGCGCGGCCAACACTCATCCCTCGACCGAAAGAAGACGGCGCGTCACAGTCGGCATGGTTGAGCAGGCAGACGCCCAAGCCTAGGCGCTGCTCGCTCCGGTGTGCGGCTGACGTCCGGCGCTGAAGGCACAAGGAACCAATGGGGGCCGATGAAAGACCCGGATCACCGTCGTTTAAGATCGCGCTTCTTCCAAGGTGCACCTAACTGCTCCGGACCATCACGCAACGCGACCGGGCTGTCGCCGGCGACCCGATATTCCCGGTCGAAGAACGCCGGGACCGCCGGGACATATCGGCCACCCATGAGGCCATCGATTTTTGGAAAGCCGCGGCCTCTAACAAAGTAACGACTGCTCGCCAGTGGGTGTACTGTCCATGTCCTAAGACGGCCTCGCTCAAGGATCGTTCGTCGGCGAATAGGGCAGCTGTTCGAGCGTAACTATCGATCTATGCGGCTCGCCTTTTGATCGCCGTGGCTGCGTTCGCCCGGCTGCCGCTTGTTCGCGCTCTTCGTGATCAGGTTCACCCGCGTTGGCATTCATGGCGTCGCCTGAGCGCGCCGAGCCAAAGCGGGCGCGCGGTCGTAACGAAGCAGAAGCGCTTCCCAAGCACCCGGCCGGTAAGATGTCCGCAAGACTTTCTCCGCAGTCCATTCTACGCGCAGGACGATCTTGCCGTCGAGCCGGAGATCCAGCGCGGAGGTCCGGCCTTAGCCGGGCGCAAATGCGCAGTACCCTAATTGCCTTCCTGCCACAGCTAAAAAAGGGTTGTTTGGTGAAGTGATGGCGGGGCTGCAGTGGCTTTTTCACGACCGGGCGTCCGCGGTTCAGCCGCGGTGTACGCGCGATCACTTACCAACGAGACGAATTGAGCGCCTTGGTGGAATAGCAGGCCACGAGCCAGGAGAACGAACATGAAGATCGGCGTTGGTCTCATCGCTGCTGCGGTTGTATGCGGCATCTCCGCAGCTCCAGTTTTCGCAAAGACTGCAAAGGAATGCACGGCGGAGTGGCGTCCTGACAAGGCCGGGATGCAAGCCCAGGGCGTGACAGAAAAAGCGTACGTTGAGCAATGCAGGTTATCCGCCCCGCTCTCCTGCTGAATGGCTGGCTGACGGCCATGTGACCTGCAGCATCCAGTGCCTGAACGGCCGCTGCGATCGCAGGATCGATGTGCGGCTCGAGGCGCTCCCGCAGGATCGGCCGTGGTCGCGCGTCGGGTTGCGCCTAGTCTGCTCGGCATGCGGCCCCAGGATCTGTGCATATCGTCCCGAACTGGCATGACAGCCGCGGGCAAGTCAGGCCAAGCATGGGCCCTTGAGGTTTTGATTCCAGCGATGAAGCACGTCACCGAGCGCCATTTTGCCAATCCAGAAGCGGCAGCCCGCAAGCTGCTCGAGCTCGCCGCCAGCATAGAGCCGGTCCAGGACGGCCGAATCCACATCGAGCACGCGGCCGCCGCTCAAACGGGCCATGTCGGAGCAAGCGCAGGAAGTAGCGCTTATTGTAGTTCTTTTGGTCGCTTATCACTTAGCCCCCGCCCCGTGCCGGCGAGCAAGACCGTGACTTAGCAACCGCGGTAAGTCAACAAGCCGCCGGGCGACATCTGCGGCTCCGGCCAGACAACGAGGCAGCGCTTCCGTTAGCGGCTCTTTTACTCGGCAAGGCTACCGTTTCTCGATGATCAAGGGCGTGACCATAGCTGCTCTTATGCTGGCGGCGGCCAGTCTCGCAGACCAGCAGTTGTCCTACGGGCGCTATACGGACGCGGCCTCGGCTATGCTCCGCCAGATCGAGCACTCATTCCGGCGATAGGCGGCACCGGACGCATGCGCCAAGCGTCGGGCTCAAGCTTCGCGGCTGAAGGTCGCGAGCTTTCCGTCCCGTCTAGGTGTGTGGATACGGTGATGGGTTCTATCCAGCCTAGATCCTGGCTGTCGGCACTTCGGGAGTAGGCAAGCTCACGAGCTGCGGCTGATTGTACCGATCAGGCAGGCGAGGGTTATGCCTCAATGCGCTACGGCATGGCGTTAGCGTCTTCGAGGTAGGCCGTACATGGGCACATCCGTGGGATTCATTCAGGAGTACTAAGGGAAATAGACTAGGGCGGCCGTGTTTGCACAACGCTGGGAGATTGCGGAAATGCCGGTTGATTACAGCCGCTGCTTCAGTATCCCAGTAGTGCGAGACCCACCCAACTAACAACAATTATCGAGCTGGCGACTGCCATGACTGACAAAATCGTTTTGGCAACCTTCGTGAGCCGCATTTGACACCTGCGATCCCTACGCCCCTCATCGATCTTCCATCCAAGTCTCAGTTGCGTAAAGGCTGAAAACAAAGGCTGAACGGACAAGGCAAAGAAGTTGTGGCCAAGCTGCCACACCAGCGCTTCTCAGAGAGCGTTGCCCAATCAAAAATCTAGGCTAAGCTTAGTTCGATTGAGATTCGACCTTCTACTAAGTATTTGGTTCGGTCTTCATGAAAACTCGTAAGCTGAAAAAGCTTAGCGCCGTATCGGTTGTTTCCATTGGCTGCGCCGCAACGGCGGCCATGTGGTTCAATTGGCATGGATGGTTTCAACACCGTCCTCAAGACTATGAACAATGCTCTGCGCAGGCCGAGAAGACGGCCTCGTCTGGAGATGAGCGCACGGCATTATTGGGAGAGTGCGATAAGAAGTTCGTGGCACGGCGCAAGGTGGGCGGAGGTTACACTTATTATGACTTCTTGCAGAATCGGCAATTTGTGATTGCTGGTCCGAACCCCACTAGGGAAGAACAGAAGCACTTCGACGAGCAGTACTCATTGTACTTGAAGGCTCAAAAGCAAGAAGCAGATGCGGCGAGACTCGCAGAACAAGAAACCCGAAATTCGCAGCCGGATTCGAAGGACGGTCGTGTCGTCGGCCCGACATCTCCGCCTGGGGCGCCCCTTGTGATCACCCCGAGTAGGGTTCCGATCCCGAAAGCACGCAGCTCTGTCCTTCCGCCAGTTGCGTCGTGCGAGGAGTCATCTCCGTCCTGCAGATGGGAGAAGTTTGCCGCCGGTATCAAGAAATTTTTCCAGTCTAACGCCGGCGAAAGTCGGCCTTGAAACAACACTCCGCTTTTCGCTATCGGGGTCCGTATCACTCGCCCCGGTTCGGATTCTGGGCGCACTCCCACACGCGTTCGTTACTATTGGCCAAGGCTAACCAAAAAATATCCACCAAAACGTAGCCGGTCATTGTTTTAGGGTCTGCACAATCAAGATCATGCAGGCTTGTCCGCCCAGCGCTCCGAGGCAATCAGCCTATTTAAATTTTGAGCGTGTCAGTTGGGCGGTCATTAAGGCAATACCGACAGGTCGGTCGAGAGCTTTACCGACCGTTCAACCGTGAGGTGGTGTAGTCGTCTCGCTCATATTGCCGTTTGGATAGTTTTCAATCTGCGAGGCGCGCCCATGGCTAGATCCGCGTCATTTTTAACTGATTTGGAAGAGGCTGTTTCACACGGAAATCCAGAGAGCTGCTTGAGGGCGTTGTGGCATGCGACCGATGTGCTGATTGCGGGCACTTACTCCGAGGAGCAAATCTGGACATTTGGCGAGATCATCGGTCGTCTCGCCCAGGAAATTGAGTCAAGTGCCCGCGTCCGCTTGGCAGGAACATTGGCGGACAGCAACAACGCGCCCTACAAGGTGGTGCGCCGATTGGCCTGCGACGACTCTATCGACGTTGCCTGGCCCATTCTCAGCCGATCGGAGCGCCTCGACACAGATACGCTAGTCTCTTGTGCTCAGAGCATGAGCCAGCGGCATTTGCTCGCAGTTTCAAAGCGAAGATCGGTTCCGGAGAGGGTGACCGATGTGCTCGTGGTTCGTGGTTCCGCGGCGGTCGTGACCTCGGTCGCGGCAAATAGCGGCGCCACCTTTTCAAGTTCCGGCTTCCTGCATTTGGTGCGACGCTCGGAAGGGGACACGATCCTGGCCGAGTCAGTGGGTCTTCGAAAAGACATTCCACGGCATGTCTTCCACCAGCTTATCTCCAAGGCCTCTGAAGAGGTGCGGCAAAAGCTGGAGCGGGAGCGCCCGGATATCGAGCCACAGATTCATCGGGTCGTCGTTGATGTCACCGGTGCTATTCACGCCAGATTTGGTCCGGCCTCGAAGGATTATTTCACCGCCAAGCGGACAGTGGCTAAGCTGCGCGAGCGAGGCGAACTGAGCGAAGACAAAATCTTTGAATTCGCCCACTCTCTAAAGTTCAACGAAACAGCCGTTGCGCTATCGTTACTTTGCCCGCTGCCTATCGACGTCGTAGAACGTGCATTGACTGATCGGGATCGCGAGCCAGTATTGATCCTAGCCAAATCGTTGGATCTCTCATGGCCAACTGCAATGGCACTGCTGTTCTTGGGGGCTCCGGACTATCGCATCATGGCCAGCGATCTCGACAGGTTGAATCTCGATTTTCATCGCCTGGATGTCAACACCTGCCGTGGGATCATAACCATCTATCGATCACGAAGGGCCGAGATTGGCGCACCGTTTAGCCCCAGACTTTGATGACTTCGAGCGCGTCGGCCTCAGGGTTGAGCCGCGTCGAGCCATTCAAGGGTCGCACAAGCGCGCCGCGAGCGCCGATGGCTACGCTGGACCGACCACCTGAGGGCAGCGGCGCGTCGCCATCCGCCGCGCCACCGGGCATAGACCGGCGCGAAAGCGAACCTCGAGGTTATTCCAACGCATCATCGTGTCGGCGAGTTCATGCAACTGATAGTTTCGTGATAAGTTGAGATAATCAGCCAAGCACGAGAGTCCTATGCCAGCACTGCAGAAACCCGGTCATGAACTCGTAGCCCAAGCCCTAGCGGCGGGGAAGAGTCAGGCAGATGCTTACAAGGCGGGTGGGTATGTTTATCAGCCAGCAAACGCTCACAGGCTCTGTACGAGTCCCGCTGTCGTAGCGCGGGTGAATGAAATCGCGGCGGATCGCTACGAAGACGAGCGTCGGGCCCGAGAGATAGCCACGAACGAAGCTGGTCTCGACGAGGCTTGGATTCTCAAGCGGCTGAAATATCTGACGGACATCTCACTTCAGGGGCGTCCGATCAAGAACAACGGCGTGCCCACTGGGGAGAACACAAAGCCCGACGGACCAACCGCGGTGAAATGCCTGTCTTTGGCCGCCAAGATCAAGGGAATGCTGGTCCATCGCCACGAGGTGGGTGATCCCGGAGAATTTTCGCGGATGACAGACGAAGAACTAGGCCTGTCGCTCGAGCGGCAGGCCCGTGGTTTAGGTTTGTCTGACCGTGCAGTAAATGAAATCCTCGGCCTTAGAGGCTTGAAAACGAAGCATTGATCTTGAGGCGCGTGCCACACTAGACGCCCTTATTGCCCGCCAGCAGCGCGGCCTGCTTTAACGGGTCATTGGAAAGGGACCGGGCTCATGCCGCTGACGCGAGGAAAGCCCATTGGGTATGATGCCGACCTGATGGCGTTCAAGTTTACGATGAGGAATGGACAGCAAATTGTGCGATGCCAAATTAGCACTGCCGCGCTTAGCGACTTGGCTGATCGTCGGAGAGGCTCGAAAGGGGACTTGCTTGCTGAATTTAAGGCCCATCGCGTGCTGATCGAAGCCATAGCGTCCGCACTGTTCGACCAATCATCCAATGAGAAAACAACGGTGGTTAGTATTTTTTCGAAACACATTCCGATCAGCCGTTTCGGCAGAGGTCATTCGATAGTGCCGGGACGGAGCTGAAGGGTCGGATAGCGCCCATCCGCCGCGATTTCTGCCGGATGAATTTGCCTTATCCGAAAGGGTAAACAAATCAGCGGCTTACACGATTGCTCATTTTGGTCTTGAGTGTTGTCCATCGGATACAGGTCTTTGGGAGATTTGCGCCTATCGTGCTTCCACAGTTCGATCGGCAGTCGTGCCAATGACCGCTTCGCCTGAAGCGCATAACAAGTGGGGAATTAGGGATGAAGAAGTTTTTACTAGGCACGGTAGGCGTGCTTGCGCTCGGAATGGCTGTGCCAGCCTCGGCTGCCGACATGCCGATGAAGGCTGCGCCGGCTCCCTACGTTGCCCCGATCTACAACTGGACCGGCTTCTATATCGGCGGCAATGGCGGCTGGGCGCAGAACCACAATTGCGTGGATTTCCTTGACGCGGCTGGCGTAGCCTTCGCTTCTGGCTGCCGCGATCGGTCCGGTGGCGTCATTGGTGGCCAGCTCGGTTATCGCTGGCAATCCAGCCAGTGGGTGTTTGGTCTGGAAGCGCAGGGTGATTGGGCGGATCTCAGCAACCAGCGCGTCAGCCTCATCAATCCTGCGCTCTCAACTCGTACCAAAACCAGTGCCATCGGCCTCTTCACCGGTCAGATCGGCTACGCTTGGAATGCGTCACTGTTTTACGTGAAGGGCGGCGCGGCGGTGACGGACAACCGCTTCAGCGTCCTCGAAAACGCTTTCGGCACTGAACTCGTGGCGCAAAGCGCGACCCGCTGGGGTGGCACCGTGGGTGTTGGTTGGGAGTATGGCTTCGCGCCGAATTGGTCAGCCGGTATTGAGTACGACCATCTGTTCATGGGGCACCGCAATAATTCGTTCACGGCCCCTCCCGCTCTTGCTGGATTTGTGAACGACCGGATCACGCAGGACGTGGACATGCTCACGGTGCGCGTGAACTACCGCTTCGGCAATTACGGCAGCCCGGTCGTCGCGAAGTACTGATCTCGCGTTATTTAGACCTCTCCAGCAAACCAAGGTCGGCAGAAATGCCGGCCTTTTTTGTTGGAGGGTATATATCTAAAGAAGTCTCTCAGACCCGCCACCCGCAATCGAGCCCTCGGGCCACCTGTGCCCGCCTGCACCGGCTGGTGATCCGCCGCGGTGGTCAGCGCATTCGATGCTTCACACGCACGGATTGTGATTGCGCCGACCGCTTCCCGGATGCGCGCTATCGCGGGGACTATCG
The DNA here is from genome assembly GCF_040548265.1 of Bradyrhizobium sp. F1.13.3. NCBI lineage: Bacteria > Pseudomonadati > Pseudomonadota > Alphaproteobacteria > Hyphomicrobiales > Nitrobacteraceae > Bradyrhizobium > Bradyrhizobium sp. F1.13.3. Next base: position 112,368 of record NZ_JBEPRI010000023.1, on the reverse strand, counting down.
GAGAGGTGGCTCAAGTCGAAAACCCCGCGAGCGAAGCGGTGCGCCGGCAGCGCCGAGTAAGACTGGAACAGCCCCGGAGGCTGTAGCAAACGTCCGTCGGACACGCCGAAAGGAGATCGACAGTGACCGAGCCGCAAACGGGTCCCTTCTGCCGAGGTTCACGCTCGCGGGTTTTTCTCTCTTCTTGTGAGACGCAACTAAGGCTGCCATGCTCGTTCATTGCTCAAGCAGGCGACTGCTGACGGCGCGCACAGCGGACGATCGCCAGCGGAGCGACGAGATCTTTCTAAAGCGGCTTGCGGCGGATGGACATTGTCTGTGCTGACCAAGGCGCAATCCTCGCACCCGGACGAGTGTTCTAAGGTCGGGACGCTCGCAGTGGCATGCATCGGCGAAGGAACGCGCCACAAATGGACAGCCGGAGAACGCGTGGTCGTTTGCGATGCGGCGGGACCGCGTCTCAGCGGCAAACAAGGAGTTATTCTCGGGTTCGGCGCTACGCGAAGCAGGCTTCGAGTGTTGCTCGACGGGTCCAGGGGACCGATCACGCTGCACCTGAGCTTCGTCGACCGAGTGACGCAACTCGTTGGAGCTTCAGAACGAAGCGAGGATAAAGGTGCATTAGAATCGTGAGATGCTGGCTTTTCGTTTTTATCAGCTTCTGTCATGTTACGACGTTCATTTTTCAGGAGAGACGTCCGTGGCGACAGGGATTGTGAAGTGGTTCAACGCGACCAAAGGCTATGGTTTCATTCAGCCCGACGACGGCGGGAAGGACGTCTTTGTCCACATATCAGCGGTGGAGAAGGCTGGCTTCAGTGGTTTGGCAGAAGGTGCAAAGGTGAACTACGAGATCGTGAGCGATCGGGGCAAGCAGTCCGCAGGTAATCTGAGACTGTAGGCGTGGCTGGGACAGGGTCCGCCAGTTCGCGCCGGCGGCCGGGCGCTTTGGTCACGTGTATCGAAATTGAGTACACGCTTTGGTGCTGCGATCTTCGGCGCTTTCACCGCTCCAGTTCCTTGACGGCCTCCTTTAGCAGTTCGAGAAGCCGGATTTCACATGCCCCCATGACGAACTGATCGGCGTCGTCAGGCACGACAATCTGCCCCTGCACATGTCCATCATGGGAGTGGATGATGAAGTCTCGGGCCTTGCACGCTTCGTTGCGGACGTTCGTTATCGCCTCAAGCGGACCCCATTCAATTCTGACAGCCACTGCTAACTCTCGCTCTTGGGGAAACGCGCGCGAGCTACTGCGCGTCATGCGAGTTGAGGAGCGGTAAAGCCGGCAGATCGATCGGCTCGCCTGGAGGTCGATCAACCCGGTTCGCTTTCTTTCCGCTGACGAGGACACCAATATAGCCGGCACCCACCAGTAGGGCCCCTGCGATCATCAGCCAGTGCGGGAATGCCAAGGACATGGTCGCTGGCCTCAAAATACCGCGCACGGGCGGCGGTAGAACAAACCTATTCAACCATTTCGTGATTGAACAAGTCAAATATTTAATATTTAATAGCTACATTAACTGATTAATTGTGAGATATTAAGAGCGCGGGGTGCACTTATGCCCTCGATCGAGTCTATGCACTTAAGCAGCACAGAGCCTTCCGACCAGCACCCCTATGATCGCGCGCCGGGGGCGCCTGCTGCGTGGTGTCCTTCGGCAAGTGGGCCAATCGTCGCCGAGCCGGAGGCCGCGAATGACACCGCGGGCGAATGGCCTCTGCTACCGTTTCCTGATGGCTGGTACGCCACCTGCTGAGTTATGACGCGGCGTCTGCCTCTATGGTGCTGGCAACCGGCAAAGCCGGCACCTGAAAGCGTCTGCGGGCCGGTGGGGTTGCCCATTTAGCACAGTGGCGAGGATTCACCCCAATCAGGGATGATATGTGAGATACTCGACAGACAGTGTCGGAAGAGGCGATACTCTTGAGGCGGGATGATGGGCGTAGCCGCGTCATTTTGCATGTCGGAAGATGTACTTCGCTTCTACCAGTTAGCTGAGGTGTGCAGGGAACGGGCGGCGCAAGCCCGTCAGTCCGTCGACGCGGAGCCGTGGCTAAAGCTTGCTAAGGACTGGCTCGAACTCGCACGAGCCGACCAGCAACGGCGGGACAACGGAGCGCTTACGAGCCGCGCTGCATCCGATGAACAGCGACCAGAAGATCTGGCCGCTCGAGCACTTCCACCAGCTTGTCCAAGATGATGCGCTCGTTATTCCGGGGCCTCGGTTCTAAGTATTCTTCCAAAATGCGCTGGGCGTCACTAACAGCTCGAAGAGCTAGCTGTTCATCCGTCATCTGTTAGCCTCCAGTGGCCCTTCAGAACGGAAGAACTTACGTGTAAGATAGTTCCAGATCCCTTAATTGCCGGTTGATGATGCGGTGCTCACGATAGGGAAGGCCGGCGGGTTTTTCTTTGATCAGATCGAACCGGGGCAGGCCAGTCCACGATGACTAAGTTTCACCCATGTGTATGATTCCCTTGGGCGGGCTTGATTCGTCATGCTGGAAGCCATTCTCCTATTGCTGGGAATTGGGGCCGCAGCCCTTCTGCTGATCGCCTTCTGGGGACTGCAGCATCACGTATGACTGCGCCTCGGGGGCCTAGCGCCTCGAGGGGCCGCCGGTTGACGCAGCGTGCTTGCTGCACGCGACTGTGATGACTGTTAGGAAATACCCTGTGAAGTAGTTCACAAGCGGGAGGTATTCCTGAGCCTAGCGTGCGCGCTTCCACTGGAGGGAAGCGCAATGAAGTGGAACTTGGCAAGCTATCGAATGCTCGCGCTGACGGCCGCTGTTCTGGTGGCGGCTGGTACTACCATGGCCGTCGGTACTCCTCGTGGAGTCCATGAACCAATGCTGGGGTCCGAGTGGCAATGCAGCCGGACCATGCTGCTCGTGACCACGTGTGCGCACTGAAGCATTGATCGGATAGCCGCAGACGCGCTCGGCAAAGCTAGCGGGCGCTCGTTCATACATCTCGGCCATCACGAATGTCGGCCTAACAATCGGTTAACGAAGAACCCCTAGCGTGTTCCGCCGTTGACCTGCATCTCGTCACGCATGACGAGGTGGGTCTAGGACGGGGCCGATCCCATGGCGGACCTAAGGGAAAAATTGGACAAACTCCGTGCGGATGCCGCGGATTTGGCCCTTATGAGCAGGCGATCGAGCGACCCGCAAAAGCGCGCACTTTTCGAACGCTTGGCAGATGAGCTCGCCATAGAGGCTCTCGAGCTCGAGCAGGTGGTGAAGCTGCAAAGCCGGCGCTCCGGTCACAGCGACATGGATAAAGTTGTCCCCCTCCACGTGCGTCCAGATCGTCGCTGACCCGATCCCGCTTCCCGCGTTGAGCGTCGCCAATAGCTTCCCGGGGCCGATCGGCTCGCGCCTACTCTGTCGTCGTCCCTTAGAGGGTATGGGCTCGCGCGTACTCCTTTTCCAGAGTTAGATTTCGCGGAGCGTCGATTAGAAAATCGTCCAGCTTCCGGCCACCTCGAAGCTGCGGCCGCAGCCATCGAGGCAGCCTGCCGCGGCCGGACCATGTCTCCGCCGGGTTCTTTGGGTTGCTATATTTGGGGCGAACGGGCGGGTATGGACGGCGCTTACGATCGAGCCGTACAGCTTTCTCGGCCAGTCCAATTTTGCGGAGCCGCTCCTCCAACCGTGCTTTTTGCACCAAAATTTTCTGATTGAGGGTGGCGGCGACCTGTTGGTGAAGTCTCCAAAGCTCGTCAAGGGAAAGCGAATTGAAATGCTCGGTGTTCATCGCTCGATCCAATTCTTGGGGGAGGGCCCAGGCAGACAAGTCGGGAATGAAGGAGCAGACAAGCCGTCAGTTAAATAGTCGTCGTACAATCCACATTTAAATGAGGAGGTAGAACGGGAGAAAGGCGCGACGGCGGTAATATCGTGACGGAGCATTTAATTTGGTGCGAGGCGAATCCTCACTCCGGCCCGCACACCGGCATCGTATCATCCACAACCTACCGCTCGACCAGTTGCTCTTTCACATTGCCATTGCCATTGCGAAGGTGAGCGCAAACACCGCAGCGAGTGATCAACCGGGCGGCCGCGCCACGGATCGCGAGCGGGACCGACGCCCAAAAGCAACGCGTGTGGCTCGATTTAATCGAACGCGCTGCCGCTTTACAACTGAAGAGTGTTGGATGGCCTGTTAACTCGGATGCGTAGAGGCACAATTAATCCATCACGTTGCCAGATTTAAGCCGCATGGGGGCCCATGTCGCCGCGAAGGTTCGTGCCAAGTAGGGGGCGCAACACCGGGAGTTTTCGATGTCCCGTCATTTGCGATTTTATTTCGCCGGTTTGGTCCTTGTCGGAGGCCTTCCGACACCAGCGTGCTCCGACTCTTTTACCGCCTTGTTCAATATTGCTCCGCGCGAGCCCGCTGCAACCTCTTCGGCGCAGGCGGAATGTTTGCCGCGACCCGGCAGCTCGCCCGCCGCCGGCCAGCACTGGGTGTATCGGCGGGACGGTCATCGCAAATGCTGGTTTTTGGCCGAGGGCATCGCTGGTCGTGTGGCCAACCGCGGCGCCAGGTCTGTCGAGAACGAGACCGAGCAGCAAAGGGCGAACCCCGTGATCGATGCGCGCGCGGAGTCGCCAAGCTCATCGCCGGCCGAGGGGGCTCAGCCGAGGCCGGCACGCGAAGTCAAGGTGGCCGATGCAAATTCTGTTTTCGATGCGGGCACGCCGGCCCTGATGGCGGCGGCACCCGCCGCGGATCTTCCCACCAGCCAGCTCACGCCCGAGCACCGCGGGCCGCCCCAAGTTGACGTGGAGAAGCTTGCCGCGGCCGCGCGAGCCGTCTCACCTCCAGCTATGCCGCTGGGCGCGCGCAATGAAGAGGTGCGCGACGAGCCGCGCAGCTGGACGGTCACCTGGCTAGGTGTGTTGCTGATGACGCTGGGGGGCTTTTCGATGTTAAGCTCGAGCCGGACGCTTCGGCAGACGGTGAGATTAAGTCAGTGAAGCGCGCTACACTGGCAAGTTAGGTGACGCGGCGGCCGCGATCGATGAGTTCACGGCGGTATAGCTGAATGCCACACGTACAAGGTTCCACACGCCTGCCGTCAGTTTAGCGCTGCCTTGGAGGGACATTCGATTAACATGGCGGTCCCCCTTTCGGATGGCACTGCCATCATGCGGTACAAAGCGTTTGTGGTGGACAGCAGCCGGCGAGTGATCTGCGCAGCAAAGCTTGACTGTATTGACGAGCAGGCGGCGAGACGTCGAGCCTAGCAAATGCATGGCGAGCACGACGTGGAGCTTTGGGAAGGCGATCGGCTCGTTGCTACTTCTCAAGGTGCAACATCGAACGGATAATCGGTGCAACCGCCCTGTCCGGAATAGACGGCCGCCGACTTGTTCACGCCTTCGCCCAGGAACTGTAGCGCCTTATCGACCTGTTCAGGATGTCCACAGCTAAAGTCCAGGGGAGCGTTCGCTCGCTGCTCGCGCGGTTCATTTCCTCTAATGTATTCGCCAGCTCTTCTGTACGGGGCGAATAAGGACGTCGTGCGCTACCGCACTGGCCTTCATCGTGACGCTTCCCGGTCCACCGTTCGGGGAAGCTGGCTCGCTCGATGAAGCCAAGCGCGCCGCTTCAAGGTCGCCTGGGAGAACTCCAAGGCGAAGCATCGGCCAAGCTGGCGCTCGATATCGCTTCGCTGATCGGCGCCGTCGGTAGCTCCAAGTTGCTCGGGGAGCTTTTCCTTTCAAGCACGCAACACTCTCCGCGCCCTCTGCTCCTCAGATTGCCACATCCGCCGCTGAGATGAAAAAGGCCGCAGGATCAGCTCATCTCCTGCGGCCTTTATTTTCCCGGGAAAATTGAGTGCTTACGTAATGGACCTTCCAGCCCCGGCTGTTGGCGATGATTGCAGAACCTGGTTGGCGGGTTGAGTCCAAAACATCTGTTCCGAAGCGGAACATGGGAGGCTGTTGCGCCTGCGCAACGTCTTGTCCTGATGCGGAAGAGGACGGGCGCATAACCCGAAGTTCTGCCGTGTTTCATCGAGAGTCCGACCCAGTATTCTTGCGGGCGGTTGAGGCGTTCGAATTGGTGTAGATTCGGGGAAATGGTGAAAATGCAAGTGCACCATCAACCGTAGCACCAAGCTCGGCCGACGGGGAGGGAAGCATGGTAGCAGCTCTGCAGATAAACTTTGCGCTGTGGGGAATGATTGTTTGTGCCGCCTGCGAGTTTCTGCAACTCGTCGAACTATTTTAGAACAGCAGAAGCCTCCAACTAACCATTCTGAACGTTTGTGGGCGATGATACGAGCATCGGTCTTAACAGCGAGTTGGCCGGTGCAAAATGGGGCCCTAGCGCATCCAAGCAATGCTAGGGCTTTTTCGTCGAGCCGTGACTCGGACCAGAGCGAACAGCTCGGGTTCACGCCACTCTATTTTTTTCGCTCGCGATCTTCGTACTTTTCACTACACCGGAAATCACCGCGCTTTACGAGGTCGACCTCTTGAAGGGGCGGATAACAGTGAAGCAGGGCGTATTCGTTGGTATATGGCGCAGGTGAGCGGACGCAAACGTTCGCGCCAACCGGTAGATGGACCAACTGGCCATCCATCAGCATGTAGCTGCAGCTGTCGATTTTCTTGGGTTTGTCTGCGGGACCATCATAGGCCGCCCCGGCTGAAACTAGCGAAGCAAGGGCGATGCCGGCGATTATGAGAGTACGCATTCGGCCTCCTTTCCATTCGAACGCGGTACGAAATGTCTGTCGCGGGCCTAGTGCCCGCAACCGATCGTCGGTTGTTAGCCACCGCGGCCGACATTGGAGGAAGCATTATCCAGCCATCGCCGCGTTGCGTCGTCACTCCATCCGGGGACCGCGAAGCGCACCCGAGAATTGACATCCGGGCTCGGACGTTCCGCCGCGGGTTGGCGCGCCCGAGAGTGACGCACCTTTGCAGCGTCGGCCGAGGTGCACAGGAGCATCAAGAAACTCACCGCCAAAACCGAGCGCATAGGTCAGCTCCAATTCCGCAACCGCCCCTATCTGATACTCCGACTGTTCCCTCACAATCTGTGCCGGCCTCACAACTACGAGAAGGAGGCGAAAGCGCGCGAGCTACTGCGCGTCCTGGGTGAAGAAAAGGATATCGCTAATTCCGATCCGGGCAATCCGAGCAGAGTACGATTGGGTGCCTCGGCCTCACACCGCAAGGCTCCGCCGGCTGTTGAGGCCGGCGGTTCTCACGGCGTGGAGGCTAATCTTCCAAGGTTAGATAGTGCAGCGATGTCCAGGGATTCAAATTGCCACCGGGGCAAGGTCCTTGCCCCATGCTTCAAAAGCTCCTCCACCAGTGAACTGAGCTGGCTCTTGTCCGATATGAAACCATGGTCTAGCCTCATTTGAGACTGGAATCGTAGATCAATATATCTCCCGCGCTAGAGCGGGGAGACTGCGAGACGTGGCGAACGAGCGGCGACGTAGCGTCTATGCTGCGCAGATATTGGTCGACGGCAGTCCTGTGCGGTGCAAGGTCCGCCACCTCACGGATTCCTCTGCGATCGTCCAAATCGATAACGCGCCTTTCGTGCCCGCGGCATTTGGGCTGCGCGTTCCAGGTGCTGGCTTGGATATTGATTGCTCCGTTGTATGGCGTGATGAGCGCCGTCTCGCTGTGAAGTTTCTGAACTGACCCACGTCTTTGTTGACGCGCGTCCCTAGCTTCAAGTGGGACCGTATTGAAGCCGCTGCATGCTTGGCCTCGGCCGAGTTGCATCTTGGCTTTCACAAACCGCGCGCCCGCGCGATCCAACGCGGCATCGCCGCAAGGCGTGAAGCCATGCGTGTGAGGGCATGCTGTAGGCCGGTACGGGGAGGGGCGTGGCAGTTTTCGGACGCAATCCGCCATCGCAGACCGCGGCTTTCCCGTTTCACGCACATCTGCAAATCAGAATATGGGTCTAAATTGCTAGGCAATCGCGAGCACGGTCCGCACGAGTTGCGCGACCTGAAAATTGCCTTGGCCACAGCGCTCGGCCGGTCGAAATTCCGGGCCGGTCCGCTGGATCGCGAACCGCGATCCTTGCTCGGCTGCGACCGCGAGCCTGTTGAAGTCGTGCTCGGGCTTCGGGCGCAGCTGCTAAAGGAGATTGAGGCACCGAACCCGAGGCGGGATTAGCCGCGAGTAGGGTAAGCATCGTTATTCCCGTTGTCCCTTATGGAGCCTCGCGCGGCTTTTATTTGGACGAATTTTACGATATGTTTGCCTGCATGTCCGACCACAAGTACGGTCCGCCCATCTCAGAATTGTCCCTCATCAGGGATGGGGTCGCACCGGGTTCTCGCATCGTGTTGGCTGAGGCGGCTGGTCGAAGATTGTCCGGCAAGTTCGGCGTTGTCCTTGGGCTAGGCGCCACGCGCAACCGGGTACGTGTGCTCCTAGACGGTTCCAAACAGCCGCTCACACTTCACATTGGGTATTTGGATATTTTTGACTCGGGGCATGCCGACTAAATCAGCGTGCGGTTTATCGGGTTTGCGCGCCGGGCGGCCAGCCTTTCTTTCGCGTTGCCGGCTACATGGGCGATATCGCGGCGGCCATCAACACTGCGGTCGCTAATTATATCTCGGCGATGGGACGGACGTAGTCCTCGGAGGGTGGTTGAAGGGGCAATGATGCTGTGCCGGCCGCGTCTTCAGCGTGGCCTTTGTCGGTCGTCTGGCGAATTAGACTGAGCCACAAGCGTTCAAGGCGCTTCAGGGGCTCTCGGAGACCCTGGGCGGGCTTTTCGATCAAATTCCACGACAGTGCAGCGACGGCGGCGGTAGTTACTAAAGAGAGAACGAGGTTAGTACCAACATTCAGGATGCCAAGACGGGCGTAGGTCTGCTGGATCGGAAACCCATACAAGTAAACGCCATAGGAGAAATCAGCTCCCGCGAGAATCTTCAACTTTGCCGGGTTCAGAAGTCCAATGTAGATTGTGACGTATGCGATGGGAAATGCGGCGACGTAGTCGCCGAACGGCCAGCACAGGAGTATCAGGCTCGATGCGCCGCAAAGGAGAAACAGCCATCCCCGTAGTCTAACCTGGTCTCGATAGAGATAGAGCGCGACGCCAAGCAAAAATGCGACAACCAGTTGCTTGCCACTCACATGGCCGTCAGGAGTGTTTTTCCAGAGCCAAGAGCCCGGCTGGTCACGAATGAAGATCGTAATTTCAAGAACGAGGGCCGACGCCAATATGATCCAGCGCCGTTTTTTCGCGCCAATTATGGCGAGCACTCCTAGGGAAATGTAGCACAACAGCTCGAACGGTATGGTCCAGAGTTGGCTGTTGATCACATTCGGTATCGGATTATTCGAGAAAACGCCGGGCAGAACAAACTGAACATGACCGATCAGGTTAAAGAGGTAGCGAGCGAAGAGAGGGTCAGAAAAATATTCCTTGATAGGCAACACAGTGAGGAGTGGGCCCAAGATTAGCGCCGAGAGCACGACTTCAGCACCTAGCGCTGGGAAGATGCGAATTGCTCGAAGGCCCATGAACGCGATCAAGGTTTTTGACCGGAGCAGGCTGCCTGCGACCAGGAACCCACTGAGCGCGAAGAACATTGGCATGACTGACGCGACTAGAGGTCGTGCGGGCCCCGTCGCGAACGCATTCAAGGCCGATTGGCCGTAAGGAACTCCGACTGCGTGAATGGCGATAACAGACGTCGCAAGCGTAATGCGCAGATAGTCAAAGCCGGTCGGCCGATGGTGGGTCTGATCAAGGGCTCGTTGAATTGTGGGCGCGTCGTTCTCCGAAGTCGGTTCTACTCTCTTGTGCAATTTAGGCCCCCAGCAATTGACGGGGGTCTCTAGCACTGGTTGCGGTGCGGCAACAATGGCGGTTCTGGAGATTTCCACTAGCTCATCTTGTAGCCCGCCAGCAAAAGACCAACGATCCTAATAATGATGATCAGCATCGGAGCGTTCACGAGAAACGCCCCGGCGTCCAAGAGCACTTGCACCACGGAAATACCCCAAGCAAAAGTGGGGCTTTACCCTGGGTTGCGGGAACTAGCAATGGCGCTGCCTCAGGGACAGTGGGGCGAGTGGGTAGACGCACGCGATGGTTGCTATATACCATCTCAAAAAAAGGGGGGACTCTTTTGAAATCGATACTTCGTAAAATCATCACCCGGATTATTCCGTCGCTTAATGCGCTGGAGCACTACGAAAAAAAGCTAGCTGACAAGCCGGCCGCGGAAGTTTTCTCGACTATCTATCGAAAGAATGTATGGGGTGGCCGCCGACACGAATTTTATTCAGGCTGGGGGAGCCGCGATCCGCTTATCGTTGATCCTTATATTGAAGCGGTTTCCGCGCATCTTCAGCAAGTGGGCCGACCGTCGATCGTCGAGATTGGATGCGGTGACTTTAATGTCGGTCGTCAGCTAGCTCCATTTGCCTCCCACTGCACCGCGTGCGACATTGTTCCCGACCTGATCGAACATCATCGGCGCAATTCCGATCTAGAGCACGTCGAATTCAGAGTCCTAGACGCGATTGTGGATAATTTGCCGCTCGCGGATATCGTGATCATCCGACAGGTGTTGCAGCACTTAAGCAACGCGCACATCACTGCCATTCTGCCGAAGCTTCGGGCCTATCGCGAGGCAATCATCACGGAGCACGTTCCATCAGGAGATTTCGTGCCGAACCTCGACAAAGAGACGGGGCCACACTACCGCGCACACTTAGGCTCCGGGATTGTTTTGACCGAACCGCCGTTCCAGATAGAAGCAAAAGAACGTCGCGTCTTGTGCGAGGTTCCGAGTGATGGAGGCATCATTCGAACGGAGCTCTACGTCTTTTAAAACCAGGGACAAGGAGCGTCGTTTACACGCTGATACACTGCTGCACCTTGCAGACGTCAACACTTTTGGTCCCAACGCTCTTCGCAAGGACCATTCGCTTCGACGGATTGAAGCGTCATCAAGGCTGGGATTTCGTTTTCAGGTTGATCAAAAATGGTGCCAAGTTCGCCTATTGTCATGAGCCCCTAGCAACCTGCTGGAACGAAGAAGATCCCAATCGCGTTTCGAAGCAGAAGTCGATCGGGCCTCCTTTGCTGTGGCTAAAAGTCGGGAGTGCAGGGATTGCCAAGGATGCTGCGACCGCCTTCTACTTTCGGGACGTGTTTGGGAAGCATTTGAAGCAACGGCCTTTCGCCGCGTTGGCGATGGCACTCAGGCTTGCGCTGAGTGACGTCGGTTCAACAGCGTGGGTCCTGCAGAGAATACCGTTGTTGAGGCGTATTCCGATCAGGCGCCTCTCCATAGGAGCCGCCGTCGTTTTTGTGCAACCCTCACTCACGCCCGAACAAACGCTGCATCTCTCCTACGGCAATCGTGCGACCATCGTCTGCTTTGACAATCGCCTGGTACATGTAGAGACCTGGATCGCACGGAGCGAATGTGCGGATCGATCCTGCAGAAATGATGCCGCTTGACAGGAGCGCCGTCTCCTGACCTCCAAGGTCCCTGCCGTTTGGCCCTATCAACCGAAGCAAGACCCTTGTGGCACCCGGAGGTACGTTCCGGATCCGAATTTCAGGATTGGCATAGAGAGTGATGCAGCCTCTCGTTCCGTTGAACGAAAAGTCAAGCGTCATCCCGTCGTCAGCAGCCGCTGCACTGACAGTAATGAACGAGATAATAGCAGCGCAAGCAAGCGAGGGCTTCAAAACAGAACCTCAACAGCAAAGCATCTCTATAGCGATAACCCTGGATTGCCGTCCAGCGGTTGGCTTAGATTGATGTTCAGCTGTGCGAAATTAACCTGACCAGTCAACCTTAATGGCCTTGTCCGCTCCCTCCCTTAGTGCAGAGCGGCTTAGGCGTTGACGCCTTCGGCGAGAGATACGAGCGCGGATGCCGTAACCTGTGGCAACGCCCGATCCGTATATGGCGAGAGATAACACGAGCAGGCCGATCATAGGCTCCTCAAAAAGTTGGCTACGGCAATGCAATAGTGATGCCAGCCGCTGCCGACATCGAAAGTAACATCAGATACAAATCCAATGAGTGTCTCTCTTCGCGCGCCTTGTCCGCTCCCTTCAAGGAAGCTATCGCCCCAGAGGTGTGCGCTAACCGGCCGGCTTCCTCGGCTTTCCTATTTCTAAGCGTTGCCTAAACCGCCTCTTGGGTTTGGTTCGTGGCGGGGTGTAAACTAGGCGGAGAGCCAGCGTGCCAAGTTTGATCGATAGGTTTTCCAGAGCAATTATCACCAAGCGGCGCATGCGGAGAGGGCATTCCAAGACGATTTCAGTCCGACAGCACCAGGTTGTTGGCTTCGTTCCTAAACCCTCAAGTTCACTCCCTTAGGGACGCTGGTTCGCTGTCCTCTGGTGCTAGGTCCATGCCCTTCAATGGGCGGAGCGTCCTAGGCGTTGACGCCTGCGGCGGGAAGATGGAATGGCCTAACTGTCGCAGCCTCGCCAGTCGAAAATTGCGAGTATCGCCGCGAGGCTCCCGCTATGGCCGATCATCGTATTTCTCACAGCGTGGATCGCCGCGCTTTACTTGTTCGACCTCGTTCAGTGGAGGAATGCATTGCAGCAGCCCGTACAAATCTTGGTACGGTGCTGGGGCGCGGCGGCAAACAGTTGAGCCAACTGGCACCTCAACATACTGACCTGTCATCAATGAGTATGAGCATGGCGGCGGATCGGACGGTTTCTCCTTTTCCTGGGCCAGAACGGACGCCGGTACAATCAGCGCGACAGCGACGATCGAGATTGCTCGCATGGCAATTATCCCGAATTCTATGCATCTGCGCGGAGTTTAGCGCTGCATTACCTAGCTAGCAACGGTCTCTCCCTCAGGGTTTCCGCCCGTCTCCATGCGACGCCAGAAGCGGATCGTCTGGCTGCGTTCTCACGGTAAGGTAAATACCAAGGTCTAACCGTTAGCCGTTTACGGCTCGGCAGTCTTACATTAAGAGACCAACAACTTGGACTCAAGAACTTGGAATGCCTTCTTGGAATCAGAATGTTCGTCTGCGGGACAAGAAAAGCGTTTTCCGATTTTGGATGCCTATAGAGGTGTTGCGGCCATCTCGGTTCTCTTTTTTCACGTTTTTGTGCCGCTTCATGTAGACTTGATTGGGCCGCACGCGTATCTGGCAGTCGATTTCTTTTTTCTGCTCAGCGGCTTTGTTGTCGATCGCGCTTATTTTCGACGGTTGGCGTCGGGTCGGTTCACCCAAAGCTTTCTGAAGACGCGTGTAGTGCGGCTTTGGCCGTTGATTATTTTAGGAACAGTGCTTGGAGGCGTGGTGTCGCTGGTTCGCCTTGCGTCAACCCATACCTTCGATTTGTCCGAGTTTGCCTTTACTTTCATATTCGGAGTGCTGCTGCTGCCGTTCGGAACGCTCCCGTCGACAGGCTTCATATTTCCCCTCAACGGGCCGTTGTGGTCGCTATTTTACGAGGGTCTCTCGAACCTTTTGTATGGTGTCTTATTTCGACACATTACGACTTGCGGTGCTCATCCCCATGATGACGGCCGCTGCGGTCGGTGTGGTCTATCTCGCATTCTTCATTGGCCACCTAGAGGTGGGCTCCGGCAAGAGTTTATGGGAAGTGATTGGTGGTATCTCCCGCGTTGGTTTCTCGTTCTCAGCGGGCATACTTCTTTCGCGGATCGAAGGGCGCATGCCCGGCCCTTCGTTGCCAGGGCTCTGCCTGACAGGGCTTCTTGGAGTGGTGCTGGTTTTGCCACTGCCGGTTCGCAATGCGACGTTCGATTTATTCTGTGTACTGGCGGTATTCCCGAGTCTGATGTTCTTGGGCATCAGAGGATCAATTCCTGCGGTCGCTATTCCGGGCATGTCTTTCCTTGGCGAGATTTCCTACGCCCTGTATGCAACGCACTACCCAGTCATGAGAGTTTTTCTCTTTCTTCAAGAGAGGGGCAAATTGTCGGGTCTCGTGCTTTGGATGTCGATCGGCATCGAGTTTTTTGCGTGCCTAGCTGTGGCTTGGATCGCGATGGTCTTTGTCGACCGTCCCTTGCGGAATCGTCTCTCTGGACCGATCGGTCGACCCGCTCTACGGGCCCAGATGCCTTAGCCGCAATGCGCTTTTAGCGACCGGTCACTCCGTCAGGGAGGTCGGCTCACTCGCCTCAGGTCAGCATGCGTCACCGTCCACTCCTGAGGCGATTGAGATAGCAAGAGGACCCCAGCTTCAGGGCGCTGAAGCTGGGGCTGTCTTTAGGCTGCCCCTTGGGGAAGACAGCCATCCTCGAACGCGGAGATGGTCTGCTGTATGGCTGCAATCTTCTGCAGTTCGTCGTCGCTGATCGGGCCGATGCGGCTCTGCAGCGCCACAACCATTCGCGGCGTCGCTCTTTGAGTTGAACAAGGGGCAGGCCATGGTCAGGTAGATATCTCATGAGTGCCTCCACTGATGAATGTTCAAACAGCGCACCGGAAGACCGCTGAAGGACGGTTCTAATATGTCGGTCAAAATGCTAATGGTAATCTTTACGGCGATGGGCGCATCGCGCGAAGCTGCTAGGAACCCAGCCAATAGACAACTTTGATGGAAAGCGTGCCCAGCACGTAGAGCCATCCCGCCGTCGCCAGCATGATGCTGAGGAAAAAGCTCACTCCCAAAATCCACTCGGGGAGGTGCCAATTGCCCGCGCTCGGCAACTGCGTAGGGACATCGGTGTTCTCGTCGGCTGAAATCATGGGCGAGCCTCCAGACGGATCAAACTCTGCGTTCATTCCGATCGAGGGTGCGCTAGCCAAACCAAGACATCAGCTGGTGCGCGGTCGCGCGGTAATCTGCCAAGCGCGTGGGGGCGGCCGAGCGTAGACCCTGGGCTGAGCAATTCGGGAGGATAGCAGTGTCCTCTCGTTTGCCGTTGCGGCGAATACGATCCGATCTCGCGCGTTCTGGCGCGTGAACCATATCGCATGAAATCGGCCATTCGCGTCGATTCCGCGTGGCGGCGAAAAGCAAAGTTCCTTATGACTGTGAACGTTCTTAAAACGAGTGTTGCATATGAGGTTGTTAGATAAATGGTAGATATAGCCATTAAGCCGCTGCGATCGGAGGCAAATCACTTTGTCGGAAATTTTGCGAATTGCCTGCAGCGCAACGGTTATTCGGTCGGACGTTTCGAATGGCGCAGCTTTTACCAGGCCAAGACCGTAATCCTTCACTGGCCCGATGAGTTTTTCAAGAAGCTCAGCTTTCGGCAGGCCTTGGGTTGTGTCGTGAAGTTGCTGTTGATGAGGCTTGGCCGAGCGGTGCGTGGGAGCCGGTTCATCTGGGTGGCGCACAATGTGCAGCCGCATGAGAATCCTTGGATCTCGTGGAGGACCACGGCGTTCTTGAAATCCCTCGACGGGATTATTTTCCTTTCACACTTCTCGGAACGCGCCGTGCGCGATTTGCACCAGCTTCCCGCTGACTTGCAGGTCCTCGTCACTGTCCATGGCAATTACCGTGAAAACATGGTTAGTAGCCCAGAACCCGCAAGGGCTCTGTCAGGCGCCGTACGTCTCGTCCAATTCGGTCAGATCAGGCGGTACAAGAATGTCGAAAAACTGGTCGAGGCGGTAACGGCATTAACCGAAAAGGATATCCGTCTCGACGTGGTGGGACGAGGGGATGATGTCGACTACATCGCACAGATTCGGTTGCTGGCGGAGAAATCAAAATCCGTTCGGATCAACATCACAGATCATTATATTGCGGATTCCGATTTGGAGAGGCATATCGACGATGCGGACGGAGTCGTGCTGACCTACAGGAATATTCTCAACAGCGGTTCGGTTTTTCTTGCCTTGTCCAGGAACCGGCCCGTTCTAGCGCCGAGGTTGGGAAGCCTCCCTGAAATGCGAGATCAGATAGGCGAGGACTGGTTGTACCTTTATGACGGCGAGATCGATCACCTGATCGTCGGCAAGTTTGTCGAATGGCTTCGAATTCGAAAGCAGCAACAATACTGCGACCTATCCGCTTTCAGTTGGACGCGGGTTGGAGATGATCTGAGCGGCTTCATAAGAAGTCTTCACGCGTAGCGCTGTTCGAGGCACATTCAACCGGTCCCGAATCTCTGAGGAGCGCAAGATTGGCACTGGGATCGTTACATTGCGGCGAAGCCGAAACGAGCTGGAGATCCGACGCTTGGTTGTTGCACCATATGTCGAAGCGCGACTGGCAGATGAATGCCGTGGAGGGTGCTGATGGCCTTAAAGCACAAGGCCATCGGGGCTGCTCTTCTGTCGTTTTCGAATGTGTTTCGCCTGCTAATCCAGTTTGCAATGCTTCCGGTTCTGGCCAGGTTGCTCGACACGGTCCAATACGGGGTCGTGGCCATCGCCATGCCATTCGTGCTGTTCGCCCAGATATTTGCCGATGGCGGTGTCGGGCAGTCCCTAGTCAAGGAAAGCCCGGATCGACGGGTTGTCTGGTCGACGAGTTTCTGGCTCATTCTCGCTGTCGGCAGCACCGCAGCATTAATCCTGATCTGCATATCGCCCCTGATCGCCGCCGAATATAACCAACCGGAACTGCGCCCGATCGTTGCGACTTTGGCGTCGGTTTGCGTGGCGCAATCGCTCGGCGTCGTACCATCGGCAATGCTACAGCGGGCAGAGCGGTTCTCAACGATCGCCGTTTCAAACACCCTTAGCACAGCCATCGGGGCGGGGGCTGCGTTGCTGCTGGCCTTTGACGGCTATGGCGCCTGGGCGCTTGTCGGCCAACAAATTGTGGCAGCAGCTACGGGCCTGACGATCGCATGGACAACATCGGGGTTCGTGCCGCTGCGTCGATTTGATTTTGCTGGAATTCATCATCACCTTGGCTTCAGCCGGGATGTCATTGCATTCAATGTCATAAACTTTTTTGCGCGTTCTCTCGACCCCCTCGTCATCGGCAAGGTGTTCGGCGCGGCGACGGTCGGAAGCTATACAATCGCGTATCAGCTCATGCGGTTGCCGAGCGTGATTGTAACTGGTCCGATCAGCAGCATCTTCTATACCCACGTCGTGACGCGGGCGGCGAACAATGATCAGATCAAAACTGGATTGCTTTTCGCGAGCAGGCTTATTTCCATCTTGGTGTTCCCAACAATGGGCATCGTCGCTGTCGCGCACGCCCCGATATTCCGAACTGTGCTCTCCCAGAAATGGGCAGACAGCGGAGTATTGTTCATGTTGTTTGCCGCGGTCGCATCCATTCAAGCAGTCACCGGTCTAAATGGCGGCGTGATGATGGCGACCGGCCGCACCCAAGTGCAGATCCGATTTACGGTGGAATTCACCATCATTTGGCTTTGCTGTCTCTTCATCGCGGTCAGCATCAGCGTTTTCGCGGTCCCGGTTTTTTATACGATATCCTGGTTCTTGTACTTCCCGCGCTTTTCCCGGATGTTTCTGTCCGGCATCGGCTGCTCGCGGCGCGAATATTTGGCGACCATGCTGATACCGCTGCTTGTGACTATCGCTGGGGTCGCGCTGTATTTGTTCCTGGATGCGACCGTGGCACCGGACGATCTGATGCGTCTACTGGGCGCATTTTTCCTTGTGCCGGCTTTGATTGTTCTTGGCGGACTGCTGCAACTGAAGCGACTGAGGCGTGATTTGTCCGGTTTTCGCCATTTTCAATAAAGAGCCCCGACCGGCACGACCAATGGGGGCTTTGGCATCCCGAACTCTCGAAAGCTCCCACTCTTATGGTCGGTCGACTTGAACGGTCTCGCTCAACGGACTGACCTGAGCCGGATTATCTGGCCGTCTCGGCCGGCTCACAATAAGCTGCCCACGCCTCCGTCAGCTTGCGGCGCTTCTCCAAAGCGTCGCTCCGACGGTAAAGCTCCAAGGCCAGCGCTGCCGTTGCCTCCCGCTGCCGCAGATCGGCGAGGAAGGCAGCTACCTGCTCATAGGGCATCGCCGCATGGTGGCCACGCGCCAGCTTGGAGGGCTTTGGCAACAGATGGTCCAAATGACCGCGCCAGCGGGCAGGGTTCTCGCCGTCTCGGAAGCCCTTGGCCTTGGCGGCGTCAAGAACCTTCTCAATTCGCCCGCGCACCCGTGAGGCGGTTTCCGCCTTTGTGGTCCAACTCGGCTTTAAGGCCGCGAGCACGTCATCGGTGCCGATTGTGTCGACCGGTTTGGCACGCAGCGGGGCGGCGTACGTCTCCAGCGTCGATTTCCATCGGGCCTTGTGTTTCACCCAACACAATCTTTGGGCAGACGACTTGCAGAGATATGGCCTGTCGAGATCGACTCATATGATGAAGTTCCGGAGCTATTGCCAGAGTTGGAGCGGCGAGTCGCTCAGCGCCCGGTGTGGGTAAGTGGGAGCTGACCAGTAGGCGTTGAAGGTGCATCGCGAGCCGAGTACGTTCATCAAGTCGCCTATCAACTGGGATCAGCGTTAGGCGAGCGCGGTTATACCCGATGAGCGCGGGTCTGGCGCTGCCAATTTCGATGGTCGTTCTGCAGGGCCTTGAGCGCATAGGGGCTGATGACGAACAGCTTCAGGCCAGCCGCGATCCCGCTAACGATCGCGTCGTTGATGTGCGCGTCGCTGAAGCTGTATTCGACACCCTTGTAAGGAACGTGGAGAGAGTAGATGCGGCCCTTGACGCCTGGCTGTTGGTCAAAGCTGGGGTTGCCCGCTGCGACCGCCGATACAAAACAAGGCTGACGGTTGAAAGCGCGCAGGTTTAGATCGCGCCGGCTTCCTTGCCGGCGCGCGGCAGCCAACGCCACACGCCCAGAAGGTTGATCAGGAGAAGCACGACGTTCTGGACGACAAGCGAGGTTTTGCCTTCAAGCACGCCGTCCGCACTCCACGCAATCGAAGCCACAATAAAGATGGCGAAGCCGCACACGGTAATCCGCGCGTTCAAATTAGCCGCCACCATTGTGGCCGCAATTATGGTGATGGCCGCAGCCGCCGCTCTGAGAATTTCGGGGTCCATCTCTTTTGGTGATTCAACGCACTGGCGGCAACTTCGGCGTCACTGCAGACATCGAGTACCTGACCGGCGGCGACTTCGCCTAATAAGCAGCGGGCACGCTTTTTCGAAGGACGATGAAAATGAAAATGGGCGAAGTAAAGAATTGGAATGGCGAGCGCGGCTTCGGCTTCCTGCGCGTGGATGGTCATGACGTGTTCTGCCATGCCTCAGCTCTCCCGCTTGGCACGCGAGCGCTTGAAGTCGGACAGCACGTGGGCTTCGAGATTGGTCTGAACGAGCGCACCGGCAAGCCGATGGCGACGAACATCCGGCTCGTCTAAAGCCTCTACTAATCGAGCGGCTGGTTGCCCAATGTCCGGTTTACCGCCAACTTCGGCCGAAGAGCGGATGGCCGCCGAGGTCGCAGATGGGCTCAATAAGCGATCAACCGCACGCCTAGTCCTGATCAGTGCACTCGTCGCAGTACTGTTTTTTTGAAGTCTGCCAAAAGGCGGTAGTCATTCGCCATCTGCAACAGTTTCTCCCTCATAGGCGAGCCCGGCGGCAGCGCGGCAGCGTCTTCGCGCATCGCCTTCTCAACCTCGTCGCACTGAGCTGCGGTCAATGGTTGTTCGCACATCGGGTCCCCTCCGAGCGGATTTCATCGATTGAACGAATTCAGGCCGGGGCGCTCCGGATGCTTGTTGGTGCGCCCGTTGGGAATGCTGTCACATTTCTGTCATAAAGCCTATGCGTTTCCGGCGCGCCACTCAGGAAAGTTCTCCCTCTGCCGTTTCCGCATAGCGATGCCTTCAGACTTAACACAGGTTGGTTTCATAGAGCCTGCGCTTGTACATGCGCTTGCTTAGCGAGGCCGAGGTGTCGCGGAGTAACGTATTCAGTTTCGTTGATCCATTGCAGTATGCGGCCCATATCCGCGCTGCCGATATTGAGGTATTCCCGACAACCAAAGGGGAATTCAGGACACAGCTCACGCAAGTCACTTTTGACCAACAATGGATGCAACGCACCGAGGAAAACCTCCCGCGCATTCACCGCGGGGCGATCAGGCTCGACCGCAAGGTATTCACCTTCCTCACCGAAGATCAGCCCGAGGTTTACAACCGCGGCAAGCTGTTGTCGGTAGGCGAGTTGTGCGCCAACGACAACGACATGCAGCATGTGGTCACGACTGGGCATTATCGTTTTGGCGGAATTTCGCTCAAGCTAGAGGACTTTGCTGCGAAGTGTGAATCGATGTTGGGTGTCGAGCTCCGCGCGGAGCAATGCAATGGCGTCCTTCGGCCCCCGCCAGAACTGATGAAGCGTTTTCTGGAGCTGCATGCATTGGTGGCAGCCCTCGCGAAGACCACCCCTGAGCTTCTAACAATTCCTGAACTCGTCCGTTCGGTTGAGCATAAGCTGACCCACGCCTTCCTCGCCTGTGTCGTTGGTTGCAACCCCTCGAAAGTAATGGAGGCCACGCTGCGGAACAGGGTTGTTATGGACCGGTTCGAAGCTTTCATCGAGGCGCACCCAAACACGCCATTGTATCTCGATCAAGTTTGTGTAGCCATCGGAGTCGCCGAGCGAACGTTACGGGCCATCTGCGAGGACCATTTAGGGATGGGACCGGTCCGTTACCTCACACTGCGGAGAATGCATCTCGCCCGCCGAGCATTGACGCGCGCGCTACCTGGCTCCGCGACTGTTACGCAGATCGCAACCACGCACGGATTTTGGGAGCTGGGCCGCTTTTCAGTCGCGTACCGCGAAACGTTTGGCGAGTCTCCTCTCGCCACTCTCCGTCGTCCGCCCCACGACGTAACGACGAAAGCAGATCGTCCTCAACGCTTACATCGTCTGCCGGATAAGAACGAGGCCGGGTTTGAACTCATTGAGTTCGGCGCCGGTGCAACGCCCGCTATGGGGTCACAAGCGCCGATTACGCCCAAGGCGGGAGATTTCCGCTTTGACTTGGTAAGCCGGCGGGCGTGCTGCCAGATTTGTTTGGACCGTCATAGCTCCCGCGACATCGCCGGATGCGTCCGGTTCTTCACCTTGACCCAGTGCTTCTGCCGTCCGCCCCGGTAAGGCCGCTCGCGGTGCTTGGAGACCAGCCCCTCCAGGCCCATGCGGCAGGCGGCGCTGTACAGCTCAGGACCGATCTCGCCACGCTCGAACGGCGCGACGGTGATCCCGTCAGGCTGGCGCGCTAGGAGTCTCTGTAGGTTTGTCTTCCGCAGGTGTAGCGGCAGGTCGCGAAGATCATCCCCGCCAAGCGCCAGTACGTCGAACGCATAAAGCTGTACCTCGTGCTCATGCTTGCGGGAGTGCAGCGCGTTGAAATCGGAAACACCGTCAATGCCGAGGATCACGGCCTCGCCATCGACGACGAAATGCTTCTGCCGGTTCTTCAGCGCGGCCTCAGCGATCCAGGGATAACGCTTGGTCCAATCGGTGCCGTTACGGGAAAGCAGCCGCACGCGCTCGTTCTCCCGGATGACCAGCATCCGGTAGCCATCGTGCTTTACCTCGTGGATCCAGTCCGGTCCTGATGGGACCTGCTTGCCGGCGGTCGCCAGACAGAGCTCGTACGCCATCCGCATGTGCAAAAAGATAAGCGTCTCGCGGTATTTTGCGAGTCGGGAACAACCGGCAATCGGGCGGCGTTTCCTTTTCAGCTTCGGGCAGTGCTCGGAGCAGCATAGAGTAAACTTCCGGCCTCAAGGGGCTCATCCTCCTTCGGGGCCGGCTTTCAGGTCCCCAGCGGAGTTCTGCCTTGTTCGCGCTGGCCGGCTTTCAAGAA
The DNA here is from genome assembly GCF_040548265.1 of Bradyrhizobium sp. F1.13.3. NCBI lineage: Bacteria > Pseudomonadati > Pseudomonadota > Alphaproteobacteria > Hyphomicrobiales > Nitrobacteraceae > Bradyrhizobium > Bradyrhizobium sp. F1.13.3. Next base: position 90,578 of record NZ_JBEPRI010000023.1, on the reverse strand, counting down.
GCTGGATCACCGATCCCTTCAAAGTCCTCCGGAGGGAGCTTCGGTAGCAGGTGGGGCCAGTTGCGCTCGATGATGCCGCGCATCTCGGGATCGACTTGCTCGATTGTGTCGAACATCTCAAGCCGGATGCGCAGTTCTTCCAGTTGATCCGGCTCGAGCACATGGCCTTGGTAGACCTCGATCGGCATCCGTCTCTCCGTCCACTCGCTTCAGGAGCAAACGAAGCGACTATTGTGCATGATCCTGACCGGGATGCGGCAACGGCCCCTCATGGTCGAAAACCGATCCGAGGTCTCGCATATCGATCCATCCCCCGCATGTCGGGCACTTGATGAAATGCTCCGTTTCATCTGCCGGGGGACTATCAGTGCGCTCCCCGATGAACTTGCCTCTCGGTATTCTCATGAGTTCGTCGCAACTGTTCGCGGCCCAGCGGAGAGACGGCCCCGGCTTCAGGGGGGCTTTTGAGGTTAGGCCGGGGCCGCTCCGCCAGCTCGGGCGGCGAGCCAGCGCGGATTCAAGCGGAAGCGCCCCGGCAGGTTCCTTAAGGCGCCAACAAATCCTCGCCCGGCGTCAGCAGCCGCACGTAGGTACCGCTCTCGTGCAGGTCGAGCCAGCCGCGCTCGACTGCATACTTGATGCCGGCGCCAAACTCTGCGCCGCTTGCCTTGAGCGTATAGAGGAAGGGGTAGTTGATCTTCTCGATATGGATTCTGCCGTCCTGTACCGCCTCGATTCCCGAAGCTAGCTGAACGAGCTGGCGGGCGGCGGCTCCGGATTGGCAAAAGGGCGTTCGGTGACGTGCTTCATCGCTGGAATCAAAACCTCAAGTCCATGCTTGGCCTGACTTGCCCACGGCTGTCATGCCAGTTGGGCACGATATGCACAGATCCTGCGGCGCCGCATGATGAGCAGACCAGGCGCAAGCCGACCTGCGACCACGGTTGATCCTGCGGGAGTGTCTCGAGCCGCACGTCAACTCTGCGATGGCAGCGGCCGTTCAGGCATTGGATGTTGCAGGTCACGTGGCCCTCAGCCAGCCATTCAGCGCGGCTGGGGGGGATAATGGCCGGCCCATTTCGTGTATCGGCGAGTGCGCATGCCGCCATCAAAGCGGCATCGTAAGCACATCGCAAATTATCGATATCTGGTAGCTCCAGACGCGCGCGAGATCCTGCGTATTGGCGTGTGAGAACTAGCGGAGCGGCTTGCCAGCCCCATCGGTGGCGCGGGCTATTTGCCACAGGGGGGTCAGTACTATTACGGACTCCCATTTTCGGAACGCCGCGTTCTACTGGACGAACACTTGAATGAGATTTGAGCACCAAAGCTATTGGAGTGGAGGAAGCCGCAGTGGGGCTGGACCGCACTGCGGCTTTTCCCTGTTTGCGACTATCTGAGTACTGGTCCGTTTAGGAGGCTCGTGCTTCATGGGAGCCCTGTCGGTGGCGGCACCGGCGCTCGGCTCCCGTGCCTCGGATTAGGTGCGGACCTCCAGGCACGGGGGGCCGACATTCTGCCCGGGGACACTCAGAGACGACCGCGGCTGGATTGCCCGCGGGGTCAAGGCCGGGGCCGCTCCGCCAGCTCGAACAAGAGAGCTAGCAAAACCTCCAAGCTTTCCTCTCGCGTTCGTTCCTCTAGCGGACGTTCGAGATCGCAAATTGCGGCGGCTTACCGCTGCTGAAATCCGGTCTGACTTGAGCCCCTCGGTTGCCGCAACCAGCGCACAAAAAACGAGGCTCGATGTCAGACAGGCGAACATCGTCCGGCCAGCGATCGGCGCTGAGCGCAACGTTGTGACCGCAATGGCAGAAGACCAGGATGCGCCGTAAGCCCATCTCGCGCATCTCGCCAAAGGTGATCTTCATCTGTCGGCCGTCGGCGGGGGTAGGTGTATGGCGTCGGACAGGACGGGACATGCCATCATCCGCCATCGTAAGTAGCGCGCAAATTATCGATCCCTAGTAGATCCGTGCTTGAGAGAGCTACTGCTTATTGGGGGGAGGGCGAGCGATTTACTTCCCCACACAATAGCCCCCCCAATCCACCATCAGCCCCCTGCGTTTCTTCAGGGCGTCCCCGCGGCGGTAAGCGCGCTCAACGGTATCACCTGCGGAATGGCCGAGCGCTGCCTCGGAGACGTAGTTCTCGTGTTCTGTCTCTTCGGTGGCCCAATCCTTAAAGGAGGACCGAAATCCGTGCGTGGTCGCGCCACCACCCCCATGGGCGCCGATTACCTTGCCGAAGGTCATATCGGAGATGGGACGGTTGGCGCGCGCGCCCGGGAATACGAAGTGATTGAAGGACTGCGCCTTCATCTGCCTCACGATCTCAACCGCGCGCTCGCACAGCGGGACACGAAGCTCTCTGCGCTCCTTAGTGCGCTCCTGTGGAAGCGTCCACGTCGCTCCCTCAAGGTCGAATTCGAATTCATCCCACACGGCCAGGCGGGTCTCGGCACTTCTGGTGGCCGTCAGGATCAGGAACTCTAATGCTCGGGCCGTGATCGCGTCGGTGCCGCGTAGCCGATTCATAAAGTCTGGCACATCTTTGTAGGGCAGCGCCTCGTGATGGCCGCGCGTGGACTCGTCCGGCTTATGGAGCACATGTTCCAGATTGCCTTTCCACGCGGCCGGGTTGTCGCCGCTGCGCAGGCCCTCGACCTTGGCCGCGTCCAAGACGCGCTCAATCCGCCACCGGAGCTTTTCCGCGGTCTCCTGCTTGGTGCCCCAGAGCGGACGCACAGCCGCCAGCACGTCCTGGATGTCGATGTCGGCTAAGGCTTTGTCCCGCATTGCCTTGACGTGGTTGGTGAGGGTGTTCCGCCAGCCCGCCTCGGTCTTGGCGCCGCGCCACCGGCCAGCCTTCACGGCTTCGTCTATATAAGAGTCCGCATATTGGCCGAAAGTATTCACGCCGGCCGCGGCCTTGGCTGCCTCGATCGCCTCAACAGCGCGGTGGTCGATTGGATCGATACCGCGTCGGAGTAGGGCGCGGGCTGCCTCAGCCTTCTGGCGCGCATCGGCCAGTCCGACTGTGTGGAGCGGGCCAATGCCCATTTCGCGGCGCTTGCCGCCGAACCTGTAGTCGAGGGTCCAGTACCGGCCGCTGCCCTTGGTCACCAGCCAGAGGCCGCCGCCGTCGCGGAGCTTCGCGGACTTGCGGGCCTCGATCGCCTTAACCGTGAGGATGTTTCTAGTATGGGTCCCCATTCGGATTCCTACTATCTTCCCCGCTTTTTCCCCGCTATTGGGGTGTGCGCTAGCAGTAACCGCTATGGTCAACATGGGCGAACTAGCCGTTGAAATCAAAGCGGTTATCGGCTTGTAGGTTGCCATTATGGGACGGCTTGGACAAGAACAAATATCCAGCCCGGGGAGCCAAATTCCGCTTCATCTTCAGTGACTTGCGCCGAGACTCTGATCTGGCGTGCGATCTCGTTGCGGCAAATTCTCAATTAGATGTGTACCGGGGCGAGCCGGCATCCTCCGCGGTGACGCCAAAACGACTCAATTGAAATCGAGCTTCCAAAGACCGGTCCTTTACGGAGCTGATTCCCATGCGAGACATCCAGGTCGACCGTTCCCCGCTGGCTCCCTCCATTCTGCCGGCGGACATCCCCGAACTCAGCGACGACGAATGCCTCGCCTGTCTGGCGCGCGCGGTCGAGACCCACGATTCGGCACGGCTGGATGAAGTCGCCGCATTGATCGGCCGTCTCGCGGTCACGATCGAATAGGCCTCGCCCTCTCGACGTTGCGAGTTGCGGTTGGGCCCGGTTCGCGGGGGCCAAAGCCATGTTGCGTTTTCGCAGGGCCTGTTCCAAAGATGCCGCCAACTTTCGTCCGCGGCATCGTCCGCCTTGCAGGGTCCGCAAATGTCCGTTTTCTCGACGGCGCGCCTAAAAATGGTCGATGGCCAGGTGCGCACCAGTGACGTCACCGACCGTCGTGTTCTCGACGCCATGCTCACGGTTCCGCGCGAGGCCTTCGTGCCGGCCAGCCGGCAGGCATTGGCGTATCTCGACCTCGATCTCGACGTCAGCGAGGGGGGCGGCAAGCGGTTCCTGATGAAGCCGCAGCTGACCGGCAAGCTGCTCCAGGCCGCCGAGATCGGCGAGGGTGACAACGTGCTGGTCGTCGGCTGCGCCACGGGCTATCTCGCTGCGCTGACCGCCAAGCTCGCCCGCCAGGTCACCGCGACGGAATGCGATTCGGCCCTGGCCAAGAAGGCCAATGACGTCTTCGCCGCCCTCGGGCTCGCCAACGTGGCCTGCAAGGCCGCGGCCTGTACCGAGGGTGATCCCGCTGCTGGCCCCTATGATGTGATCGTCCTCAACGGCGCCACCGAGGTGACGCCGGCAGGGCTGCTCGGGCAGCTCAAGGAGGGTGGGCGCCTGTTGGGGGTTTCGGCCGAATCCAGGCCGCCGCGAGCCATGATCGTGACCCATACCCACGGCGAATTCGGCCATCGGGCGCTGTTCGATGCCGCGGCCCCGGTCCTTCCCGGGCTGGAACGGGCCGCCGCCTTCGTGTTCTGACGGCCGATAGCGGCTTTAGCCCGTTAAAATCCCGTTCTGAATCAGAAGTGTGGCCGGGATGCTGCACGTGAAGAGTTTCCACTGCGGACACCTTTCAGGTAGTTCCGTCGCGCTTGACCGCGTCCTATGTTGCGACGGGGCAACGACTCCACTCGTAGACGGTAACCCAGCTCGCGGGCACGAGCCGGGCGTTAGAATGAACGGAATTTTTGGATGCATGGGGTGAAGCTCTTCACCGGAGCAGCGGTTTCGGTCCTGCTGCTGGCGCTTACCGCGCCTACGCCTGCCTTGGCGGATACGATCGAGGCTGCGCTGGTGCGCGCCTATCAGAACAATCCGCAGCTCAACGCGCAGCGCGCCCAGGCGCGCTCGACCGACGAGAACGTGCCGCAGGCGCTGTCGGGCTACCGCCCCAAGGTCAACGTGACCCTCGGCACCGGCTATCAATATCAGGATATCCAACAGACGCAGAAGGGCCCAACGATCCATAGCAACAACCCCCTTTCCACGCAGCCGCTTCAGCCCAACAGCGCCAGCTTGACGGTCAACCAGACGCTCTACAACGGCAATCAGACCGCCAACAGGACGCGTGCGGCGGAGAGTCAGGTCTCGGGGTCCCGCGAGGCGTTGCGTGTGCTTGAGCAGACGGTCCTGCTGCAGGCTGCCACGACCTACATGGACTTCCTGCGTGATTCGGCGACTCTCGAAGTTCAGCGCAGCAACGTGCGCGTGCTCGAACAGACGCTCAAGCAAACCCGCGATCGCTTCAATGTCGGCGAAGTGACGCGCACGGACGTGGCGCAATCCGAAGCGCAGCTCGCGGCCGGCAGGACCCAGGCCCTGACTGCCGAATCGAATCTCACGACGACGCGCGCGAATTTTCGCCGGATCATCGGCAACGAGCCGACGAACCTGGCACCGGGCTCGCCGGTCGATCGATTTCTGCCCGCGACGCTCGCCTCCGCCGTCGGTCTCAGCCTGGTGGAGAACCCCAACGTCACGGCTTCGATGTTCGGGATCGACGTCAACTATCTCCAGGTCAAGATCAACGAGGGCGCGCTGCTGCCGACGGTCACCGTCCAGGCTGCTGTCAGCACGTCGTACCAGCAGACTCTGAATGTCTTCCGAACGAATACCGCGTCCGCCATCGCGACAGCTTCCATACCGATCTATCAGGGCGGCGCAGAATATTCGCTGATCCGGCAGTCCAAAGAGAACCTGGCGCAGCAGCGCCTGAATCTCGAAACCACCCGCGATCAGACCCGCGCCAACGTCGTGCAGGCCTGGGGGCAGTTGGAAGCCGGCAAGGCGCAGGTACAATCTGCGCAGGCGCAGGTCACGGCCTCCGAGATCGCGCTGAACGGCGTGCGCGAAGAAGCCAAGGCCGGCCAGCGTACCACGCTGGACGTGCTCAACGCGCAGCAGGCGCTGGTGAACGCACGCGTTGCGCTCGTCACTGCCCAGCATGACCGCGTGGTGGCGTCCTATTCGGTGCTCAATGCGGTCGGTCGTCTCGCGCCGCAGGTCCTCGGCCTCAACACCACGGTCTACGATCCCAGCGTTCACTACCAACAGGTTCGCGACAGCTGGGCCGGCGTACGCACGCCAGACGGACGCTAGAGTCCCGTAATCATCCGGTCGGCCTCGCGAATAGCCGAAGCCGACCGGTGCTTTGCTTGCAATCATCAAAATCCCTGACATAGCCTTGCCAAGAAGATGCGGGCCGATTCGCTCTGCATCCGATGCCGTGTGCGTAAAGCATGAGTGCCGAGGGCAGGGGCGCACCGCTGCACGTTGAGCCGTCATCTGGGGACAAGTCGGGCTGCCGCGACGAAAATGTCGGGCCACCCATCCGGAACCGGCCAATCCTGTCGTGCTTGGTGTAAAACAACGCATGCGAGGGCGTTGATGATGTGGAGTCGGAGATGACGCAGCCTGCAAAGGTCACAGAACCCTCGATGGAGGAGATTCTGGCCTCGATCCGGCGCATCATTGCCGACGATGAGGCCAAGCCGCCGCCGGCGGATGCAGCCAAGCCCGAGAAAGCTGCCGCCCCCGCCGCGCCAGCGAAGCCGCAGGCGATCAGCGATATTCCGCCGTCCAAGGTCGCGCCGCCCAAACCGGCCGCCGAGAAGCCCGCACCGACTCCGGCCGCAAAGCCGGCGCCGCCGCCGGCCCCCGCACCCGAGGCGGATGCATCCAACAATCAGGACGATATCGACGCGCTGCTGGCGGGCCTCGACACGGCCACGGCTGCGCCGGAAATCCGCGTTCCCGAGCCAGAGCCCGAACCTGAGCCGGACGTGCTGGAATTGACCGACGATATGGCGCTGGCGATGGAGCCGACGCCACCTCCGCCGCCGCCGAGCTTCCGCAAGGTCGAGCCCCGCGACGATCTCGAATTCGCCGAATCGCCGCCGCCGCGTCCGACGCCGGCATCCTATGCGCCGGTGGATTTCGATGCGCCCCCACTGCCGCCCCAACAGCCGATGCTGGCGCAATCGACGGTCTCCGCGGTCGAATCCGCCTTCAATTCCCTGGCCCACACAGTGCTCAGCAGCAATGCGCGTACGCTGGAGGATCTGGTCAAGGAGATGCTGCGTCCGATGCTGAAATCCTGGCTGGACGACAATTTGCCGGGCCTCGTTGAACGCATCGTGAAGGCCGAAATCGAGCGGGTATCGCGCGGCGGCAGGTAGATCGGGCCGCAGAGCCCTCATAAAGCCCTGCTTGTGCGTCATATTCCGACCGGACCGGAAAGCCCTGTTGCCGCCTGGCTGTCCCTGACCTTTCCGTTGACTTGTCCGTTGACTTGGACCCCGTGCGCGGCTTTCTAACAGCGCCATGATCGAGAAAAATTACCAACCCGCCGATATCGAAGCCCGCATGTCCGTCGTGTGGGAGGACAGCCTTGCCTTCAAGGCCGGCCGCCCCGACCGCCGCGACGCAGTGCCCTTTACCATCGTGATCCCGCCGCCGAATGTGACGGGCTCGCTGCACATGGGCCACGCCCTCAACAACACGCTTCAGGACATCCTGTGCCGCTTCGAGCGCATGCGCGGCCGCGACGTGCTGTGGCAGCCCGGCACCGACCATGCCGGCATCGCCACCCAGATGGTGGTGGAGCGGCAGCTGATGGAGCGCCAGCAGCCCGGACGCCGCGAGATGGGCCGCGAGAAGTTTCTGGAGCGGGTCTGGCAGTGGAAGGCCGAGAGCGGCGACACCATCATCAACCAGCTCAAGCGGCTCGGCGCCTCCTGCGACTGGTCGCGCGAACGCTTCACCATGGACGAGGGCCTGTCCAAGGCCGTGGTCAAGGTGTTCGTCGAGCTGCACCGCGACGGCCTGATCTATAAGGACAAGCGGCTGGTGAACTGGGACACCAAGCTGCTCACCGCGATCTCCGATCTCGAAGTGCAACAGACCGAGGTCAAGGGTAGCCTCTGGTACTTGCGCTATCCGATCGAGGGCACGACGTTCAGCCCCGAGGATCCCTCGAGCTTCATCGTCGTTGCCACCACGCGCCCGGAGACCATGCTCGGCGATACCGGCGTCGCCGTGCATCCCGAAGACGAGCGCTATCAGAAGGTGGTCGGCAAGAACGTGATCCTGCCGCTGGTCGGCCGCAAGATCCAGATCGTCGCCGACGACTATTCCGATCCGGAGAAGGGCTCGGGCGCGGTGAAGGTGACACCGGCGCACGACTTCAACGACTTCGAGGTCGGCAATCGCCACGGCCTCGCCCGGATCAGCGTCATCGACAAGGAAGGTTGCCTCGATCTCCTCGACAACGAGGATTATCTGCGCGACCTGCCGGAAGGTGCCGCGCAGTTCGCCGAGGAGTTCAACAAGCTCGATCGCTTTGCAGCGCGCAAGCGCATCGTCGAGCGGCTGGAATCGTTCGGCTTCGTCGAGCGAATCGAACCGCACACCCACATGGTGCCGCATGGCGACCGCTCCGGCACGGTGATCGAGCCCTATCTGACCGACCAATGGTATGTCGACGCCAAGACGCTGGCGAAGCCCGCGATGGCCGCCGTGCGTTCGGGCGAAACCACCTTCGTGCCGAAGAACTGGGAAAAGACCTATTTCGAGTGGATGGAGAACATCCAGCCCTGGTGCATCTCGCGCCAGCTGTGGTGGGGCCACCAGATCCCGGCCTGGTACGGTCCCGACGGCAAGGTGTTCGTCGCCGAGACCGAGGAGGAGGCCGTCAGCCACGCCCTCGGCTATTACGTCGAGCAGGAAGTCATCACGGTCGAGCAGGGCCGCGAGATGGCGCTCGACCGCAACAAGCGTGATGGCTTCATCACGCGCGACGAAGACGTGCTCGACACCTGGTTCTCCTCGGCGCTGTGGCCGTTCTCGACCCTCGGCTGGCCCGCAGACGCGCCGGAAGTGCAGCGTTACTACCCGACCAACGCGCTGGTGACCGGCTTCGACATCATCTTCTTCTGGGTCGCCCGCATGATGATGATGGGCCTCCACTTCATGAAGGAGGTGCCGTTCTCCACGATCTACATCCACGCCCTCGTCCGCGACGAGAAGGGCGCCAAGATGTCGAAGTCGAAGGGCAACGTCATCGATCCGCTCAGCCTGATCGACCAATATGGTGCCGACGCGCTGCGCTTCACGTTGGCCGCGATGGCCGCACAGGGACGCGACATCAAGCTCGCCACCAGCCGTGTCGAGGGCTATCGCAATTTCGCGACCAAGCTCTGGAATGCGTCGCGCTTCGCGGAGATGAACCACTGCGCCGTGCCCGAGGGTTTCGAGCCGGCCAAGGTCAAGGAGACGCTGAACCGCTGGATCGCGCATGAGAGCGCGCACACCACGCGGGAGGTGACCGAGGCGATCGAGGCCTATCGCTTCAACGACGCCGCCGGCAGCATCTACCGCTTCGTCTGGAACGTCTATTGCGACTGGTATCTCGAGCTCGCAAAACCCGTGCTGCTCGGTCCCGACAGCCCTGCCAAGGCCGAGACCCGCGCCATGGTGGCATGGGCGCGCGACGAGATCCTGAAACTGCTGCACCCCTTCATGCCCTTCATCACCGAGGAGCTGTGGGAGGTGACGGCCAAGCGCGACGGTCTGCTCGCGCTGGCACCGTGGCCGCTGAAGCCGGCCGCACCGACGCCGGAGCAGCTTGCGATGCTCGCGGCGACGACGGGGCCGACAGATGCGCTCGTCTCGCCGGTTTGGGTCCTGCCGATCTTCGACCATGCCGATTTCACCGATCCCGCGGCCGAGGCCGAGATCGGCTGGGTCATCGACCTCGTCACGCAGATCCGTTCGGTGCGCGCCGAGATGAACATCCCGCCGGCAACCCTGACGGCGCTTGTGCTCGCCGGCGCCTCGGCCGAGACGAAGGAGCGCGCGCCGCGCTGGAGCGACGTCATCAAGCGCATGGCGCGGTTGTCGGACATCTCCTTCGCCGACCGTGCGCCCGACGGCGCGGTTCAGCTCCTGGTGCGCGGCGAGGTGGCTGCGCTGCCGCTGAAGGGCGTGATCGACGTCGCCGCCGAGCGCACGCGTCTCGACAAGGAGATCGGCAAAGCCGACGCCGACATCAAGCGCGCCGAGTCCAAGCTGGCGAACGCGAAATTCGTCGCCAACGCGGCCGAGGAGGTGGTCGAGGAGGAGCGCGAGAAGCGCGAGGCTGCGCTCGCCCGCAAGGCCAAGCTGCTCGAGGCGCTGGAGCGGCTCAAGCAGGCGTCCTAAGCTTATTTCGGGAACGGCTTGCTCAAAAACTTCGAGCCCCTGACGCCATAGCGCCAGGGCAGCTCGACGGCTTTGGTGATGCCGATCCGGATTCCGGCCACGACCTCCAAATCCTCCGTCCGCGCATGCAGCGCGATCGGCGGACGGTCCAGCGGCAAGGCATTGTGCACGATGGTGATGCCGAGCGCTTCGGTCAGCTTGCCCGGGCCCGAGCACAACGCGTGCAAATCCTGGAGATGGCGCCGCCGACGCATCGCGGCGATGCCGTGGGTCGGCTCCAGCGCGCGGATCAGCACGGCGCTGGCCGAGCCTTCCTCCTCGCAGACGAAGTTCACGCACCAGTGGATGCCGTAGGAGCGGTAGACATAGGCAAAGCCGGGCGGGCCGAACATCACCTGGTTCCGCGGCGTCGGGCCTCGATAGGAGTGCGCCGCCGGCTCGGTATGATGATAGGCCTCGACTTCGACAATGAGGCCGCCGACGCCATCGACCAGCATGGTCGCACCGATCAGGTCGGGCGCGACCTCGTGGACGCTGCGTGCGAAAAAGGCACGCTTCAGCGCTTTGCCGAGCCGGGGAGTAGAGGTCTTCGAGACTGGAGCCATTCGAGGTGAGAATCGCCAGAGAACAGAGCAGGATATTGCCCATATCTGCCATGTTCCCTGAAGCGGGGCGAGCCGGGTTGCGATGCCCGGCCAGACCGACTAGGTAGGACTTGGTCAGACCGGACACCCCATGGTCGTTATTGTCGATACCATCTCGAACCCGCTGCGCCCACGTCACCCCGAAAAGGTGAATCGGCCCGATTCCGCTTCGCCGCCGAAGCCGGACTGGATCCGCGTACGCGCGCCCAACACCCGCGGCTATGCCGACACCCGCAACATCGTGCGCGCCAACGGCCTGCACACGGTGTGCGAGGAGGCGGGCTGCCCGAATATCGGCGAGTGCTGGGACAAGAAGCACGCGACCTTCATGATCATGGGCGACACCTGCACCCGCGCCTGTGCGTTCTGCAACGTCAAGACCGGCATGCCGAACGCGCTCGACGCGGCCGAGCCGCAGAACGTTGGCGAGGCCGTGGCCAAGCTGGGCCTTGCCCATGTCGTCATCACCTCCGTCGACCGCGACGATCTCGCCGACGGCGGCGCCGCGCATTTCGCCCAGACCATCCGCGCGATCCGCGCCGCGTGCCCCTCGACCACGATCGAGATCCTGACACCGGATTTCTTGCGCAAGGAGGGGGCGCTGGAAATCGTCGTCGCGGCGAAGCCCGACGTGTTCAACCACAATCTCGAGACCGTGCCGTCGTGCTATCTCACGGTGCGGCCGGGCGCGCGCTATTTCCATTCGATCCGGCTGCTGCAGCGGGTCAAGGAGCTCGATCCCACCATCTTCACCAAGTCCGGCATCATGGTCGGCTTGGGGGAAGAGCGCCACGAGGTGCAGCAGGTGATGGACGATCTGCGTTCGGCCGACGTCGATTTCCTGACCATCGGGCAATATCTCCAGCCGACCCGCAAGCATCACGCCGTGATGCGTTACGTGCCGCCGGACGAGTTTTCGTCCTACGAGAAGGTTGCCTACACGAAGGGCTTCCTGATGGTGTCGGCGAGCCCGCTCAGCCGTTCGTCGCATCATGCCGGCGAGGATTTTGCGAAACTGAAGGCCGCGCGGGCAGCAAGCGCCCGCTGAATCGCCATGCCCAATTTTTCGAGCAAGCGCCGTGTCGATCACAGCGCGTCCGAGATGTTTGATCTGGTCGCCGACGTCGAGCGCTACCCGGAATTCGTGCCGCTGTGCAGCGCGCTGAAGGTCCGTCAGCGCATGGCGAAACCCGACGGCACCGAGGTGCTGGTCGCGGACATGACGGTGTCGTTCAAGCTGGTCAGGGAATCCTTCACCAGCCGCGTGACGCTCGACCGCGCCAATTTGAAGATCCTGGTCGAATATCTGCAAGGTCCCTTCAGCAATCTGGAAAACCGTTGGACGTTCGAGTCCAAAGGCGAGAGCGTTTGCGACGTCGGCTTCTTCCTTGCCTACGAGTTCAAGAGCCGCATGCTGGCGCTCCTGATGGGCTCGATGTTCGACGCCGCGTTCGCGCGATTTTCCATCGCGTTCGAGAAGCGGGCGGATGCGATCTACGGACGGCGGAAGCTGGCGTCGTCGTAGTGGACGGGCACGCTCTCTCCACCGTCGTTGCGAGGAGCCCTTGCGACGAAGCAATCCAGAATCCCTCCGCGGAGAGACTCTGGATTGCTTCGCTGCGCTCGCAATGACGATGGGGAGGCAGGCGTGCCAAAATTTCAATCCACCGCCTTCACGACATCCGGTGGCTGCGAGGCATAGTACGCTGCGGCCTGCTCGATCTCCTGCGGCGTCATCGCACGCGCGATGTTGCGCATCTGCTGGCTGATGTCGTTACGGCGCTCACCGGTGGCGAAGGCCTGCAGTTGTGCCTTCATGTAGGCCTCGGACTGGCCTTCGAGCCACGGGCTGCCGGTTTTGTTGTCGAGGCTGCCATGGCAGGCGCCGCAGGGCGCGATGCCGCGCATCGGCGCGCCGTAGATCACGATGTTTGGCTTGGGCAATTGCGGCGTCGGATGATAGGCCGGCAGCCGCGGCAGGTAAGCGTAATAGTTCGAGAGATCTGCGATCTCCTGGTCCGTCAAATTGACGGCGAACGGCGACATTACGGCATTGGTGCGCGCGCCCGTGCGGAAATCGTGCAGCTCCTTGTAGATCACGGCAGCATATTGACCCGCAAGATTGGGCGAGTCCGCGCGGCTGACACCCGTCGGGCCATGACAGATCGCGCAGCGCTGCGCCAACGTGGCACCGCGGCCGATCGCCTCCTGGCTCGGGCGCGACAGCGTGTTCGACGTCAGCACGACTCCCGACAGGCGCTTGATCTGCTCCGGCGCAGTCACGCTTGCCGCGCGTTGCGGCACACCGGCCGCGCTGCAGATCGCGTCCCAGACATTGGCGAACTGAACCCAGGGCTGTGCGAAAGGCAGCACGATAAAGCCCGCCATCGCCGTCACGACGAAGAACGCGGCCGTGATGCCGACACTCGTCTTGAAATAACGATTGGTGAGGGTGAAGAGCTCGCGCGCACTCATCACTGCGCTCCCACATAGACGGCGGGCACCGACGTGCCCTCGCTCAGCGCCAGATTCAGGATCGGATAGCCGTAATTGGTGAGGGTCAGCGCGATCATCAGCGCCACCCACAGCGCGTGGGTGTTGAGCGCGACCGGGACCGTTGTGGGCTGGTGCACGGCCAGCGCAAAGCGATAGGGGCCGGCGTCGACCAGCGGCGCACGCATGCCGCGGGCCAGGATAACGATGAACATGATGCCCGACGCCAGCAGGATGAAGCCGCCGATTGCCGAGAGGGTGACCGAGAGGGCCTGCGGCGCGATCGCGGGATCGCCGAAGTCGAAATAGGCCATGCGGCGCGGCATGCCGAGAATGCCGACCCAGTGCCAGGGAAAGGTCGTGACGATCATGCCGATGAACCACAGCCAGAGCTGGGTGCGGATCAGGCGGAGATCGATCAGCTCGCGCCCGGTCAGATGCGGCCACAGATCATAGGCGATCGCAAAATACATGATCACGATGGCGCCGCCGAAGATCAGGTGGAAGTGGCCGGTGATCCACTGCGTGTTGTGGATCGACGCATCGAGCTGATAGCTCATGTTGATGAGGCCGCCGGCGCCGCCGAAGCCGAGCATGACGAAGGAAAAGGCGAGGGCCAGCATCATCGGATTGTCCCAGGGCAGGGCCCTGATCCAGCCGAACATGCCGCGGCCGCCGCGCAGGCGCGCCGCGATCTCGACGGAGGCGCAGATCGTGAACACGGTCAGCAGCGTGGGCAGCGCGACCAGCGCGGTGAAGGCCGAATGAATGAACTTGAAGCCGGCGCCGACCTGCGGATCCGCGAAGGTGTGGTGCATGCCGATCGGCATCGCGACCACCAGGAACAGGATGAAGGAAATCCGCGCCATGCTGTCGGAATAGATGCGGCCGCCGATCGCGCGCGGCACGATTGTGTAATAGGCGATGTAGGTCGGCATCAGCCAGAAATAGACGATGGCGTGCAGCGTCCAGGAGAAGAACACGCGGGCAAGGCCGGCGTCGATGGTGGCCTTCAGCCCGGCCGCGACCGGAATGATCTGCAGCAGCAGCTCGAGCGCGGCGCCGACCGCGGTCCAGGCCCACAGATACGAGCCCGCGACGTTGGCGAACATCGCCAGCGGCACCGGCGCGCCGGGATGGGCCTTGCGCCAGACGCGCAGATTGACTGACATCAGCGCGACCCAGATCCAGGAGCCGACCACGACCAGCACGACGCCGAGATAGTAGAAGACGTTGCCGATCAGCGGCGGATAGAAGGTGTAGAGCACCGAGGCGCGGCCGAGCCCGACCGGGACCATCGCCATGATCGCGCCGACCACAATCAGCCAGAATCCCGCCCAGGCCCAGCGGACGCCGACAAGACGCTGCTCCAGCGCAGACTCGCTGATGGCGTAGCCGAAGCCCATCGCGACCAGGGTCGGGAAGACGTAGCCCATCACCGTGCCGTGCGCGGTCAGCGAGCGGTAATAGAGCTCGGGATTGGACAGCCAGGTGCCGATCGGGCTGCGGATGAACATTTGCCAGGCGCCGAGCGTGAGCGCGATGCCGAACACGGCGAAAGCCAGCCAGAAATGGGCGAGGATGAGCTTTCTATTGACCAACACAGCTCAGCCTCCCGCCACCCTTCGCGCGGTTCGCGAAGTCCGCCTTGTCGATCACCTTGACCTTGCCCCACATGCCCTCGTGGCCGAAGGAGCAAAACTCCTGGCAGGGCATCAGATAGTCGCCGCTCTTGGTAAAGCGCATGAGCTGCTCGGAGATGTAGCCCGGCACCAGCATGGTGTTGACGTTGGTGCCCTGGATCAGGATGCCGTGGACGACGTCGGCGCTGGTGGCGCGCAGGGTGATCGGCGTGTCGACGGGCACCACGATGCAGGCCGGCGTGAAGGAATATTGCTGGCCGATCGCGCGCACGGTCACATTGCCATTGGTTTCCAGCACGCTGCCGAGATTGCTTTCAACGAACTCGCCCGAGAGATGCAGGCGCGAGGGATCGGTGGTCTCGACGCGCGGTTGCGGCATGGTCGCGCGATGGATGCCGGCGAATGCCGCCAGCAACGCCATCATCACGACGATGATCACGGCGATGGTGGCCCAGCGCCGCTCGACGCGGGCTGCGACCTCGGCGCTGGCGCTACCGTTGCTGTGGGCTCCCTCGACGCTCATTGCAGCGAGCCGCGCGGCAGGAACACGAACAGATAGAAGGCGAACCACATCGCGACAACGCAGGCCGTGGCGATGCCCGCGACCACGATCGCACCGGAGGGGCCCTGCGCCACGACCTCTTCGATCGCCTGGTCGGCGGCGGCTGGGCTGGTCGGCGGATCGGAGTTGAACATGGGGCCCTCAGTTCAGCGGTGCCGAGCGCAGCTCGTTGGCCTCGCGCGCCGAGACCGGCGTGCCGCGATTGCCCCAGGCGGTGCGGATGTAGGAGACGACGGCGGCGACCTCGTTGTCGGAGAGGAGGCCGGCGAAGGGCGGCATGCCGTAGGGCATCGGGTTGCCCTTGGTGCCAGGCGGATAGCCGCCATTGAGCACCATGCGGATCGGGTTGACCGCTGACTGCATCTCGATCGATTGGTTGTTCGCAAGTGGCGGCCAGTGCGGCGGCTTGCCCTCGCCCTGGGTGCCATGACAGCTCGCGCAATTCTTGTCGTAGACGGTCTTGCCGAGGCTGATCAGAAGGCTGCTCTCGCTGGTCGGCAGCGCCGAACTCGCGGCCGGCGGAGGCGAGGGCTCCGCGATACCCTTGAGGTAGACCGCCATCGCCCTGGTGTCTTCGTCGTTGAGATATTGCAGGCTGTTGTGCACGACCTCGGCCATCGGGCCGTAGACCACGCCGCGCATGGAGACGCCGGTCTGGAGCAGATCCGTGATGTCCTTGATGCTCCAATCGCCGAGCCCGGCCTCACGGTTTGACGTCAGCGAGGGCGCGTACCAGTTCTGCATCGGGATCAGGCCGCCTTTGAAGGCGTCCGATTGCGAGGTGCCGCCGAGCGCGTTGATCGGCGAATGGCACATGCCGCAATGGCCGAGGCCCTCGACCAGATAGGCGCCGCGATTCCATTCCGCCGATTTTTTCGGATCGGGCTTGAACTCGCCCTCGCTGAAGAACAGCGTGCGCCAGCCGAGGATGAGCTGGCGGTTGTCGTAAGGGAAACGCAATTCGTGCGGCTTGTTCTTCTGGTTCACCGGCGCAACCGAGCGCAGATAGGCGAAGATCGCATTGCTGTCGGCGCGCGTGACCTTGGTGTAGGACGCAAACGGCATCGCCGGGTAGATCAGCCCGCCATCGGGAAAGCGGCCGCTGTGCATGGTCTTGTAGAAGTCGTCGGCACTCCACTTGCCGATGCCAGTCTCCGGATCGGGCGTGATGTTGGAGGTGTACAGCGTGCCGAACGGGGTCGGCATGGCACGGCCGCCGGCAAACAGACGTCCTTCCGGTGCGGTGTGGCAGGCGGTGCAGTCGCCGGCCCGGGCCAGATATTCGCCGCGTGCGATGATGTCGCTTGTCTTGTCCTTGTCCTGCGCTGCTGCTGCCGTGGTGAACGCGGCGAGGGCGAGCAACTCGATGGACAGGAGCTTGATCGAAAATCTGAAGCCCATCATCCGCCTCGTCAGTTGGGCTGGCTACCGCAGCCGAATGGCAGCGCGTAGGTGCCTTTCGGCACGGGGGCTGGGTTCGCGGGGGCAGGCCGCGTCGCAAGCCAGGCTGCGACGGCGGTGACGTCAGCCTCGGTCAGGTGCCCGGCCACGAGCTGCATGCAATCAGGCGATTTCGCGGTGCGGGTGCCATAACGCCAGCCGCCGAGCTGGGCGCTGATGTAGTTGGCGCGCAAGCCCAGCAGGCCGGGGATGCCCGGCTGCATGCCCGTCAGTCCCGGGCCATGACAGCTCACGCAAGCCGGAATGTTGCGGCCGGCATCGCCGCTGGTGGCGAGCAGCTCACCGTGCGCCAGGACGTCCTTGCTCACTTCGCTGGGCGCGGGCTGTGGCAGGGGCGGGTGCTCGCTGGCAAAATATTCCGCCATCGCCTCCAGATAGGGATCGGGCAGGAATTCCAACAAATAATTCATCGGCGGGTATTTGCGCCGGCCGCTGCGGAAGGCGAGGAGCTGGTTGTAGAGATAGCCAGCCGGCTTGCCAGCAAGACGCGGAAAATAGACGTCGCTGGTGCCTTCGCCCTTGTTGCCGTGACAGGGCGTGCAGGCCTCCACCCGCGCCGCCATCGTATCCGGGGGCTGGTTGGCGGGTTGCGCGGCCGCACCATCAAAGGCGCTCAGGATAGCAATGGCGATTGCCGGAGCAGTGAAGCGAGCGAACACGCCGTCGCCCTCCAGAAAACAGGACCGGGTTGATTCCCGGCCGCAACGTAGAGCATCATTATTGCGCCAATAATTTTCCCACGCCAAGTTCAGACAGAAGCCACGACGTTTGGCCGCGGCTGATATCTGCGATCCCGATCGGTTTCGACAAAGTTTGCGTGCTTTTTGAAAACTGGACATAACGCTGCGGCCTCGCGACAGTTCCTGTCCGAGTCTGCGTGTGCGTGTCGCCCTCCTCGTCAGAGGGCGCAGGGAAGGCCGGGTGCCGGCTGGCACCCACGGTCCACTGTGCGAAGGTTGCACTACAAGAGGCTGCACAGCGGCATACAGGTGAAGCCCAACACACGGCCTTCCCTGCGCAGTGGTTTGACGGCTTATGCCGAGCTCTCCCCGGGGAGCGATGCACTATTGCCCCCGTCGCCTTGTGGATGGCTGATGCTGCGTGCCCGGTCGGGCAGCGACATCACCACAAGACTTGACGCACAGACCCCGGGCGTCAGGACGACACGGTTTTGCCGTACGCTGTCAACACCGGTCGTGTGCGCGACGCCATCGCTCACGGTTTCCCGCCCTGCGAGGCCCTTCGCGCCGATGCTGCCCGCGTCCACCGCAGCTCACCCCACGTTTCGTGACGATCGCGATACGCCCCTCTGACCGGGGTGAGGTGGCGACAAGATGCGAGAAATCAGAATTTCTGTAAAGGCGAATATTTTCGCGCGAGCGGATTGACCCGTCGTTTGGGTGTTTTGCTCGACAGGCGACGCAAGGTCTTGTAGCCCGGATGGAGCGCAGCGTAATCCCGGCCCCTGTCTCCGCGGAAGAATCCCGGATTGCGCTTCGCTCCATCCGGGCTACGGGACTCGCGGCGGCGTGATGAGGGCTTGGTGATCCTGCGCGGGATATCGTAGAAGCGATCCGAACAGGAGAGTCTAAACAGGAGACTTGGGCGTGATGTTGGGCGACACGAACGTTCGGGCTGGCCAGTGCCATTGCGGCACCGTGCGTTTCGAGGCCACGCTCAGCGACGGCTTCAATTCGATCCGCCGCTGCACCTGCTCCTACTGCCGCATGCGCGGCGCCGTCGTCGTCATGGCGGAGATGGGCGGCATCAAGTTCCTCCAGGGCGAGGATGTGCTCACAAGCTACCGCTTCCATACCGCATCAGCGCAGCACTTCTTCTGCTCCCGCTGCGGAATCTACACGCACCATCAGCGACGATCCGACCAATCTCTCTATGCCGTCAACGTCGCCTGCCTGGACGGGGTGAGCCCATTCGATTTCACCGAGGTGCCGGTCATGGATGGCATCAATCACACCAACGACACTGGTCAGCCGACGCGGCGGGCCGGCACGCTCCGCTTCATTCCGGCTGACTGAAGGCGGGGTTGCCTAGCTCAGCCGCGCGGCGACCGCGGAGTCCTGCGCTTGACGGCATGCCGGCGCGGCGAGCGTGTCACGCGGGGGCGCAGGCGGGTTACGGCGGCTTCACGGCGCGGCTTGGCCTGGACTGGGCCGCGGGCGAGATCCATCAGCATGCGCAGCGCCTCGACCACAGAGCGCTGACGCACGGCGGTGCGGCCGATGGCGCCAAAGCGATGCTCGCGGTGAACGATACGTCCGTCGCGCGCGGCGGCAGCGAAGTGGACGAGGCCCACCGGCTTGCCCGGCGTGGCGCCGCCGGGTCCGGCAATGCCGGTGATGGCGACCGCAAGATCAACGCCGGCACGCTCCAGCGCGCCGACCGCCATCGCGGTCGCGGTCTCCTTGCTGACGGCGCCGAAGTTGGTGAGCGTGTTTGCCTCGACCCCTAACATCGCGCGCTTGGCGTCGTTGGAATAGGTGACGAAGCCGCGATCGATGACGTCGGACGAACCGGGGATGTCGGTCAGCGCGCCGGCAACCAGGCCGCCGGTGCAGGATTCGGCGGTCGCGATCGTCAGCTTGCGCATCCGGCACAAATCGAGCAGCGAGCGGGAGAGTGCGCGTGCGTCGCTGCCGGCCATGGCCTAGACACTCCAGGGCAGGCGGATGGTGGCGCTCGCGGTGGCCGCGACGCCTTCCTCGCGGCCGGTGAACCCGAGCCGCTCGCTGGTGGTCGCCTTGACCGCTACGCGGGAGATGTCGACGCCGGAAATCTCGGCGATGCGCGCGCGCATGGTGTCGCGCAAGGGACCGATCTTTGGCCGCTCGCAGATCATGGTGACCTCGAGATTGGCGATGCGGCCGCCGCGCTGGGTGACGCGCTCGATGGCGTATTGCAAAAACTGGTCGGAGGAAGCGCCCTTCCACTTCGCGTCACTCGGCGGAAAGTGCGATCCGATGTCGCCGTCGGCGAGCGCGCCGAGGATGGCGTCGACCAGCGCATGCAGGCCGACATCGCCGTCGGAATGGGCCAGGAAGCCCTTGGTGTGCGGCACGCGCACGCCGCAGATCATGAGATGGTCGCCTTCGCCGAAGGCGTGCACGTCGTATCCCGTGCCGGTCCTGATGTCGCCGAGCAGGCTCGCCAGCCGCGCTTCCTCGCGCACAAAATCATCGGGAGTGGTGAGCTTCATATTGGCAACATCGCCTTCAAAGGTTGCAACCGTCAATCCCGCCCATTCGGCAATCGCGGCATCGTCGGTGAAATCGCTGCGCCCGTCCTTGGCGGCGCGACGATGCGCTTCGAGGATGACGTCGAAACGAAAGGATTGCGGCGTCTGTGCGATTCGCAGCCGCGCCCGATCCGGCGTGTCCTCGACATTGCCGTTCTCGCCGGTGACCTTGATGGTGTCGGTGACGGGAACAACGGGAATCGCGGCGCCGGTGCGGCTGGCCGCATCGATCGCGCGGGTGATCACGCCTTCGGAAACGAACGGGCGCGCGGCGTCGTGGATCAGGACGATGTCGGGCTTGTGCCTGGCGAGCGCTTCGAGACCCGCTAGCACCGAGGCCTGTCGGGTCGCGCCGCCACTGACCGGCGCCTCGTGGCTGAGCCCTGCGACCGCTGCCGTGAACATGGCGCTGTCGTCGGGGTTCACGACCGGCTGAACCGCGAACACGTCCGCATGACGGCTGAAGGCCTCCATGGCGCGATAGATCACCGGCACGCCGCCGATCTCGCGATATTGCTTGGGGCCACCGGCGCCTGCGCGCAGGCCGCGTCCGGCCGCAACGAGGACGACTGCGGTGCGCTGTGATTTCGCCATAGGACTCAAATACTCATTTGGTGATGAAGAGAGTCGGGGTGTGGGGTGATTGCCGCATGCCTCTAGCACGGCAGGCCCGCAAAAAAAGGGGGTTTCCCCGGATTGTGGGAAACAGCATTTTGCTGCACTGCACTTGAAAGATTGGCAGAACTGTCTAAACTGTAGGCATGACGCTTGACTGCACAAGAATTGTGCGCAAGATAGGTCATGGCAGGCGCGATGAGGCGCTGCCAACGTAACGAGACCCCTGTGACCGGCTCGGCAGTATCAGGCTTTAAGCCATTGAAGATAGGCGATATTGACGTCGCCACCCCGGTCTTCCTGGCGCCGATGTCGGGGGTGACTGACTCGCCCGTCCGCCGGCTGGCCGCGGAGTTGGGCGCCGGTCTCGTCGTCTCCGAAATGACGGCCAGCGACGAACTCGCCAGCGGCCATCGGATGTCCCGGTTGCGCTGCGAAGCCACCGGGATCGGTCCGCACGTGGTCCAGCTCGCCGGTTGCGAGGCGCATTGGATGGCGGAGGGCGCCCGGATCGCCGAAGCCGACGGCGCCGACATCATCGACATCAACATGGGCTGTCCGGCCCGTCACGTCACCGGCGGCCAGTCCGGTTCCGCCTTGATGCGCGACCTCGACCACGCCGTCAGCTTGATCGAAGCGACGATCGCGGCGGTGAAGGTGCCGGTGACGCTGAAGATGCGGCTCGGCTGGGACGATCGTACCCGCAACGCGCCGGAACTGGCGCGGCGCGCGCAGGCATCAGGCATCAAGCTCGTCACCGTGCACGGCCGCACCCGCTGCCAGTTCTGCAAGGGCGAGGCCGATTGGGATGCGATCCGCGCCGTGCGCGAGGCCATCACCATTCCGCTCGTCGTCAATGGCGATATCACAACTTACGAGAAGGCGCTCGCGGCGTTAGAGGCCTCCGGTGCGGACGCGGTGATGATCGGCCGCGGCGCGCAGGGCCAGCCCTGGCTGCCCGGTGAGATCGGCCGCCGCCTCAAGGGTGGGGCGGCGGAAGCCACGCCGTCGCTCGAGACGCAGCTGCATTATGTTCGCACGCTTTATGAAGGCGTCTGCGCGCTCTACGGCCTGCGCGTCGGACTGCGGCACGCGCGAAAACATCTGGGCTGGGCCCTCGACGTCGCCGCCGATGTGAGCCGTGCGCCGGCCGAGAAGCTGAAATCCTGGCGCCAGAAAATCCTCACCTCGGAGGATCCGCGCCTTGTCCACCGGTCACTGCAAGATGCCTTCGACGACTTCGCATGGAGCGCCGCTGCATGAGCTCAGTTGCTGAACATCGTCGGCCGTTTCCGTCCGACAGCGATGCCATCCTGGACGCACTGCCCAATCCCATGCTCATGATCGGGCCGGACGGCAAGATCGTCGCCGCCAACATCGCAACCGAGGCCTTCTTCGATATCTCGACGCAGTTTTTGAAGCGGCAGTCGCTGAAAGAGCTGGTGCCGTTCGGCAGCCCGTTGCTGGCGCTGATCGACCAGGTGCGTTCGTCGAACGCGCCGGTCAACGAGTACAAGGTCGATCTGGGCACGCCACGCATGGGCGGAGACCGCCAGGTCGATCTGCACGTTGCCCCCGTCACGGAACGGCCCGGCCATATCGTGGTGATGCTGCAAGAGCGCTCCATCGCCGACAAGATGGACCGCCAGCTCACCCATCGCAGCGCCGCGCGCTCCGTGATCGCGCTCGCCGCGATGCTGGCGCATGAGATCAAGAACCCGCTCTCCGGCATCCGCGGCGCGGCGCAGCTCCTGGAGCAGCAGGCCTCCTCGGAAGACCGCATGCTGACGCGGCTGATCTGCGACGAGGCCGACCGCATCGTGACGCTGGTCGACCGCATGGAGGTGTTCGGCGACGAGCGCCCCGTGGTGCGCGGCCCCGTCAACATCCATTCGGTGCTCGATCACGTCAAACGGCTGGCGCAGTCCGGCTTTGCCCGCAAAATCCGCTTCGTCGAGGACTACGATCCCTCGCTGCCGCCGGTGCTGGCGAACCAGGACCAGCTCATCCAGGTGTTCCTCAATCTCGTGAAGAACGCCGCCGAAGCGCTGATCGACGTTCCCGACGGCGAAATCCAGCTCACCACCGCGTTCCGCCCCGGCGTGCGCCTGTCAGTCCCCGGTCAAAAATCCCGTGTATCCCTGCCGCTCGAATTCTGCGTGAAGGACAACGGACCAGGCGTGCCGGACGATCTTCTACCCAACCTGTTCGATCCCTTCGTCACCACCAAGCAGACCGGCTCGGGTCTGGGCCTCGCGTTGGTCGCAAAGATCATCGGGGATCACGGGGGCATCATCGAATGCGAATCTCAGCCGCGGAAGACCACCTTCCGCGTGCTGATGCCGATGTATTCCACATCGGTGAAACATGCCGATCAAAGCAGTCGCGACGGCTCTGCCGGGAAGTCGTCGTCTGCGTCACAGGGGGCAAAATGAGGATTAACGATGCCCGCAGGTAGCATTCTCGTTGCTGATGACGACACCGCCATCCGCACGGTTCTGAACCAGGCACTATCCCGCGCCGGCTACGAAGTGCGGCTGACCGGCAATGCCGCGACGCTGTGGCGCTGGGTCAGCCAGGGGGAGGGCGATCTCGTCATCACCGACGTGGTGATGCCCGACGAGAACGCGTTCGACCTGTTGCCGCGGATCAAGAAGATGCGGCCGAATTTGCCCGTCATCGTCATGAGCGCGCAAAACACCTTCATGACGGCGATCCGCGCCTCCGAGCGCGGCGCCTATGAATATCTGCCGAAGCCCTTCGACCTGAAGGAGCTGATCGCCATCGTCGGCCGCGCGTTGGCCGAGCCGAAGGAGCGGGTCTCGACGCCGAACGAGGACGCCGAGATGGAGGCGATCCCGCTGGTCGGCCGCTCGCCGGCGATGCAGGAAATCTATCGCGTGCTGGCGCGGTTGATGCAGACCGACCTCACCGTGATGATCACGGGCGAGTCCGGTACAGGCAAGGAGCTGGTGGCGCGCGCGTTGCACGACTACGGCAAGCGCCGCAACGGCCCGTTCGTCGCGGTCAACATGGCGGCGATCCCGCGCGACCTGATCGAGTCGGAACTGTTCGGCCATGAGCGCGGCGCCTTTACCGGCGCCAACACCCGCGCCTCCGGCCGGTTCGAGCAGGCCGAGGGCGGCACGCTGTTCCTGGACGAGATCGGCGACATGCCGATGGAGGCCCAGACCCGCCTGCTGCGCGTGCTTCAGCAGGGCGAATACACCACGGTCGGCGGCCGCACCCCGATCAAGACCGACGTGCGCATCGTCGCGGCCTCCAACAAGGATCTGCGCGTCCTGATCCAGCAGGGCCTGTTCCGCGAAGATCTGTTCTTCCGCCTCAACGTGGTGCCGCTGCGGCTGCCGCCCTTGCGCGAGCGCATCGAGGATCTGCCCGATCTGATCCGTCATTTCTTCGCGCTCGCCGAGAAGGACGGACTGCCGCCGAAAAAGCTCGACACGCTGGCGCTGGAGCGGATGAAGCAGCACCGCTGGCCGGGCAACGTGCGCGAGCTCGAGAACCTCGCCCGCCGCCTCGCGGCGCTCTATCCGCAGGACGTGATCACCGGCTCCGTCATCGACGGCGAGCTGGCGCCACCCACGGTCAGCCCGGGTGCCGCAGTCCAGCATGGCGTCGACAATCTCGGCGGCGCCGTGGAAGCGTATCTCTCCTCGCACTTCCAGGGCTTCCCGAACGGCGTGCCGCCGCCGGGCCTCTATCACCGCATCCTGAAGGAGATCGAGGTGCCGCTGCTCACGGCCGCGCTTGCCGCCACCCGCGGCAACCAGATCCGCGCGGCCGATCTGCTCGGCCTCAACCGCAACACGCTGCGGAAGAAGATCCGGGATCTCGATATCCAGGTGTATCGGAGCGGGGGCTAGCCTTCGCCGCAACGGACGGTGGCTCAGCTCCCCCTACCAAGCGGAGCTGAGCCTGTCCGGATCGCGCTGGCCGTTGTGGCTGACGCGGTGAGCAGAAGTCCCGATCGGACCGAAATGTTCCGCCGGAACATTCAAATGGTGATTTCAGCCGCGGGACGCGGCCTCACACCTATCTGACAAATCGGCCTGCTACCTGTATCGCGCTGGCGACGTTCGCATTGGGCTCGTGCACCCCGAGACCATTGACCAGCAGATCCGCCGCCACGATCAGCAGCAGCACGGCCGACACCATCATTGCGAGAAAGAATTTGTGCATGGTGGTCAAGCCGCCGGGGCCGAAATCCGTTCCCGTCCTCCGGCATATCGCTGTGGATGCGCGGGTCGGTCGCGGCGGAGGCGCCGCGGAATTGTCGCAATTCGGCAACAATGTGGTACGAATACATCAGTATCCGCCCGCCGCGGACCCCGTTTTCAGCACCCATTGCCGGAATGACCAGCGCAGACACCTCGGCCGCATCCTTTGACACGGCCCCAGCAGAAGAGCCCCGGCGTTGGTCGGCGCGACGCTGGCTGGCGCCGTTCGCCGTGGCCCTGGCCCTGCTGTCGGCCTTGCTCACCTTCCTGGTCCTGACCGGCCTCACCAGCATCGAACTGACGCCGCAAGTTGTCCGTTCGTTCTATCTGAGCAACGCAGCCACCATCCTGCTGCTGGTCGGCATCATCATCCGCGAGCTCTGGCAGTTGATCCTGGCGCGCCGGCGGGGCAGGGCGGCGGCGCGCCTCCATGTCCAGATCGTCAGCCTGTTCTCGATCGTGGCGGTGCTGCCGGCGGTGCTGGTCGCCGTCGTCGCCAACGTCACCATCGAGCGCGGCCTCGATCGCCTGTTCTCCGGCCCGACCAAGGAGGTGATCCAGAATTCGCTGACGATTGCGCGGGCCTACATGCAGGACCACGCGCAGCTGATCCGGGGCGACATTCTCGGCATGGCCAACGACATCGCCCACGCGCGGCCGCTCTACGACCAGGATCGCCGCTCTTTTCGCGAATTGCTGACGTCCAGCGCCGCCTCCCGCAACCTGCCGGGCGCGATGATCATCGACAAGAACACCAACATTCTCGAATCCGCCGACACCGGCATGCGGCTGGCCTATTCGCCGCCGGCGCCGGACTTCCTCAGCAACGTCAACGAAGCCGAGCCCGAGATCGCGGTGCTGCCCGATGCGAGCTTCGTCGCCGCGGTGGTCCGCTTGCGCGCCTTCAGCGACACCTTCCTGTATGTCGCGCGGCCGCTCGATCCCAACGTGGTCCAGCAGCTCAAGCAGACCGAGGTCAGCGTCGCCGAATATGCCCAGATCGAGTCGCGCCGGCTCGGCATCCAGGTCGCGTTCGCGCTAATGTTCGCGGTGATCGCGCTGACCATCCTGATGGCGTCGGTACTGATCGGCCTCAACTTCGCCAACTCGCTGGTCTCGCCGATCCGGCGGCTAATGAATGCGGCCCAGACGGTCTCGACCGGCGATCTCCATGTGAAAGTGCCGGTGCACCAGTCGGAAGGCGACCTCGCCCAGCTGGGTGAAACCTTCAACAAGATGACGGAGGAGTTGCGCAGCCAGCGTGACGAGCTCGTCAACGCCAGCGACCTCATCGACAGCCGCCGCCGCTTCATCGAGGCGGTGCTGTCGTCCGCGAGCGCCGGCATCATCGGCGTGGATAATTCAGGCAGCGTCGGCATTCTCAACCGTTCCGCCGAAAAGCTGATCGGGCACTCCGAAGCCGAGACGCTCGGCCATCCGCTCTCCGATGTGCTGCCCGAGCTCGAAGAGATGATGAAGACAGCGCGGGAAGGGACCCAGCGCCTGGTGCAGGGGCAGATCACGATCACGCGTGATGGGCAGGAACGCAATCTGTCGGTCCGCGTCAGCGCCGAGAAGACCAGCCAGCCGCACGACAGCTACATCATCACGCTCGACGACATCACCGAACTGGTCTCGGCGCAACGCACCTCGGCCTGGGGCGACGTCGCGCGCCGCATCGCGCATGAGATCAAGAACCCGCTGACCCCGATCCAGCTCTCCGCCGAGCGTATTCGCCGCAAATTCGGCAAGGACATTACCGAGGGCAAGGACAAGCAGATCTTCGAACAGTGCACCGACACCATCGTCCGCCAGGTCGACGATATCCGCCGCATGGTCGACGAGTTCTCCCGCTTTGCGCGGATGCCGAAGCCGGTGATGGAAGGTGAGGACGTCGCCGACACAGTGCGGCAGGCGGTGTTCCTGATGAAGGTCGCTCACCCCGAGATCGATATCGAGGCCGAGTTTAGGGAAGACCCGCTGCGCGCCCAGTTCGACCGGCGGCTGATCTCGCAGGCCGTCACCAACATCGTCAAGAACGCCACCGAGGCGATCGAGCAGGTCCCCCTCGAGGAGCTCGGCAAGGGCCGGATCGACGTCGTGGTCTCGCGCGAGGGCGAGGACGTGCTGATCGACGTCGTCGACAACGGCATCGGCCTGCCCAAGGTGGCGCGCTCGCGCCTTCTCGAGCCCTATGTGACGACACGCGCCAAGGGCACCGGCCTTGGGCTCGCGATCGTCGGTCGCGTGCTGGAAGACCATGGCGGGCGCATCGAACTGAAGGATGCCTCGGACTTCCGCGAGGGCCAGCGTGGCGCCTGGATGCGGATGCGTTTTGCGATCTCCGGGGCTCCCGCGAAAAGCGAGGGGGCCGAACCGTCGGCCGCGGCAACGGCCAGGCCGGAAATCGGCGAAACGGCCACACAATCCGTCAAGGATCCGGAAACAAAGCAGGCGGCCGCCGAAACCAAAGAGCCGGCTGAAAAGACCAATGATTCAACGAAGATCGAAGCCTCAACAGGCAGCTGAGAAAACAGGCGCGACCCATGGCAAGTGAAATTCTGATTGTCGATGATGAGGCCGATATTCGGGATCTCGTTGCGGGCATCCTCGAAGACGAGGGCTTCGTGACCCGGACCGCGCGCGACAGCGATACGGCGCTCGCTGAGATCGCCAACCGCAGGCCGCATCTGGTGTTCCTGGACATCTGGCTGCAGGGCTCCAAGCTCGACGGCTTGCAGCTCTTGGAGCAGGTCAAGAAGGACAACCCAGATCTGCCGGTCGTGATGATCTCCGGCCACGGCAACATCGAGACCGCGGTCGCCGCGATCAAGCGTGGCGCCTACGACTTCATTGAGAAGCCGTTCAAGACCGACCGGCTGATCCTGGTCGCGAACCGTGCATTGGAGAACTCGCGGCTCAAGCGCGAGGTCAAGGAGCTGAAGCAGCTCGCGCCGAGCGCAAGCTCGCTGGTCGGCCGCTCGCCCAGCATGAACCAGCTGCGCCAGACCATCGAGCGTGCGGCCAAGGCCAACAGCCGCATCCTGATCGTCGGCCCCGCAGGCGCCGGCAAGGAACTGACCGCCCGCACGTTGCACACAGCCTCGGGCCGCGCCGACGGCCCCTTCGTCGTCATCAACGCCGCTGCGATCACGCCCGAGCGGATGGAGCACGAGCTGTTCGGCATCGAGCAATCCAACGGCGAGCACGCGCGCAAGCCCGGCGCGCTCGAAGAGGCCCATGGCGGCACGTTGTTCATCGACGAGATCGCGGACATGCCGCGCGAGACCCAGAACAAGATCTTGCGCGTGCTGGTCGAGCAGTCGTTCCAGCGCGTCGGCGGCAACGGCAAGGTGCAGGTCGACGTGCGCATCATCTCCTCCACCGCGCGCAACCTGGAAGAGGAGATCGCGGCCGGCCATTTCCGCGAGGACCTCTATCACCGGCTCTCGGTGGTGCCGATCCGTGTACCCGCGCTGTCGGAGCGGCGTGAGGACATTCCGGAATTGATCGACTACTTCATGGAGCAGATCTCGGCGGGCAGCGGCCTGCCCAAGCGGCAGATCGGGCAGGACGCGATGGCGGTGCTGCAGTCGCATGTCTGGCCGGGCAATGTGCGCCAGCTCCGTAACAACGTTGAGAGAGTCATGATTCTGGCCGCGGGCGGGCCGGAGGTCATCATCACTGCCGACATGTTGCCGCAGGACGTTGGCTCCATGGTGCCGGCGATGCCGACCAGCAACAATGGCGAGCACATCATGGGCCTGCCGCTGCGCGAAGCGCGCGAAGTGTTCGAGCGCGACTATTTGATTGCACAGATCAGCCGCTTTTCAGGAAATATTTCTCGCACGGCCGAGTTTGTTGGCATGGAACGGTCGGCGTTGCATCGGAAATTGAAGGCGCTGGGCGTCGGCTAAGGCCGCGACGTCGCGGGGATAGGTGAGGAAAATCATCGATTTCCGTAGTTTTTCGGGGCAATACGGCATGGCCTGCCGCGTGAAGCGGCTTGCCTAATAAGCCCACCTGTCCTCTAATTGAACCGCTGTCCCTCCGAGGGGGATCTCATGAGGGACGGCAACCGGACGAGGACCCCGAATTTTCAAAAGAGGGCCGCAACCGGCGCAATAAAAAGAAACTCAAAGCGAGAAAAAAACAATGGCGGCAGACCGCGCACAAAACCTGCAGGACACCTTCCTAAATCACGTTCGCAAAACCAAAACGCCACTGACGATCTTTCTGGTCAACGGAGTGAAGCTCCAGGGCATCGTGACCTGGTTCGACAATTTCTGTTTGCTGCTTCGGCGCGACGGTCACTCGCAGCTCGTCTACAAGCATGCGATCTCGACCATCATGCCGGGCGCTCCGATCCAGCTGTTCGAAGGCGGCGAGGATCAGCCGGCTTGAGAGTGATCTGATTGGAACCCCGGAATTTCGACGGGGATGCCGACCGTCCGCGGTCGGCAAGGGATAAGCAGACGGGGCGGGTGCTTGTCATCGGTCCCTATTTGCGGGTGCGCGCAGGCGGTGCCGACGCGCAATCGGAAACTCATGTCCTGCGTGACGCGGAGGCCCGGCTCGACGAAGCCGCCGGCCTCGCGCGCGCGATCGATCTCGTCGTTGCCGACGCCATCATCACGCCGATCAGCCAGATCCGTCCCGCGACCTATATCGGCAAGGGTAAGGTCGAAGAGATCGCCGCGCTCGCCAAGAGCCTCGACGTCGAGCTCGTGGTGATGGATTGCGCGCTTGCGCCGATCCAGCAGCGCAATCTCGAGAAGGAGTTGCAGGCCAAGGTGCTCGACCGCACCGGGCTCATCCTGGAAATCTTCGGACGTCGCGCCAAGACCAAGGAAGGCTCGCTCCAGGTCGAGCTCGCGCATCTCAATTATCAACGTTCGCGCCTGGTGCGCTCATGGACCCATCTCGAACGCCAGCGCGGCGGCTTTGGATTCATGGGCGGCCCCGGCGAGTCGCAGATCGAAGCCGACCGCCGCCTGATCCAGGAGCGCATCTCCAAGCTCGAGGGCGAACTGAAGAAAGTGCAGGCCACACGCCGCCTGCATCGCGCAGGCCGCCAGCGCGTGCCGTATCGCGTCGTAGCGCTGGTCGGCTACACCAATGCCGGCAAGTCGACGCTGTTCAACCGCCTGACCCGCGCCGACGTGCAGGCCGCCGACATGCTGTTCGCCACGCTGGATCCGACCCTGCGCGCGCTCACTCTGCCGCATGGCGGCAAGGCGATGCTGTCGGACACCGTCGGCTTCATCTCCAACCTGCCGACACAGCTCGTCGCCGCCTTCCGCGCCACGCTGGAGGAGGTGCTGGAAGCCGACGTCATTCTCCATGTGCGCGACATCTCGCACGACGACGCCGAAGCGCAGCAGAGCGACGTCGACGCCGTGCTGCGCCAGCTCGGCATCAATCCCGATGACTCAGGCCGCATCATCGAAGTCTGGAACAAGATCGACCGTTATGGTCCCGAACAGCGCGAAGAACTTTTGAACATCGCCGCGCGCCGCCCCGAAGATCATCCCGCGATGCTTGTCTCGGCCGTGTCGGGCGAGGGGGTCGACGCACTGCTCGCCGCGATCGAGGAGCGCTTGGCCGCCAAGCGCATCACGCTCGACCTCTCCATCGATGCCTCCGACGGCGCCGGCATCAGCTGGCTGCACCGGAATGCCGAAGTGCTGGCGAAAGAGCTGCACGACGGCCGCTTCGCCATGACAGTACGGGTGGATGAGACCAAGCGGGATATCGTGGTGTCCAGGTTCGATGCCGTGCCGCGACTGTCCGCGTAGACGCCGTCGCCCAGCCAGTGAGTTGAGCCAATTGCTGCCTCAAGCAACGCTGTCGTCCCGGACAAGCGTAAGCGCAGATCCGGGACCCATAACCACAAGCGGTTGGAATTGGCACGCTGGTAGCTCCAGCCGGCTCCTGCAATGTCCATTCGGGGTAATGGGTCCTGGCTTTCGCCAGGACGACGCTTGAGCTAGGAGCGGGCTTGGTTGCTTCTCTCCGCCGCTGGAGCCTTTTGCTCCTCACCCTTCGCCTCGTTCCACAACGCGTCCATCTCCGCGAGCGACGCCTGCTCCAGCGTGCGGCCCTGTGCTTCCAGCGCCCGCTCGATGAACCCAAACCGCCGCTCGAACTTTGCGTTGGTCGCACGCAGCGCGGCTTCCGGATCGGCATCGACATGACGGGCGAGGTTGACCAGCGCGAACATCAGGTCGCCGGTCTCTTCCGCCAGGCCCTCGCCGTCGTTGCGATCAAGTGCGGCCTCGATCTCGTCGGCTTCCTCGCGGATTTTTGCCAGCACCGCGCGCGGATCGTTCCAGTCGAAGCCGACGGTGGAGGCCTTGCGCTGCAGCTCCATGGCGCGCGTCAGGGCGGGCTGGCCAGCCTTCACCTCTGACAGCAGCGATTTGTGGGACGGCGCTTCCTGGGGCGGCCGGCGCGCGGCGCGCTCGGCTTTCTCCTCGGCCTTGATGCGATCCCAGACGTCCTTGACGTGGGAGGAGGCGAGCTTGCCGTCCTTGTCGGCGAAAACGTGAGGATGGCGCCGGATCATCTTGCGGGTGATGGCCTCGACGACATCTCCAAACGCGAACGCGTTCTGCTCCGAGGCCATCTGGGCGTGGAAGACGACCTGGAGCAGCAGGTCGCCGAGCTCCTCGCAGAGGTCGTCGAGATCGCCGCGGCTGATGGCCTCGACCACCTCATAGGCTTCCTCGATCGTATAGGGCGCGATGGTCGCAAAATTCTGCTCGAGGTCCCAGGGGCAGCCGGTCACCGGCGTGCGCAGCGCCGCCATGATCTCGATCAGGCGGGAAATGTCGCGGGAAGGGGTCATTGCGGGGCAGTCTCCTGGCTCCCAAGCCTTATGCCAAAAGCGGGCCCCCGTTCCCAGCGCAGCGCGGCGGAACAAGGTGATTTCCACCGGTTGGCGGGCCAGATTGGCGAGCCGTGTGCGCAGTGCTAAAGCGCGGGCCATGAATGACGCATCTTCATCCGAAACCGCGCTGGTGCTGTTTTCCGGCGGCCAGGATTCCACCACCTGCCTCGCCTGGGCGCTGAACCGCTTTGCACGCGTGGAGACGCTGGGATTCGATTACGGCCAGCGCCACGCCATCGAGCTGGCCTGCCGCGACCGGCTGTTCGACGGCATCAAGGGCCTGCGCGTGGATTGGGCTTCCAGGCTTGGCGAGAGCCACACGCTGTCAATCCCGACGCTGGCGGCGGTGTCCGAGACGGCGCTGACGCGCGACGTTGCGATTGCGATGGGCGCTGACGGCCTGCCGAACACGTTCGTGCCCGGCCGCAACCTGGTGTTCTTGACATTCGCCGCGGCGCTGGCCTACCGGCGCGGCATCAGTCACATCGTCGGCGGCATGTGCGAAACCGACTATTCCGGCTACCCCGATTGCCGCGACGAGACCGTCCGCGCCATGCAGGCCGCGTTGTCGCTCGGCATGGCCCGCAAATTCGAGCTGCATACGCCGCTGATGTGGATCGACAAGGCGGCGACGTGGAAGCTCGCCCATGACCTCGGCGGCGACGGGCTGGTCGATCTCATCCGCGAGCAGTCCCACACCTGCTATCTCGGCGAACGCGGCGCGCAGCATGATTGGGGATATGGCTGCGGCGAGTGCCCGGCGTGCAGCCTGCGGGCGAGAGGGTGGCGGGAGTACGTGGCGGGACGGTGACACGCCTCACTCCGCCGTCATTGCGAGGAGCTCTTGCGACGAAGCAATCCAGACTGTCTCTGCGGAGGGATTCTGGATTGCTTCGCTACGCTCGCAATGACGGAATATGTCGAGGCAGCTTAGCGAAAATCCTCCGCCTTCAGCTCGATCGGCTTGCCGTGCGGGGTGCGATCCGCCGCGTGGTCCCAGGCGTCGCGGTAGCGGTGCAACGTCTCCGCAGACGCAACGCCCTTGCCTGCGACGAGGCCCTCCAGCGTGGCGAGCCAATGGAGATAGTAGGTCTCGCCCGTGTCAGGATCGCCGGCCGCCTGCGCGCGCTTGATCTCGGAGGCCAGGGCTGCCGCCCATTCGGGCCAGGTGAACACGCCGCGTTCGTGCAGGGTCAGCGCCATCGCGAAGGCGTGCGCCTCCCAGGGTGCGCGAAACACCGGACCGTCATCGTCGCGCGGAATGCTCGGGATCGCCGCCGTCGCGGCAGCAGCCGTGCTGCTCATCAGGCCGCGTCCAGATAGGGCTCGAACGCATCGATCGAGACTTTCGAGGTCGGATCGCCGTCCGCGCCCCAGAGATCGCGGCCCTCGAACACGACAGTGTAGAGCCATTGCGGATTCTCGCCGAGCTCCATCGCCGCCGAATCCGGAAACACGTGGCAGCCATGGTTCAGTTCGACCACGCCGACATGACCGCGCACGTAGCGCGGCAGGCGGGTGTGGGTCGCGGGATGAATGTTCTTCGCACGCACGCGGTCGCCGATCTTGAATTTGGCCGGCGCCGGGGCAGGACGGGCGAACTTGCCGCGCACCATGATGCGTTCGACCTGGCCGAGATCGAACTTGCCGTGCTTGAGCGCCTTGGCCGGCTGCATCGCGTGGCCGGCGGCGACTTCCTCCCGGGTGAGATACCCTTTCTCGATCAGCATCTCCTCGAGCCCAAGAAACCATTTCTTGTAGTAGGAGCTTGAGAGATAGACGTGCGGCGGGATCGTCTCGCGATAGAAGCGCGAGGTGTCGATGTTGAAAGCGCCGGCCGCGCCCATCGCGCGCACCATGGCGAGAACACGCGACTCCCATTCCTCGTGGAACACCGGCTCGTTCGGTTCGGGCTCGACCTTGCCGAACCCGTCCATGCCGCCCATGTCGTGCACGCCGTTCATGATGGCGCTCCGGGCGTCTTGGGGAAACCGGTGCCAATCATGGAATCGCGCGTGACGAGTTCTGCGAGCTGCTCCTCGCTCCAGCCTTTAGTCCCCGCGGGGCGCATCGGCAGCACCAAAAAGCGTGTCTCGGCGGTCGAATCCCACACCCGGATTTCAACGTCCTTGGGCACCTGCACGTCGAAATCGGCGAGCACGCCGCGCGGGTCCTTCACCGCGCGGGAGCGATAGGGCGCGGCCTTGTACCAGACCGGTGGCAGCCCCAGCATTTCCCAGGGATAGCAGGAGCACAGCGTGCACACGACCATGTTGTGACGCTGCGGCGTGTTCTCGACCACGACGAGGTGGTCGCCGACGCGGCTGACATGGCCGAGCGTGCCGATCGCCTTGGAGCCGTCCTCCAGCAGTGCCTGCTTGAACGCCGGATCGGTCCAGGCCTTGGCGACCACGCGGGCGCCGTTATGTGGGCCGATCTTGGTCTCGTAGGCCTGAATGATGGCGTCGAGCGCGGCGGGCTCGACATAACCTTTTTCCGTCAGAATCGTCTCGAGCGCACGCACGCGCAGCTCGGTCTCCGACAGCTCGGAATGGTCGTGATCGTGGTGATGATGATGGTCGCTCATGGGGCGAAGATAGTCCCAGAATCCGGGCGTTGTCGAGGCGAAGACTCTGCTAACATCCCACCATGGGCTGGGCTGCAAGAACCGGAATAACCGCCGCAATCGCGGCCCTTGGCGCATTCGCGGGGCAGGATGCGCGCGCCGCGAATGGCGCCTATGCGGTCGATGCCGCCGACATTTCCGACGTCGGCTCCTGCAAGGTGGAAAGCTGGCTGTCGACGGCTTCCAACACGGATTTTTCGGCGGTCGCCAATCCCTCCTGTGTCGTCGATCCCTTCAGGCCGATCGAGCTGAGCCTGCAGACCATCCGGGCCCGGAGCGATGGCGACTGGAGCACGACGCTCGCTCCAAAAGCCAAGACGAATTTCGTCCCGACCGGAATAGGCCGATGGGGATTGTCGGCCTATGGCGGCGGATCATTCGACGCGTCGACCGGCGATGCCCTGTCCGCCTTTGTCGTCATCCCCGCGACCTTCCGCCTGTCGGAGACCACACGCATCAACGTCAACGGCGGCTGGCTCTGGGATCGCACGGTGGATCGCCATTACCTGACCTACGGCGTCGGCTTCGATTGGAAATTCACCGACACCCTGCAATGGACGATCGAGGCGTACGGCCAGGCCGGCGCCTCCGCGGTCACAAGCGTCGTGCAGCCGCGTTTCCAGACCGGTGTCCGCTACCGTCCGAACGAGATATTCTCCCTCGATGTGATCTACGGCCGCAACATCACCGGCGAAAATGCCAACTGGATCACCATCGGGACCACGGTCGGGTTTCCGGTCCATGGAAGCGAACCCGAACATCGACGTACCGGGCATCTGTGAGCACCAAGAAGACCAAGACCAGGGAGATTGCGTTGCCTGACTATGTGAAGATCGAGAAGGGCCTCGGGCCGGAGGGGCGGATTGCGGTGGTGCGGTTCGACCGCGGCGACGGCATCAACGCGCTGTCGCCGGAGGCGCTGCGCCAGCTCACCGCGGCCGCGCGCAGTTTCGAGGATGACGCCGCAACCTCTGTCGTGGTGCTGACAGGCAGCGCGGAGGCGTTCAGTGCCGGCTTCGACCTCAAGGATGCCGAAGGCCGCTCGCGCAAGGACATGGACCTCGGCACGCTGCGGCGGCATCTCAAGCTCGGGCCGCGCCTGACCCACGCCTGGCAGGAGATGGAGCAGATCACGATCGCCGCCATCGAGGGCTTTTGCGTCGGCGGCGGCGTGGCGCTGGCTGTCGCCCTCGACTTCCGTGTCATGGGACGCGATGGCCATCTACGCGTGCCCGAGATCGGGCTCGGCATGAACATGAGCTGGCAGAGCATTCCCCGCATGCTGCACCTGATCGGCCCGGCTCGCACCAAGCAGGCGGTGATCCTGGCCGATCAGCGCATCAGCGCGGATGAGGCCTTCGAGTGGGGCCTGGTCGAGCAGGTGGTCGATCCCGGCCATGCGTTCGATGCCGCGATGGACCTCGCGCGCAAGGTGGCAGCGCAGCCGCCGCTCTCCGTCGCCATGACGAAACTCACGGTCAATCGGCTGGCGCATGCGCTGGATAATCTCGCCAGCCATATGGACGTCGACCAGTTCGCCCTGGCAAGCCTTAGCGACGACCACAAGGAGGGCGTCGAGGCGTTCCTGACGCGACGCAAACCGAAGTTCAGAGGGCGGTAGAAGCCGGCGCAGTCCATTGATTGCGCCGCAGACAAAACGTATACGCCGCGCTGGGACAAAAGCGGTTCGGTCACGGGCCGGTAGAACATGACGGCAATCGAGGGGGAGGGCCCATGACCACTAGCTCGCAGGCGCCTGAGGCGAAAGGGTTTCGCTGGAAGCTGATCGCGCCGCTCGCGGTATGGCTGGTGATCTATCTGTGGCCGGTGCCGGCAGGGCTCAACGCCAATCAGTGGCACTATTTTGCCGTCTTCGCGGCCGTCATCACCGGGCTCATCCTGGAATCCATGCCGGTCGGCGCGGTCGGCCTGATCGGGCTGACGGTTGCCGGTGTCGGCGGTTATATCGATCCCGACCCGACCAAGTCGCTGCGCTGGATGCTGGCGGGCTTTGCCGAGAGCACGGTGTGGCTGATCGTCGGCGCCTTCGTGTTCTCGATCGGCTATCGCAAGAGCCAGCTGGGCCGCCGCATCGCGCTCGTGCTGGTGCAAAAGCTCGGCCGCAACACGCTCGGCCTCGGCTATGCGGTGGCGATGTCGGACTTCTTGCTGGCGCCGGCGACACCGTCCAACACCGCGCGCAGCGGCGGCATCGTCTATCCCATCATCAGCAACATCCCGCGCATCTACGGCTCCGAGCCTGGACCGACCGCCGGCAGGATCGGCACCTACGTGATGTGGACCGCATTCGCCTCGACCGCCGTCACCAGCTCATTGTTTTTCACCGCGCTCGCGCCCAATGCGGCGGCGCTGGCCATCGCCAAGAAGACTGCCGGAATCGACGTCAGCTGGGCACAGTGGTTCTTGGGCTTTGCGCCGCTCGGCCTCCTCCTGATGGTGCTGGTCCCACTGCTCAGCTACGCAGTCTGCCGCCCCGAGGTGAAGAGCAGCCCGGAAATTTCCGAATGGGCATCGAAGGAGCTCGCGGAGATGGGCTCGATGTCGCGCAACGAGTGGATCATGCTGGCGCTGATCCTGCTCGCGATGTTCCTGTGGATCGCAGGCTCGAGCCCGGACATCCGCGTGCCGCTTCTGGGCTCGAATTTCGTCAACGCCACCACCGTCGTGTTCATCGTGATCTCGCTGATGCTGGTGACGGGCGTGATCGAGTTTGCCGACATCGTAGCCGAGAAGGGCGCCTGGGAGGTGTTCTTCTATTTCACCTCGCTGCTGACGCTGGCCTCGGGCCTCAACGAGATCGGCTTCATCAAATGGTTCGCCACCGAATATGCAAAGCCGCTCGCCGGGCTGTCGCCGTCGACCGCGATGCTTCTGCTGGTCGCGCTGTTCTTCTGGATCCATTATTTCTTCTCGAGCATCACCTCGCATGCGGCCGCCGTGCTGCCCGTGGTGCTCGCGGTCGGATCCGGTATCCCCGACCTGCCGGTCACGACGCTGGCCATGCTCTGCATGTATTCGCTCGGCCTGATGGGGGTGATCTCGCCTTACGCGACGGGGCCCGCGCCGATGTATTTCGGAAGCGGCTATATCGGCAAGGGTCAGTTCTGGGGTTTTGGGCTGATGTTCGGGGTGCTCTATTTCGCGGGGCTCCTGCTGATCGTATGGCCCTGGTTGCGGGTCACCTGAGCCGGGCGCGAGGCCCATACGGCGGCAGATGAATTTTCTTCAGCGGGGAGAAATTTGGAAAACTTCGTCCAACTCCCCGCAGATATCTGACATTGCCAGAGAGAGCTGAAAGGGCGATGGTGCCTGCTGCGGTGCAGCGCGCTCCAGCCGAGTCCTCATCGCGGTTTCACTCTCCGTCGCTTGATGCGACCGGTTCCCGGATGCCCCAAGGGGGCAAGCGGAACTATTGTGCATGAAGGCCGCCTCCATGAACGTCCACCCGTCGCTCGCGATCGGACCGCCGATCGGAAAGCTTGACGCGATCTCACCCGCGACTGCGCCCGACGCGATGGTCCGCTTCGAAGGCATCGCGAAAACCTATCCGGCCTATCGCGGCAAGCCCGGCGTCAATGCCCTGCAAAACATCGACTTCGCGATCCCGCGGGGTTCGATCACCGGCGTCATCGGCCGTTCCGGCGCCGGCAAATCGAGCCTGGTCCGGCTCATCAACGGGCTGGAGAGGCCGACCACGGGCCGCGTCGTCGTCGATGGCCGTGACATCTCAGCGCTCTCAGGTCGCGAACTGCGGCTCGCGCAGCGCTCGATCGGCATGATCTTCCAGCACTTCAACCTGCTGTCCTCGCGTACCGCAGCCGCCAACATCGCGCTGCCGTTGGAGATCGCCGGCTGGGCCAAGGCCGATATCCGCGCGCGCGTTGCGGAGCTGCTTACGCTTGTCGGGATCGCCGACAAGCACGACCGCTACCCGTCCGAACTCTCCGGCGGCCAGAAGCAGCGCGTCGGCATTGCCCGCGCGCTCGCGACGCGGCCGAGCGTGCTGCTGTCGGACGAGGCGACCTCGGCACTCGATCCGCAGACCACGCGGGCGATCCTCGATCTGCTCGCGAATATCAACCGCGAGCTGGGCGTGACCATCGTGCTGATCACCCACGAAATGTCCGTGGTGCGGCAGCTCGCGGGGGATGTCGTGGTACTCGATGCCGGCCACGTCGTCGAGAGCGGCCATGTCGCCGACATCTTCACCCACCCGAAGCATCCGATCACGCAATCCTTCCTGGCCGAGGCGATCGGAGACAGCCTGCCCGTGTCGCTGGCGAGCCGGATCGTTTCGGAGCCGCCTGCGGGCGGACAGGCCGTGATCCGCGTCCAGGTGCGCGGGGCAGGGGCCGGCGACACGATGGTGGCGCGGCTCGCGCGCGAGCTCGGCCTCGACGTGTCGCTGCTGTCGGCCCGCATCGACGAGATCGGCGGCCAGCATGTGGGGTCGCTGACGCTTGGTATCCCTCTCGGCGTGGCTGGCGGCGAGGACGCGACGACGCGCACGCTGGCCTGGCTTTCACAATATCAATTCCCCGCGGAGCGCCTCGGCTATGTCGCCTGAACTCATCAACCTGATCGTCCAGGCGACCGGCGAGAGCCTGTACATGGTCGGGCTCGCAGCGCTGATCGGCACCGCGTTTGGCCTGCCGCTCGGCGTCTTTCTCGCGACCAGCCGGAAAGGCGAGCTGTTCGCGGCGCCTCTCGTCAATCGCGTGCTCGGCATCGTCGTCAACGCGACGCGGTCTACGCCCTTCATCATCCTGGTCGTCGCCATGATCCCGTTCACGCGGCTGGTGGCCGGCACCTCGATTGGATCGACGGCCGCGATCGTGCCGTTGACGATCGCATCGGCGCCGTTCATCGCGCGCCTGGTTGAGGCCGCGATCCGCGAGGTCGACGGCGGCCTGATCGAGACCGCATCCTCGTTCGGGGCCTCGCCGATGCAGATCGTGCTCAAGGTGCTGATCCCCGAAGCGCTGCCGGGTCTTCTGCTGGCGCTGACGCTCGCGGTGGTCAGCCTGCTCGGCTATTCCGCCATGGTCGGCGCCGTCGGAGGCGGGGGCCTGGGCGATCTCGGCATCCGCTACGGTTATCAGCGCTTCATGCCGGAGATGATGCTCGCCGTCGTCGTCGTGTTGATCGCGCTGGTGCAGCTGGTCCAGAGCGCCGGCGATTACCTCGCGCGCCGGGTCAATCGCCGGCTGCGACATCGCTGACGCCGTTTCAGACATTTCGAACAAGCAGGTTCTTGTCGGTCTGGAAACATTCCAAACTTCCAGACGCGACTGAGCGCATTCGTCGCACGCGTTGCGCACGCGTCTGGAGAAATTCTAACGCAGTTCCTATCGCACTCCGAAATCGCCTGCGTTAGGGCGAGGCATCAAAAACGATACCGGCGAAGCCGGCAGTGCGTGGGGCCTCGACAGACGTGACCGACTTCCAACTTGCTTCGCGTTTTGACACGCGGCGTCGACAGATGCAGGTGCTTTTCCTCGGAGCGGCCAGCACATTTGCTCTCGTCGTTCCCATCGGTGCCGTGGAGGCGCAGACGCAGATTCCCGCCGTCACCGTCGAAGCCCCGGCTCAGCGCGCCCGGCCTGCGGCGGTCGCATCAACGCGACGCTCAGGGGCGACACGCACCGCACGCGCCAATCGTCGCTCTCCGGCGCAGCAAGCCGCGCCAACCCAATCGGCATCCTCGAACGGTGCCACCGGTGAACGCGCCAATGGTCCGGTGCGCGGTTTCGTTGCGACGCGCAGCGGCACCGCGACCAAGACGGATACGCCGCTGATCGAAACCCCGCAGTCCGTCTCCGTCGTCACCACCGACCAGGTCAGGAATCAGGGCGCGGTCTCGATTGGCGAGGCGCTGCGCTACACCGCCGGCGTCAGCGGCGACGTCAATGGTGGTTCGGACACCCGCTTCGGCGCCCTCCAGATCCGCGGCTTCGACACCACCATGTCGGGCCTCTACGTCGACGGCTTGCGGATTCCCTCAAGCAATTACGTGCACTTCAACGGCCTCGATCCCTACGGCGCCGAGCGTATCGAGGTCCTCAAGGGTCCGTCCTCGGCGATGTATGGCGGCAGCGGCACCGGCGGCATCCTCAACTACGTCACCAAGCTGCCGACGGCCCAGCAATTCGGCGAGGTCTCGATCTCCGGCGGCAGCTTCAACCGCTATCAAGGCCAGTTCGACATGGGCGGTCCCGCCAACAAGGACGGCACTGTGCTGTGGCGCCTGACCGGCGTCGTCCGTGACGGCGAGACCCAGGTCGACTTCACCAAGGACAACCGCGTCTTCATCGCGCCGGCCGTCACGTTCAAGCCGAACGAGGACACCACCATCACGATCCTCGCCAACTACCAGCGCGACCGGGCAGGGTGGGGCCTCCAGTTCCTGCCGGCCTCGGGCACCGTGTGGCCGAACAACGGCCGCGCCATCCCCGTCTCGTTCTTCGCGGGCGTGCCGAGCTTCAACGCGTTCAACACCGAAATCGCGACCGCCGGCTACCAGCTCTCGCACAATTTCACCGACAACATCACGTTCCGGCAGAATTTGCGCTACGCCTATCAGCACAACGAGGAGAAGGTGTTTTTCGGCGGAGGCTATAGCGACGAGGCCGCGGGACAGCTCGCGCGTTTCGGCAGCTACAGCAACTCCTACATCAACTCTTTCGCGGTGGACAATCAGCTCCAGGGCAAGTTCACCACCGGCTTCCTCAGCCACACCACGCTGGTGGGGATAGACTATCGCAACACCAGATTCCGCGACACCGCCTTTGGCGTCACGACGTCCGCGCCCGAGATCAACGTCTTCAACCCGGTCTACAGCTACGACTGGACCATGGGCGCCATGAGCGACGACACCGGCGTCAAGCAGTCGCAGGTCGGCCTCTACGCGCAGGACCAGATCAAGCTCGGCCGGCTCTCGTTCCAGCTCAGTGGGCGTCAGGATTTCGTGACGACGCAGGTGGACAGCGGCATCTTCAATACGTCCGTCTCGAAGGATGCGTCGGCCTTCACCGGCCGCGCC
This sequence comes from Bradyrhizobium sp. F1.13.3, assembly GCF_040548265.1. Taxonomy (NCBI): domain Bacteria; kingdom Pseudomonadati; phylum Pseudomonadota; class Alphaproteobacteria; order Hyphomicrobiales; family Nitrobacteraceae; genus Bradyrhizobium; species Bradyrhizobium sp. F1.13.3. The sequence goes on along the minus strand of NZ_JBEPRI010000023.1, from coordinate 48,821 downwards.
GCATTGATGTACAATTTCGACAACGGCATCGCGCCCTATTTCAGCTATTCGGAATCCTTCCTGCCGGTGCTCGCCACCGGCCCGAGCGGACAGCTGCTCAATCCCGAGACCGGCGTGCAGTACGAGGTGGGCGTCAAGTACCAGCCGCTCGGCTGGAACGCGCTGTTCACCTTCGCCGCCTTCGACCTGACGCGCGACAACGTCGTTACCTTTGCGCCTCCGCTCAACATCGCCGAACAGACCGGTCAGGTAAAATCGCGCGGCCTCGAGCTCGAAGGCACGATGTCGCTCGCCGACGGCTGGAACCTGCGCGCGGCCTATGCCTATGTCGATGCAACGGTCTCCCAGGATCCGGTCAATGTCGGCAAGGCGCCGGTCACGGTGCCGCTCAACCGCGCCTCGCTGTGGAACGATTACACGCTTCAGACCGGGCCGCTCGCGGGCCTGCAGTTCGGCGGCGGCGTCCGCTATGTCGGCGCGACCTGGGGCGATGACGCCAACACGTTCAAGGTCGGATCCTCGACCGTGCTGGACGCGCTGCTCGCCTACAGCAGGGACAATTGGCGCCTGTCGCTGAACGTCACCAACCTCGCCGACACCCGCTATGTCGCCGCCTGCTACAGCCTGTCGGGCTGCTTCTATGCAGAAGGACGCAAGGCCATCGGCAAGCTGACTTATCGGTGGTGAGTTGAAATGAGGACGATGAGGCTCCACGAGAGGTCGTCATGGCCGGGCATGACGTTGCGGAAGCTTCGGCACTCACACACTTTGCTCGTGTACTTGGCGAGATCTGAACGATGAGAGCGATATTCGGCAAGTTGCATCGCTGGGCGGGCCTGCTCACGGCCGGATTCCTGTTCTTCTCCGGCATCACCGGGGCGATCATCTCCTGGGATCATGAGATCGACGAGGTCCTGAACAGCCATCTGTTCGACGTCGGCAGCAAGGGCCCGGCCATTCCCTCGATCGATCTCGCGAAGATGATCGAGCAGCGCGATCCCCGTGCGCGCGTCGTCTACCTGTTCATGACGCCGGAGGAGGGCCACTCGCTGTGGTTCTTCGTCATGCCCCGGATTGATCCCGCGACCGGCAAGCGCTACGCGCTAGACTACAATCAGATCTTCCTCGACCCCAACACCGGCGCGGAGCTCGGCCGGCGCTATTGGGGCGCGGTATGGCCGGTGACGCGCGAAAACTTCGTCTCGTTTCTCTACAAGCTGCACTACACCATGCACATCCCGGAATTCTGGGGCAGCGACCGCTGGGGCATGCGCCTGCTCGGAATTATCGCCATCATCTGGACCATCGACTGCTTCGTCGGCCTCTACCTGACGCTGCCCTCGCGGCGGCGTGCCAGCGCGGCCCGGGCGCCCCAGGTCACGCGCCAGCTCGAACGCGGCTTCTGGGCGCGTTGGGCGCCGGCGTGGACCATCAAGACGTCAGGCAGTGCCTACCGGATCAATTTCGACATCCATCGCGCTTTCAGCCTGTGGACCTGGGGCGTGCTGTTCATCATCGCCTTCACGGCATTCTCGCTGAACCTCTATTTCGAGGTGTTCTCGCCGCTGATGAAGATGATGTCGAACTACACGCCGACGCCCTATGAGCAGCGGCCGTATCGCGATCTCGACGATCCCATCGAGCCCAAGGTCAGCTTCGCCGACATCGCCGCGCGCGCGGCGGCCGACGGCAAGGGGCGAGGGTGGACCGTCCCGGTCGGCTCGGTCAATTACGGCCCGGCCCATGGTGTCTATGCCGCGGCCTTCTTCCATCCAGGCGACGATCACGGCGCCGGCGGCGTCGGCCCGGCGCAGCTCTATTACGACAGCGAGGACGGCCGTCCGATCGGCGAACGGCTGCCCTGGGTCGGCACCGCCGCCGACATCTTCGTGCAGGCGCAATTTCCGTTGCATTCGGGCCGCATCGTGGGGCTGTTCGGCCGCATCCTGATCTCGATCATGGGGCTGGTCGTGGCGGCGCTCTCAGTCACCGGAATCGTGATCTGGTGGCGCAAGCGCCGCGCGCGTGTCCGCGTACGGGACATGGCAGCGATGCGCCTGAGCCGGCAGCAACTGACGCCGGCGGAGTAGAGCGGTTGTCCGGCGCGGGTGAACCTCCCCGCCTGGCACCGGCACAAAGACTGGAGATCACACCCCGTTTTGCCGGAAATCGCATGAGATCGCTCGCCTTGCTCTGCCTGCTCGTTCTGGCCGCGCCTGCCCATGCGGCTGGCCCCGAGCAGCGCTATTTCGACCTGCGCGATCGCTACATCGCAAAGTTCTCGAAAGCCAACGAGAACGACGAGACCTATAAGCAGCACGATGCGGCGCTCAAGGAGTTGACGGGCGTCCTGCGCGGCCTGGTGGGCCCCGTCGCGATCAACGGATTGCCGGCCGATGGCAAGACGAACGCGGACACGCTCTTCAAGGGCGACTCCGGCTTCGGCCATCTCGACGGGCTCGGCTTCGCCTCCGAAGGCGACAAGATGCAGGCCGTCGTGACCACTACCGCCCTGCTCAAGCACTGGCTGCGCGAGCACCGCGAGGACGGCATGCCGCAGGAGATCGGCGCGGCATTCAAGTCGGACCGCTTTTACTATCAAGCCATCCAGGACTCCGCCTTCGCCAAATATGCCGAGTTGCCGATCACGAAGCCCGCGGGGACGAGCGCCGCGGTCGCCGTGCTAGGCGTGCGCGGCAATGGCGACCTGAAGGGACCTCCGCAAGAAATCGACGTCGTCGCGATTCAAGGCGACAAGGTCTACTTCCTCGCTGCAAGCGATGCGGTGAAGACAGCCGAGATCCCGACCTGCGAGAAAGTCTGGAAGCAGATGATGGCCAAACCCATCGACAAGAAGGACCCGCGCGGCGACATCACACGCGAAGACAATGCGATGACCGCGTACACGGCGTGCTTCGCCAAGGAAGCGCCAAGCCAGGGCTGGTTCGCCGCAGCCGTCAAGAAGGCGCAGAGCCAGTTGGAGCTGCTGCCGCTGCGCTAGAGCGATCATCCAATTACCTTCGAGCGCTACAGCGTTGCGCGCGGCGCCATCGCTCGAGAATGCGCAATCGGAAATTGCAGCTCGTCCCGCAGATGCAACCGAGGCCCAGCAGCGCGAAACCACCCCGAGCCGCATCGACGAGGTCGTTGGCAACACCGTGGTCGGATTCGACGACGACCCTGGAACTCGTTCGCGACGAGGGGGTTGCACTGCGGTTGGAACCGAACGGGTAGCACACTTGAATCGTCGACAATTCCTGGAAGCCTCGGCATTGCCATTGGCAACGCTGCTACCTGGCGCAGTCTCTGCGGCATCGGCGGCGGAGTTGCCGTTTGGCCCCTCTTATGTCCGCGAGCTTGCCCGCAATTTGGCGAGTAAGCCCTTTGCGCCACCAGAGGAAAAGGTCCCGGACGCGCTTAGGGATCTCACCTACGATCAGTACCGATCAATTCGCTTTCTGCCAGAGCGCGCGGCTTGGCGCAGCGAGAAGCTGCCCTTCGAGGTCCAGTTTTTCCACCGCGGCTTTTTCTATAAGAACAAGGTCGACATTTACGAGGTCTCCGGCGGACGAGCGGTACCGATCAGGTACCGACGCGACGATTTCGCATTCGGTGACAATATCGGTCAGGTACCGGACGCCGATCTCGGATTTGCCGGCTTTCGCATTCACGCCCCGATCAATCGGCCCGACTACTACGACGAGGTTTGCGCGTTTCTCGGCGCCAGCTACTTCCGTGCCGTTGCCAAAGGCGAGACCTATGGCCTGTCCGCGCGCGGTCTGTCGATCGATACCGGCGAGAGCAAGGGAGAGGAATTTCCTCTCTTCAAGGCCTTCTGGCTGGAGAAGCCCGCGCCGGGTGCCACATCCGTCGTGGTACATGCGCTGCTCGACAGCAAGAGCGCTACGGCAAGCTATCGCTTCACGATCAGGCCAGGCGCTCCGACGGTCTTCGACGTAGAGATGTCGCTCTATCCGCGGATCGAGCTGCAACATGCCGGCCTGGCGCCCATGACGAGCATGTTCTTTTTCGGCCCGAACGACCGACACGATGTCGACGATTTCCGTCCTGCCGTACATGACTCCGATGGGCTCGCCGTGTTCAACGGAAAGGGCGAGCAACTCTGGCGTCCGCTCAACAATCCACGCGATCTGCAGGCCAGCACATTCAATGACCTCAATCCGCGCGGCTTCGGTCTGATGCAGCGGGAGAGAAATTTCTTTGCCTACGAGGACATCGAATCGCGCTTTGAGCGTCGCCCGAGCTTCTGGGTCGAACCGATTGGAGATTGGGGAGAGGGCAGTGTGGTCCTCTTTGAGATCCCGACCAAGGAGGAAGTTCACGACAACATCGCCGCCTTCTGGCGCCCGAAGACTGCCCTCCCGGCCAAGAGCGAAAACAACTACACCTACCGCCTGCACTGGGGTCCGGACGCGCCGAAGCCCAATTCGCTGGCCCGGTTCACCCGCACAGGCGTTGGCGCGCGGGGCGACGACAGCAAATTGTTCGTGCTCGAACTCGTTGGTGACGGACTGAAGGCGGTCGATCCCAACAAGGTAAGGGGTGCAGTCAGCGCCGACAAATCCGAGATCAAGAACGTCGTCACACAACCAAACCCGGAAACGGGTGGGTGGCGCCTTAGTTTTCAGTGCGCCGTGAAGGACGCGCCGATCGAGTTGAGGGCGATCTTGATGCAGGGCGACCAACCGATCTCTGAAGTCTGGGTTTACCGATGGGCGCCCTGACGACGTCGCCTGCGCTTTGCCCTGACCTTGGCGTTCGCTATCTTCCCGATGAAACGCCGCTCCCGATGCAGCCTTGCCGATTGGACGCGACCAATCGTGCCGATCCGGGGCGACTGCGGACCGCCCCTGCCGTTACAGCGCGGCGCCTGTTCATTCTTGGCGGAACGGTCGCGATCACCGCTGCGGGCGCTGTTGAGATGTACGATGTTCTCAAGGTTGGTGGCGTCACGGTCCTCGAAGGCATGGTGTTCGGGCTGTTCCTCGTGCTGCTCGCCTGGATCGCGTTTTCGTTCGTGTCTTCAGTAGCCGGCTTTTTTGTGCTCCTGCGGGGCCGGCCAGATGTGCTGCCAATTAACAGCCACGGTCCGCTGCCCGCGATCACCGGCCGAACGGCTATGCTGTTGCCGACCTATAACGAGGATCAGCACCATCTCATGGCGCGCCTCCGCGCTATGTACGAGTCGGTCGGCGAAACCGGACAGGCCCCGTTGTTCGATTGGTTTCTGCTCAGCGACACGACAGATCCGGACATCTGGATTGCCGAGGAGCTTGCGTTTCTGGAGCTGCAGCGAAACTGCGGTTCGGGCCATCTCTACTATCGTCACCGATCCGACAACACCGCTCGAAAGTCCGGCAACATTGCCGAATGGGTGAGGCGGTTCGGTGGCGCCTACGACTACATGATCATTCTGGACGCGGACAGTCTGATGAGCGGAGAGACCATCGTTCGGCTGGCCGGCGCGATGGAAGCGAACCCGCAAGCCGCGCTGATTCAGACGCTTCCGATCGTCGTCAATGCGCGAACCCTGATTAGCCGGCTTCAGCAGTTTTCGGGCCGTTTGTACGGTCCGCTGATCGCCGCCGGAAACGCCTGGTGGCACGCCTCAGAGGGCAACTACTGGGGACACAATGCCATCATCCGGGTGCAGGCTTTTGCGCAAGAGGCGGGCTTGCCCGAATTGCGCGGGAGGAAACCTTTCGGCGGGCACATCCTCAGCCACGATTTTGTCGAAGCCGCACTGATGCGGCGGGCGGGGTGGGGGATTTTCATGGCTCCAGGTCTCGGTGGGAGTTTCGAGGAGGTGCCACCGTCGCTACTGGATTTCGCGGCGCGGGACCGTCGCTGGTGTCAGGGCAATCTCCAGCATCTTGCCGTTTTGCCGGCTAGAGGCCTGCACTGGGTCTCCAGGCTTCACCTGTTGACCGGGATCGGCTCCTATCTCACCGCGCCCCTGTGGCTGCTGTTTCTATTGCTCGGAATCCTGATCTCCTTGCAGGCCTATTTCGTCAAGCCGGAGTATTTTCCCAAGGGCTTCTCGTTGTTTCCAACGTGGCCCGCACAGGACCCCGTGCTCGCCGCCTGGGTCTTTGCCGCGACGATGGGGCTGCTTATCGTGCCCAAATTGCTGGCCTACCTCGTTTTGCTCACCAGGCGTGCGGAACGGCAGGCATTCGGCGGCGGATTTCGCGTGCTGCTGGCGGTGGTCGCCGAGAGCCTGCTTGCCGCCTTGATCGCCCCATCCATGATGATCTTTCAATCCACCGCCGTGGCGGAGATCCTGCTGGGCCGTGATGCGGGCTGGCAAGTGCAACGGCGAAGCGATGGCAGGATCACGCGCGACGAAGTCTATCGCAAATTCACGGTGCCGACCCTATGCGGTCTGGCCATGGCGGCAAGCGCCTACGCTGTGTCGCTTCCGCTGCTGCTCTGGATGTCACCGGTGATCATCGGCCTCGTTTGCGCCATTCCGATCGGTCTCGTCACGTCGACGGCGCCGCCAATCGCGCATCTGTTTGCGACCCCGGAGGACAATCGCGTGCCGGCACTGCTGCAGAGGGCGAGAGAGCTTGCCGGCCTGGATCGGATCCGGGCACGCGCGGCTCTGATCGAACTTAGACAGAACCCCGCGTTGCTGGGACCGCACATGCAGTCACTCCAAACGCCGCCTCGCAAATCGGGCCAGATCGACATAGATCTCGCGATCGGCCGGGCCAAGATCGAGCAGAGCGACAATTTCGAGGAAGTCGTCAGCAGCCTCAGCGCACGCGAGACCCTTGCCGTGCTGAAGCACCGACACCCCCTCGAGCAAGTCATGCGAATGCCGCGAGCTACCGCTTCCGCGGATGTCTAGGTCATCGCGTTGTAGGTGAGGGCGTTGACGACCCGGTGGTGCTCGGGCAGAGGGCGAGATGTCTGCTGTGAGCGCGGTGGGTGGTGCCAGCCTACAGCGCGCTGCCGCCGAGATTCCACCCACGACCACCTTCGCCAAAGATCTCATACCCCGTCGCCGTCACCGCGACCGTGTCCTCGAGCTTGATGAACCCGCGCTTCGGATGCTTCATCGTGGTCTCGATCGACACCACCATGCCCGTTTCGAGCGGCAGCCGGGCGTCGGTGTCGTCGTAGGGGATCGGGCCCTTGGCGGTCAGGCGAGGGGCCTCGTGGCTGACGAGGCCCATGCCGTGGGCCAAAAACTCCGTGCAGTCGCGCTGGCTGATCTTCGCGAGCTGCCGCTCGGCCGCGACGTAGATGTCACCGCCCATGGCGCCGGGCCGGACCGCCGCGAAGGCGGCGCGCTGGACGGCTTCGATCTCGGCCAGACAGTCCTTCAACTCAGCATCCGGGTTGCCGAGCACGGCCATGCGCGCGAGATCGCCGATATAGCCGTGATAATTGCCGCCGGAATCCAGCGACAGCACGTCACCTTGCTCCCAACGCTGCGCCGACGGCGCCCGGTTGTGGCTGCTGCCGCAGGCGAGCAGACAGTATTCGAAGGTCAGCCCGCGATTGGCTTCGGCGATCTGCAAAGCGTCCGACAATTGCTGCTTGGTCGTGCCCGGCCCGTGCCCGGCGATCACCGCCAGCATCGAGGCGATCACCAGTTCGGACGCCGTCTTGAGTTTGGCGAGCTCGTCCGCCGACTTCACCGCGCGCAGCCGCTCCAGCACCAGCAGTGCGTCCTTGAGCTCGGCGCCGGGCAGGGCGTCACTGAGCGCCCGGCCCGCATCCATCGGCAGGAACGCCATCTCGACCCCGACCCGTTTCAGGGCCACGCCGGCGTCGCGGATCAGGCTGACGGCCCGCGTGATGGCATCGACCGAGCCGTTGGACTCGGTCCGAACCTGCGGAACCCAAGGCGGCGCCACGGCACGCTGGTGGGTCTCCAGCCGGTGCCCGACATACACCGCGTGCTCCGGTGCGCCCTTGGGATAGACCAGAACCGGCAGATAGCGGCTGACGCCAAGCGCATCCATGTAGTCGAAGAAGATCGCGCGCTCGGCACCCAGCAGGTACTGCACATTGTGCTTGGAGGTCGCGACCAGGACGTCGAGGCCGGCGGCCTCCATCAGACGGTCGAGTTTGGCGGCATCGAATGGAATGGCCCGCGAGCGGTCTGCGCGGGCGACGTTCTCCTGCATGACGAACCTCCAAATGCTGCCGTGGCCTCAACCGCTGCGTCGGTTTGCCCGGGGATTGTTGATGGCAAGTGTGAGCCGAGAGAGGGGTTCTGGGTAGGTGTGGATTTATCTGGCCTGATCTGCACAGGCATATCCATGATTCGCATAAGGTATATTATGGAATATCTTTATATACAATCAGATCAGTTGTTTAGCTTGAATTCCTCTCGCTGCACCTTCGTTCCACGTCCTCTTCCGGCCCAGCCGTCGCACGTCGTCGCGGCTTTCGACGGCTACTGTGCATGGGGTTGTTTTCGCGTTTTTGAATCGGGTCCATGCCTCCGAAAGCCGATATTGCCGTGACGATGTCCGGCTGCAATAAGCGAGGCTTCGCGAGATCGCAGATGACCTTCTGACCTTCCGTCCGTATAGGTTTGCATCTCAGAACAACAACAAACTTTCCGAGGAAGCAGACCCATGAGCTTTTCCCGCCGCACGCTTCTCAAGGCCTCCGCCGCGACCGCGGTCCTGGGCGGCCTCAGTGCGCCCCATGTGGCCCGCGCCCAGAGCGCCGAGTTTACCTATAAATACGCCAACAACCTGCCAGACACCCATCCGCTGAACGTGCGCGCCAAGGAGATGGCTGCGGCGATCAAGGCCGAGACCAACGGCAAGTTCGACCTCCAGATCTTCCCGAACAACCAGCTCGGGTCCGACACCGACATGCTGAGCCAGATCCGGTCCGGCGGCGTCGAGTTCTTCACGCTGTCGGGACTGATCCTGTCGACCCTGGTGCCGGCGGCCTCAATCAACGGCATCGGCTTCGCGTTCCCGGACTACGGCACGGTCTGGAAGGCCATGGACGGCGATCTCGGCGCCTTCGTCCGCGGCGAGATCAAGAAGGCCGGGCTCGAGGTTATGGACAAGATCTGGGACAACGGCTTCCGCCAGACCACGTCGTCGAGCAAGCCGATCACCGGTCCGGACGATCTCAAGGGCTTCAAGATCCGCGTGCCAGTGTCGCCGCTGTGGACCTCGATGTTCAAGGCGTTCGATGCCGCGCCCGCCTCGATCAATTTCGCCGAGGTCTATTCCGCGCTGCAGACCAGGATCGTGGAGGGCCAGGAGAACCCGCTGGCGATCATCTCGACCGCCAAGCTCTACGAAGTGCAGAAATACTGCTCGCTGACCAACCACATGTGGGACGGCTTCTGGTTCCTGGCCAACCGCAAGGCGTGGAGCAGCCTGCCCGAGGATGTGCGCACCATCGTCGCCAAGAACATCAATGCCGCAGCGCTCAGGGAGCGTGAGGACACCGCCAAGCTCAATGCCAATCTCCAGCAGGAGCTCGCGACCAAGGGCCTGACCTTCAACCAACCCGCGGTGGCGCCATTCCGCGACAAGCTGCGGTCCGCCGGCTTCTATGCCGAGTGGAAGGGCAAATATGGCGACCAGGCCTGGGATCTGCTCGAAAAGGCCGTCGGCAAGCTGTCTTAACGCGTTGGAGCCGTCATGGCTCATATCGAGGTCCAGGTGAGCGGAGTGGCGGGCGAGGCGACTGTTCAGTCCCCTCGCCGACCTTCCTTGCTGGCCTCGACGGAGCGCGCACTCGGCCTCCTCGTCGAAATCCCGGCGGCCATTTTGGTGGTCGCCGAGATCGCGATCCTGTTTGCCGGCGTGGTCGCGCGCTACGGCCTGCACCGGCCGCTGATCTGGTCGGACGAGCTCGCCTCGATCCTGTTCCTGTGGCTTGCCATGCTCGGCGCGGCGGTCGCGTTCCGCCGTTCCGAGCACATGCGCATGACCGCGGTCGTCGCCAGCACCAAGCCGGCCACGCGGGCCTGGCTCGATCTCGTGGCGACCTGCGCGGCGCTGGCCTTCCTCGCGCTGATCGTCTGGCCGTCCTGGGACTACGCCTACGAGGAAAGCTTCATCACCACGCCGGCGCTGCAGATCTCCAATATGTGGCGCGCCGCGGCGCTTCCGGCCGGCATCTGCCTGATGGCGGTGTTCGCGCTGTTGCGGCTGCTTCGCGCAGCCGATTACCGCATGGTGCTGACGGCCGCGGTGTCCGTGGCTGTCGTCGTCGGCTTGTTCTGGCTGGCGCAGCCTTATCTCCGACCGCTCGGCAACCTCAACCTCGTCATCTTCTTCGTCGGCGTCGCCGGCTTCTGCGTTTTTGCCGGCGTTCCCATCGCGTTTGGCTTCGGGCTCGCCATCTTCGGCTATCTGGCACTGACCACGCGCACGCCCGTCATGGTGCTGGTCGGGCGGATGGACGAGGGCATGAGCCACCTCATTTTGCTCTCGGTGCCGCTCTTCGTATTTTTAGGGCTCCTGATTGAAATGACCGGCATGGCACGGGCCATGGTCGCGTTCCTGGCGAGCCTGCTCGGCCATGTCCGCGGCGGGCTGCATTACGTCCTCGTCGGCGCGATGTACCTGGTCTCCGGTATCTCCGGCGCCAAGGCGGCCGACATGGCGGCGGTCGCGCCCGTGCTGTTCCCGGAGATGAAGCAGCGCGGCGCCAAGCCCGGCGATCTTGTCGCGCTTCTTGCGGCCACCGGCGCACAGACCGAAACCATTCCGCCGAGCCTCGTGCTGATCACGATCGGATCGGTCACCGGCGTCTCGATCGCCGCGCTGTTCACCGGCGGCCTCCTGCCCGGCGTCGTGCTCGCCATCACGCTGTGCATGCTGGTGTGGTGGCGCTACCGCCACGAGGACATGAGCCATGTCCGCCGCGCCACGGGCGGCGAGATCGGCAAGACCTTCGTCATCGCCCTGCCCGCGCTCGCGCTGCCCTTCGTGATCCGCTACGCCGTGGTCGAAGGCATCGCGACCGCCACCGAAGTCTCCACCATCGGCATCGTCTATGGCGCCCTGGTCGGCCTCCTCGTCTACCGCCGGTTCGAGTGGCGGCGGCTGTTCCCGATGCTGGTCGAGACCGCCGCGTTGTCGGGCGCGATCCTGCTGATCATCGGCACGGCGACCGGCATGGCCTGGGGCCTGACCCAGTCAGGCTTCTCGCGCTCGCTGGCGTCCGCCATGACCGGATTACCGGGCGGCGCAGCGACCTTCATCGCCGTCTCGATCCTGGCCTTCACCATCCTCGGCAGCGTGCTGGAGGGCATCCCGGCGATCGTGCTGTTCGGGCCGCTGTTGTTTCCGATTGCGCGTGCGGTCGGCGTGCACGAGGTGCACTATGCCATGGTGATCATTCTCGCCATGGGTATCGGGCTATTCGCCCCGCCCTTCGGCGTCGGCTATTATGCCGCCTGCGCCATCGGCCGCGTCGATCCGGCCGAAGGCATCAGGCCGATCTGGGGCTATCTGCTGGCGCTGCTGGTAGGATTGATCGTCGTCGCCGTCTTTCCGTGGATCTCGATCGGATTCCTGTAAGCCGGCGCGTGAGGGAGGTGTCGATGAGCGAGCGGCAGAACCAGTACAATATCGGCCTCGACAAGACGCCCGCCAACTACGTGCCGCTGAGCCCGTTGAGCTTCCTCGCACGCAGCGCCGCGGTCTATCCCGATCATTTCAGCACGGTCTACGAGGGCCGCAGCTTCACCTGGCGCGAGACGCATGAGCGCTGCAAGCGCTTTGCTTCCTATCTTGCCGGCAAGGGCATCGGCGTCGGCGACACCGTCGCGGCGATGCTGCCGAACATTCCGGCGATGAACGAGGTACATTTCGCCGTCCCCATGACGGGTGCCGTGCTCAACGCGCTGAACATCCGGCTCGATGCCCCTTCGATCGCATTTCAGCTCGACCATGGTGGCGCAAAGATCATTCTGGTCGATCCGGAATTCTCGGGCGTGATCACCGATGCGCTCGCGCAGATGAGTGGCCCAAAACCGTTCGTGATCGACGTCGACGACGCCGCGTTCAAGGGCGGCAGGCGCGTCGGCGAGATCGAGTACGAGACCGCCGTCGCGCAAGGCGATCCCGATTTCACCGCCATCCCGCCGAAGGACGAATGGGACGCGATCGCGCTGAGCTACACGTCGGGCACCACGGGCAATCCCAAGGGCGTCGTGACCCATCATCGCGGCGCCTATCTGAATGCCGTCAGCAACATCCTCGCGGGCCAACTTGGCCAGCATCCGGTCTATCTCTGGACGCTACCGATGTTCCACTGCAACGGCTGGTGCTTCCCCTGGACCATTGCGGCGGCCGCCGGCATCAATGTCTGCCTGCGCAAGGTCGAGCCGACGAAGATCTTCGAGCTGATCAAGCAGCACGGCGTCACCCACATGTGCGGTGCACCGATCGTCTATAACACGCTGATCAACGCGCCTGATGCACCGAAGGGCGGCGCCGCCCGCCGCGTCGTCGGCCTGATCGCCGGTGCCGCGCCGCCTGTCGCGGTGCTCGAAGGCGCCGAAAGCATCGGCATCAAGCTGACGCACGTCTACGGACTGACCGAGGTCTACGGCCCCGCCTCGGTCTGCGCCGAGCAGCCCGGCTGGGATGATCTGCCCGCAGCCGAGCGCGCCAGCCTGAAGCGGCGGCAGGGCGTGCCCTACCCGCTCGAGGAAGCCGTCACCGTCATCGATCCCCAGACCATGAGGCAGGTGCCGCGCGACGGCGAGACCATCGGCGAGGTCATGTTCCGCGGCAACATCGTGATGAAGGGCTACCTCAAGAACGACAAGGCGACGAAGGAAGCCTTCGAGGGCGGCTGGTTTCACACCGGCGACCTCGGCGTGCTCGACGCGCACGGTTATGTCATCATCAAGGATCGCTCGAAGGACATCATCATCTCCGGCGGCGAGAACATTTCCTCCGTCGAGGTCGAGGACATCCTCTACAAGCACCCGGCCGTGCTGTTCGCCGCCGTGGTCGCAAAGCCCGATCCGAAATGGGGCGAAGTGCCCTGCGCCTTCGTCGAGCTGAAGGACGGCGCAAGCGCGAGCGAAGCCGACATCATCGCCTTCTGCCGCTCGCATATGAGCGGCTTCAAGACGCCGAAGGCCGTGGTGTTCGGGCCGATCCCGAAAACGTCGACGGGAAAGATCCAGAAATTCCTGCTGCGCAACGCAGCAGGATCGGCGAAGGCGATCTCGGCCTGAGCTTGTCTCGACCTCCGCGGCGTTTGCATGTCGCCGCGAAGTCGTTGCGCAATTTCAACCACGTCGGGTTTGTCAAGCCCCCCGTCCTCACATCTTCTTGTAGGCTTCAACCAGCGCCTGGCCGTCGGCTCCCGCCTTCTTGAGCCAGTCGGCGGTAAGCTGTTCGCCGATCTTCTGGAAGCCGGCCTTCAGGGCCGGGCTCGGCGGCTCGACCGTCATGCCCTTGGTCTTGAGCTGGTCGATGTACCAGGTGCTCTTGTCCTGCCAGGCCTTCCAGCCGCGGGTTTCCGCGGTCGCGGCGGCCTTGAGGATGGCCTCCTGGGTCGGCTTGTCGAGTGCCTCGAACGCAGCCTTGTTGACGAAGGTGTAGTCCTTCGGGATCCAGGCTTGCACGTCATAGAAGTACTTCAGCGACTCCCATGCCTTCGCATCGTAGCCCGTGCCGCCTGATGACATGAAGGAGTTCACGACGCCGGTCGCAAGCGCCTGCGGCAGCTCGGCGGCCTGGATGGTGACCGACTGCGCGCCCACCAGTTCGCCAATGCGCGCGGTCCCGACATTGTAGGCCCGCCATTTCAGGCCCTTCATGTCCTCAATGGTCGCGAGCGGCTTGTTGACATAGACCCCCTGCGGTGCCCACGGCACGACGAACAGCAGCTTGAGGCCCTGGGCATCGAGCTTCTTGGCAATCAACGGCTTCGACGCCTGATACAGCTTCATGGCGTCCGGGAAGCTGGTCGCCAGAAACGGCACGACGTCGACCCCGAACACCGGATCCTCGTTCTCGTGGATCGACAGCAAGACTTCGCCCATCTGCGCCTGCCCGGTCATCACCGCGCGCTTGATGTCGGGCGCCTTGAACAGCGAGGCGCCGGGATGAACCGTGATCTGGAGCTTGCCGGATGTCGCGGCTTCGACGTCCTTGGCGAACGCGACGAGGTTCTCGGAGTGCGGATTGTCGGCTGGATACGCTGCCGGCAGATTCCATTTGGTTTGAGCCAATGCGGGCGTCGCGGCCAGCACGGCGCCGGCGATCAGGGATGCGCGGAATAAACGAGAGATCATGGGGCTTCTCCTCACAGTCAATTTCAAAACGGTACGCTCAGTCTGGGAAAGCGAGCTTGGGCAAGAACATCACGATCTGCGGATATTCCGTGATGATGAACACGGCCGCGAGCAGCAGGATGAAGAAAGGGAATGCTGCCCGGGCGACGGTCAAGGTATCGCGCCCGCTCATATTCTGGAGCACGAAAAGGTTGAAACCGACCGGTGGCGTGATCTGCGCCATCTCGACGTGAATGATGAGATAGACGCCGAACCAGACCAGGTCGAGGCCGGCCTGCTTGACCATCGGCAGCACGATCACGGCGGTCAGGACGATCATCGAGATGCCGTCGATCAAGCATCCCAGGATGATGTACATGATGCTCAGATACAGCGCGAGCATGCCCGGCGTGAGGTGCTGGCCCTGGACCCAGGTGGCGAGCGCTGCCGGAATTCCCGTATAGGCCATCGCTGCGGTCGTGTAGGCCGCGCCTGCCAGGATCAGCATGATCATGCAGGTCAGGCGCGTCGCGCTCATGATGCTTTCGAGGAAGTTCTTGCGTGTGAGCGTGCGGCTCCACCACGCCAGCAGCAGCGCGCCGGAAACGCCCCAGGCGGCACACTCGGTCGCGGTCGCAAACCCCAACACGAGCGACAGGAAGACGGCCAGGATCAGAAGCAGGCATGGGGCGAGCTTGGCGGATTCTTGCAGCTTCCGGCGAAACGACATCGGCGGGTCGCGCGGCGGGACCTTTTTTGGATTGAGCAGCGACCAGATGATGATGTAGCCGGAATAGAGCACCATCACGAGCACGCCCGGCAGGAAGCCGCCGAGGAAGACCTGAAGCACGGAGACATTCGCCGTGACCGCATAGACCACCATCGGAATCGACGGCGGGATCAGCAGGCCGAGCGTTCCGGAGCCAGCGAGCGACCCGAGACTTAAGCCCTTGTCGTAGCCGCGCTTGTCGAGCTCGGGCAGCGCGATCTTGCCGATGGTCGCGCAGGTCGCGGCCGACGAGCCCGACACCGCCGCGAAGATGCCGCAGCCGATCACGTTCACATGAGTGAGGCGCCCGGGCAGCCACTGAACCCAGGGCGACAGGCCTCGAAACATTTCCTCGGATAATTTGGTGCGGAAGAGGATCTCCCCCATCCAGATGAACAACGGTAGCGCGGCCAGTGTCCATGACGAGCTTGCGCTCCACGTCGTCGTCGCAAGCACCGAGCCGAGCGGCAGGCTCGTGGTCAGCGCCATCGCTACGAAGCCGACGAGCCCGAGCGAAACCGCGATCCAGATGCCGCTTCCCAGCAGCACGATCATGACGCCGAGCAGAATAAACGACAGTTCGATCATGCCGAGATTGGCCATCGTCAACCTCCGCCGCCCTGTGAGATCCGCTCGATGAATTCGTCCGGGGTCTCGTCCGGCGAGCCCTTCTCGTAGCTCGGCCGGTTGCCGCCGATGACACTGATCATTTCATCAATGAGCGCGATCGAGAGGATCACGAGTCCGCCGGAAAACCCGAGCTGTGGAATCCAGAGCGGAAGCGGGACGACGCCCTGCGCCACGTCGTTGAAGCGCCAGGAATCGTAGGTCATCTGCACGGCATGCCGGGTGAAATAGAGGATGAAAGCGGCGGCAATACCGAGGGCCACGACCTCCGCAACCTGTTTGGAGCGCCCATGAAGACGCTCCAGCAGCAGGCCGACGCGGATCATCTCTCCGCGCTTGAAGGTGTGAGCGAGACCAAGGAATGCCATCGCGGCCATGCACCAGGAGGCGAAATCATCGCCGGCGGGAATGTTGACCGCAAACTGGCGCCCGATCGACATGATCATCATGATTGCAAAGATCGCAACCATGAAGGCCCCGGCGGCGTAGCCCGCACCGAGATAAAGGAGATCCAGCGCGCGTCGCACTGGTCCCCGGCTCGTGACATCGTCCCCTGCCAACGCGATCCCCATCCTCACACGAGGCGATTCAGACGGTCCCGGCGATCGCACGTCGCGCGCCGGTTCTGCATGAATATCGCCCCTGCCCAGCGCCTGTCTTTCAGACGTTAGATCAACATGATGGGGCTAGCGCAAGCAAGGAGTATGCCGGCTCTCGCCGGAATTACCACCGCAGGTTCAGCGCGTCTCCAGCCGCAGCCCGTCATACGCGGGCACCACTCCCGCCGGCAGCGATTGCCGGATCACCTCATAATCGACGTCGGCCGTCATGTTGGTGATGACGGCGCGCTTCGGCTTGAAACGCTCGATCCAGGACAACGCGTCGTTGATGCTGAAATGGCTGACGTGGCTGGTGTAGCGGAGGCCGTCGACGATCCAGAGATCCAGATTTTCCAGGGCGCCCCAGCTCTCGCGCGGGATGTCGTTGAGGTCGGGTGTATAGGCGGCATCGCCGATGCGATAGCCCAGCGCGGGAATGTTGCCGTGCTGCACCAGGAAGGCGGTCATCGTCACCGCGCCCCCCTTCCCCAGGATGGCCTGGCTTTCACCGGCCTCGATCGACTGCGCCGTCAGGATCGGCGGGTAGTCGCTGCCCGCCGGCGAGACGAAGCAATAGGAGAACCGCGACATGATGTCGTTCGCAGTCGTCTGATTGAGATAGGTCGGAATCCGCCGGCGCATATGCATCACGACCGAACGCAGATCGTCCATGCCATGGGTCTGATCGGCATGCTCGTGGGTCAGGAACACTGCATCGATATGGTCGACATTGGTCGAGAGCAATTGCTCGCGCAGGTCCGGCGAGGTGTCGATCACGATACGCGTGGTGCCCTCGCCCGAGGTCTGCTCGACCAGCAGCGAACAGCGGCGACGGCGGTTCTTGGGATTGTTGGGATCGCAGGCACCCCAGCCGAGTGCCGGGCGCGGCACGCCGGCGGAGGAGCCGCAGCCCAGGATCGTCAGCGTCAGCGTCATGCGGCTCCCAGTTCTAAGCTTTCACCCTGGAGAACAGGCGAAAGAAGTTGTCGCTTGTCTGGCGCGAGATCTCGTCAAACGACACGCCACATGTTTCGGCAAGCACTTTTGCGACCTCGACCACATAGGCCGGTTCGTTGCGCTTGCCCCGGAACTTGCCCGGTGCAAGGTAGGGCGAGTCCGTCTCAACCAGAATACGGTCGGACGGCAGTTCGGCCGCAAGCGCGCGCAAGGCCTCGGACTTTTTGAAGGTCAGGATGCCCGTGAAACCGATATAGAGCCCGAGCGACACCGCCTTTAGCGCCAGCTCGCGTCCGCCAGTGTAACAATGCAACACGGCGCGAAACGATCCCTTCGCAGCTTCCTCTTCAAGGATGCGGCCGCAATCCTCGTCCGCCTCGCGGGTGTGGATCACCAGCGGCAGGCCGGTGACGCGGGCGGCGGCGATGTGGGCACGAAAGCCCCTCGCCTGCGCCTCCGGCGAGCCGTTGTCGTAGAAATAGTCGAGCCCGGCTTCGCCGAGCGCGACGACCTTGGGATGCTCCGCCAGCGCGATCAGTTCGTCCGGCGCGATGCCGTCTTCCTCATCGGCGTTATGCGGATGGGTGCCGACCGAGCAATAGACGTCATCGTAGCGCTCGGCGATGGCCAAGAGCTGGTTCAGCTTTTTCACCCGCGTCGAGATCGTGACCATGCGGCCGATGCCGGCCGCTCGTGCCCGCGACACGATCCCGTCGAGATCCTCCGCAAAGTCCGGAAAATCCAAATGGCAGTGGCTGTCGACCAGCATGGTGCGAACGCCCCTAGGCTGCCGGCTCGATGTAGCGCGGGAAGGCCGGCGTCGGCGCGGGCAGCGTCGTACCGGGCGCGATGCGGGTTGCGCCACCAAGCGCGGCGAAGTTGCGCTCCGCTTTGGGGATACCGAGGCTGTCCAGCAGCAATCCCGAGGCCGTCGGCATCGCCGGCTGGGCCAGGATCGCGATCTGGCGCACGACTTCGGCTGTGACATAGAGCACCGTCCTCTGCCTGACAGGATCGGTCTTGGCGAGCGCCCACGGCGCTTCGCCCGCGAAATAGCGGTTGGCTTCCGCCACCACGGCCCACACGGCATTGAGCCAGTGATGGATTTGCTGCGTCGCCATCGCTTCGCGGGACGCCGCGAGCATGCCGTCTGCTTGTGACAGGATCGCCTTGTCGTTGTCGCTGAATTCGCCGGGCTCCGGGAGCACGCCGCCGAGCTGCTTGGCGATCATCGACAGCGAGCGCTGCGCGAGGTTGCCGAGATCGTTGGCGAGATCGGCATTGATGCGCGCGACGATGGCCTCGTGATTGTAGTTGCCGTCCTGGCCGAACGGCACCTCACGCAGAAAGAAATAGCGCATCTGGTCGACGCCGTACTGGTCGGCGAGGTTGAAGGGATCGACCACGTTGCCGACCGACTTCGACATCTTCTCGCCCCTGCTGAACAGGAAGCCATGCGCATAGACCCGCTTCGGTAGCGGGATCCCGGCCGACAGCAGGAAAGCCGGCCAGTACACCGCATGGAAGCGGATGATGTCCTTGCCGATGATGTGCACGTCGGCAGGCCAATAACGCCAGTTCTTGTCGCCCTCGTCGGGGAAGCCGACGCCGGTGATGTAGTTGGTGAGCGCGTCGACCCAGACATACATCACGTGCTCTTCGTCGCCGGGCACCTTGACGCCCCAGTCGAACGTCGTGCGCGAGATCGAGAGATCGCGCAGGCCGCCCTTGACGAAGCTCACCACCTCGTTCTTCCGGGAATCCGGCCCGATGAAATCCGGATGATCCGCGTAGAGCTTGAGCAGCCTGTCCTGATAGGTCGACAGACGGAAGAAGTAGCTCTTCTCCTCGACCCATTCGACCGGCGTGCCCTGCGGCCCGAGCCGCACGCCGTCGTCGTTCAGGCGCGTCTCGTCCTCCGCGTAATAGGCTTCGTCGCGCACGGAATACCAGCCGGCATAGATGTCGGCATAGATGTCCCCGTTCGCTTCCATGCGCCGCCAGATTTCCTGGCTGGAGCGATGATGCTGCTCCTCGGTGGTGCGGATGAAGCGGTCGAACGAGACGTTCAGGCGCTCGTCCATCTGCTTAAAACCGCCGGCATTGCGGGCCGCGAGCTCCGAGACGGACATTTTTTCGCTGGCCGCGGTCTGGACCATCTTCTGGCCGTGCTCGTCGGTGCCGGTCAGGAAGAACACGTCCTTGCCGTCGAGTCGCGCGAACCGCGCCAACGTATCGGTCGCGATTGCCTCATAGGCGTGGCCGATATGCGGGCTGCCATTGGGATAGGCGATCGCTGTCGTGATGTAGAAGACGTTGTCGCGTGCGGGGGCGACCGCGGGCGTGGTGGTCTGCGGCGCTGCGATGGACTTCGGTGCGCGCGGGGCTTTGGGCTTGGCAATTTTCGACGGCGTGGCGACAGGAGCCGGTGCTGCGGTCACGTGCGGTGCAGCCACCCTTGCGTTCTTGACCGCTTTCTTCGCCGGAGCCTTGTTTTTCGCCGAAGTCTTGGCTGGCTTTTTGGTCGCTGTCCTCACCGCCTTCTTTGCAACGACCTGCTTCTTCGCAGCCTTCTTGCCGGCCTTCTTTGCCGTCGTCGCAGCGCTCTTCTTCATGGCTTTCTTCACCGCTTTCTTGGCGGTCGTCTTTTTGGTCTTTGCGGTTTTCTCGACCTTCTTGGCAACCTTGCGCGCCCGCGCTTTCACGGCCTTCGCGGCTTTCTTCGCAGCCTTCTTCTTGCCGCTCTGGCCTTTGTTGATTTTCTTAGCTCGCGTTGCCACGACGAATTCCTTTACCGGCTTCTCGAAATTTGGAAACGAACCTGCGTTAGTTTATTGTCTTGAGCATGATCCCATCGGAAAACCGCTGCACACTTTTCCGGATCATGCTCTAGCGCGTTGCGTCCGCCAGCCAGCCGAACACCGAGAAAACCAAGGGCTTTCGCTCCAGATTGTAGGTTTCGGTGTCGCGCGCGGCGCGGACGATCTTTTCCCATACCTCAGCTAGGCGCGCAAGGCGCGGCAGATTCTGGTTGGCATTGGCCTCGTCGGCATGCAGGCGTTCCGCGATCCAGCGATCGATGCCGTCGATGAAGGCGGCAAGCGCAACGCGGTCGCTGGTGCCGAGCGATTCGCCGAGCGTGTGCAATTCGCGCGGATCGACCTGCGGCAGTCGCGCCAGCAGCGCGGCCGTGCGTTGCTGGAGCTTCAGGGCGTCACCGCCGAGCAGCGTCAGCGCCCGCGCGACGCTGCCTTCGGACGCCTCTGCCGCCTCGCGCAACGCCGGATCATTCGGGTCGAGATCGGCAGCGGTTGCGGCTGCACCAATCACATCGTCGGTTGCGAGTGCACGCAGGCGTAGCTTGCGGCAGCGCGACTGAATCGTGGCGAGGACGCGAGCCGGCGCGTGGCTCACCAGCAGGAACAGCGATTGCTGCGGCGGTTCCTCGAGAACTTTCAATAGCGCGTTGGCGGCATTCGGATTGAGCTCGTCGACGGTGTCGACGATGCAGACGCGCCAACCTTCGGCCGCTGCTGTCGAGCCGAAGAAGCCAATCGTCTCGCGCGTCTCGTCCACTGTGATCACGGTGCGCATCACGCCGCGGTCGTTGGCGGTGCGCTCCAGCGTCAGCAAGCCACCATGCGAACCCGCTGCAACCTGCCGCGCCACGGCGTTATCAGGATCGATGGCGAGGTCTTCGGCGCGCTGCACGGAAGGCGCCAGCGGCTGGCTGTGAGCGAGCACGAAGCGCGCCATCCGATAGGCCAGCGTCGCCTTGCCGATGCCTTGCGGCCCGCCGATCAGCCAGGCATGCGGGATGCGCCCACTGCGATAGGCGGCGAGCAGCGCGGTCTCGGCCTCGCGATGGCCGAACAGAACGCTCGTGTCGCGCGGATGAGACATGGCAGCTTCGCGCTCGGTCTGACGCGGGCTCATATGGACACCACCGATGCAGGCGTCGGAAGCAGGCGATCACGCAGCGCGGTCCAGATGCGTCCGGCAACCGTCTCGGGATCGGAATTGGCGTCGATCAGCACGCAGCGCGCGGGCTCGTCCGCCGCGATCTTGCGATAGGCCTCGCGCAGGCCCTGATGGAAACCGAGCTTCTCGGCCTCGAACCTGTCTGGCGTGCCGCTGCCGCGGCGCGCGGCCGCGCGCTGCAAGCCGATCTCGACCGGCAGGTCCAGAATGATGGTGAGGTCCGGCTTGAGATCGCCGATCGTGACCCGCTGCATCGCGTTGATCAGCGCCGCCGGCACCTGGCCGAGGCTGCCCTGATAGGCCCGCGTCGAGTCGGCGAAGCGGTCGCACAGCACCCAAGTGCCCTGGTTGAGCGCGGGCTGGATCACGGTGCGAACATGGTCGTCGCGGGCGGCCGCGAACAGCAGCGTCTCGGCCTCGGGTCCGAGCAGCTTGCCCATGCCTGACAGCACCAGATGCCGCATGATCTCGGCGCCCGGCGAGCCGCCCGGCTCGCGCGTGACGAGGATGCGCATCCTGGCTGCCTTGAGACGATCGGCAAGCTTCTTGATCTGGGTCGACTTGCCCGTCCCCTCGCCGCCTTCAAAGGTGACGAAACGCCCGCGTCCGGACGGCCACTTTACCGCGCTTTCACTCATGATCAGAGCTTCTCGGCGCCCGCGCGGAACATGCCGATCACGAGCTCGCTGGCGCCGTCGATCGCGCGACGCACGGTCGAGCCGGTGCCGATCGCGTCAGCGGCGTAGACCGGCGTCTCCACCGCGATGTTGCCGCTGCGCCAGACCCTGACCAGCCCGACCTTCTGGCCGGCCTCGATCGGCGCGCGCACCGGACCGCTATAGACGACGCGCGCGATCAGCTTGTCGCTTCCGTTCTTGTGCACCATCACTTTCACGGGCGTCTTCGCCACCAGTTTCACCGAGCGGCTCTCGCCGCCGAACACCTTGGCGTAGCCGACGGGCTGATCGGCCGCAATCAGCGTGCGGGTCTCGAAATTGCGAAAACCCCATTCCAGCATCTTCTTGGCTTCGGTGGCGCGATCGTCGGGGTCATCCAGCCCGTTGATGACGACGATCAGCCGCGTGCCATTCTGCACAGCCGAGCCGACCATGCCGTAGCCGCCTTCCTTGGTGTAGCCAGTCTTCAGACCGTCGGCGCCTTCCATGGAATTGAGCAACGGATTGCGGTTGGGCTGGCGGATCTTGTTCCAGGTGTATTCCTTCTCGCCGAACAGTTTGTAGAATTCGGGGAAGTCGAGAATGATGTGCCGGGCAAGGATGCCGAGCTCGCGCACCGTCATCTTGTTGGCGGGGTCGGGCAAGCCGTTGGAATTGCCGAAGGTCGACTTCGTCAAGCCAAGTTCACGGGCGCGCTTGGTCATGAAGTCGGCGGCGAAAATCCGCTCGTTGCCCGCCATGGCTTCGGCCAGCGCAATGCAGGCATCGTTGCCGCTCTGGATGATCGCCCCGTGCAGGAGATCGTCGACCGTGACCTTGCTGTTGATCGCGGCGAACATGGTCGAGCCGCCGGAGGGCGCGCCGCCCCTGCGCCAGGCATTCTCGCTGATCCGGTATTCGTCGGTCAGCTTGATGTCGCCCTTCTTGATCGCGTTGAAGACGACCTCCGCGGTCATCAGCTTCATCATGCTGGAGGGTGCACGCAGCTCGTCGGCGTTCTTCTCGAACAGCACGCTGCCGCTGGAGGCCTCGATCAGGATCGCAGTCGGGGCGTCACCGTCGAAGCCGGAATCATCCGTTTTCTTGGCGCCCTGGACGCTCTGGTTGGCGGCGTAGAGTGCCCCGCTCCAGCCAATGGCGGCCACCAGGGCCGTCGCGATCAACCCACGCGCCAGCGCTCCGGGGGTGAACCGGCTGCGCCCAAACGAGGAAAGGTGAAATTCCATGGCCAAGCCCTGAGAGCGGCGTTCTAACAGTTGGGACCGGTGCGAACAACACGGGGTGGCCGCTTGTCCCGAGATTGCACGATTCTCGTCCCGCCCCTATCGTGGCACCTCAGATTTTCTGACCAAACCCCTGAAACAAGGCGGAAAAGCGATGTCCTCCACCCGCGTGATCAAGGCCAACGGGATCGACCTGTTCATCCGCGAAGCCGGTCAGGGGCCGCTGGTGGTGCTGTGCCACGGCTGGCCGGAACTCTCCTACTCCTGGCGCCACCAGATCCCGGCGCTGGCGCAGGCCGGGTTTCGCGTCGTCGCTCCCGACATGCGCGGCTATGGCCAGAGCTCAGCGCCGCCCGAGGCGACGGCCTATTCGATCTTCGACAGCGTCGGCGATATCGTCGGCCTCGTGCAGGCGCTTGGTGAAACCAAGGCCATGGTGGTCGGCCACGACTGGGGTGCGCCAGTGGCCTGGCACGCGGCGCTGTTCCGGCCCGACATCTTCACGGCGGTCGCCGGCCTGAGCGTGCCGCCGCCGTTCCGCGGCCGCGGCAAGCCGCTCGACCTTCTGCGCCAGGGGGGCATCACCAATTTCTATTGGCAGTATTTCCAGGCGCCCGGCGTTGCCGAAGCCGAGTTCGAGCATGACGTCGCGCGCACCATGCGCATCGTGCTCGGCGGGCGCGGCCTTGCCGATCCCTCCGCGGCCATGTTCGTGCTGGAGGGCAAGGGATTCCTCGGCCACGGCAATCCGGAGGAGCCTCTGCCGGCCTGGCTCAGCGAGACTGACCTTGCCTATTTCACCGAAACCTTCCGCAAATCCGGTTTTCGTGGCGGCCTGAACTGGTATCGCAACCTCGACCGCAATTGGGAGCTGACGGCGCCCTGGCAAGATGCGCAAATCCACCAGCCCTCGCTCTTCATTGCCGGTTCAAAAGACGCCGTCATCACCGGCCTGATCGGAGCCAAGCGCGTCAACGAGCTCGAGCGCGTGCTGCCCAATCTGAAGCGAAAGCTGATCATCGAGGGCGCCGGCCATTGGGTCCAGCAGGAGCGGCCCGACGAGGTGAATGCGGCGCTGGTGAGTTTCTTGAAGGAAAGCGCGGCTCAGTAGAGGCCGCGACCGCTCAGGATGCCGCGGGCCTCGGCAGCGCCGTCCGAGGCGTAGGCGCCGGACGGTGCGCTCTCGGTCGCATAGCGGCCGTCCCCGTCATAGGACACGGCGCGCGAGTTCTGGAGCGCCCGGCCCCGGTTGCGGCTCGAGGCCGACATTTCCGAGGTCGCACTGAGCGAAGCCATGTCGGCGGAGGTGTTGCCGAGATTGTAGGGCCGTCCCTCCGGCGTCGGAACTTCGCCGCGCATGGCGCCGCGGCTCGATGATGGCAGCTCCGGCACGAAGGGCCTCGCCGAGGCGACACGGACCATCGAGGGTGACGGCGCCGGGGTCCCGGTGCGCAAGGTGGCCATCAGCTGGCGGTCGTCGGAGCCTTCCAGCGGCGCCCGGCCGACATATTCGACACGGACCTTGGCGATGCCATTGCCTTTGAATTCAAGCAGTTCGGCGGCCTTGTTCGAGACGTCGATGAGCCGGTTGCCGTGATAGGGCCCGCGGTCATTGACGCGGACGATCAGCGATTTGCCGTTCGATACGTTGGTGACCCGCGCATAGGACGGCATCGGCAGGGTCGGATGCGCCGCGGTCAGCGAACCCATGTCGAACACTTCGCCATTGGCGGTCAGACGGCCGTGGAAATCGTCGCCGTACCACGACGCCATGCCCTCGGCACGGTAGTTGACGTCCTCTTCGGGCACATAGGTCCGGCCACCCACCACATAGGGCTTGCCGACGCGGTAGGCGCCGCCGCCCTTCGGGACCGGATCACCCAAAGCCACGACCCGGGGGCTCGAGGACACGCCGTATTTCGGATCGACCCGGCTGGCGAATTTGTTGGAGGACGCACAATTGGCGAGCGCAAGGCAGGTCGCGACCGCCGCAACACCGCGCGCGGCCTGCAAAACCGAATCTGACCGTCGGATCCCCATTCGCCCCAAATACCACTTTGCCGGGAGGCGTACCTAACCCGCTTTGTCTACGGGGCAGCGCTGTCCGGTCCTTTGCTCCGAGGCGGCCCACCACCGCGTCGGAGTGGTAACGATAACGCAACCCGAACACGGCGGAAATGGGGAGCCCACAGCGATCACGCCGGGATGGTAAACGGGGCGTATGCGTTCGCCCCGTTGAAATACGGAGCGCGGGCACCCTGCTCTGTGCCATGGCCGGACATTCTGTTGCGCCAAATCCTCACTCCACCCCCATTGTCGCGCCGCTCACTGGAATTCTTTTGACTGTGCAAGGCCGCCCGCGTTTTCTCGCGTGCAGGGCGGAATGGAATGAGACGATGATCGAGACGGTTTCGGCACTGATGGGTTTGGTAAGCGCGGGGATCTTCCTGGCCCATGCGTTTGAAGGTTACCGCACGAGGGCCTGAGGCACTCGCGCGGACGGCAAGCATCACCCTTTCAAGACGGCGCGTTCGGCCATTTTTAATCGATCCGATCGAGCATCCAAGACGAGAGCGGCAGGTGTCCCATGCGCAACCATGACCTCGTATCCGATGGCTTCCTGGCATTGACCGCCAGTGGTTTGGTCCTGCTGTGCTCCAGCCTCGTGGCATTGGCCTTCGCCTGAGCACCCCAGCACTTCCCGACAAATACCCTTACCGCAGTCCAAGCAGCGAACGTCGATAGAGGCTGTCACGGGCTTCGCTCAGGCAGACGAAGCTGCCGTCGAAACCCTGGGCGTACCGCTTCTGGCCTTTGCCGTAGTAGACGCCTTTGCTGAAATCGAGCCAGACGACCCGGTCGTGGGGGCAATGACGCTGCGCCTGCGCCTCGTAGCGAAATGGCGTCAGCGGCGTGGCCGATACCTCGGCACCGCTGCAGCCGAGCAGGATCGCAGCCGCGAGCGTAATCGCGCCGGGCCATTTGCCGAAGCTGCTCCAAGATACCCCGCAAGACACCACCCGCCTCCCGATCCCGGCCGTCGCACGATAGCCGCTCGGCACGGTAGCACGAAACGGTACGGTCATCGGAGGGCCTCGCGTCTTCCACCCGCCACCTTGTCGGGCTACATGCAAGCGAGATGACCCCGATGCGAGGATGCTGCCTGAATGTCGGTTGAGCCTGGACCCAAATCCGAACTCCGCACCGAACCGCGCCTGCCGTTGCCGCGCCTGGGCTTGATCCCGATGGTCATCTTCGGCTCGCGCTGGCTGCAACTGCCGCTCTATTTCGGTCTGATCGTGTCGCAGTGCGTTTACATCGCGCTGTTCCTCAAGGAGCTCTGGCATCTCTCCTGGCACGCCCTCGACCTCACCGAGCAGCAGATCATGATGAGCGTTCTGGCGCTGATCGACGTGGTGATGATCTCCAACCTGCTCGTGATGGTGATCGTCGGCGGCTACGAGACGTTCGTCTCGCGGCTCGAGCTCCAGGGCCACCCCGACGAGCCGGAATGGCTCGGTCACGTCAACGCCAGCGTCCTAAAGATCAAGCTCGCCATGGCCATCATCGGCATCTCCTCGATCGCGTTGCTGCGCACCTTCATCGAGGCCGGCAATCTCGGCTCGGACCGCGCCGGCTTTACCGAGATCGGTGTGATGTGGCAGGTGCTGATCCACCTCACCTTCGTCGTCTCGGCGATCGGCATTGCCTACGTCGATCGACTGAGTGACTCCGGGGCGCGCAAGCATGCGGAGTGAGGCCCGAGGGCCGGCTTGCTACTTGTCCGCTTCGAGTTGCTGCAACGCCTGGTGCAGGCATTCCTGAAGCTTGGCTGCGACCTGCTCGCGCGCGACGCCCTTGGCGGCAAGATCGCCTGACACCTTGTCGAGGATCTCGTCCATCGTCTGGTTCTCCAGATGGTCCGTCACCAACGCCGTCGCGTAGCCGGCCGCGGCATCGCCACTGAGGCCGAGCTGGCTTGCGGCCCAGAGCCCGAGCAGCTTGTTGGACCGGGCCGTGGCCTTGAACATGAGCTCCTCGTCGTGGACGAATTTGGCCTCAAAGCCCTGCTCGCGTTTATCGAACGTGGTCATGGTCAGCTCCATTGTCGTTTTCGCTGATCGGGATCGGACTGGCTGGGAGCGAACGTCTCCGTGGTTCACGTCAGGATTATGTGAAGCTTCCGGCGGAAGCCAAACGCCGTCAAGCCTGCTGGGCGCGTCCAAGGCACCCCCCAGCTCTACGACAGCCAGCTCGGCTAGGCTGAGATGTTTACTATTCGTTAAGCAGACTCAGTGCCGCATGGCGCGGGGACATCGAGAGCTGACGCATGAACAAAGAGCTGCGGGAGTTTCGACGACTTGAACGGGTCTGCCTGGAGCAGGCAGACCTCTCCACCATGGACCTCGCGCGAAGCGGGTTGCTCAAGGTTGCAGAGGATTGTCGCATCGCAGCCGAAGCGATCGAGGCGCAATCGCCGCGCAGACCGTTCGCAAGTGCCGTTCAGGCGCTGAAGCAGGCGTTGAGTGTGACGCGCGTCCCTCACCGGCACTGAGGCCGGCGCTCGCGGACAAGGCCATCTTTGATTTGACGGGGCGACCGCGTGCGGTCAGCCCTTCGCTTCCATCTGTTCACGTGCCAACCGTTCGGCCCTCAGCCGTTCCTTGTTGGCATAAAACGCCTTCTGCGCCGCTTCATGATCGCGCATGGCTTTTTCGGCTTCGATACGGCGTGTCGCATCACGCGCCTGCCGCTGTTCGGGGGTCAAGGGCTTGCGCCGGTAGGAAATGTCTTCCGTCATGGCCAGATAACGCGGCGGTGAGGAAAGAGTTCCCTTGGTCCCGCTGGGCAGCACTGTGGGCCGACTGCATAAATGGGCGAAAACAACCCCATGCACAGTAGCCAAGTGCTTCTGCAGAAAGCACTTTTTTATCACGCTGACGATGCATTTGGCTCCGCGGAGATCTCGATGTCCGCAATAACGGGCAAATGGTCTGAATAGGCCCTCGCCCCTTCATCGGTCCAGACTTTCCCGATCGGGCTGTCGGATGTTGCGTAGATGCGGTCAAGCCGCAGAAGGGGTAAATGCGACGGGAAAGTTCGCAGCCGCGTACGGTTTGGACAGGCCTGCGCGAGCACGCGCCGCACCGATTTGATCCAGAACCAGTCGTTGAAATCCCCGAGGACGACGGTCCTTCCAGGTCTCACCAGGCTCACCAGTGCCTGAGCCTGCGCATGGCGCTCGTGGATACTCAAGCCGAGATGCGTGGCGACCACGCGGACATCGCCGACCGGCGTCAGTAGTCCCGCGGCGATCGCTCTGCGCGGCTCCCGCTCACGATACGACACGTCGACGATCTCGGGCGGGCCGGAGAATGGAAAGCGGCTCAGGAGCGTCTGGCCGTATTCGCCATCCGCCGTGACGATCGACTTGGCGTGAACACGGTGATCGCCGACGACGCTCGCCAGCTTGGCAAACGGATCGTCTGATCGCGATCGCGAATCCACCTCCTGAAGCGCGACGACATCGGGAGCCCATTTGCGAATGATGGAGCAGATACCCTCCAGATCGAACTTCGGATTGAGATTGAAGGTGCCGTGCACATTCCACGTCATGAAGCGCATCAGCGCCTCCCGGCGAGCCACGTCGCGACGAATTGCGCGCCTGCGCAGATCGCGAGCCAGCCCAGGAACGCCAGTGCGAGCAGCAATATGTTGACCCAGGACGCATTCCTGGCGAGATCTGCGATCTGAGCCCCCAAAACTGCCATGGCGAGAATGCCGGGCGTCATGCCAAGCAGCGTTCCGACCAGGAAGTCACGCAGAGGCAGCGTGCTGGCGCCAGCCACGACATTCACCACCGAGAACGGCGCGATCGGAATCATCCGGATGACGACGACGGCCAGGATGCCCTTGCCGACAACACGTTCCTGGATGCGCGCGGTACGTCGTCCAAGCAATCGCTGCAGGCGTTCGCGGCCGAGTGCCCGTCCGATCGCAAACAGGACAAAGGCGCTGAGCACGACGCCCGTCATGGCGGTGACGAAGCCTAACCACGGTCCTAGCGCGGCAGCAGTTGCCGCAATGAGCACGAGAACCGGAAAAACCACCAGCCCGCCGACGACGAAAGCTGCAATCGCGAATGGCGGCCCCCAGATGGACTGCGCGTAGCCAGACAGCAATTTCGACATCCGGCCTGCGTCGGCGAAATCGCTCAATGACGTGTACGACCAGGCCATCGCCAGGCCAAAAAGCGCCACGGCAATCGATACCACCCCGATGATCGTCTTCGTGTTCCACATGCGAGATGCCGCCCGCTCCAGATGAAGAGGCCGCTCCGGGTCCGCCACCGGCTGAACCATTGTGGCCAGAGTGCTGGTCAGCACTGAGGATTCCACGTCTCGCAGCGCCTTCGTCCCACCGGCTCTCGAGACGTCGTCCAGGAGCGCAAAAAGACGATCGTCGTTTTCCGCGACGGCCTGTTCATCGAGACCGCAGAAATGCGCGATCAGGCGACGGCGGACCGAGGCGATGAACTCCCGGTGCTCGCTTGAGGCGGCTTCAAAGATCAGGTCACATTCGCTGTCGGCACCCATCGATCGATTGTTTAGATTGGCCGAACCGATCCGCAAGATCCGATCGTCGACGATCATGAGCTTGCTGTGCACCATCACGGCCGCTTCCGTATCCCCATTCCCCGACACCGGATAGACGAAGCGAATGCGATCGGCGATGCCGGCCGAACTGAAGCAGTCGATGAAGTCACCCCGGCCGTTCTGCATGGCCTGGGATTCCAGCCACGAGGAATGCAGTTTTGGCGTGACGACCAGAACCCGAAGCGAAGGCACGCGCAGCATCTGCTCCGCCAGTTCGCGCGCGATCTTGGTCGCGCTGGTGAACTGGTTCTCGATGTACACGAAGCTCGTCGCGGACCGGATCGCTGCGATCAACGAGCGTTCGACCTCCCGGAGCGTCGAACCTGCCGGACAGACCACCTCGGTCCTGGCGAGACCGACCGGCATATGCTCCGCCTCGACCGGCACATTCGCCGGCCAACGCAAGCTCTTCAGCGGGCGCCGATCGTCAATCTGTTGGCCTGCCGCGCGCCAGCGTTGCTCCACGAGTTCGCACAGCCACGCCGCCGCGTCCCCGTCGACCATGCATTGAACATCATGAAACGGAAGGTATGGCTTGCCCTGGGGATCACAGCGCGATGCGTGATCAGCGCGATGATCACTCGTGTCCCAGCGCCTGATCGTCAGATCGAGCCCACCGACGAACGCCAGTGAACCGTCGACACAGACGATCTTCTGGTGTTGGGCCGAACCAAATGGAAGCGTGGAATCCAGGTGAAAACGGACCCGGCCATCGGTTTCGGCGGTAAATTTGGCCGCGGAATTCCATTCCCTCTCGGACGCGTAGAACGAGACGAAGTCCCAGACCAGAATGTTGATCCGCAAGGTGGGACGCCGTTGGACAAGCGCGCGCAGAAATGGGCCGAGCTGTTCCGGCAAGCCATCCTCCGCTCGCCCGGACTCTCCGACCAGCCTGGTCTCACTATGGATATCCCAGCCGACGATATAAATGAGGTCCCGCGCCTGCAGCAGGGTCTGCCGCAGGGCCGCGAAATAAGCGGCCGCATCGTTCAGAACCGCCACGCGCCGCGCCTCGCACCGCCGCCAGACGGTGTCGCCGGGGATCAGGGTCGATGAGCTCTGAAGCAGGTCAACCTCGCCATTCGCATTCGCGTCTAAACGCGCTGAACGCTGAACGGGTTCCTTGTCTTCACGACCGGGGCTCGCGTGCGCTGCGCCCGTATGCTGGAGCGCACGATTGCCGCTACTTGGTTCGGACAGACTTTGCACCGGCGCCTTTCAAGGCGTCTGCAATCTTCTCGGGCGCATCGCCGTGAAAATCCACGGAGACCTCGATCCGGCCTTCCAGCTTCTGGTGCCCCTCCGGCGCAGGCGCGGCCTTGGCGTCAGGACCGGCCGGGCGTGTCCCCGACGTGTTCGCGCCACCGACGGCCTGGACGAAGACATCGGTTCGCGGCACGCCGCATTCCTGCACGACATGCTCAACCGCGAGCTCGGCGCCGCGGCGCGTGTCGAATTCTCCGATGATCGTACTTTCCAAGGGCGCCCTCCGTGGCTGGACCAGAGTGCGAACAACAGGCCAGCGAGGGCCAGGTTCCTGAACGCGCGGGCGTTTAGAACCGAATGATTCCAAACATGAACAGCAGCGCGAGAGTGATCAACCCGGAGACCAGCAGCGAGCCGAGGCATCCCAGCCGATTCGAGAAAAAGAAGAACATACTTCGCCCATCCCATAGCTTCGTGCCGGGCTAAGTTCTCCCATTCGACAGCGTTCCTCGAGGCGTTTTGGGACGCGCGAACAAGAACCAATCCAAGGACCAATCCAAGAACCAATCATCGAGCGGGACGTTAAGTCCGCGATGTCAGACGCTTTTGATTATTTCCGAGCGCATGCGGTCCGAGCCCTTTGCAAAGCCCGGGCGATGCCGCGCGGACGCATGAAACATCTGCAAACCGTCGTGGCCCGCATCTATCACCTGCTGACCAAGGAGGCTGCGTACGGGCCGAACCTGCAGCACATGGACGACTTCCGGGCAGCCCAGAAGCTCGAGAAGTCCATCGACTGAACTGCAATGACGGTGACGCGGCGTTCAGCTCCCTTCGGGAGTGGTCCTTGACTGCGCAGCGCCGAGGGACTTGCCAAGCCCCG
The DNA here is from genome assembly GCF_040548265.1 of Bradyrhizobium sp. F1.13.3. NCBI lineage: Bacteria > Pseudomonadati > Pseudomonadota > Alphaproteobacteria > Hyphomicrobiales > Nitrobacteraceae > Bradyrhizobium > Bradyrhizobium sp. F1.13.3. The sequence continues at coordinate 16,980 of NZ_JBEPRI010000023.1, read as the reverse complement.
GATTGATGGCCAGCGACGCTCCGGCGGCGCCGCCGGCTTCATAGGCCGTCATCGACACCATCCGGCTGGTGCTGCGCTGGGTCCGCATCTTCAGATCGAGCTTGTCGAACTCCGCATCGACCACCGAAGTCTTGAGAACCACCAGCCCGCGGCCGGTGCTTTCGTTGACCTGATCGCGACTGGCCTTGATCGCCAGCAGCCTGTCCGCGATTGAGGCCACCATGCCGAGCGCAAAGGAGGCATTGGCCAGATGCCGCTCCTGGTGCCGGAACCTGCTGTAATCGACCGAGGTCTTGAAGCGGCCGAGTTCAGCGCGCACGGCGCCGTCGATCAATTCGGCCAGATAATGCGCGACCTCGACATCCGCGCCGAGACCGAAGAACACATAGCGGTTCTCGCCGGCCGCGCTCTTCTCGCGCCAGACCCGACAATCGCAGAAACGAGCGATCGCGCCGATGCAGTCGTCCAGCGGAATTCGCTTCTTGCGAAAAGTCTCGTAGACCTTCCGTTCGCACGGCGACGCCCGCAGCTCGACGTCGGAGAGCGACAGATCGTGGCGATCCAGCAGCTCGGCGACCTTGGCGGCCGCCGACAGCGCCTCGTCCTCGGTGCAGCCATTTGCGATCGTCTTGGCGCGCAACGCCTGAATGCGGAGCTTCAGCTTGTCGAGCGCGGCCGGATTAGAGGTCTGATGCACTGATTACCTGTCCGGGAAAGCCCGACGGATAGAACCCGGTCGGATAGACTGGCGGAAGGGGTGTCTTGTCAACTGTATTGATCTTCGACTTTTTTCGAACGGACCTCACTCCTTCTACGTGCGGTGCACGACTCGCCGCACTGACCATAAAATGCAGAGACGAGGCTTCACTACAATCGACGTTCTCGTCTATTTCCACCGCAGCTGACAAATCACTGTCGGGAGCAGACCACCACAAGCCGAACGAGGTTGCGTTGGCGCCTTGGCATTGGCGGCTGCGTCTTGTTCACAGTATTTCGAGCTTGCGGTCAGCCGGCTTTGATCCCTGCGCTTGCTGAGTAGTCGGCAGCAGCCTGGTGGATTGAAAGACGCACTGATCAAGGCCGTCGATCGGTTTTGTGCCGCGACACATTCCTGAAGGGACTGGACCCACTGTTAAGGTTTAGCGGTCAGGTTAACCCCAGCGAACGTTTTGCTGGGAGCGTCGAATTCGATATGACCTCGAAATAGAGGAATATTCGAATGTCCAATAGAACCGCATTTCAAACTGCAGACGCAGACGAGCCCCACAACTTTTTTGATCCCGTCATTCCCCTCACCTTCAGCGCTGTAGCCCTCCTGGCCACAGCTGTTTCGCTGGAGGCGATTGGGTTCATCGCTTGGCAGCCAGCCACCTTTTTGGTTGCCTATATCTTTGGCTGACGCGCGATTGGCTGGCATGAGCGAATTCGAAGGCCTATCTGACCAGTTCATTCTGCGGATGCACGAGTTCATCCGCCAAGAGGTGCAAGCAGATAGGCTAGCCGGCACGCGTTTTGTCGGATTGCCAGCGAGGCTGCGCGCGGAAGCTCTTGCAGGGGAAATCGAGCGACGCGGCTTGTTCTGCACGGCAATTGAATGGCCTCAGCATCTTGAGCCTGGAGCGGACAAATACGCACCGACCATTGGACACCGGAAGACGATCTAAAAGGCTCCCGCGTAGCGGCCTCGGTCTATCCAGTCCCCGGCCCCTCCGACCCGGGGCCGCCTCTCCATGAGCCTACCGCCTGGTTGGCGCCTCGCGCAGCTAACTCCCGGTCCAGATCTTTCAGTCGCCCGAGCAGGTGCTCGACGATCTCCATGCAATCGGAATGTCCCAACGACTGCACGCCATTTGAATGCTCACGAATTCTCCGCCGACTTCGCCCCAGAGACGGTACGGCTCAAATTAGAAATGGGTTTCGCTAAAGCGAAAGGCCGCAGGGTGGTTCCAGCCCCCACTGCGGCCATCCCGGTCAAATTACAAACTGGTACTTAAATCTCGCCGGTGTTCTCACAGTAGAACACCGTGTTCCGAAAAAGGATTCCGTAAGACTACCGGAATTCAAGGTGGCCCGCATTGTCACTCGGGCGCAAAACTGGCACCGATTCCTCACCAGCCCCCATGCTCCCGGCTGCCGATCAATTGCGGATCAGAGCGCCGGGAGCGACGCTAGGACTTCCCAGACTCCGGAGGTCGCTATCGCCACAGCCGGCGCGTGATGTTGAACAACGCCGCAAGCGGGATGCCCGCCAAGACACCCAGCATGCTGCACGACGTGACCAGCAGCGCAGCGCTAAGCGGCCCCGCGCTTATCGCAAATCCATAGGCTGCGCCTAAGCCTCCCAGCGTTCCGGCAAAGACGACCATGTTGCGGTCGTTGCGCGCCTCGACGTTATAGATCGGGGGCCATTTGCGGTGAAGAATGGGAGGACCGAACGGCACCTTCGAGCCGCAATTTGGGCAGGCCGACGCACTCGGTGAAACCGGGTGGTCGCAGTCGTGGCAATCGATCAGCTTTTTGGTCCGTCCCATGCCGCAAATCGTAGCGGCGGGGCGGCCAGTCCACAAGTTCGGCAGCTACTCCCAGCACACCGTCCTGCATGACCACAGCAGGGCCGCTCTGATCCCCGCATTCCCCGCGTTTGACTGGCGTTAAAAACCTGCGCGCCGTGCGCCATCGGACTAGGAGATGGCGGAAGGGGTGTCCGGTCAACCCCTTTGTTTCGACATCACTTTACGCGAGCTGAGCGGCGCTAGCTACGGTCCTTACAACGGTCATTTTGATACCCTTAGAACCGTAGTTTTTCGCACGAGCGCGTTCGGGGTCCGCGCCGCCCCTCCTCGTCGTGCCAAAGAATTGGAAGAGAGCAGGTGGTGATCGATCGAGCCGTCTACATAGTCACCTGCGGCTCGCCGCCAACTACAGCTTCCTGTATGGGGAGCCTCCATGCGCCTGATCCAGCTCCTGCTCATGCGCTACCGATTGCGGCTGACCCGCTACGCCCTAAGGGGCAGTATGTACCTTGCTCTGCTCAGCAAGGCGCTGCATCGCCTTTGATGTTCCAGAAAGATACGCCGCCGGGCTTGAAATGAAGCGTCCCGGCGGCGCCCTGTACCAAACTGGGGACCAGCAATCCCAGTCACCAGTAAATGTGCAATGCCTATGCCACGCTGATGTGACAGGCCCGCCGTTTCACGCTGGCGGGCCTTTGCCATGGAAAGGCTCGCTGGCAAGGTCGATTTAGACTAAGCTGCATTGGCTACGTGATTTCGACGTGGCGATATTCAGGAAAGCTATTTGGAGGCAGCAAATGTCGATCCTAAGAGCTATTGCCTTGTTCACAATGGTTGCATTTGGGGGCGCCGTGATCGCCGCAGGGTTCGTCACGTCTCCCGCATCGGCGGGGAAAATGAACGGGAAGCCCGGCGGAGGACGTAACTCAGCGCATTACGATACCCCGAGCAACGGCACCGCGAAGCCGCCAACCTCGACAAAGAAGTAAGCGCACTGATCTGATCTGATGCCCGCCGGTTCACGCCGGCGGGGCACTATGCTAGCACCACGGTGCCGTGCCGATCGTGCGGAACGTCGCGGCGTCGGTCGCAGGAGAAGCTTTTTAGCCGTTCCTGCGACCTTCACTTTTGAGGCTCCGGCGCTCTGATCCGCAATTGGATCGGCTGCCGGGAGCATTGGGGGCTGGAAAGTCAGCCGTGCCATGTTCGCTCTAAGGTGACGGCACCTCCGGTAGTTGCACGGAGTCCATTTTCGGAACGGGGTGTTCTACTGTGAGAACACCGGCGAGATTTAAGTACCGATTTCTGTTTTTCCGGGATGGCCGCAGTGGGGCTGGAACCACGCTGCCGCCTTTCCCTTGAGCGAACCTAATTCTTTGTTGAGCCGTATCTGGCCGGAGCAATGTTTTCCGGGGGACGATTGTGAGCATCCAAGGCATCGTAGCGACTATATTGGAGCAAGAGCTGGCCTCGCGGGGCGTGCGGTCATTGCGGCATTCCGATTGCATGGAGATCGTGGAAAACCTACTCGTTCGTTTGAAGGAGCTGGACCAGGAATTGGCGGTACGAAATAGAGAGCAAAGCTAAAGCTCGAACGGAGAGACGGCCCCGGCTGGCTGGGGGGCCTGGGGCTGGTGCCGGGACCGCTCCGCCAGCTCGAAGGAGGGAGCTAGCAAACCTCCAATTTTTCCTCTGCGCGTTCGTTCCTCTGGCGGACGTTCGAGGTCGCAAATTGGGGCGGCTTGCCGCTGCTGAAATCCGGTCTGACCTGAGCCCCTCGGTTGCCGCACCCGGCGCACACAAAACGCGGCTCAATATCAGACAACCGAACGTAGTCCGGCCAGCGATCGGCGCTTAGACCGATGTTGTGACCGCAATGGCAGTGGATCAGGACGCCACGCAAGCCCATCTCGCGCATCTCGCCAAAGGTAATCTTCATCTGACGGCCGTCAGCATGCGTAGGTGTGTGGCGTCGAAGGGGGGCGAGACATGCCGGCTTCAAAGCGGCATCGTAAGTACTTCGCAAATTGTCGATTCCTAGTAGGTCAGGCTGCGCGCCCGCTACTGCCTATCGTGGGTGAGAAAAGGTCGAGTACATTGGGAAATTTACGGGTTGAGGGCCGCCGGTTCACGCTGTCAGGGTGATCTGCAAGGCCGTAACCTACGTATGCAGAGCATGGATCTCAAACGCGAAAAAGAAGCGCTTAGGGGTAAACCGTCATATTGGGAATGGGCGAAGCTAATCGCGGCGTCCATCCTTATCGCGCTTGCAGTTGATGCTTTCGGGCTAGCGATCTGGTGGTACTTCATAAAGTGACGCCGCCAGTGGGCGGCCTCTTTCAGTCTAGCGGAGCGAGCCGTTCCTGTAGTTGTCGGCCATCTCCAGCAGCGCGGCATGCTCAACCTGATCTTCAGTCTCAGCCGCCAAAGGGGTGTCCCGTCAATTCTTGAAACTGCTGGGGTTTTCCGTCTGAGCCGCACGCAATCTACGGTCCCGACCACGGTTCTTTTGGCAGCTTCGCGGCCGTAGTTTTCCGCCATCTCGAGCAGCGCGCCGGCCTCGCCGGGCACCCTGCTCTCCTCCGCCAAGTCGCGGCACAGCCGCTCCATGCGCGCGAGCTCGTCGATGTCGTGCTGATGCTGCCCCATGTGGCCGATCAGACTCCCGCCGTGCACTAAGCCGTCAAGAGTCGCCACCCGGAAATTTCCCAATACCGCTTTCGTCGAGCCGGCTGGATGATCGCGAAGTGAAATCATCGAAGCCAAAGCAGTGGACCGAGAGCGAACGAAAGAGGCTTGCCGCGATGGCACGTCGGCGCGCCGCGTCGGAAATTGCGGCAGTCCTCGGGCGGCATGTCGGATCGGTGAAGCGGATGGCGCGAGAGATGGGCTTGCTCCTAAAGAAATAACAAGCGGCTCTCCTACACCTACGACGCGCAGTAGCTCGCGCGCGCCTCGACCTACTAGGGATCGATAATTTGCGAGGTACTTACGATGCCGCTTTGATGGCGGCATGCACGCTCGCCGTCGATACATAAAATGGGCCGGTCACTATCCGCCCCGCAGCCCCACTGAATGGCTGGCTGACGGCCATGTGACCTGCAGCAGCCTGAACGGCCGCTGCGATCGCAGGGTCGACGTGCAGCTCGACACACTCCCGCAAGATCAGCCTTGGGCGCGCGTCGGCTTGCGCATGATCTCCTCAGCATGTGGCGCCGCGGGATCTGTGCATATCGTCCCGAACTGGCATGACAGTCGCGGGCAAGTCAGGCCAAGCATGGGCTTGAGGTTTTGATTCCAGCGATGAAGCACGTCACCGAACGCCCTTTTGCCGTTTCGGCTTCTGGCGCGGCCCATCAGCTCTCCTCGCGCTCGGCGACTTTTTCGAGGCGATCAGAAGACGAAACGCGCGATCGACTAGCTAGTATTTCGCAATCATGGCATCGCGGTCTTCCAGCCCTGCCAGACCTTCTATCCTGATATTTGATCTGTTTCCCGGTCTGGCAGTTGTCCTGATCGTGATACACATTACGCTGGGAGGGCGGATATTCGAGTGACTTGATGTGATACGAGGCCACTTTAGACATCAGCTTCTCCAAAAGCATGTTGGTTCAATAAAGCCTGTTATTAGCTTCGGCGAGACGCGTGACGCTCCCCGTTTCATAGACCAGTATTTCTTTTCCTACCCTCGGATGGTTTGGGATCTAGTGCGCTCCCTGGTGACTCCCTAGGAGCGCTGAGCACGCCAGCGTGATTCGGCGCACCCACGACGCGCAGTAGCTCGCGCGGGTCGTCGGCCCACCAGGAACGAGACGATGTCCTTGATGCCGATGCGCGCTGGTTGTGCACAAAATGTCGGCGACATCTTCCATTTGGGAACGCCCGTCGCGAGCACGCATTAAGGTTGCGATTCTCCGTCGTGCGCAACTAGGGAATTGGAATGCGCAATTTGCTCGCCAGCGCTCTTGATAAACTCGCGAGAGAGCTCGGAACGCTCGCGCTCCGCCTGACCTACGCGCCCCCGAGAACGAAGTCTTGGGGCCGCGCGCCATCGCAGACCGGAGCTATAGATCCGCGCTCCGTCGCCCCGGCCATCCCACAAGCGCCCTCTGAAGGCGGGGCCGTTGTCAGCCCTTCGGGAGGTCGGCCGCGCCGCGGCTTCCTACTCGTTGGACGACCGTCGCAGCCCAAACTGCGTTCGCGGTTCCGCGGAGTCACTAGGCTGGGGCTGCGTGGGTTTTTCCGCTCGTTTGCGTTTCGCGCGCGACTTTATAGCCAACGCAGCGACGTATGCGGCCGCAGGCCAACCACGAGCTCGAGGATCAGATGCTCCATGCCCAATGATATGCAATGAAATAGTCAATGGTCTTTTAAGGAGCCCTAGAGGGATCGCCCGGGACGGCAACTTGTCGGACGCTAAGGCGCTCGCCTAGGTGGCGGCATTCTTCCTGACGGTCGACACAACTTCGATAAGGACCCGGCACTTTTCATATTCCTTAGCATCGCCCGCGATGGTACCGCGAAGCTCCCTACATTCGCCGCCGTCGAAGAACCACTTGTCTCTGCCAATGGCGACGATCACTTTGCATTTCGGGCATTGCACCTGCATGTGCCCATCATGCACTCAGAGTCGACGCATTTCAACTCACAACCTCAGCGAGTTTGGAAACGAAGGCTGATTTAATTGCGGATAAGAGCGCCGGGAGTGCTATGCCCGCCAGCCCGTTAAGCCCGCAGTTCAAGGCCGAAGTTTTCCGCCACACGCTTCACCGATGAGACGTACCTCTCCAACGCACTTGCAATCTGGACCGCGCCGGCGCCTTCTCGCGACAGCGCGAGCAAGAGTTGCACCTCCGCATCGGTCCATTCTTTGGGTTTGTCGTTTCTCTTCATCCGCGCAATGCTTTGATGAATGAATCAGACTTGTTGCGAAAAGGAAGAAAGCCCGCCAAGTGCGTTAACTAGCGGGCTTCCAGCCGGAAGTCGCAGCGAGTTCACCATTGCGATGCAGGATATATGAACGGAACAAGGTTTACGCTTTGTTAGCGGCGGCTGCGTAGCGTGTTGCTTGGGACGGGGCCGTGGGGGACATACGCGGCCTTCTGCTTGGGGTGAGAGCCCGCCAGCTAGCCAGCCCCGGCGGGTCCTCCCTCACCTTTGCTGCGGCAAGCCTCGCTCGCTCAATGCCTATTGCGAAGGAGTCCTGTCGTCTCGGTTGAGAAACCCGAGCCGTCGCTCCAGCTCTTCCTTCTTGGCCACGAGCCTCACGGCAAGAACGTCATTGACGAGCGTGTGGAGTCGCCACAGTTCCTCGAGAGACATGCCCTCGAACGGCTTTCGTTCCATGAATCCCCCGACTCACGAATTGTATGTAGCTTGGGCCGACAAGGGGAAGCTGGCAACTAGTCGTCTGTGGAGCGCGGAAGGTTAGAGGCGCCCGCGAACTTTAGCTATCCTTCTGACTGATCCTCTCCGCGGTCGGTGCGGCGTGCCAATCCTTCTTTGCTCAGCCTCGAGCACGCGGTTGCGAAGGGCTTCGAGTTCGGAAAGTTCAGAGATGAGTGCATCCAGATACTGGCGGCGCAGGACATCTGCGCGAGCACAATTACGCATGGAACGCCCCTAAAATAATCACACACAAAAACTGCGAGGCCGCTAACGCGGTAGAATATGGCCAGTACAGCCTTTGCATCAACTGGCGTCAAGATGCTCCTACCGGATGCAACGGGCGGCTTTCCCTCGAATGAAAGGCCCGCCGATCTGCTGGTTAGATGCCGAAGCGGGGAGCTGCGCGACGCGGCGGCCGTCGCGAGATGAAGCCTAAAAACTTCATGATGTTGTAATGACAATGACGCCCGGCCCACTGAATTTTCACGGGAAGCTGTAGCTCCGCGGCACGCTCCTCGCGATCCTGCTTGCGGAACTCGATCTCCTTGCGCTCAAACTCGGCCAACTCCTTCCGGGTGGCCTGTAAAAGCCGATCTCGCCGCAAACGTGGTGTAGGTTCTGTCATCGCCCGTCCTCTGCTGAGCCTGAGCTATCTCAAAACAGGAGGCGGGCAAAGGTTCTTTAGTGAGGAGACACGAGAGCCGCCACGCTAAACGCCACTACACAGGCGGCAGCTAGTGACCAGAGCGCTATTGCGATCTCCTTGGGCATCAAAGCCACTGCGGCGGCGGTTCTGAAGTTCCAGCGCGTTAGCCTACGCCTTGTAGAGTAGGAGCCCCAGCTCTCGGGCTTGCCGCCGCACCGAGCTGACGCGCCGTCGCATGGCTTTTGCGGCTTCCGACTTGCGTCGGCACGACCGTCTCCCGTGCCACGTGGACACGCCGCCAATCGAGCCCTTCGAGCAGCGCCGACAATTCCGCCGCCGACAAACGCATCACGCCATCCTCGATCTTCGGCCAGCGGAAGACGCCGTCTTCGAGCCGCTTGGCGAACAGGCACAAACCCGTACCATCCCAGAAGATCAGCTTGATCCGGTCGGCGCGCTTGGCACGGAACACATAAACAGCACGCGAGAACGGGTCAGCCTGCATGTGCTCGCGTACCAATATGGCAAGCCCCTCCATTCCCTTGCGGAAGTCGACCGGCTTGGTTGCCACCATCACCCGGACAGTTCCGGACGGGCCGATCACCGGCTTGCCGTCAGCGCATGGACGATGGCCGCAATCATCGCCACATCCGCGCCTCGGCCGACCCGGATAGTGACGCCCTCGGCTTCGATCTCGATGCCCCCGATATCCGGCTTGGCCTTGCGTCGCGCTGTCTTGCGCTCATGGCCAACAGCCACGGCCGGTACCAAGGCGTCTACCACCGCCGGTACAAACGGTGGATCGTCAGCCATCGGCGTCGGCAACTGGCGTGCTTGCCGGCGCCAGGTGAACACTTGTTGTGGGGTCAGCCCGTGTCGCCGGGCAATCTCGGAAACGACGGCGCCCGAGACCAGCGTCTCCTCGACGATCCGGGCCTTGTCGTCCTTGGAGAACCAACGACGGCGTCCCGTCTCCGTGATCACTTCCAGCCGGCGCGCCGTCACGTCCGATCTAAGCGTATGGTCAAGCATAGACACATCCCTTCAAAGAGATCGTGAAACTCGCCTATCCCATGTGCCGCGAGAAGGTGGGAGCGGAACGACGCTTACGCTAAGGTTCAGCTTCCGGGCCTAGGAAACGCACGTGAATGGTTATGCAGTGCTTGGAGCTGTCCAGCTGAACCCTGAGTTGGTTTATGGTTGCGCCATTTCCGACGACAACACCCCGCTTGCCGGCAAGCCTCGGGCCAGCTGATTGCGCCACAGCTATGCGAGTGCCCTTGTCCAGTCTCACAGCCACTGCGCTCTGCTCAGCTGCGGACCTCGAAATGCGACTACTCAGTGGCATGACTCACAACCTGTTCGACTCTCCTGTAGGTTCGACTGAGCATGAGAGCCACTATCGTATCGATGCGCCCAAAGTTACGTACCAAACAAATAATCGCTGCTATGAACACCAGCGGACGTAGCGATGCCCTTCAGCGTAATTAGTTCGTTGTGACCGTCCAAGCCGGAGTGTATCTGCCAAATAGAATCAGCACCCGCGGCACTGAAGAAGGTAAATGTCGCACCTTGCGCTGCCGTACCGAAACCCTCAAAATCGATAGAGTCTCCAGCTGCGGCGCCATTGCCAGCAAAGTCAGAGATTGTGGCACCATTGACAAGAGCTGCTTTGAACTTAAATTGATCGTTGCCCACTCCCCCGATAAGAGTGTTCGCTCCTCCATTTGCAATGAGGATATCGTCGCCTCCGCGGCCGTCCAATATTACACTTCCTGACTTGCCGGCAATCTGATCGCCAAAATCTGAACCCCGCACTGCAGCAACCCCGGTGAGTGAGTCGGTTCCGACACGTGCGACGTCCCCATTTGTGAGGCTCGTGGAGATTCCAGTGCTGAGGTCTACGTTCACGCCGCTGGCGGCGTGATAGAACGCTATGCGCGTGTTGCCGTTTCCCGTAATGGCATCATTGCCGGCTTCTCCTTCGAACTCGTTGAGCGTGCCATTGCTGCCGGCGTTCGCGCTGGAACCGCTGAACGCGCTTGCATTGAATATGTCAGCGAAATTGGTCCCGCGGATCGATTCGATCGATCTCAATGTATCGTTGCCGATCGAGGCGTCGCCAGCGACCGTCCCCGCTGCAAGATCAACGACAATTCCTCCGGTTGTCGTATCACTGGACGATGCCGAAAACATGGCGCGATCAAATCCGCCACGTCCGTCGATAGTGTCGTTGCCTGCACCTCCAATAAATTCCTCCGCACCAGTGGCATTATTGCTGCCAAGGAGTGCGTCGTCAAAATCTGAACCACGAATGGAGTTTACACCGCTCGTGAAAGTATCGACACCGACACCTGCTATATCACCTGCGGCCGCGCTTTGTCCCGTTCCAGCAGCTAGATCAACAGTAACCGCGGCGAGTGCATGCGAGTAATCAACACGAGTGTCCCCGTTTCCTGTCACGGTGTCGTTGCCCGCCATGCCTTCGAAGGTATTGAAGGTATCATAGGAACCGGCATTCGTGCTGCTGCCATTGAAGCCGGTGGCATCATACGAGTCTGCAAACCTGGTGCCTCGAATGAGCTCGACGCCATGCAATATGTCAGTCCCCACTGAGCCGTCCCCCACGACGGTTCCGGCTGCAAGATTGACATTGATAGCGGCGGAAACGCTGCTGTCGTTGTAGTTTGCGAGGTCGTAGCCGCCACGACCATCTATTGTATCGTTACCCCCGCCGCCGAAATAGACGTCCGTTACGGTCGCATTGTTAGTCCCAGAAATCACATCGTTGAAGTTGGACCCAACGACGGAGTTGACGCCGCCCATAATAGTGTCCGTTCCGACCGAGCCGTTCCCGATGGCCGTACCTGCGATCAGATCGATCGTCACGCCCGAGGTGGCATTGCTGTACTGAATCTGGGTAGAGCCGTTGCCGGTGATGGTGTCGTTGCCGCCGTTGCCCTGGAACGAGTTGAAGCCGGCATTGAACCCGCTTGCATTATAGATGTCGGCAAGGTTGCTAGCGAACGCGCTGTTAACGCCGCCGGTGAAGCTGTCGTGGCCGGTCGAGGCATCGCCTGACGCCGAACCTGCGCCTCCCGCCCCGATCGTAATCGTGACCGCGCCGGTGGCATTGCTATAGAGCACCCGCGTGTTGCCGTTGCCGGTGATGATGTCATCGCCGCCAAGGCCCTCGAACTGGTTGAAGTTGCCGTTGCTGGTCGAGACGTTCAGCGCGCTTGCCAGGCCATAGCCGGTGGCATCATAGGTATCGACATAGCCGGTGCCCTGAACACCCTCGATGTTGCGCAGCGTATCGGTGCCGCTCGAGGCATCGCCCGTCACCGTGCCAGCCGCCATGTTGACGGCAACCCCGCCCGTCACCGTGTTCAGGTTGTTGTAACTTGCCGTATCGAACCCGCCGCGGCCGTCGATGTAGTCGTCTCCCCCCAGGCCCGTGAACGTATTGTTGTAACTGCTGCCCAGCAGCGTGTCGGCGAAGACCGAGGCTTGAACGGCGTTGACGCCGGTGAAGCTATCGGTGCCCTCGGTCGCGCCCGTGGCACTGCCGGCCACCGTGATGGCCGTGCCGGCGGTGATCTGAAGGTCAACCGTAACGGCGGCCTGCGCGATCGAGTAATTAAGGCGCGTGTTGCCGTTGCCGATGATGGTATCGTTGCCGCCTGCGCCTGCAAAGTCGTTGAAGTTGCCGTTGGTCGAAGAGACGTTCAGGGCGCCGGCAAGGCCGTAGCCGGTCGCGTCGAAGGTATCGTCGAAGTTGGTACCCCGCACCGCCTCCACGTCACGGAGCGTGTCGGTGCCAATGGTGGAATCGCCAACAACGGTTCCGGCGGCAAGATTGATCGTAATACTCGACGTGGTCGCCACGTCGTTGTTGTAGGCGACCATGTCGTAACCGCCACGGCCGTCGATATAGTCGTTGCCACCGCGACCTTCAAAGACTTCATACGTGAAGTTGGCGTTGTTGCTGCCGTAGATCGTATCGCCGTAGGCCGACCCATACACGCCCTGCAATGCGTTGGTGAACGTGTCGTGGCCGACATTGGCCGCATCGCTGGCCGCCGTGCCCTGCCCTGTGCGGGCGGCAACATCGACCGTCACCGCAGCCGAGGCGCTGAGATACTCAACCCGCGTCAATGATTGACCCAGATCGTTGATGCGGCCGGAGATCACGTCGTTGCCGCCCCGGCCCTCGAAAGCGCTTTGGCCCAAGGCCACACCGGGCTGGGTGCTTGATCCCGTAAAGCCGGTCGCATCGAACGTGTCGGCAAAGTCGCCGCCCACGGCCGCTTCAATGCTGATGAGCGTATCACTGCCGACCCCGGCCCCGGAGCCGCTTCCAGCCGCAAGGTTCACGGTGACCGAGCCAGTCGCATCCGCATAAACCGCGCGATCAAACCCGGCGCCACCGTCCAAACTGTCGTTACCCCCAAGCCCCTGCAGCCGATCATTCCCGGCAAGCCCGAAGATACTATCGGCTTGGCTGGTGCCGACCAGTACGTCATTGGCGGACGTGCCGATGCTGTTGCCGAAGAGCAAGTCGCTGGCAATCAGGCTTCCCACCGTGACATTGGCCAGCGTTATGGTGTTGCCGCTGCCAAAGTCGATCAGCGTATCGGAACCCTGTTGCGTCGCACGGGCCTGGATGTCGGCGAGGGTGAAGACGCTCGTCACCCCGGACAGGTCGATCCGGTCGCCCTCGCTGCGATTGAAGTCGCCGATATAGTCCGCCCCGCCGATGGAGTAGACGAACGTGTCCGCACCCAAGCCGCCAGCCAAATAGTCATTGCCGCCGACGCCCGACAACGTATCGTCGCCACCATTGCCGAACAGGGAGTCGTTGCCCGAACTACCGGTGATGGTGTCAGCGAAGTTCGATCCCTGGACGCCACTGACGCCGCCAGTAATCGAGTCGGTACCGACCGAAGCGTTGCCCGAGGCAACTCCGGTGGTCAGGTTCACGTTCACGCCGGCAGTGGCGCTAAAGTACTCGATCTGAGTAGAGCCGTTGCCGGTGATGGCGTCATTGCCGCCGTTGCCCTGGAACGAATTGTACAATCCGGCTCCAAAACCGGAGGCATTGTAGGTATCGTTCAGGTTACCGCCGACGGCGCTGTTGACGCCGGTGAAGCTGTCGGTGCCGACCGAGCCATCGCCAGATGCAGACCCTGCCCCGCTGGCCCCGATCGTGATCGTCACGCCCGAGGTGGCATTGCTGTACTGAATCTGGGTAGAGCCGTTGCCGGTGATGGTGTCGTTGCCGCCGTTGCCCTGGAACGAGTTGAAGCCGGCATTGAACCCGCTTGCATTATAGATGTCGGCAAGGTTGCTAGCGAACGCGCTGTTAACGCCGCCGGTGAAGCTGTCGTGGCCGGTCGAGGCATCGCCTGACGCCGAACCTGCGCCTCCCGCCCCGATCGTAATCGTGACCGCGCCGGTGGCATTGCTATAGAGCACCCGCGTGTTGCCGTTGCCGGTGATGATGTCATCGCCGCCAAGGCCCTCGAACTGGTTGAAGTTGCCGTTGCTGGTCGAGACGTTCAGCGCGCTTGCCAGGCCATAGCCGGTGGCATCATAGGTATCGACATAGCCGGTGCCCTGAACACCCTCGATGTTGCGCAGCGTATCGGTGCCGCTCGAGGCATCGCCCGTCACCGTGCCAGCCGCCATGTTGACGGCAACCCCGCCCGTCACCGTGTTCAGGTTGTTGTAACTTGCCGTATCGAACCCGCCGCGGCCGTCGATGTAGTCGTCTCCCCCCAGGCCCGTGAACGTATTGTTGTAACTGCTGCCCAGCAGCGTGTCGGCGAAGACCGAGGCTTGAACGGCGTTGACGCCGGTGAAGCTATCGGTGCCCTCGGTCGCGCCCGTGGCACTGCCGGCCACCGTGATGGCCGTGCCGGCGGTGATCTGAAGGTCAACCGTAACGGCGGCCTGCGCGATCGAGTAATTAAGGCGCGTGTTGCCGTTGCCGATGATGGTATCGTTGCCGCCTGCGCCTGCAAAGTCGTTGAAGTTGCCGTTGGTCGAAGAGACGTTCAGGGCGCCGGCAAGGCCGTAGCCGGTCGCGTCGAAGGTATCGTCGAAGTTGGTACCCCGCACCGCCTCCACGTCACGGAGCGTGTCGGTGCCAATGGTGGAATCGCCAACAACGGTTCCGGCGGCAAGATTGATCGTAATACTCGACGTGGTCGCCACGTCGTTGTTGTAGGCGACCATGTCGTAACCGCCACGGCCGTCGATATAGTCGTTGCCACCGCGACCTTCAAAGACTTCATACGTGAAGTTGGCGTTGTTGCTGCCGTAGATCGTATCGCCGTAGGCCGACCCATACACGCCCTGCAATGCGTTGGTGAACGTGTCGTGGCCGACATTGGCCGCATCGCTGGCCGCCGTGCCCTGCCCTGTGCGGGCGGCAACATCGACCGTCACCGCAGCCGAGGCGCTGAGATACTCAACCCGCGTCAATGATTGACCCAGATCGTTGATGCGGCCGGAGATCACGTCGTTGCCGCCCCGGCCCTCGAAAGCGCTTTGGCCCAAGGCCACACCGGGCTGGGTGCTTGATCCCGTAAAGCCGGTCGCATCGAACGTGTCGGCAAAGTCGCCGCCCACGGCCGCTTCAATGCTGATGAGCGTATCACTGCCGACCCCGGCCCCGGAGCCGCTTCCAGCCGCAAGGTTCACGGTGACCGAGCCAGTCGCATCCGCATAAACCGCGCGATCAAACCCGGCGCCACCGTCCAAACTGTCGTTACCCCCAAGCCCCTGCAGCCGATCATTCCCGGCAAGCCCGAAGATACTATCGGTCTCAATTGTTCCTATAAGCACGTTGGCGCCAGCGTCACCAATCACCGTAACACCAGCCACGTCGAGGACAGCGATGGTGAGATCTTTGTCGAAGATATTGCCGGCTGCATCGGTGACCCGCACGGTGACCTGGTGCGATTGGGCGGTCTCGTAGTCGAGGCTCCCGGCCAGCAACAGATTGCCATTGCTGATTGCGAACCGGCCGCCGGCATTGTCCAACAGCGAAAAGGTCGCTGTCCCGGTACCACCCGGATCAACTTCCGATAGGGAACCGACCACCGTTCCTGTCGCACTATTTTCTGCGACACTCGTGTTTGACAATATGATGTCCGCTGGCGCCAAGGTGTCCACCGCAACACGAAATGCGCTTGAGGCTACACCCGTATTCCCTGCCAGATCGGTTGCCTTGGCCGTCAGCGTATGGCTGCCTTGACTTAAGCCCGCTGTCGTAATTGAGTAGCTGCCGCCGACCGCAATGCCCGTGCCAAGCACGGTCGTGCCGTCGGTGTCGTACAGGGTCACCGTGCTGCCGGCTTCCGCAGTACCTGCAACCGTTAGTGTCGGGTCGTTCGAGAAGCCGTTTTCGGCAACTAAACCCGTCAGCGGCGATACATCATCCGTCACCGTACTGATCGTCGCGGCGGACGGAGCGGTAGTATCGATCGTTACCGCTTTGCTAGCGGTGGTGCCGATGTTGCCGGCGGTGTCGATGATCCGGGTCTGGTAGCTGAAGCTGGTCGCATGCGTTGTCGGGTCGAGATGGCTCCAGCTCGTCGCGGTCGACTGCGTGACGTCCGCCCAGGTGGCGCCGCCATCGCTGGAGACCTGGATCTTCTCGCCAGAGCCCAGCGGGCCATTGCTGCCGGAGACCGTCAGCGTGGTGTCGCTGGTGATGAAGTCCGCGGCCGTGCCCGTGTCCTGGTTGATCGCCGTGATCGCCAGCGCCTCGGACGGAGCCGTGGTGTCCAGCGTGAAGCTCAGCGAGGCCGAACCGGTGTTGCCGAATCCATCGGTCTGGCTCGCCACGATGGTATGCACCCCATCAGCGAGACCGCCCGGGGTGAACGACCATGCCCCTTGCGCATCGGTCGTCACAGTGGTGGAGCTGACAACACCATCGATGGTGAAGTGCACCGTGGTGTTTGCCAGGCCCGTCCCGGTCAGCGCAGGGTTCGAAGTGATCTGGTCAAACGCCGCGGTATCGGAGGTCAGATGCTCCGTCACTGCCGGGCCGGTCGTGCTGAGCGTATAGACAACGGCATTGCTGGTCGTCGTATTGCCAGCAAGATCGGTCACCTTGGCCGTCAGCGAGTTGCTGCCATTGCCGAGCGTGACGAGGCTGCTCCAGCTGCCGTCGCCCTGCACGACGGCGGTGCCGATCGTGGTGGTCCCGTCCAGGATGGTGACGGTGGCTCCGGCATCGGCCACATCGACCGTACCGGCAATGGTCTGGTTCGCCTGGTTCGTCGGTCCGCCGGCATTGGAGATCGTGATGGTCGGCGCCGTCGTATCGATCGTTACCGCTTTGCTAGCGGTGGTGCCGATGTTGCCGGCGGTGTCGATGATCCGGGTCTGGTAGCTGAAGCTGGTCGCATGCGTTGT